>OY970354.1:0-829201 GCA_963718515.1 uncultured bacterium | reverse complement strand
ATGAAGGGCGACGTGATGAAACAGTATGGCGGCCGCGATGATCTGAAGGCGAAAATAATTCGTACGGTGGGCGTGGCGAGAACGCTTTACCGAAGATGCGTTGCGCTTAATGCGCGCCGTGCGGTTTTCTATCGAACTGGATTTTGAAATTGATTTCGCCACGCGCCGCGCGATTATGAAACTTGCGGGGGTTTGGAATCGATTGCCAAGGAACGTGTGCGCGATGAACTCGTAAAAATTATCATGACCCCGAACGCGGCGAAGGGGATTATCTTATTAGAGGAGCTCGATCTGTTGCGCTACGTTTTGCCAGAACTACGCGAAGGTTTGGGTGTTGGACAGAACAAGCATCACATTTACACTGTGTTTGAGCACAACGTCCGCGCGCTGGATTACACTGCCGAGCGAAAATTACTCTCTTGTAGTGCGCATCGCAGCGCTCTTGCACAACATTGGCAAGCCAAAAGTAAAAGCCGGCGACGGTGCGGACTCCACGTTCTATAACCACGAATATGTCGGCGCAAAATTGGCGGGCACGCGCACTCGACCGTTTGCGATTCTCCAAAGACTTTATCGAGGCTGTTTCGCACCTCGTCCGCTCGCACATGTTCTACTATAACGTGGGCGAGATCTTCACCAGCTGGAGTGCGGCGCTTTCTCGTGCGCATCAGCCAGGAGAACATCGACGATTTATTAAAAGTTGTGAAGCCGACCGCATCGGCTCGGGCGTAAAAAGCCGTGCCATACAACTCCGCCATTTGCTCTTCATGATAGAGAAGGTAAAGAAAGACCCGCTCCGCCGAAGATGTTGAAAGTGAACGGTGACGATATGATGGAGATTTTGGACATGAAACCAGGCCGTCGCATCGGCTGGATATTGAACGCGTTGTTAGAAGAAGTGTTAGAGGATCCGGAAAAGAATGAGCGTGAGCAGTTGATTGCGCGGATGAAAGCGCTGAACAAGTTAGATGACGCCGCGTTGCAGAAATTAATGGAGATTGCGCGGAACAGAAAAAGCGAACTGGAAAGCGAAATAGAAGAAGAGGTCAAAAGAAAATATTGCGTGGAATAATTACGCGCGGCCACACAAAAATGAACATAAAAATAAAACGGTTCGATAAAGTTTCCATTGCCAAAGAGCCAAACCAAAAACACTGAGGCATTTGATCTCACCGCGCGTGAAGAAGTGACAATCGAGCCGAATAAAGTCGGTTATGTTTTTATTGAACGTTACGATCGAAACACCAGCAGATCATTTTCTTATGATCGCCGCACGAAGCAGTACCCACAAGAAAGGATTGATGATGGCAAACGGCGTTGGCATCATCGACCCTGATTATTCCGGCAACGAAGATGAGGTAAAAGTTGCATACTATAATTTTACCGACGCGGCAGTAATTATAGAGAAAGGGGAGCGCATTGCGCAGGGCGCGTTCATAAAAATCACCCATCCAGAATGGGAAGAATTGATGAGATGCCAAACAAGACGCGCGGTGGATTCGGGACGACGGGGAATAAATAAAGTTAATACGTATCTTCGCGCCGTAATCCGCAATAGTATAATAGAACATTTTTGCCCACGACGTCGTAGCGAAAGCGGAATCTTTCGAACGAAGCCGGTACTGACCCTCGCCCGCAGGAACGCCCGGAGCTTTTTAATGGGATGTTTTTTGCGCTGTTGTGCGGATCAATAGAAAGGATATCGAGAGTTTCTTTAAAACGCTCGATAAGGTCAGGATGCTTCGAGGCCAGCTTTTTATGAGCCGATCAAAATGTGCCGAGGTTTGAACATGGTAAAAGGACGAAGGCATATCATAGGCGGGGATTAACTAATCTTTTTTATCGCACCTTTTTTGAGTTCCGCGAGGAGCATCGCAGCTGCGGGACTTTCCTAAGCGTGATCTTTTCGGCTTGCGGCTATCGCGGATTTTACTGTAGCATTCTTCAATTCAAGGTAGTCCTCGAGCTCGTCCGCCGACATGATGCCAATGACGGGGATACCATCCTTTTCTAGGATAAAATATTCGTTATTAACATGCGCGCGGCGCGCGATCTGGCCGAGGTTTATACGGGCTTTGGTGATGGGCATTCGTTTGATCATGGTAGTATTTGAATTGATTGATATTGACTAACGTTAATCAAAATATAGCATGCTGAAAAATGACGTCAAGAACATTATAAATGGCAGATCATTAAATTTATATTAACCGGAGGCTTATAGATCAGTTGCATCATCTACTGAAACGCGGTTAAATATCTTGGTATCTACGGGCCATGGTCCTGCCGGTAATAGTGCGATTCGGGTTCGTAAAGACCGGGTTCGATTCCCGGCGGCCAGACTAACTCAGAATGGGTATATGCTTTTCGAGGTCGCGTCACTTTCTGCTGAAAGTGCGCTCACTCTCGCCACCTACGTGGCTCCGAGATACCTCGAAAAGCATATACCCGTACTTCGTTTACGGGAGTGATGAAGATTGTTATTATTGACGTATGAACCCGGAAAAACTAAAACATCCCAATCCAGAGGATTTTAGAAAAAACTCGACGAGAAGTATGAAGAAGGGAAAGAAGGGTTGGATGAGATAGGAGTCAGCAAACAAGACTATCAGCGAGCCTATATTGAGGTAGGAGAATTAGCTGAAAAAGGAAATGTCCGTTTCTGGGACTCATCGAAAAGTTTCCAGAATTCAGAAATACAAACAATGGATCTCGACGAAGTTCCTGAAGTAAGTGAGGAGGAGCTTAATGCAGCTCGTGCTGAAGGAAAAGCATTGCTAGAAAAATTAGATGCTGTTTTCCGTAATAGTTATCTTGACATGAGTCCTGAAAAATTTGCAGAAACAATGCAAAAGGAAAATTTATCAGAAATTCTTAAAGAATACGCAAGAGTTTATAGAAATATTTGGTTTAATGCTCAAGAATATAAAAGGCTATACTCCTTATTTAAGTCCTAGAATTGATCTATTTTTCAGCAGCAGAAGTTCTGGGAAAGTAATCCCCGAAAACAATTGGTCTCCTTAGTTTTTTAACTTGAGTACTTCGGAGTAAAACAGTTCCGGAGGAATATGCCTGTACTATCAGGTAAGGCTAAATACTTTTCTAGATCGATAGTGAACAAGTACCGTGAGGGAAAGGTGAAAAGCAGGCCGGTGAGGCCGTTGAAATAGAACCTGAAACCGTTTGTCTACAAGGAATTGAACCACGAACGGCTGCGGAGCAATCCGCGGACGAGTGGAACAATGTGCCTATTGAAGAATGATCCAACGACTTATTTTGTGTTGCTTGTCTAAGCGCGCATAGCGTGAAGGCGTAGCGAAAGCGAGTCTTAATAGGGCGCACATCCCACTCAAATTTTTGGAAGCTGACAATAAAAGTGATCGCCGATCCGCGTGAGCAGACCGGCGATGATGGTGGCGGGAATCTATGATCGCGCTCAGATCTCCCCCTTCTTTCTCTTTAGCATATAGAGGCAGAAGAGGATGAGGAGTGCGAAGACGATCGTCCCCGCGATGAGGTCACGACTAAATTCCCGGAGGAATTCTTGGAAAGCAACCTGGCTTCGAGATAATTCTACGGACGCGGGGATGAACATCGAGAGCCTCCTCTAACCTTCCGTCCGGAAGGTCGCTGGAAGCAGTATGCCATAAAAGAAAAAATTTGTCACGTATCCAAAAATTTGAGTGGGATCGCAGCACAAGATAGACCCGAAGCGTTATGAGCTTGCCTTGGCCAGGGTGAACTCCCGAGAAATCGGGAGGGAGGCCCGAACCGGTTGATTGTTCAAAATCTTCGGATGAGCTGAGGTAAGGAGTGAAAAGCTAATCGAATAACGTAATAGCTGGTTCTCTCCGAAACAGTTTTAGGACTGGCGGCAAGAGTTCCTCTTGGGGGTAGAGCACTGGATGATCGGTACAGGTCGAAAGACCGATCGATCAATCAAACTCCGAATACCGAGAGTCAAGATCTTGCTAGTTAGACTGCGGGGGCTAAGCTCCGTGGTCGCGAGGGGAAGAGCCCAGACCGTCATCTAAGGTCCCTAAATCCATGCTAAGTGTAAAAGGTAGTCATAACCCATAGACAGATAGGAGGTTGGCTTAGAGGTAGCCATCCTTTAAAGAGTGTGTAACAACTCACTATTCGACGGGTCGTGGCGCCGAAAATGTACCGGGGCTAAGCATGGTACCGAAGATACGGATTTGCTGGCTTCATTGAGGAAGAAAAATAGTTCTTTGAATTTGTGTCGGGTGGTGGCTCAGTCTGGTAGAGCATCGCGGAATGATTCGCGAGGGTCGGTGGTTCAAATCCATCCCACCCGACCAAATAGTTTGAAATTGCAGACATTGTGCATCGAAGCGCCGTGCGTTTCCCATGGTAACCACCTTTTCACGGTGGCCAGAGTAGGGGGTTCCTGTCTGCAAAACGAGCGAGCGATCAGCCCTTCCACTGATCGCTCGTCTCCTCAATGAAGCCAGCAAGTGGTAGGAGAGCATTTCGGCCTGCAGTGAAGGTCAACTCGCGAGAGTGACTGGAGCGGCCGGAAGAGAAAATGTTGGAATGAGTAACCACAATCCCAATGAGAAATTGGAACCCCGAAAATACAAGGTTTCCGTGGCACTGGCAATCAACCACGGGTTAGGCGGTCCTAAGGCAATCCCGAAAGGGGCAGTCGATGGGAAGCTGGTTAATATTCCAGCCCGGCCGTACGATCATAACTAAAGGACAAAGGAGATAAGTAGATGTGCCTTATTGGTTTGGCATTGTTTGTACTAAGCGCAAGTGTGTACCGACAGAAGGTCAAGAATTTACTTGGCCGACATTTATGAAGTGCCTTTCGAGAAAAATTTAGCTAAATCGAGCGTAAGGCCTCCGTACCGGAAACCGACACTGGTGTATAGGGCGAGTAGCCCAAGGGGAACGAGTGATTCATCGTTAAGGAACTAGGCAAAATAGCGGCCGTAAGTTAGCAATAAGGCCTGCCCTCGCAAGAGGGCCGCAGCTAAAGAATCTCTGGCGACTGTTTACCAAAAACACAGCTCCCTGCTAACTCGCAAGAGGATGTATAGGGGGTGACACCTGACCGATGCGAGAAGGTCAAGCTTGGGGGTGAACGTAGCAATACGTTTGCTCACTGAGTCAAGCCCTCGTCAATGTCAGCGATAACTATAATCGTTCTAAGGTAGCGCAATTCCTTTTCGGGTAAGTTCCGAAGCGCACGAAAGGTGTAACGACCGGAGAACTGTCTCAACGATGAGCTCGGTGAAAATGCGATTCCCGTGAAGACGCGGGATACCTGCAGCGGGACGAAAAGACCCCGGAAGCTTTACTGCAGCTTGGCATTGATTTTAGAGTTTTACTACGTAGCGTAGTGGTGAGGATTTGAAGCAACGCTTTCGGGCGTTGTGGATCCGACAATGAAACAGCCATTTTTAAAACTTTAACGTCTAACTGGTAGAAGACCCTTCGGGGAAATTCTGCTAAGACAGTGCTTGGTAGGCAGTTTAAATGGGGCGTTTTCCTCCAAAAGAGTAACGGAGGAGTTTATTAAGGTCAGCTTAGCCCGGATGGAAATCGGGCAGGACGTGCAAACGCAAAAGCTGGCTTGACTGCGAGACATACAAGTCGAGCAGGTGCGAAAGCAGAAGTTAGTGACCCGACAGCTATATTGGTGTGTATTTATATATGCCAATTCTTAATAGGAAGGCTGGAGACACCGGATAAAAGCTACTCCGGGGATAACAGGCTAGTATTGTCCGAGCGTCCCTAGCGACGACAATGCTCGGCACCTCGATGTCGGCTCGCCACAGCGCGGGGGTGTAGAAGCTCCCAAGCGTTTGGCTGTTCGCCAATTAAAGTGGCACGTGAGCTGGGTTCAGACCGTCGTGAGACAGGTCGGTCTCTATCTGCTGCAGGCGTTTAATACTTGAGGGGAGTTGGCCTTAGTACGAGAGGACTGGGCTGAACATACCTCTGGTCTACCGGCTTTGCTACCAAGTGAATTGCCGGGTAGCTATGTATGGAAGGGATAAGCGCTGAAAGCATCTAAGCGCGAAGCCCACCCCAAGATTAGGTATGCGTGGTTTCGTCATAGACTATGACGTTGATAGGCGTTCGGTGTAAGAACAGCAATGTTTTTAGCCAAGACGTACTAATAACCCCGCCAACCATCCCAATGCTGACTTGCATTCGATCCGTGTTTGCCCTTTGCGGGCACGGTGTTCCGTTCTGCTGAACGGCCACCTCTTGCCTCGCCGCCTTCGCGGCTCCGGCAGTCCCTTAAAGGGCAAACACGGATCTCATTTTCTTTTCTACAAAAAGAAAAAAATCAAAAAGAGGGCGGGACGTTACTCATATTTTTGTGTTTTGAAGGGTGTCGCGGAGGCACGAAGGTGTCGAACGCCGTCCCTGAGAAATATAAAAATATGAGTAACGTCCCAAAGGGCTTTTTGATGTCGGTGCTTCATTCGGGCGTGTCCCACCTCTTCCCATTCCGAACAGAGAAGTGAAAGCGTCCCAATCCCATGATACTTACCGCTTGCGGTGGGGAAAGTAGGATGTGCCGACATCAAAGTGCCGTTTATATTTTATAGAGAAACATCTTCCACTCGCCGTGGACGGTGATTATTTTTGTTGGCTTCATGGTTGGCAGGGGGAATGCGTAGACGATCACACGCACGCCGGGCTTGAATTGGGCTTTTATTTTATCTTCCATCTTTTGCATGGTGCGGATCGCGAGGAAGCAGAAGACGACGTCGCCGCCGCGGAGATCGGCGGAAAAAAAGTTTTGCGCGAGAATGGTCGCGCGAGAGCGGTGTAATAGTAAATTTATTTTTGCGATCCAATAAAATAATATCGATATTTCGAATCCGGCCGCCCGGGCGCCGAATTCTTTTTCGGCGATGAGGAGCGCCTTGCCGTTGCCGGCGCCGAGGTCATAGAATGTTTCGCCCGGGGCAAGCGACGCTTCACGGAGCGCGCGGCGGATGGCGCTCGCGGGCGTGGGGAAGAACGGCGCCGCGCTCTCGCGGGCACGATATGCCGAAACGGAAAGGACCACAGCAAACGCCAGGGCAAGCAGGATGAGAATAAGCGCGACCACCTCAATGACGATGGAAAGAATAATCATATAGACGCATATTCATTATCATCTATAATGAGTGCATGTCTACCCGCACCGCCAAGCAGTTGATCTACGGCACACTCTACGCGCTGTTCTGGATAGTCATCATCGGGGGCATCTATCTCGTGTTCATCCACCCATTCATGAGCGCGCCGGTCGCGGCATGCACGCCGAGCACCTGCGCACCCACGAGCACTGCGCCGCTCAGCGCGTCGCTCGTTGCCACGTTGGTCACGAGCCCCCAGCACGATACATTCGTGGGGCAGATCGTGAACAGCGATCCAGGTTACGGTGCGCAACTGGTCAATTATGAAGTGGATTTTTATGATGCTTCAAACACCATCCTCCAGTCGATCCCGGGACAATCGTTCATATATCCTAACCAGAACAAATATGTGATCATTCCGAACCAGTCTGTTTCCGTGCCATTCGATCATTCGGCCCTGAATATTGTGAGCGCGGTGTGGATCGCGAGCGGAACGATGGGCTCGGATCCCACGGTGGCGGGCGGCCAGTTCGCGCTTGAGAATCTAGACGCAAGCGCGGCGTCCACGACAGTTTCTGTCGGCGGAGAACTTACAAATACAAGCATCGCTTCCTACAGTCAGGTATTCGTTGTCGTGCTTTTCAAGGACGTGAACGGGGATATCATCGGCGCTTCGCAAACGGAGCTAGATAATGTGACTGCGGGTGAGACCGCGAATTTCTCCGTCATTTATCCGATGGAACCAAATATAAATCCGGCGGTGAATCAACCCATCGTGTACGCGATCCGTTAGCATGTTTGCACTATTCATCCCCGTCGGAATTTTGATCGCTGCAAGCCTCCTTATCCTTTCGGCGATCTCACTCCACTTTTTTGCCTTCCAGATCATCTGGGTAGTGCTCGGCGCCGGACTCGTGGTTGCGTCGCTCTTCGTGGATGTTCGCGCGATCTTCAATGCGCGGTGGCTAGTGTGGGGATTGTACGCGGCGGCGCTCGCACTGATGGTGATCGCGCTCCTTGCGGCGCCCGTCATCCGCAATACGCACAATTGGCTGGTGCTCGGGCCGTTCAGCCTTCAGCCGGTGGAGCTCATGAAGGTCGCGCTCATTTTGCTCTACGCGAATTATTTCAGCCGGCGGCACCTTGCGATCGCGCGATGGAAAAATATCTTTACCTCGTTCATATTTTTTATCGTGCCCGCGGCGATATCGGTAAAGCTTCCCGACCTCGGCTCGGCGCTCATCTTTTTTGGTATCTGGTTTGGCTTTCTTTTACTCCTCGGATTGCCGTGGCGCCGCACGGTCGTCGCGATCGCGGTCATCGCGCTTACCGCCGGCCTTATCTGGACATACGTCCTCAAGGATTACCACCGCGCACGCATCCTCGGATTTTTATATCCCAACCAGAACGCGCTTGGCATCAACTACAGCGTAACGCAGTCAAAGATCGCGATCGGCTCCGCGGGCTTGTGGGGAAAAGGATATGGCCAGGGGACGGAGACCCAGCTGGGATTCCTTTCTGAGCCGTCGGAAGACTTTATCTTCGCGGCGTTCATTGAGGAGTGGGGGATCGTCGGCGGCCTTGTGATCGTCGCGGCATTTCTCTTCCTTATTTTCCGAATACTCCGCATTGGCGCGCTTGCCGATGAGAATTTCGAGAAATTTATCTGCCTCGGCGCCGCGATGATGTTCGGCGTGCAATTCCTTTTGAACACCGGTTCCGCAACGGGGCTGACGCCGGTCGTCGGCGTAACTTTTCCCTTCTTAAGTTATGGAGGATCGAGCATGATCGCGAATTTTTTCATCCTGTCGGTCGTAAATTCCATCCGGAAGTCATCGGTGGCATAGGCATGATGGATACGGTCATCACGAAAAAAAATATAGTCGGCGGGGCGTTTGTCATGGTTATCATCGTCATCTTCGGCACATTTTTTTTCAGCCTTGATCCCGTTAGCGCAGTCAAGAATGACAGCGCCGCGCCCTCCGTGGTTTTTCAAATAAATCAGGGCGAGGGATCCCGGGCGATCGCGCAGGCGCTCTTTTCCGACCACCTGATCCGTTCATCACTCTCCTTCGAACTGTTTTCTTTACTTGACGGCCGGGCGTTCGAGCTGAAGCCGGGGCTGTATCGGTTGGATCCATCCATGGGCACGCCCCAGATCATCGCGGCGATATCCGACGGCGATGCGGGGGAAACGACGGTTACGATCCCGGAGGGATCGAACATTTATGATATTGACCGGATCTTGAGCAACGCGCTTGTGATCCAGCCCGGCGCGCTCATTGCATTTGCGAAGACGGCTACCGCCACGGGCGCCAGCACTACAAGCACCCTAGAGGGACATCTATTTCCCGACACCTATCAGTTCCATACGAACGCCGATGTGTCTAGATGTGGTTCAAGAAATGACAAATGACTTCAATCCTAAGGCGACGCCTCTGCTTGCGGCCGACCCGGCGCATGCCGAACAGAATCTCATCATCGCCTCGATCTTGGAGAAAGAGGTGCCGGACGAGGCTGACCAGGAAATTGTGGCAGGGATCATCCTTAAGCGCCTGGCGGAGGGAATTCCGCTCGATATCGATTCCACCGTCTGTTATGCCAAACTTTTAGAAGCGGCTACGTCTACCGGCGCAGAGCTTGTTCGCTCTCGGCGCTTGACTTTAAAATCGATTCGCCCTATAATACCTACTTGTACAAGGGTTTGCCCCCAGGCCCTATCGGAAATCCGGGCATATCAGCCATCACCGCCGCGCTCCATCCCCAAAGTTCCCCCTATCTTTATTATTTAAGCGACCCCGCGACGGGAAAAACAATATTCGCCAAGACCCTTGACGAACAGAACCCAAAATAGAGTTAAATACTTAGAAAGCAACTAAGCAACGGTATCCCTCGAAATAAAGGAAGGGCGGAGCCGTTTTTTGCGTGTTGGGGAAAGAGAGGGCGAGTCAAGCGGGGCGGGTTGGATTTTTAAAGGCCGAACAAAAAAAATGACCACCACATTTTATTTCATCGACTTCTTTATAGAGCCGCCGCGAAGGTAATCCTCGCGCGCGCGTTTTGCTCATCGGAGCCGATAACAAAAATTTTTTAAAACACCATGGCAAAATTTACTTCAACCAAAGACTTTTCAAAATCAAAACCGCTCATCTCTCCCTACAACCTCAACGAGGCGCAATTGAAGTCGTATCAGTGGTTCCTCGAAAAAGGTTTGAACGAACTTCTTGAAGAGATCTCGCCGATCCGCGACCATACCGGAAAAGAATTCGAACTTTATTTTTCTGATTATCGCTTTGACGAACCGAAATATGACGAGACGACCGCTCGCTATAAAGAAGCCACCTATGAAGCGCCGTTGCGCTGTACCCTGCGCTTGGTAAATAACCGTACCGGCAACGAACACAAGCAGGAAGTGTATTTTGGCGATTTCCCGATCATGACCACCCGCGGCACGTTCATCGTGAACGGCGTGGAGCGCGTCGTTGTTGTCACAGCTCGTCCGCTCGGCCGGCGTGTACTTTACGTCCGTGCCGTACCGCGGCCGCCAGCTTTTTGGCGCAAAGATCATTCCGAACCGCGGCGCATGGCTTGAATTTGAGACCGACATCGACGGCGATGATCAGCGTCAAGATCGACCGTCACCGCAAAGTGCCGGTCACCGACCTGCTCCGCATTTTCGGCATGGATACGGAGACGATCAAGAAGACGTTCGAGAAGGACGACAACGGCCTTATCAAATATATAGAAGCGACATTAAAAAAAGATGTTGCGAAGGATGCGGCAGAATCATATGTTGAGATCTACAAGCGCCTGCGCCCGGGCGATCCGGCCAGCGCCGATACCGCAAAGAATCTTATCGCCGCAATGTTCGAGCGCCCCGACCGCTATGACCTTTCCGAAGTGGGCCGCTACAAGATGAACCAGCGCCTCGAGCTTGATCAAAAGAAGACGACACAAGCTGCTTGATGCGGAGGATCTTGATCGCGATCGTCAAAGAGATCATCAAGCTCAACAACGATCCGGAAGCAGAGCCGGATGATATCGACCACTTGGGCAACCGCCGCTTGAAAGCGGTGGGCGAATTGTTGCAGGGCCGTTTGCGCATCGGTCTCGCGCGCTTGCGCCGTATCATCCAGGACAGGATGTCCACGGAAGACAAAGACAACTTGATGCCGGCACAGCTCGTGAACTTCCGCCCGATCGCGGCGGTCATCAAAGAATTTTTCGCATCATCCCAGCTTTCGCAGTTCATGGATCAGGTGAATCCGCTGGCGGAGCTGGAGCACAAGCGCCGCATTTCCGCGCTCGGTCCCGGCGGTCTCACGCGCGAGCGCGCGAGCTTTGAAGTGCGCGACGTGCATCGTTCGCACTACGGCCGCATCTGTCCGATTCAAACCCCGGAAGGTTCGAACATCGGTCTTATCAACTATCTCGCAAGCTATACCCGCATCAATGATTTCGGTTTCTTAGAGGCGCCGTACGCAAAAGTGACGAACGGCGTCGTTACGAAAGAAATTCGTTTGGTTCGACGCTTCGGAAGAAGAGAAATATAAGATCACGCACGCCGGCAGTCCGAAGGATGAGAATGGCAAGCTCATCGGCCCCACGCTTGAAGCGCGCATCAAAGGCGAGCCGGGAACGGTCACGCCGGAAGAAGTTGACCTTATCGACGTCGCACCGCACGAGTTCATTTCCGTCGCGACGTCGCTTATTCCGTTCCTCCAGCACGACGATGCGAACCGCGCATTCATGGGTTCGAACATGCAACGCCAGGCGGTGGTTTCCGTACGCCCGATGCACCGTATGTTTCGACGGGCCAGGAAGAAAAAGTGGCGCTCGATTCGGGCTATGTGATCGTCGCCGAAGATAACGGCGAGATCATCGAAGTGGACGGCGCACACCTTAAAGTTAAATATCCGAAGGCGATCAAGAATTATACGCTTGAAAAGTTCAAGCGCTCGAACCAGTTCACCTGTATCTCCCAGAAGCCGCTCGTTACGCGCGGCCAGATGGTCAAGAAAGGACAGATCCTCGTGGATGGTCCTTCCATCGAGAACGGCATTTTGGCGCTTGGCCAGAACTTGCTCGTCTCATTCGTTTCATGGGAAGGCGCAAACTTTGAAGACGCCATCATCCTTTCGGAGCGCGTCGTTCAGCAGGATCGCTTCACCTCCATCCATATCGATGAATATTCCTGCGATGTGCGCGACACCAAGCTTGGTCCGGAAGTTACCACCTACGACATTCCGAATGTTTCGGAAGATAAATTAAAGAACCTCGATGAAGAGGGAATCGTCCGCATCGGCGCCGAAGTAAAAGCCGGCGATATTTTGGTCGGAAAGATCTCTCCGAAAGGCGAATCGGAACTCACCTCAGAAGAGCGCTTGCTCCGCGCCATCTTCGGCGACAAAGCACGCGACGTGAAAGATACTTCGCTCACGCTTCCGCACGGAAAGATCGGCCGCGTGGTGAACGTAAAGATCTTCGACCGCGAACGTGGCGACAAGCTGGAGCCGGGAATCATCCGCCGCATTCAGGTTGAGATCGCGGAGCTGCGCAAAGTGCAGGCGGGCGACAAGCTCGCAGGCCGCCACGGAAACAAAGGTGTTATCTCACAGGTGCGCGCCGTAGAAGACATGCCGTACTTGGAAGATGGAACGCCGGTGGATATCATTTTGAATCCGTTGGGCGTCGTTTCCCGTATGAACCTCGGACAGATTTTGGAAACGCATCTTGGCTGTGCCGCGTCAGAAGCTTGGCTATCGCGCCATCACGCCGGGATTGGATTCCGCGACGGAAGCCGAGATTCGCGGCGAGCTTGAAGAAGGCCGGTCTTGCCGGAAGACGGAAAGATGAAGCTGTTCGACGGCCGCACGGGCGAGGCGTTCCAGAACCGCGCGACGGTTGGGCAGATCTACATGTTGAAGCTCAACCACTTGGTGGAAGACAAGGCGCACATGCGCTCGATCGGTCCGTACTCTTTGATCACCCAGCAGCCGCTCGGCGGCAAGGCGCAGTTCGGCGGACAGCGCTTCGGAGAAATGGAAGTCTGGGCACTGGAAGGCTATGGCGCACGCCACACGCTCCAGGAAATGCTCACGATCAAATCCGACGACGTCGTTGGCCGCGCCGCGGCATACGAATCGATCATCCGCGGCGAGACGATCAAAGAGCCGAACGTTCCGGCATCATTCAACGTGCTCGTGAACGAATTGAAGTCGCTCGGATTCAACATCCAGCTGCTCTATGAGAACGAAGGCGATCGCAAGGATGCGTTCTCGGCATTGCGCATCACCGTTGCATCGGCGGAAGATATTTTGCGCTGGTCGCACGGCGAGGTCATCAAGCCGGAAACGATCAACTACCGCACCCAGCGTCCGGAAAAAGATGGCTTGTTCAGCGAGCGCATCTTCGGTCCGACCAAAGATTATGAGTGCTACTGCGGTAAATACCGCCGCATTCGCTATAAGGGCGTGGTCTGCGATAAGTGCGGAGTTGAAGTGACGCGCGCGGCGGTTCGCCGCGAGCGCATCGGCCACATCGCGCTTGCAACGCCGGTGTCGCACATCTGGTTCTTAAAGAGCATCCCGTCGCGCCTTTCGCTTGCGCTCGATGTCTCCGCCCAGAAATTGGAGCGCGTCATTTATTATTCCGCATATATCATCACCGACATCAAAGAAGAGAACCGCAAGGCAGGCGCTCGAAGATCTCGATCGCGAATTGAAGGGCAAATTGAAGACCGTCGGCAATAAAGACAAGACGGTAAAAGGGGAGATCGAAGATGCTGCGGACACCACCAAAGAATATTTGGAGAAGTTGCGCGTCGGCCAGATCTTGAGCGAGAACGAATACTTCACGCTTTCCCGCAAGTTCGGAAATATCTTCAAGGCTTCAAGCGGTGCCGAAGCGGTCCAGCAGATCTTGCAGAAGCTCGACCTCAAGAAAGAGGTTGCCGGCGATCGAAAAAGAACTCGAAGGCGCAAAGGATCCGATGGCGCAGAGCAAGTTGCTCCGCCGCCTCAAGATGTTCAAAGCGATGATCCGCAACGGCGGCCGTCCGGAATGGATGATCACCACCGTGTTGCCGGTGCTTGCCTCCGGATCTTCGCCCGATGGTGGCGCTCGATGGCGGACGCTACGCAACCTCCGACTTGAACGATCTCTATCGCCGCGTCATCAACCGCAACAACCGCTTGAAGAAGCTCTTGGAGATCAAAGCGCCGGACGTCATCGTCCGCAACGAAAAGCGCATGTTGCAGGAAGCCGTGGATGCGTTGATCGACAACTCGGCACGCTTTGGCACTCAGCAGCTTTCCGCACAGCGCCGCCCGCTGCGCTCGCTCGCAGACATGTTGAAAGGCAAGCAGGGCCGCTTCCGCCAGAACCTTGCTCGGTAAGCGCGTGGATTATTCCGGCCGTTCTGTGATCGTCGTCGGTCCTAAGCTCAAGCTTGACCAGATGGGTATTCCGAAGCGCATGGCACTTGGAATTGTTCCGTCCGTTCGTGATCAGCGAGATCATCAAGCAGGGTCTCGCGCACAACATTCGCAGCGCGTCGCGCTTTATCGAAGAGCGCACGCCGGAAGTGCTCGCCATCTTGGAAGAGATCATCAAAGACAAGCACGTGCTGTTGAACCGCGCTCCGACATTGCACCGTCTTTCGGTACAGGCGTTCCGCCCGCAGCTCGTTGAAGGTCTTGCCCTGAAACTCCCGCCGCTCGTCTGCCCGGCGTTCAACGCCGACTTCGACGGCGACCAGATGGCCGTCCATCTTGCCGCTCTCCGATGCCGCGCAGAAGGAAGCCCGCGAGATCATGTCCGCAGGCCGCAACTTGCTCAAGCCCGCAACCGGCGATCTTATCACCGCTCCGATCAACGACGTGGTGCTCGGGTTGTACTACCTCACCCGCATGGAGACAGGCCGGAAGGCGACGCTCCGCCGCTTTGTGGACTTTGACGAAGCGATGCTCGCGTATCAGTTCAACTACGTGAACCTCCACACGCCGATCATGATCGAACGGCATGGAGACGACCGTTGGCCGCTTGATCTTCAACAAGGCGCTCGACGGAAAGCTGGATTACGTGAATGACATTATGACGAAGAAGAAGCTCTCCAAACTGCTCGGCAAGATATTCGAGGTGCACGGCATGGACGTCACGCGCGATACGATCGACCGCATGAAGCTCCTTGGCTTCGAGATGGCGACCGTTTCCGGCATCACGTGGGCCATGGCAGACCTTATCATTCCTCCGGGAAAGAAGGATATCATGAAGGGCGCGGACGACGAGGTTAATCTTATCAACGAGCAGTTCGCGGAAGGTTTGCTCACGCCGCCGGAACGCCGCAGCCGCATCATCGGCGTCTGGGAAAAAGCCAAAGGTTGATGTCGCAAAGCTCGTGAACGGCATCTTGCCCGCCGAGAACTCGATCTATCAGATCGTCGACTCGGGATCCCGCGGTTCATGGTCCCAGCCGATCCAGATGATGGGTATGAAAGGACTGGTGCAGAACCCGAAAGGGGATACTATCGAACTGCCCGATTAAATCCTCATTAAAAGAAGGACTCTCGGTGCTCGAATACTTCATTGCAACTCACGGCGCGCGTAAAGGAACGACCGATACCGCGTTGAAGACCGCACAGGCCGGTTATCTCACCCGCCGCTTGGTGGACGTGTCCCAGGATCTCACTATCCGCGAAGATGATTGCCGCACCAAAGATGGCTTCGAGATCTTGCGCAGTGACGGCAAGGAATTCAACCACAGCTTCGCTTCCAAATTGTTCTCGCGCACCGCGCTCGCAGATGTGAAGATCGGCAACAAGGTCGTCGTCCGCGCGAATGAAGTTATCAATCGCGACGGCCGCAGAAGAGATCGAGGCTTCCAAGCTTGATTCGGTCATCGTCCGCTCGCCGATCTCATGCAAGACGTTCTATGGTATCTGCGCAAAGTGCTACGGCTACGATCTTAGCAACAACGAGCTCGTAAAGATGGGCACTGCGGTCGGCGTCATCGCCGCCCAGTCCATCGGCGAACCGGGCACCCAGCTTACGATGCGTACCTTCCACCAGGGAGGCGTCGCCGGAGCCGACATCACGCACGGTCTGCCGCGCGTTGAAGAAATTTTTGAGACCCGCGCACCGAAGGGCCGCGCGATCCTCGCACCGTTCGACGGCACCGTCGACAAGATCGAAGAGCGCGGCACGCTCAAGGTGGTTCGCATGATCTCCGAGAACAAGAAAGCAAAGGCACAGGAGATCAGCGTCTCCCGCGGAACCGTTCTTTTTGTTAAGGCGGGGGATAAGATCGCGAAGGGCGATCAGCTTTCGGAAGGAAACCTCGACATCCATGAGCTCTTTGAGCACAAAGGCATGGGAGAGGTTGGCCGCTACATTGTGAACGAAGTGCAGAGGATCTATCTCTCGGAAGGTGCTTCCATCAACAACAAGCATATCGAAATGATCGTGAAGCAGATGTTCTCGCGCGTGAAGATCTCGCGACGGCGGCGATGCAGCAGGACTTTGTGATGGGAGAGATCGTCGAGAAGTCGAAGTTCCTCGAGGTGAACAAAGAGATCAAGAAGGCGGGCGGCAAGCAGGCGAAGGCGGAAGAAGTGCTCTTGGGCATCACTCGCATCGCGCTCTCCGCAGAATGTTCCTTTCTGCGGCATCGTTCCAGGATACCTCGCGCGTGCTCGTGAAAGCCGCTATCGAAGGCAAGATCGACAAACTCCGCGGTCTTAAGGAGAACGTCATCATCGGCCGCTTGATCCCTGCCGGCAAACACGATATGCCGGCCGATGCGATGCTCCATGAGCTGGATGTGGAAGAAGAGGAAGCGCTTGCAATCGAGAAATAATCGGGTATAATAGGGAACTATGACCAACGAAGAAAAAGATAAAAAGGAATACGAACTCGCGCTTCTTTTGAAGAGCGAAGACAATCTCGCCGGCGTGTTGGCTTTGGTTGCACAGCACAATGGCGAGGGTCTTTCCGAACCTCGCGCCAAACGGCTCCAGCTTGCGTATGAGATAAAAAAGTATAACGAGGCAGTCTTTGTTTACTTTACATTCAAGGTGTTTGGCGATGATATCAAAGCGCTCGAGCATGACCTCAATGCCCGCGCCGATGTCTTGCGTTTTATGGTGATCGCTTCGCCGGCTCCGGCCGAGCGCCCTTCGGCCTCGCTCATGCCGCAACGCGAAGAGCGCCGCCCTCGCGCCGCCGCTTATACTCCTTCGGTGCCATCACCGGAAGCTCCAAGACCAGCACCTTCTCGGCCGCTTAGCAACGAGGCTCTCGAAAAGAAAATCGAGGAAATTCTGCAATAACCGAACACCCCTGCTTTTTCGGGTACGGTGTCGTGGCCTACTGGCCACGCACCTCTGGCCTCGCCGCCTTCGCGGCTCCGGCTGTCCCTCAAAAGCAGGGGTGTTCGGTTATTGCAGCCTCACTATTTCCTTTTAGAGAGTTTTAATGGGGGATGTGCTAGAATTTTGATAAATAAACTAATACCATAATAACATGGATTTAAATAAAGTGATTTTGGTGGGGCGGGTGACGGCAGATCCGCAAGTGCGCACAACGCCGGGCGGGCAGTCGGTCACGACGATTGGCGTTGCAACCAACCGCACGTGGACGGATAAAGCCGGGCAGAAGCAGGAGCAGACCGAGTTTCACAACGTCGTTCTCTGGGGCAGGACCGCGGAGATTGCGGGACAATATCTTACGAAGGGCGCAATGGTGCTCATTGAAGGCCGGCTCCAGACCCGTAGTTGGACGGACAAGCAGGGCCAGCAACGCAAAACGACGGAGGTTATGGCTGAGCGCATGCAACTTGGGCCTCGTCCCCAAGGTGGTGGCGGAGGTCAAGGCGGTGGCAGGAATTTTGGATCACCCAGCGATTCAAGTGCCCCTCACGGCGGTAGCGCCGACGGTGCCCCATCACTCGACGAAATCCCAGTGATAAATCTTGAAGAGGACGAGATCAAGCCAGAGGAGATCCCTTTTTAACTAAAGATTTGCCTGGGACAGAGCGAATTCACTGTGCCCCAGGCAGTCTTGATTTAAAAAGGAATATCTTGTACTATTTCTCCTATGGCAAAGAAAGTAAAAACAGTATTGAAGCTTCAACTTCCCGCGGGCGGGGCTAATCCTGCGCCGCCGGTAGGCACGGCTTTGGGCCCTCAACAGATCAACATCCAGGACTTCTGCAAGCAGTTCAATGAAGCCACGAAGGATATGAAGGGTGATATCGTCCCCGCGAAGATCACGATCTACGATGATCGTACCTTTAGCTTCGTCCTGAAGACGCCTCCGGCGTCGGCATTGCTCAAGCAGGCAGCCGGCATCGAGAAGGGCGCCGCCAATCCGCTGACGGGCAAGGTGGGCAAGGTCACTCGCGCGGACATTCGCAAGATCGCAGAGCGCAAACTTCCCGACCTCAACACTGACAACCTGGAAGCCGCCGAACGCATCATCATGGGCACCGCAAAGAATATGGGAATCACTGTTGAGGGCTAACGTAATCTAAAAAGTTAAGAAAATCGGGGTTTTCCCAAAAATTATCATTGGGTACTCCGACTAAAACAACCAGGAATGGTTGTTTTTTGTTGCATCCAAAGGTCGGCAAAATAACTGCCCTTATGACATGCAAGGAAACACAAAATTCTACTATCGCTGGGAAACCTGTATGCGGTGCGAAAAGTATTGTCGCAAGCGCGTGGTTCCCGGACGGGAAAGTGAGCTCGTAACGATCCTATGCAAAAAATGCACGAGGGAATTAAGACAAAAAGAATATGCAAGGATTTACCCCTCTCGCCGAAGTGTCGAGCAACGCTACGCGATCCGTCGAGCTTAGGCGACTCACCGATCGTCAAACGAGAGTATTGCAATGCTTCATGGAAGAAGTTGGGAACGTCAAAGTCCCGAAATTAGTTGAAATGCAAAAAATGGCATGGCGTCTTCGGATAAGTTACAAAGCTATCCGAACGGCAAAAAATGCCCTCGTGAAAAAAGGATTTTTGGAACAATGGACAACCACCTTTAGAGATAAAGATGGATTGTTCCGAAAAGCAACGTACTATCGGATTAAGTTTTAGTTCGATCGTAGGATGATCCGCCGGTTCACAAGCCCGGCGGATTTTCTTTTTTTATCGGATAGGGGCAAATATATAATTAATTTCTTAATTAATTAAGATTTGCCCTCCGTCTTGTTTTGGTGTAATTCCTCTGTCTTCTTTTCTGTTTAGCTTATATGTATATTTGCCCCTTTTTCTTTTCGGTTCAAATTCCTATGTGTGGATAAGTCGCCACCGGCAAGTTATGCACACATAGGAACAGGAAACATTTTACTCGTCGCATGAAAATAGAAGCATGGTCATTTGTTCCATTTGTTCTCATAGCGACTGGTGCGACGGCGGCGATACTTGTGATTGTCGTTGCCACGAAGTTGATTTTGAGGACGAGCTCGAAGATGAGGACGATGATAACGAATACGAAGAAGATTAACCATGACACCCATCCTTACCATTCTCGGTTTCATAATCCTTTACTGGATTGCAAAGCGCCTGGCTTCGATTAAGCGTCCGCGCCCATTCGGATTCCAACCGCCAAAAAAAAGCTGGCTCGATAAATTTTTTAACAAACAAAAATGAACTGGGATTTTTTTCAAGGGTTTTGGGCTGGGGTGATCTCGCTGATCTTCGTTGAAATTATGATCGTCAAATTTGTTCCTGATGAAGACGATAACAACCATATCAAACCAGCATGACATTCCAATATTTTCTCGGCGCAATCATTTTTACCCTCATGCTCAACTTCTGCATCACGGTAATGTTCGATGGAATATTTGGTCTGTTCTATCGTCCGAATGGCGATAAGTTCCTCAAGGTCGTGATAAAAAATGATGGATTCAATTACTGATGCAACCACTCGATCAAATATTTTTAGCATGGTCGCAGGTGATAAATCCCTCATGGATTTTACTGTTGTTCGGTCTCACAACCCTTCACACCTTCCTATTCACGTTCATAGATAATTGGCTTTAAAAATATAAATTAATTTCCGGAAAATAAAGGTCGAATAAATATAACTCAATTCATACGAAAATGATTAAAAAGATTTCCATGTGGGTATCTGGCGCAGGCGCCGCGATTGTTGGCATGGCTTTGACGGTCGCGGCTCACGCGCAGACTGTTCCGGCTGGCTCGCTTACCGTGCCGTCGTCCACAGTATCCGATCTCTTGGCATCGGTATCGAACATCTTTACCGATCCGGGCATCTTGGGACTTGTCATCATCGCCGCTGCTGTTCCGCTGGTATTTTACTTTGCGAAGCAGGTCATCGGCCTTTTGCCGAAGTCTCGGGCAGCTCGCTAGGTTCTCACCCCATCTCACGGGCGAGGGGATGTCGTGAGAACGTCCCTTCACCCGTGATATGAAAAAACTATTTATCACAATTTCATTAATTTTCCCTTTGGCACTTTCAGCGTTGCCCGCTTTTGCCGCGCTTTCAACTTCTCCAGCGAGTTCGATAAATTTCAGCGATCTTCAAATTACAGTTACGAGTAACGATAACCGTCGCGTCGTCTTGGTGGATTATGCCGGAATGATTGTAGGGGATACGGATTCAATCCACGGCTATCCGTATCCTTCCGCGGACGGCACTTATTCGCCTTCGCAACTCGGTTTTATTTCGGCAGGTATTGGAACTTACACGATCATCAGTACAAACCAGGCGGAAAACGGACAAGGCAGTTGCTTGACGGGAAGCACTATCGTGAGTTGCTTGCACATGATCGGGCAAGGGACTGGCTATTACAACGAAAGCACGTTTAATCTTTTTGCCCCTCCGCCTATCGTTGCGGCCGAGCCGGGCGCTTTGGCATTGCCATCCTCAACCACCGTGGATCTTCTTGCGAGCATTTCAAATATTATGGCTGGCTTGGGTCTTCTCTCGATCCTTATCGTTGCAATGGCGATCCCATTATTTTTCTGGTGGACAAAAGAATTGGTTGCACTCAACAAACACAAAAAGAAATGAAGAAAATATTATATACAATTCCATTCATCGTTTTTCTTCCCGCCTTTGCATTCGCGCAGGTGGCTACCGGCACGATTGAGCTTCCTACTAATTTCACGGCGGATATTTTAACGCAAGCAACCGCATTGCTCGGTAGCTTAAGTAATTACACGACCCTTATCATCGGCGTTCTCCTCGCGCTTGTGGTCGTGGAATTTGTAATTGGCGCGATACGGCATCGCGGACAATGATCTATCATGAAAAAATATATTCTCATCGGGTTTCTTGCGGTCATGGGGACGCTCGCGTTCTCATCTCATAATGCGCTCGCGTTTAGCATCACTACACCCGCGTCATATGTTCAGCCCGACACGATCTTTCTCGATCAGAATGGAAACCTAGAAATTCAGTGGCATAAAATCCAACTTGGGTTATTTGGCTATGATTTGCCGGGTGGGATCATGGTTTCGATCAACGGCACGAGCACTGATCCGGAACTTAGCTATAACGGCCCCTACGCCGGATGGTCGGCTGGTGGCCATGTGCTCACGCATGGTGGTGTAGGCACAGGAGGACCGTGTGCGCCTGGATTTGGTAGCGCTTACAGCGGAGCAAGCGAAGGGACATATGGCAATACCTACGGCCCCATTAGTACCGTCTGGGACGCTAATAGCAATTCATTCGTAAGCACGGTAGGCATCACGGAAGCGACGCCAATCTACCTCACGCTTTTTTATTACAACGGATACACCTGTGGCGTGAGTGAATCATTGCCGAATAGTACTGACTACTCACAAACCTTCTACGTTAATTCCGTTGAAGAACCCGTGCAACCCGAATTTCTCCAGCCGTTCGACGGTGCGGTTATCGGGCAATTTCCCAAATGGGATTTTTATTTATCAAACAATTCCACGAGTACGCAGGATGGCATCGTAACCGTTCACTTTGGTACGGGACCAGGCAATCTTAGTCTTACCGCATCAACGACCTATTCGGGACTTCCAGCAGGCACCGATACCGAACTTACCATCCCTCAAACCTATCAATTCTCAACCCCGCAAGGGCCGAGCTCGAGCGTATGGTACGCCGACATCGAAGTGGCGAATAGCTCCACGGGTTTTGATATCACGGGATCAGTTATTACGTTTACGGTGAGCAACAACGCGCCCGCGTTCGCGCCGTTCCCCAATGGCATGTTTAATTTCGGCGGTGGCGAAACATCATCTACCGCGGCGGACTGCCAATATACCACTTCGAGCTTCTTAGACGATCCGGTCGGAAACATAGAAGAAGCAGGATGCAATATGTTTATTCCTAACTCATCAGAGCAGAACGATCTTTATGATTCTTTTCATGGCACATGGGACAACCTCTCGACACGCGTGCCATTCGGTTACGCTTCGATTATTACAACTGCCTTTACCAACTTCCAAGAGGGGACAAACACGAGCACGCTTATCACGACAACAACCTACGCCGCCTTCTCATCGGTACTTGATCCTTTGAAGGCGGGTATTTCATTTCTTTTAATTCTTATGCTTGGATTCTGGATATTTTATTTTATTCAACATATAGACCTATGATCGTATACTGGCTACTTAAGATTTTCATTTATCTCTTGGAGCTCATTACGGCACCGCTTTTGCTTTTGCCTGTCGCTTCATTATCCGTCAATCTCACGGGAACGCTTACGCAGGCGGGTAATTATCTCGCCCTCTTTGACCTATTTTTACCCATACCAGAACTTTTTATCGTCTTTGGCATCATTGTCTCGATCGAAGCGGGATACTTCACTTACAAGGCCGCACGGTGGATTTATAACAAGATACCGGGGATCAATTAATCAATACCATGCGCTTCTTTGATTTCTTAAAAAGATTATTCAGAAAAAAGCAGGTTCAAGAAAGTGCCGAGGATATAAAGCCGGTGCCAGAAGAGGTTGATGTCGAACCGGCGATCGCGCAAGAGCATGAGGAGCATTTTTGCCTACCGATAAAGCATAGATTTCAACCAATACTGATACGGGCAGAGGTCAATTCCATTGAATTCATACTCGACAGGATGGAAGAAAAACGAATGAATAAACAAATATTCAAAGAGCAGTTTCTTCCCACGAATATTACCAACGACGAAGAAGATTATTTTTACCTCCAATAATATGAAACATCTAGACTTATTTTCAGGCATCGGCGGATTCTCACTCGCGGCGCAATGGGTATGGGGCGAGGAGTACGAGAACGTGGGCTTTTGCGATAACAATGAATTCTGCCAACAAGTAATTAAAAAAAACTTTAAAAATGCAAAAATCTATAACGACATCAGGGAGCTATCAATCGAACGACTTATTGCCGACGCCGACCGCAGCGGACACCTTTACGCCCAATCTCAAAAGCTCTCAGCAGAAGAAGGGAAGCAAGCACAGTATGAACTTGCCCAAAGCTATCAACTCGATCTCCTCACGGGCGGTTTCCCGTGCCAACCTTTCAGTTTTGCCGGGAAGCGACGAGGCAATCAAGATGACCGTTACCTCTGGCCAGAAATGCTTAGAATCATACGAGAAACGCGACCCCGTTGGATTGTTGGTGAGAACGTTGCTGGAATCATCAACCTGGCGCTCGACCAAGTGCTACTTGACCTGGAAAGAGAAAATTACACCTTCCAAGTTTTTGTTATACCAGCTGCAAGTGTCCAAGCCCCGCATAGACGAGATCGGGTT
Organism: uncultured bacterium; assembly: GCA_963718515.1. Classification (GTDB taxonomy): domain Bacteria; phylum Patescibacteriota; class Minisyncoccia; order UBA6257; family 2-01-FULL-56-20; genus JAKAGE01. The sequence goes on along the minus strand of OY970354.1, from coordinate 805,363 downwards.
TGGATTGTCGCCCATGCTGGCGCCGACACCCGTGGCAAGCGAGGCAGTCGGAGGGGAATACACAAAGACGGTGAATTATCAAAACGGATTCTTTTACCGACAGTCGAAGAAGACGGGAGTGCGACACGGAGCACGTCTTGGGCAGATAATACCTCGTATATACGAAATTCTGCCCACTCCGAAGGCGCAGGACAGCAGGGCTGGACTTACGGATCGGGGAAAGTCCAATTTTGGGGAAGTGGTGCAGGGTACGACTGGCTTGAGGTTGCAACCGAGCTTTGTCGAGTGGATGATGGGCTTCCCGGAAGGTTGGACGGACGTGAGCTTACCGCGAAGCAACATCGGATAGAACGTCTTAAATCACTTGGCAATGCCATTGTCCCGCAGGTTGCGACGGAAGTCTTGAGAGCAATAAAAAGAACTATGGTTTAAGGGATCGGAAAAGTGATCGGAGCTTGCCCGACTTTTTGCCCTTGTCGGAATTTTTTGGCCTGTCATCTTCTTGGACGGCAACAAAAAATAATTCTTCTACAACTTCCTTGCTCCACCCTCGATCAAGAAGCCATTGTGAAATATCGCATAAAATTTGAGCGTGCGGTTCCACTCTTTCATCCAAAAGCACTCGCCATTGCTTTTCGTTGTTCTCGTTTTTTCCGACTACCCGCTCAAAATGGTATTCCAAAAGCTCGTCGGCAAATATTCGCTTAAAACGTTCCTTTTCTTCATCTTTTTGAGGGAGGCGCATAAGCGAAGTTTATAACTTGAGGGAATGATAATCAAATTTTGCAGGCGCCTTCGGACAAGATGGGAAAATCATTTAATAATTTTTTAATGTTGAGATGCTACGATAGGGGAATGAAAAAAAGAATAAAATCGTTAGAGTTCCATATCGAGCAGGGGGATTATTTCGGTACGTTGGCAACAATTTTAGATATGTTGAGACAGGGGGTCGCAACCAAAGAGGTCGAACTGGAGATTTTAAAGAATCTTACGGGCGATCTGCTTCATCTTCAAGATCACTTCATAATCATCCGACGAAAAGAGAGGAAATAGACCACTACTGGACGGCGGAAACAAACCGCCGTATGGTGTGGTAATCGAAAAAGCCTTGTACCGCGTGGCTCGAAATGATGGGCTAAGTTATGCCCAAAAAAAGGGGCTGCAAATATAACGATCAGGGTGTACAATTAGGGTATGAACGACCATCTCAAAACAATAGATTTATTCGCAGGAGTAGGGGGTATTAGGATCGGCTTTGAGCGCGCCGGCTTTGAGACGGTTTTCGCAAACGACTTTGATCCTTACTGCAAGCCAACGTACGATCTTAATTTTAATTCCACCCCTTTGACAATCGCCGATGTTGCGAAGGTAAAGAGTTCTTCTTTGCCAAGCTTCAATCTCCTCCTAGGTGGTTTTCCGTGCCAACCATTTTCGATCGCTGGATACCGTCGCGGTTTTCTTGATACTGGCCGGGGAGATTTATTTTATGAGATCATCAGAATTTTAAAAGATAAAAAACCAGAGGCTGTTTTCTTGGAGAACGTAAAAAATTTAAAGACCCACGACCACGGCCGGACCTTTGGCATAATCTCGGAAGCTTTGGAAGATCTCGGTTATCACGTGAAGGCTCAAGTGCTTAACAGCGCCGAATATGGAAACGTCCCACAAAACAGAGAGAGGATTTATATTGTCGGTTTTAAATCGCTTACGGCTTATAACGCCTTCAAATTCCCCGATCCAATCCCTCTTACCAAAACCGTCGCCGACATGTTGGAAAAAAAGGTGGACGAAAAATATTATTACACCAATTCACCGCTTTATAAGGAATTGAAGAAGACAATAAAATCCTATGACACGGTTTATCAGTGGCGTCGCGTATATGTTCGGGCGAACAAGAGCGGAGTATGCCCCACGCTCACCGCAAACATGGGGACGGGCGGACATAACGTCCCTCTCATCTTGGACAAGAATGGGATCAGAAAATTAACTCCGAGGGAGTGCGCGCGATTGCAGGGATTCCCCGAAAGCTATAAACTACCAAAGGACCTCCCAGATACAAAGCTGTATAAGCAGTTTGGGAACTCTGTAACGGTTGCGGTTATCGAGCGCGTAGCTCGTCAGATAAAAAAAGCTCTAGAGACGAAACCAGATGTTCATAGAGAATCAACCCAAAGAGCAGGTACTTTATTACGAACGACTGCTTAAGGCGGTCGGTTCGTTGTCGAAACTTTTTTCGGAAGCGCCCGAACCCTACCTAGCATATCGGGCAACAGAAAATCTTTTTTGTAAGGCTTTCGAGGCTGAAAACCTTTCACGTTCGGATGCTTCGGCCGATGCCTCAAAGGACAAGATCGGCTTTGGTATAAAGACCTTCCTCGAAGGAAATGGCAAAAGTATGCAAAAAGTGGCTGAATTCAACGGCGATCATGCCTTGTTTCGCGCTCTCGCGCCGGAAGAGAAAATACAGAAAATTGCCGAGCTTAGAAATGAACGGATAGAAACCACTAAGAGGATATTCGGCCTTGAGGAAATGATCTACCACTGCGTAACCCGACGAGTTGGCAAGGTTATCGTGTACGAGACTCCAGCGCCATTAATAAAAATCGACGCCATTAAGAGCATAAAAGTTAATGGCAACACGATCCAATTTTCCGATCCTTCGGCGGAGTATTCTTTCAACGTTACTAAAAGCACGCTTTATAAGCGCTTTGTAACGGAAAAAATCTTGCTCGACGTCCCTGTTAGAATTCTTGACGATCCTTTTAGCGAGATAGAAAAGCTTATCGGAGAAGACAAGCTCATATTTGCCCCGATCAAGGAGGTTCGCCCTCACGTATTTCTTCCGTTGTATTCGCTTCGTGGAGGCTTCAAGCACGTTCCAGAAAAAAGCGGTCTTAACCAATGGAACGCTGGCGGTCGCGCGCGCACTCCGAACGAAATATACATTCCGATACCGGCGTGGATTCACAACAAATTTCCAAAGTTTTTCCCAAAGCGCGACGCTCCTTTCGAGCTTCTTCTGCCGGATAGAAAAATTTTAAATGCGAAGGTTTGCCAAGATGGATCAAAAGCCCTCATGAGCAATCCGAATTCGGCTTTAGGCAAATGGCTCTTGCGCGATGTTTTGAATTTGAAGGAAGGGGAGCTTCTCACTTATGAGAAGCTACAGGCCATTGGGCTGGATACAGCTGTTGTTTATAAGGTTGATAGCGAGCATTATGATATTGATTTTACGAGAATTGGATCATACGAAAAATTCTTACTGGAAAACGGGGAAAAAGCCGATGCGGAAGCGGCGTTGCAAGATCAAGATGATGAATAAAAAAGATGACCTTAAATTTCGAGACCTCAGCATAATCAAAATTTGCGACAATTGTAGGAAAGAATATCATCCTAGAAAAAATAGTTATCAGATTACTAGCAGATTTTGTTCGGCGGATTGTGTAAAGGGATATAGAAAAAAGCATCATGGAAATATTCCTAAAGAGCAGGGGAGCGGAAGAATATATTAAATTTTTATTGCCGGATTTTTATTCCCTTCACGCTGAACCAGAAAAAAGCATGGATCGTTATTAACAGGATAATCACAAGAAATGCAGAAATCACGATTTCTCCGTAAGTGAAGCCATTATAATAACTACTATCGGTCGAGGTGCTTTGCCCGTAAAGGGTAAGGCATGTTGAGCTACCAAATTCAAACGCTCCGCTATCCGTCGAAGTAGCGAGATTTAATAACCCTTCATTAAGAACCATCGGGTTAGAATAACTGCATGTCGTCGTCGCGTTAGTCATGTATTTTTGGTGGCGTCCAACCGTTGGACGGTTCCACGCCCTTAGTATAAGGTGGCGCGTCAAGTGCAATCCAAGTCCTATGTGTTGATAACCCCAAAAAACATTTATAAAACCTACCTCAAAACAATTTAGCTATGGCATGACTGGACGGCGGAAACGAACCGCCGTATAGTCCGGCGAGGTCGAACAAAACAGCATAAAACCCATTGTCCCGAAGGGGATCAGTCGAAAGACGTGATGCAACCAATGGGGTCTCGTATTTTTACTCTTTTTCGAGTAAAATTACGCCCTGGAGCAATCGAAAGATTGTCTCCCGTTAAAGGCCCACTTGAGTTGCATCGGTGGGCTTTTGCGTTAAAAAAATAAAATAAATAATGAAACTAAACGATGCAATAGACCTGTATTTGGGTTCTCGCCATCAGAATCGGAAAGCAAAAACGGTTACACAGGATTTCGTCCATCTTTCGGATTTCATGTTCTACATAAGGGATCTCGCACGAGAGGTAGAATCAATAACCCTTGAAGAATGTGAGAGTTGGTTGGCGCTGGTGAAGAGGTTGGGATACGACGACAACACTCGGCAAAAGAAAGCGATAGCGATCAAAATCTTTTTCGAACATATGTTCAAGCGTCGCATCCAAGTCGGCTTCGATCCCGATCTTATTCCGGTTCCGCGTAAGGTGTTCAAGTTTCCGCGTGTTGCCACCGAAGAACAGTATGAGCAGCTTCTTGCAGCGGTAAAGGATGAGGGGAAGTGTGGCGAAATTACCTACGCAGTCCGGGACAAAGCGATCCTCATGCTCATCCATGACACGGGAGCGAGAAACGGCGAAATTATTTCTCTCGACATGGATGATCTCAACTTGGAAAAGAAGTCAGCGCGGATCAAAACGGAAAAATCGCGCGGAGTCGTGCCTTATCGGGAAATCTTTTGGAGCAATGCAACGAATGAGCAGTTGAAAAAATGGGTTGCCTGTCGAGAGAAGTTTATCGCAACGACGGAACTCGAAGAACCAAAAACTTTATTTTTTGGGATCAAGGCTGGATGCAACGCTTCATATCATTCCGCTAAGGGAAGAAGATTGCAAGTCAGCTATGTTGCGGAATTATTCCGCAAATACTCGAATAGGGCGAAGCTACCGATCATCAACGCCCATTCATTCCGGCATCTCTTCGGGCGTGATCTGGCGAAAAAGAAGGCAAACAATTTTGTCATTTCGAGCATGATGGGACACGCCCGCGTGGAGAGCTCGTATCCGTATACGATGCTTTTCGGAAAAGACAGGGAAGATGCCTACCGCAGTTTACGAGGGGAATAGTTATTTTCAAGCATGTCATAGCAGGGGATTTATACACAACCGACGTTTAGTACGCCAGGAGGGCTGTGCTATACTCAAATGGTAACTTAAAACATTTATATATTCTTGGTTTGTTTAATTTTTTAAAAAATTATAAGAGCCCCGGTGAGAACTATGGGAATCGAGGTGGTGGGATAAAAAGAAAAGACCGGCGCACGCCGGTTTTTTTGATTATCAAAACCTTCATATATAATAAAGGGAATGAACAGAGGCACATTCATCGTCATCGAAGGGCCGGATGGTTCCGGCAAGAGCGAGCAGTTCAAGCGGTTGATCGCAAGGATCCCAAGCGGGATGGTGTTGCAGACCACGCATTTTCCCCAATACGAAGAACCGTCGTCGTATTTTGTGCGGGAATACCTTGCGGGAAATTATGGCACGCTGGCGGATATCGGCCCCTATGAGGCATCACTTTTTTATGCGATGGACAGGTTTGATGCAAGCGTAAAGCGCCTTTCGAAATGGCTGGAAGCGGGAGACACGGTGATTCTGGATCGCTTCGTCGGATCCAATATGGGGCATCAAGGATCAAAGATAGATGACGAAGCCGAGCGTATGAAATTTTTTAAATGGCTTTACGATATTGAATACGGAATGCTAAAGATCCCAAAGCCCGATCTCAATATCATTCTCCACGTGCCCGCGGCGATAGCGTTGGAGTTGCGTAAAAAGAGAGCGGCACAGGAAACCGCGCCACAAAAAAAGGATATCCACGAGGCGGATATCGCTTATCTTGAAAAGACGGAAAAGGTATATTTGCAGATCGCGGAATTATTCCCGAAAGATTTTACCGTAGTGGAATGCATGGAGAGCGGACGCTTGCTCTCGATCGAAGAGGTGCACGAGAAGGTCTGGGCTATCGCGCAAAAAGCGTTGGGGCTGTAGCAATACTTCTACGCGTACGCCTACGGCGTCGCGCGGGTTTTATTTTGAATGTTCTTTGATCGCCGCCAGCACCTTTTCAAAAACTTCTTGCTCGGAAAGTGCAGTGGTATTGAGAACGAGATCGTAATGCGCCGGATCAAGATGGTTTTCGATCCCATAGAGCATTTTGTATCGTTCGCACTCCATTTTTTCCCGCTCCGCGGTGGCGCTCGCCATCTCGTCGGTGGACCTTCCGATGTTTTCCTTTTGCTCGCCGGAACGGCGCGCGCCCATTTCCGGACTGACGGTGAGAAAGATATTGAATACTTTAAAAGGGCTGCCTTTGGCAAAATACCATGCGATGCGTCCTTGCACGATGAGGTTGTCGCGTTTGCGCATCATCGTCGCCTGGCGCTGATCCACCGCCTGCTCAAGCGCGGGATCGTCTTTTAGCCGGGCATAAAATTGTTCGATCGAAAGATTTTTCTTGGCCGCCATCTCGCGGAAGATGCCGCCCACATACAATTGTTCATAATTCAGCGCCGGTGCGAGGCGCGTTGCAAGCGTCGTTTTCCCCGCGCCAACATTTCCTCCGATCGTGACTATCATAGCTACATTAAAACATAATTAAACCCGCGGCAAAAGTTGAGAAAACCCGCGTTTTCCGCTACTATCATAGGAAACACAGCCACTGCTATTATGGGTGAATATAATCCTACCATCGGCCTCGAGATCCACGCGGAGCTTGCGACGCGCACGAAAATGTTCTGCGATTCGCTGAACGATCCGGAAGAGGCGCATCCGAACGTCAACATCTGCCCGGTCTGCATGGGCCACCCGGGGACCTTGCCCGTTCCCAACCGGCAAGCGATCGAGCACGTCATCAAAGTCGGCCTCGCGCTCGGCGGGAATATCAACGAGACCACCAAATTCGACCGCAAGAATTATTTCTATCCCGATCTTCCGAAGGCGTATCAAATTTCCCAGTACGACAAGCCGCTCGTCACGGGCGGGGTTTTGAAAGGCATCCGCATCACGCGGGTGCATTTAGAAGAGGATACGGGAACGCTCGGCCATGCGGACGGCGCATCGCTCGTCGATTACAACCGTGCGGGAGTGCCGCTTATGGAGCTCGTGACCGAGCCGGATTTTACGAGCGCCGCGCAGGTCGCGGACTTCGCGCGCGAATTGCAATTGATCCTGCGCTACCTCGGCGTATCGGATGCCAACATGGAGAAAGGGCAGATGCGCATCGAGGCGAACGTGAGCCTCAATATGGGGACAAAGACCGAGCTCAAGAACATCAACTCGTTCAAGGCGGTGCACGATGCCGTCAAGTACGAACTCGCGCGTCAGGAAGAAGCGATCCGCGCGGGCGAAAAGATCACGCAAGAGACGCGTGGCTGGGATGAGGTAAAACAAAAAACGGTATCTCAGCGCTCAAAAGAACAGGCGCATGACTACCGCTATTTCCCGGAGCCGGACATCCCGCCGTTCGAAACGGCCGTGTTCGGGCTCGGAGCGTTGCGTGATTCCATTCCGGAACTTCCCGCGCAAAAGCGCATGCGCTTCGCCGCCGAATATGGCCTGGATGAAAAGCAGGCGGACGCGCTCGTGGGTGAACCGGCTACGGCAAATTATTTCGAAGAAGCGGTCTCTGAATTTCGAGCGGAGATTTCGGAGGGGAACATCGCCACGCTCTATCACTATTTGACGAGTGATCTGCGTGGCCTGATGAACCAGTCGGGCGTTACGTTTGTCGACGTCAAAGTTGATCCGGAGCATCTCGCGCATCTCGCCATGTTGATCGAACGCAAAAAGATCACAAGTCGCCAGGCGAAGGATATGCTCGCTAAAATGTTCGAGAACGGCGCCGATCCGGAAGAGATCATGAAGAGCGAGAATATCGGCATATCCGACATAGATGAAGTAGAAGTGGTCGTACTTGCCGTCATCGCCGAACATCACGCGGCGGTTGCGGACTATAAAAAGGGGAAGACGGTGAGCTTGCAGTTTCTTATCGGGCAGGCAATGGCACGGCTCAAAGGCCGCGCCCGGCCGGATATGCTGAAAGAGATCTTTGAAAAAAATTTAGGATAAAAATTTTTTGGCACGCGCGAGCGCTTCTGCTTCGTCATTCACCCAATCTACGCCGGGTGTTTTTTTGAACCACGTCATCTGGCGCTTTGCATAGTGCCACGTGTTCAGCTTTATTTCTTTGATAGCATCTTCGAGTGAGCAGGCGCCGTTCAGATAATGATCGATTTCGCGATAGCCGATCGCGTCTAATACGGCGGTTGCCCGGCCGTATTTTTTTATAAGCGCGGCGACTTCGTCAACAAGACCGTCCCGCGTCATCGCATCCACGCGTTGATCGATGCGTTCGCGCAACACTTCCGGCGGGGGATTGAGCCCGAGGATGAGCGCATCGAAAAGTGGCTTGTTCTTTTTGCGCTGGGCGGTGAACGGCTCTCCCGTCGTGATCGCGACCTCGAGTGCGCGTACCACGCGGCGCGGATTCTGGGGGTCCACAACGTACGCGGCTTCGGGGTCGCGCGCCACCAGTTTTTGGAACACCGCGGGAAGGCCATCCCGCGCGATCTCGGCCTCGAGCTCTGCGCGAAGCGTGGGGTCCGCGTGCGTTTTTGGGATGTCCAGATTTTCAAGCACCGCCTTTATATAAAGTCCGGTGCCGCCGACGAGTAATGGTACTTTTCCACGCGCGAGGATATTTTGGATGGCATTCCCCGCATCATGCTTATATTCCGCCACGGTATAATCCTCGTCGGGGTTTTTAATATCGATGAGATGATGGGGAATCGCCTCCCGCTCCGCCCGCGTAGGCTTCGCCGTGCCGATATCCATCCCGCGATAGACCTGGCGGGAATCCGCAGAGACGATCTCGCTGTCAAGTTCCCGCGCAAGGGTCATGGCAAGTCCGGTCTTCCCGCTTGCGGTAGGGCCTATAATACTGATGATTTTGGGGTTCTTGACCATTTTGGCAAAAATATGTATATAATTGACATTATGCGATAGAGTGGTATAATTCGGGAAGGCGGTAGAAATCAAGAACTCAGAGGAGGACGGTATGCAAACAATCGTTTGGTGTGTGGTCGCAACGTTTGCCATGCTCGGCCTTGCCATTTGTGCAGGGAAATTCTGTCGGCTGAGCAATGGTTCGGCACCGTCTCCTTTCGAGGAGAAGGCTTCTGCCGGAGCAACCCCCAGGCTGACCCTTCCCCGGTACAGCGTGCGGTGACATTCTCTCCAACCCGGGTCTCGACGTCTAGTCGAGGCCCTTTTCTTTTATCTGTTTCGCGATGGCATTTAAAAAATCCGCAATAGGCATCTCTTTCTCGTCTCCGCCACGACTGCGCACGTTCACCGTGCCGGCCGCGGATTCTTTTTCTCCGACGACGAGTATAAAGGGAACCTTCATCAGCTCCGCATCGCGGATGCGTTTGCCGAGCGATTCGTCCGCCGCGGAAAGTTCCACGCGGATGCCCGCCGCAGCGAGATCGTTATATATTTTTTGGCCGTACTCTGAGAATTTTTCGCCGACGGGAAGGATCGTTGCCTGCACCGGCGCGAGCCACACGGGGAATTTCCCGGCGAAGTGCTCGATGATCACGGAGAGGAACCGTTCGATCGATCCCATGATCGCCGCATGGATCATGACGATCCGTTCGCGTTCGCCGTTCTCGTTGATGCATACGAGATCGAAGCGCTCGGGCTGGTTCATGTCGAGCTGGATAGTCGCCACTTGCACCGAGCGGCCGATCGCATCCTTCCCCATAAAGTCGATCTTTGGTCCGTAGAGCGCCGCTTCGCCGGGCGTTTCCACCGCCGTCATGCCGCGGTCTTTGACGAGTGCGCGCAAATGATTTTCCGATTCATGCCACAACTCCGGAGTGCCCAGATATTTTTCCGGATGTGCGGGATCGTGCAGGGAGAGCCGGACGGAGAGCTCGAACCCGAATACGCTATAAAATTCCGTGATGATGTCCCAGACTTTGAAAATTTCCTCTTTTATCTGCGATTGGCGGCAGAACACGTGGGCATCATCCTGGGTGATCGAGAGCACGCGCGAAAGTCCGGCGAGCTCTCCGGATTGTTCGTCGCGGTAGACTTTGGTGGTCGACGCATAGCGCTGGGGGAGTTCGCGGTAGCTCCATTGCCGGCGTGCATAGATCTGCGTGTGGTGAGGGCAGTTCATTGGCTTCATTGCATAGAGGTGGCCTTCGCGGGTTTCGATTTTGAACAATTGATCTTTGAATTTTTCCCAATGGCCGCTCTTTTCGTAAAGATCTTTTTTGGTGATGTGCGGAATATCTACTTGTTCGTAGCCGCGCTTTTTGCGGAGCTCCCACACAAAATCGTCGAGAATATTTCGCATCGTTGTCCCCTTGGGCGTCCAGAGCGGGAGGCCCGGGCCGACAAGCTCCGAAAAAGTGAACAGGTCAAGTTGCGGGCCAAGTTTTTTGTGGTCGCGCTTCTTGGCTTCCTCAAGCATCATTTCATATTCTTTTAATGCCTGCTTGCTCTCGAATGCGAGTCCGTAGATGCGCTGGAGCTGCTGGTTTTTCTCATCGCCGCGCCAGTAAGCACCCGCGATCTTGTCGAGCGTGAATCCGTCGGCCGGAATCTCGGAAGTATTTTCCACGTGGCCACCGCGGCAGAGATCCATAAAAACGTCGCCCGTTTCATAGACGGTCAGTTTTTTGTCTTCTGCCGCAAACTCATTTATTAAATCCAGCTTAAAAGGCTGTTGCGCAAAAAGTTTTTTTGCTTCCGCGACCGAGACCTCACGGCCGGTGAACGGGAGTTTTTTATTGACAAACGTGCGCATGGATTTCTCCAGCGTCTTCAGGTCGTCTGGCGTGATCGGGCGGGGGAGGAGGAAATCGTAATAAAAGCCGTTCTCCGTGGTGGGGCCGATACCGAGCTTTGCGTCGGGAAATTCTTTCAGCACTGCGGCGGCCAAAAGGTGTGCGAGTGAGTGGCGGATCTGGTCGATTTCCATAATGTAGTCATTCTATGCCAAAGCGGGGGATTTTTGAAGGGCTGATCATAAATAAAAAATGGCGTGGAGCTGTCTGCTCCACGCGCGGGGTTGAGGGGGTTGGTTTGGGCGTTTTTGCCGTCAGAACGTTTGTGTTCGCTGAGTACTGCCGCGTCTCATCCATTCTTTGTGGCTGAGTTCCGGATAGACTCTATCAAGGATGGGCGGGGTCTTCGGAGGATTCATCCAGATGTCGATTGCCTTCACCCATCCTTTATTAACGAAGAGCCACGTTAAAATGAGGACGAGAGGTGCTGGACCCAATAGGACCAGCCATATGAGCCAACCGGATAGCGGAGCGCGCGTTGTGCGGAAACCCACAAACATTGACGAGAGCGCCATGACCGTCGCGAGGACGATCACTAAGCGCAAGCGGGTCACATCGGGCAGTTTCGTCAAACTGTAAACCTCCTCTGTTCAGTGGTATAAGAACTGAACCATCCCATTGTAGCTTAGATTGATAAAAATGTGTAGAGCGCCCTTGTAAGACCATCCGCCCATGCGCTATCATAGCCTTATGCTCGATATCAAGTTTATCCGCGAGAACGCCTCGGAAATAAAGGACGCAGCGGTAAAAAAGAACCTGGACCAGGGCCTTATTGATGAGCTTTTGGAGGTTGACGAAAAGCGTCGCGAATTGATGACGACATCGGAGACGCTCCGCGCGGAGCAGAAGAAGACGCAGGATCGCGAAGCGGGCGCAAAACTAAAGGAACAATTCAAAGAGCAGGAAGAAAAATTGAAACCGCTCGAGAAACAGTTCGGCGAGCTTATGGCGCGGGTGCCGAACATCATCTCGCCGGACACGCCGGTGGGCAAGGATGAGAGCGAGAATAAAGAAGTGTTCCATTGGGGCAAGCCAAAGGAGTTCGATTTCGCGCCGAAAGATCATATGGCTCTCGGTACCGATCTCGATATCCTCGATTTTGAAAAGGGCACGAAGGTGGGCGGTTTTCGTGGTTACTACGTAAAGAACGAAGGCGTTCTGCTCGTGATGGGCATCATGATGTATGCGGTGAATAAAATGGTGGAAAAGGGATTCAAGCCGATGATCCCGCCAACGCTCGTCAAAGAATTTGCGCTCTTCGGCACGGGATATTTTAAAGGCGCGGAATACGATCCGGCAGTGGATGAGATATACCAGATCGCGACAAGCGATGACGGCGCTGTGGGTGGCGAGAAAAAATTTCTCGTCGGCACTTCGGAACCGTCGCTCCTTGCGTATTATTCTGATGAGCTTTTGGTGTCCGAAGATCTTCCCATAAAAAATGCCGGATACAGCCAGTGCTATCGTAGTGAGATCGGCAGTTATGGCAAAGATGTGAAGGGCATGTATCGCGTGCATGAGTTTATGAAGGTGGAACAAGTGGTGCTTGCGGAAGCGGATATTGAGGCGGCGAATAAACTCCAGGACGAGATGGTGGCGATCTCCGGCGAGATGCACGAAGAGCTTGGTTTGCCGTACCGACGCCTGCTTATTTGCACCGGCGACCTCGGCGCGGGCAAATACAAACAGTATGACACCGAGGCGTGGCTGCCTGGCATGAACCGTTGGGCAGAGACCGGATCGGCGAGCAATTTCCTCGACTGGCAGTCGCGGCGTCTGAACGTAAAATATGTGGATGCAAAGACCGGCGAGAAAAAATATGTCTATATGTTGAACAACACCGCGCTCCCGAGTCCGCGCGTCTTCATCGCGATCCTCGAAAATTACCAGACAAAAGATGGGAAGATAGAAGTGCCGGAGGTCTTGCAGAAGTACGTGGGCAAAAAAGTGATCGGATAAGAGCACGCGCTCCGCGCCGGCAGGCGGGAGTGGTATTATTGAATGATGCAGCTGAATTCGTACGTTTCCGACCGGCATAAGAAGCGCAAGCGCCGGCGCGCGTATTTTTTTACGGCGGTGGCGCTCATCGCGGCCTATCTCTTATTCTTCATCGTCCAGTGGTTCATTTTTCACTCGCCGATTTTTCGCGTCAATAGTGTCGTGGTCGTCGGGAATAGTTCTGTCGCGAGCTCTGACGTTGTGGCCCTCGTGGAGGCGACCGCCATCCCGAAGCATGAGACCTTTCCCGCGCTCTTCGGCTTCGATAATATGCTCCTGTGGCCGGATCGGGTTGCGTCAAGCGAATTGCCACTCATTCCCCAGCTCGCTCGCGTGACCGTCTCAAAGAATTATTTCTCGCACACCGTGACGATCACGGCCGACGAGCGCGCGCCGTTTGGCATCTGGTGTTTTTCCGGACAGCCGGGCTCGGTCCCGACCTCCGGCGTCACCTCTAACGCCCCATGTTATTGGTTCGATAACACCGGCACGATATTCGAAAAATCTTTCGATACGCAAGGAAATCTGATCTTCGTCGTGAACGACACCGCGCAAGCGCCGCGCGGGTTGAACCAAAAAGTGTTATCGGATGAATTTTTGCCGAATTTTCTTTCGATCATGAATGTCCTGCACGAGAGCGGCCTCGCGGTCACGAGCATCGAATTGAGCGATCTTTCGCTTGAGCAAGTTGACGTTTTGATCGCGAACGGTCCCACGATCTATTTCAGCCTGCGCTTCCCTGCGGACGAATATCTGCCCGTCATCCAAAAACTCATGCTCGGGCCGAGTTTCGATAGTTTGCAATACATCGACTGCACGACGCAAAATCGGATGTATTATAAGTAGCATATCGTTTCCGGCGCCGCCGTGCACTATGAATTTTTTTGAATATATCGTATAATCCGAACGGTTTGTTGACTTGAAGGAAAGGAGCAGTCCGTGGAGAGCAATGGAATCGTACTTGATGATGCTCGGGTCGCTGGAGCCCAAGCGTGGTTTACCCTGAGGACGTCGCGATATCCTGGCAACAAGATCAAACTTGGCTTCGAAGACATTCTTGGGCACCTCGTCGACGGAGTGCGCATCGAAGAGGTAGCAAAGATGGCTGGCGTTTGCGCATCCTACATGAGGAAGGTCTATCACGAAGATTTCAAGATGGCGCTGCCAGAAAATCACGGACAGTCTCATAAAGCTTTTTCCGGCAGTGCAACCTTGAAAAAGATCGCAGGGATTGCCGCAGCGGCCGGTTCCAGAGTGGGAGAGCCAATCGCACTTCCTCATGGGCTTTCTGCTTCGGCCTCCAAGATAATTCTCCTCAATGGGCTGTATTACCAAGCTCATTGTAGCCGGAATATCTTTATCCGGAGACGTCGCAAGAAATGCAGGATCAATATCTCGAGGAATGGTCTTGAGCAAATGGCCGGAGTGATTTTTTTCTTGAATGTCGAGGGATATCCGGATAGGATATTCATCGTCCCATCGCGCGTCATTCTTGAGAAGTACGGCCATCAAAAAGGTGAGCTCCTCGCGCTATTCATTCCCCTCGAGCGGGATCGCAGAGACAAACGGGCGCTCCTTCATTGGTGGAGATACGAGAACGCATGGCCTAAAAAAAGAGGCCGTCCGGTAAGCGGGCGCAGGTAAATTTTTACCCGCGCTCTTTTTTATTCTCTTTATTGCAAATGGTAAATAAAGATGGACGTGCCTGCGCGATAATCCGGCGCGGGCACATTGCCCATGGTGCCGCCGAGCCAGGTGCCGCTCGCGTCTGCAGGCGGCCGGAGCGCGGTGAGCCATGCGTAGGTGTCGGAGGCGTCGCGCGTTTGCCCGGGCGCGAGCGGTTGGATGGCGCCCTCGAGCGTGTTCACGGAAACGGCGAGCCAGTGGATGCCGTGGTCGGCGGGATTTCCCATCGACGATGACCAGTCCACTTCTTTGTCGCCCAAATAATATTTTGGATCACCGCCGCCGAAATAATCGACGGCAATGGCACCTACTTGCGGGTTGGCATTCACCCACGATTGCAGGCGCAAAAGATCCTGGCCCCAATCATAATTGGAATCCGTCACAAAGTGATAGCCGCCGGAGATGCCACCGCCGAATTCGTTGAAGTATGAAAGGAAGTACGGCGCCGCGGAAAATGTCTCGATGAGGAGCCAGAAGAGAAGCAGGATGAGAACAATATATTTTATTGCAGAGGCGAAGATCGAGCGAAAGAATGCCGCGATGGAATTCATGACGTTGTTCATCGTAAATGTTTGGAGGGATAGTCCGCCGACATTCAGTTTCATGATCCATTTTTTCCACACGCCGGCGGCGAGAATAAAGATGAAGGGGAGTGTGGGCATAAGATGCCGGAAGCCGATGTTCAGCGGGCTGTGCATGCTGTAGCCCCAGTACAGAACGACGAACGAGGCCATGGAAAATTCGGCGAAGTTGAGCGTCAGGTAATCAAGGATGCGCTGTTTGATCATGGCGGTGCCACTTTCGCCGCCGCGCCCGTTTAATGTTTTTTTAATCATCCACCATATGGCGAGGCAGAGTGCCAAAAGAACGATAATAAGCGTCGGGATTGGTTCCTTCAATAAAAAGAGCGCCGGGAAATAGATCCATCCGCCGCTTCCGCGCACCTGGCCGAGGAAATAAATAGTGTTGCCGCCGTCCACGCGCTGGAGCGCCATAAGGATGCCG
This sequence comes from uncultured bacterium, assembly GCA_963718515.1. Classification (GTDB taxonomy): domain Bacteria; phylum Patescibacteriota; class Minisyncoccia; order UBA6257; family 2-01-FULL-56-20; genus JAKAGE01. Next base: position 789,771 of record OY970354.1, on the reverse strand, counting down.
AGCAAATATTCCGCGACCGGCCGCGTGAGGTAGTGATGCGACATCCAAATATCCGCGTCAGCGAAACAGCGCATGCCGGTGCAAAGCTGTCCCGCGGGCGTGGGGCCGCTCGCAAATGAGGTGAGGGTCGTCGTCGTGTCGGAGATCTGTTTTTGGATGGGATAGCCGGCCGTGAACAGTGCATAGACCGGATAAACGACGAGCGCGTAGCCGATCGCGAATATAAGGATGAGTTTCCATGCTTTGCGGCACAGGCGGAAGAAAAATGTCCGCACGCGGCGCGATGCATCCGTCGTGCTCCATTGCGAGGCCGTGTCGCGGAGCCAGAGCACGAACACGAGAAATATAAAGAGCGGCACAAGGAGTGGCGTCGAGAACTTAGTGAGTTGTGCCACGCCGAACGAGAGCCCCGCATACCATAGATGTTTTGTGGTGGGCGATTCCGCATACTTCAAAAAAAAGTAGGTGGCGAAGATCACGCCGAACGCGGCGCCGACGTCCGTCGTCACATAATGCCCTTGCGCGAGCACGGTGGGATCGAGCGCAAAAAGGAACGTGGGCACGAGCGCCCAGAGCTTTCCCATCAGCCGTCGGGCCAAAAAATAGATGAGCAATATGGTAAGGATCGTGATGAGTATCGGCATCACCCGCGCAGTCTGGATGATCTCGTTCGCGTTATTACCCGCGTGGTACAGGAACGCCGTGCCCATATCCCATTCGCCGTTTATCTCCGACGTCCACGCCGGAATGTTCGTAGGGAATGTTGGTTGAACGAATATCAGCACCGGCAGCATCGCGAGCGCTTTAATGAGCGGCGGATGTTCGGGGTTCAGGTTATAGCTCAGATTGTGCACGTACCCGTAGCCGGCGGGAATGTGCGCAAGCTCGTCGTCGATTGCGGAATCGCCGCGTGACGCCCAAAACATCAAGCCGAACGAAGTGATGCAGATGAGCACGAGCGCGGTGATTGCCCAATAGGAAGTCAGTTTCTTTAGCATGTCCTTCTATTATACAAAAGATTGCGCGCACTTGGGCGCGCCGCTCGCGAGGTCATGCTAAAATACCCTTATGGCGGGCCACAAGAAAAAATTGCAATCGGAGCATGCTGCAGACGACATCCGCGCGGACGCACTGGTCAAGGCGACGCAGATCGAGGTAAAAAAGAATCACGATCATCTGCGCGATATTCCGGTCACTAACACTAATTATTGGCGGCTCAAGGGAAAAGAACATCCCACGATGCCGCGCGGTATCAAATGGGGGATCGCGGGATTGATTATTATCTTCGTAGTCGGTTTTGCGGTGTCGTTCGTCATCGCAAAAAAAGATATTGCGGCATCGCTCGCGGCGCGCGCCGGAACCTTGCAGGCCGGCGTCGCGGACCTTCAGAACCTTGATCCGCAGTCGGCGCAGCAGGAATTTTCGTCGCTCTCCGGCACGTCATCGTCGCTTGGCGCATTCGGAACGTTGCTATCACTATTTCAGGGAGGGGGTGGCGCAGTGCGCTCGTTTGCGGACCTATCAAGCCAGCTATCACTACTTTCAGAAGATTTTGCGAGCGCGGAGAACGACGTCTTTGGCACTATCGCGGGAGGCATGGGCACGGCGACATCGACATCAACGGGCGCTTTTGCCAGCGATCTCAACAATCTCCGGACGACACTTGCCGCGATCGATGCAGACAGCAATCAGCTTTCCGGCGTCGCGTCATATTTGGGCGGCGCGTCATCGCCGGTCGGCGGTGAAGGATACTTGGCGTTGAAGACGCAAGTGGAAAATGCGGAACATTTCCTCGATGCGTTCGTGCCGTGGTTCTCCGATGCTTCCACTACCCACCATATTTTGGTGTTATTAGAAAATCCCTCCGAAATGCGCCCGGGCGGGGGATTTATCGGAAGCTATGCGGACGTTTCGATATCCGGCGGCGCGATCACAAATGTTTCCGTCCACGACGTCGCGGATGTGGATGCGACCTTTGCGCCAAAGATCGTGCCGCCCGTGCCTTTGCAATTGGAAGAGGCCGGATTCCGCCCCGCCGATGGGAATTGGTTCTTTGACTTCCCGACGTCCGCATCGGAGACGCTCGCGCTTTTTAACGAGTCGGGATTGTATGCCGCGAATGCGGCAAGCAGTGCATCCGGCACGACGCCCACATTCGACGCCGTGGTCGCGGTGACGCCGCAGGTGTTGAGCGATCTGCTCTCGGTGACGGGGCCGATCACATTGCCGGGCGCGACATTAAAAAACGGCGCGCAAGCGGCGTCCACCACGTTCGCTTCGAGTACATTAGTAGAGCAGATCCAAAAGATCGTGCAGGCGGGCCAGGCGCAGAACGCCCAGAACACGAAGACATCATCTGGGAATCCCACCTATCCCAAGGCCGTCATCGCCCAACTCTATGGCGCGATGTTCCAGCAGATCGCCTCGTCCACGATCGACGAGAAGGCGCAGATCATCGCTGATGCGCAAAACTGGATCGCCAATAAAGATGTGATGGTCTATGCCTCCGATCCCGACTTCCAATCATTTGCCGAGAGCTACGGCGCGACGGGCGACCAATACCAATTGCCGAGCAATTTCAACGGCGATTATCTTGCGATCGCAAACGCGGATATCAATAGCGACAAATCGGAGCGTTACGTTGCGCAGACGATCAGTTATGATGCGACGATCAACGCCGATGGCACGCTGACCGACCATCTCGCCATCACCCGCCAGCACAACGGCAACGAAAGTTCGTATTGGTGGTATAAGACGACCAATCAGGATTACATGCAGATCTTTGTGCCGGGCGGCACGTCGCTCGATAATGAAAGCGGCGGTATCACAAAGAGCGTGCCCGCGCCGATCAATTATGCGCGTGACGGATACAGCACCGACCCGCTCGTGCTCGCGATCGCATCGGACACACAGCAGAGTTTCATCTATCCAAAAGTGACGACGGAGGAGGATCTGGATAAGGAAGTGTTCGGCATATGGTCGCGCGTCTACGCGGGCACATCCACGCAGGTGGTCTTCGATTATTCGCATCCGCTCTTTACGATGCCCGCCGCGGGCGTACAGTACCAGTTCGTCTTCGAGCGCCCGAGCGGCGCGACGGGCGATTATCAGATCGAGATCGACGCGCCCCTCGGCTACGTGTTCGGGGAAAATGGTCTCGCGACCTTCACGTACGAATCGAGCAGTACGCCGGGCCGGATGATAGTTAATTTGACGCTCGCAAATGAGTAGGTTTGTTAATCAATTCTCTCTTTCAAGATAGAACGTCCCACTTGTAAAGAATCTCCAAAAGTCATGGCTTTTATAATCCAGAATTTTGAGCCCTAAATCATAAAAGACGGCTTCCCATTCCGCCTCGGTTTTGTTTGAATGGGGATGCCCAAAGAATTCCCTATTGAGCGCGCTATCCATGGCGAACGTGAGATATTTTTGGATCAGACCGCTATGAATATCTTCCATGACTATTATTCTTTTGGACACTCTTTTCGCTTCTGTCAGGATGGCGACGGGATCTTTTGTGTGGTGGAGCACGGTGAGGAGCAACGAGACATCAAATGAATCATCTTGGAAGGGCATGATCTTGCCATCATAGAGAATAGGCTGGACATCCTCAAAATAGCTTTTATTTTTTATGTCGAGCGGTGTTATGGCATATCCCGCGTCTTTCAACGCTTTTGCGACGTGCGCGCCTCCGGTTCCGATGTCCAAGATGCGATCTGTTTTCTTGAGGTAGGGCTCGATCTTTTTGACCTCCTCACTCCCTCGGTTATTCAGAAAATGAGAATCACGAACGGTCTTTGATGTATTGATCTGCATCATGCATCCATTATACCTATTTGAACTTCGCCTCGCACCGCTCACAGCGGATTCTGCTACACTTAACGTATGAGGAAGCCATTCGCCCGCGCAATAAGCTGGATAGCCCTTCTATTGCCCATCGCCTGCATCGTATTATTTTTCAGTGCCTTCGCGGCGTTCTATATTTATTCTATTGTCGTGAGTGTACTTGTCATTGTCATGGCCGCTTTCGGCATAAATAGGATCGCGCCGAAAAATTCCAAGAGCACCGAAGATATTCTAAACAGACTTCTCGTGAGCGCCGGGGTTATCGTGAGCTTAATTGGACTCATTATTTATTTCATCGCGCTGGCAGTGAAGATCCATTAAAAAATCATTAAAAAGTTTTTGACTTTGTTTTGCGCAAGCTTATGCTTAGTGCTATGAAAGACCAACATGAATTGGTTACAAAGAAGATGTTTCTGGATGGCATGAGCCGATTGGAGACGAGCCTGGAAAAAAGATTTGATACCAAGATAGATGCATTAGCACTATCCACCCAGCAGGAATTTGTTGCGGTGCGCGGGGAGATGAAAGAGATGGAAGGCAGGTTGGAAGCACGAATTATCAAAATCGAAGAAAACATGGCCACGAAACAAGATCTCTTTCGCATGGAGGCGCGGATTTTAAGCGCCATTGGTGATATTGCTATCGAGCTCAAAAATCACGATAGGCGCATTTTAGCGCTTGAGAAAATTGTTAAACCATAATGTTCCGTGGCGTGCGAATAGTGTATTCCTTGTGATTACTCGTGATTTTTTGGTACACTTGGCGCAATGGAACACATCCGCAACTTCGTCATCATTGCGCATATTGATAGTGGCAAATCCACGCTCGCCGACCGGCTTCTCGAGATGACCGGCACCGTGCCGATGCGCTCGATGCAGGCGCAATACCTGGACCGGATGCCGCTCGAGCGCGAGCGGGGGATCACGATAAAGATGGCGCCGGTGCGCATGGAATATGAATGCGGCGACGGCACGCACTACGTTATGAACCTGATCGACACGCCGGGACATTCTGATTTTGCGTACGAAGTTTCGCGCGCGCTGAACGCCGTTGAGGGCGGCATCCTATTAATAGACGGAACGAAGGGAATCCAGGCGCAGACGCTTTCCAATTTGCGCGGCGCGCAGAAGGCGGGACTTCGGATCATTCCTGCGGTGAATAAGATCGATCTCGCGCTTCCGCAGATCGAAAAAGTGGTGGAAGCGACCGCGGAACTTTTGGGCGTCGCGCCGGAAGAAGTGTTCCGCGTTTCGGCCAAGACCGGCGCGGGTGTAAAGGAATTGCTTGAGGCGGTGATCAAACTTGTGCCGCCGCCCGATGCCGTCCGAAAAGATAACATCGCAAAAGCGCTCATTTTCGATTCGCTGTACGACGACCACAAAGGCATCATCGCGAACGTGCGCGTGTTCGGCGGAGAGTTCGCCGCGGAAGATATGCATCTCGTGGCGAGCGCAAATAGTTTCAAGGCAAAGGAGGTGGGATATTTTTCTCCGGATATGCGCGCATCCGCAAAAATAAAAACGGGCGAGATCGGCTACATCGCAACGGGCTTGAAAGAGCCCGCGCTCGTGAAGATCGGCGACACGATGCTTGCGAACCGCGATTCCACCGGCGCGGGTGGTCCCGGCGCGGGCGCGCCAATGAAATGGCGCTTGCCGGTTATCGCGAGCCGGCGCCGGTCGTCTTCATCTCGTTCTATCCGGATGGCGAAACAAAGTTTGACGACCTCAAGCGCGCGTTCGAAAAACTGCGCTTGAACGACGCGGCGCTCAGCTTTGAGCCGGATTCGAACGAAGCGCTTGGCCGCGGATTCAAAGTTGGATTCCTCGGACAGCTCCATTTTGAGATCACGTCGAGCCGGCTCGAGCGCGAATATAATCTGACAGTTCCTCACGAGCTTTCCGTCTATCGCGTATCGCGTGCAGGACAAAGGGCAGAATTTTCGTCATCAAACAGCCGCAGGATTTTCCCGACCATCCGGAAAAAGTGTGGGAGCCGCTCGTCAACTTGGAGATCCTCACGCCGCAGAATTATTTGAGCGCGGTGCTCAATATGCAAACGATTTTTGATATAGAGATCAACGAAGTAAAAAATATCGGCGACAATCTGCTCATCCAGGCCATCATGCCGCTTCGCGAACTGATCCGCGATTTTGATGATCGGATGAAGTCCGTATCGCAGGGCTATGCGTCGTTCACCTACGAGCTGGCGGGGGAGCGCGAATCGGAAGTGGAGAAGTTGGAGATCATAGTAGTGAATGAAGTGGTGCCTGCGCTCACGCGCATCGTGCCAAAGAAAGATCTGGAGCGCGAAGGGCGCCAGACGGTGGAGCGATTGAAAGAGCTGTTGCCGAAGGAACAGTTCTCGCAGGCGATACAGGCAAAGTCGCTCGGGCGGATCATTGCCCGCGAGACGATCCCCGCCATGAAGAAAGAGCTTGGCAACTTTGGTAAGAATGGCGGCGACCGCACGCGCAAGATGAAGCTGTGGAAGAAGCAGGAGAAAGGCAAAGAGCGCCTGCAGGCCGGCGCTCGCGTGGATATTTCGCCGGAGGTCTTCCGGGAAATTTTGAAAAAGTAGTACACTAAAGGCATGAAGATCGCCGCCATCATTGGGCTCTCTCTCGTCCTCATTTTCATAGGTGTGCAGGTGTATTCGTTCGTCGCGCAGGAAGGCCAGCTGGGCGGTCAGCTGGCCGACGTCCAGGCAAATCTGACGAAGGCTCAGACGGAAGAGACGAGCCTGCAGGAAGAAAGCCAGTATCTCTCGAACCCTATCAATCTGGAAAAAGAGATCCGTGAGCGCTTCAATTATAAAAAACCGGGAGAAACAATGGTGATCATTGTGCCGGCGGCATCGAGCACGGCGAGCTCGACGGAGTAACGAAAAAATGCATCATAAAGACAATGGATAATTTTGCGGGAATGCCCCAAGAAAAATTTGATGAGATCGAAACAGTGCGCCCGAGCATCGATCAGGAAACAAAATCTTATTTCGACGAAACGCTTGAAGACGCGATGGTAAAGTTGGGGGCGGAACAGCGGTTTCGTCTTTCCGATACGATCAACCGTCTCGATAATAATAAAACGGCGGACAAGGAAGCGCTGGCGAATGTGCTGAATATGAATGGCAAAGATTGGACAATATTCAGTTCACTCGCCACCGATGCGGAAGCGGAAAAAGCGATGAGCATGATGATTGTCGAGTGGGCGCAGGACGTCGAAAAGTCCGCGGACAGAACCGCTATCGCCGCAGCAGGCAAGCGGCTCGCCGATAAGATAGAGGCGTTCTAAAGACTTTATTTTTATATTCTGAGCGGGATACCAGAATCGGACTGGCGCCTCAACCTTGGGAAGGTCGCGTACTACCACTATACTAATCCCGCCTACGCCCGCGAACAGTAGAAGTATATTACAATTAGGGTAACGATGAAAAGTCATCACGGGAAGCTGCGGAACAAGATATTCCTCTTTATGGCACTGGTCGGGATTGTGCCGCTTGTGGTCGCGGCGATCGTCACCGACTATGTAGTGACGAGTTCGCACCGCGACGACGTGGCCAAGCTCGAGGCGGCGGTGATCACCGAGAAGGCGAGCGAGGTTCAGGCATTTCTCCAAAACGATATCCTGACACCGACGAGCGTGGAGATCCCGTACGGCGGCGCAAATATTTTTTCCACGTCGTCGATTCCGGCACAGCAGTACGTGCTGAGCCAGACGCTTGCCGCCCTGCCGTTCCTCCAGTCGGAAGCATACGTGAATCTTGACGGACAGGAGACGAGTGCTGCGGACCAGGCGGATCTTTTTGGTAACGCGTCGTCATCGCTCACGAACATAAGCGCATCACCCGCGTTCGCCACCGCAAAATCAGGAAGTGATTATGTCGGCCCGGTTTCGTACTCGAACGGCGCGCCGATCATCACGTTTGCGACGCCCGTCAAAGATAACAACGATGCGATCATCGGCGTGATCACCGGTACCGCATCGCTCGGCGCGCTAGAGAACATCGTCGGCGCGGGTGCGATCGGCGATACCGGCTATTTATATTTAGTGGATCAGAACGGCGACGTGATCGCCGGTGGCCCGGCGAATGCCAGTAGCACCACTGCGGCGGGGGGAAGCTTTGCGAATGAAGTCGGCCAATCCATCGTGGCCAAGACGCCTATCGTGCAAGAAGTGATCGGCGGAAGCGATGCGCTCACATCCCAAGCGCAGATGCGCTACGCGAACGTGTTCGGCAAAAATGTTGTGGCTGCAGGGAAGACCATGCAAGAAAGCGGACAGAATTGGGGCCTCGTCGCCGAGTGGCCCACGTCGGAGGCGGACGCCGTGGTGAGCGCGCTCCTCTTGCGCGACGCGATCATTCTGATCATCGTGCTTGGTCTTATTATCTTACTCTCTGTTATACTCGCGCTCATCATCGTGAGGCCGATCAAAGAATTAGAAGAGGCCACTGCGCGTGTGGCGCAGGGGAAGTTCACCGAAGGCGTGAACATCACGACCGGCGACGAACTCCAGGAGCTCGGCGAATCCTTCAATGACATGGAGATGGACCTGAAGGAGCTTGAGCAGTTGAAGGACGATTTTGTCTTTATCGCCGCGCACGAACTGCGCACGCCGGTCAGCGCAATGAAGGGATATTTAACACTGATATTGGACGGCACGACCGGCGCGATTTCGGATCAGACGCGAGGGTTCGTCCAAAAAGTGCTTGCGTCGAATCAGAGACTTATTCAATTGGTGAACGACCTGCTTGAAGTGGCGCGATCGCAGGCGGGCAAGCTCACGATAAAAGTGGCGCCGATCGCCATCGCACCGCCGATCGAGGCAACGCTCGACGAACTTCGCGCACTTGCGGACGAGAGGTCGGTCGCGATGCATTACGAACCGTCGCTCGCCAGCGCGGAACTGGGCGGCGTGGCAGGCGGTGCATCGGCGCCGTTGCCGCAAGTGCTTGCCGACGCCGATCGCATAAAAGAAGTAATGGTCAACCTCGTCGGCAACGCCATCAAATATATGGGTGGCGCGGGAACGATCACGATCACGCACGACGTGCAAGGCGATCTTCTCGTCACGCACATCACGGACACCGGCCTTGGCATGTCGGCCGAGGCGCAACAAAAATTATTCCAAAAATTCTATCGCGTGCAGACGGATAAAACAAAGGACATCGTCGGCACCGGACTCGGCCTTTTTATCGTCAAGGAAATAATAGAGAAGATGGGTGGCGTGATCGCCGTCGCGTCCGAAGAGGGGAAGGGGAGCACGTTCAGCTTTGGATTGAAAATCGCTCCTCCAGAGGCGGCGCATTAAAAAAAAATAAAAAAGGACGGGCCGTGGGGCTCGTCCTTGGATGCGTTAGATGCTTATCTTCTTAGACGCTCAAATGAGCGGTTCATCATCCAAATGGACGATAGAACAAAAGACCAAATGGTCTTCTTTTGTCAGAGGCTCAAATGAACATCTGTCGAAGAGAAGGATCTCAAGGTGCTAAAAGGTGCTGGTTACGAGTGCGCGGGCACTCGTCTTCTAACTCGGTACGAACATGTAGTCATACGGCGAGTGCAGGTCGGTGGTTCCGTCCTGCGGGCCGATGAAGTGCGACGACGCCAAAGTTTTGGCAACGCTGTGCACCGCTACTTGCGTGAGGCTGGATACGCCAGCCGCGTTCTTGGAAACGAGATATTCGACAACCCTGAGTCCGCCGGCCGGATTCTTCTCGATGACGTAAGCCATCTTGTTGGGGTGTCTGGTTCGGATCTCCTCGTGGAAATTCCGTCCAATGTAGCCGGCTTTGATGGCCAGGATGTGCGCTTCACGTCCTGCCCATGTTTTGACCGCCGCCTTGTCGGCCAGGTTTCCCGTGAACTTATCTTTCGGGTTGCCGGTGAAGTCGGCGATGCTTGGGTTTGCGATGAGCTCCCGGATGAACACGTGTTCACGTCCTTCGGCGCGCCTGCCCATGCTGATGGCCAGGTCGACGACGGGCTTTGCGGGAGATGCTTGCGGCACGGCGATCAACGGTTCCATGATGTGCGTTGTTGCCTGCGGCCGGGAATGGTAGAGGTCGTAGATGACCCCTCCGATCAGCAACGCCGAAACGATGATGGTGGCGGGGATGCTGACCGGCCTTTTCCGAAGGCTGGGAAAGTTTATGGCTCCTGTCACGACTTCTCCTTTTTGATTGTTTCTTCGGCGATCAATCGCTCGATCGTCGGTTGGTAGAAAGGATTTTCGATGCATTTTTTGATGCAGTTCCTTGCGGCCTTTGCATCAATGCGCCGAAGTAGCTCGTTCGGATTTTCCTGCGTCGGGAATGGCAGATACCGATTTCCGTTTTGAATCGTGACGGGAACCGTGTAGCGGTATCCTCCGGACTCGACATCCACAAACTTTATTTCTGGTGCGGGTGCTGCTGGGGCTTCAATGGCTGGCACCACTGCTTCTGCCTGCGCGATGGGTTGGAGCTCGGGTTTCCGTCTTGAGGTGATAAACCATGCGACGAGAATGATGATGGTACCGCTTGCGGGTACACTTCCGATCAACAGCGCATTGCGAAGATCTTCGTTCTTTGGAGGTGCCGGCGGAGCTGGGTTAGCTGTGCCGATCACTTTCCATGAAACGATCACCATTCGCGAATCTGCCCGGTCGCCCTTGGTGAGGGGAGAGAAGATCGCGTTTGGAAATGACCGCTTAAAGAAGCTTTCCACTTGCTCCGCGCGCTTCTCGCCCATATTCTCGTTGATCCCGTGCGTGCCGGTCCGGGATGCGTAACCATCGATTGCGATGATCACTTTCCCGTCCGTCATATGCGACAGCGCCAACTTGATCGGACCAACTGCGTTGGTGGTAAGTTTCTGCTCCATGGCAGATGTCAATTCATAATCACCGTCCTTATCATATCCAGTAACGGTGACTGTGGTTTGCGCGGTTGCGCCGATGCAAAGCATCAGTGCAAAGGATAATGTCAGTAAGTGTTTCATCGTATCCCTCCGTCCAAATGGACAGTTCTTCCAGACAAATGTCCGGATGATGTGGGTCGTGCGGTGAAGGTTGTAGCGGGAGCTGATTCTTGCGAACCAGCCCCCGCCGGCTTAACAGCTTACTTCCCGGAAGCCGACGTGAGTACGCGCAGGATGACCCTGCGGTTCTCTTTGTCGTAATCCCCCTTGGGAAGATCCTTGCCGAGTGAAGCCTTTTGCAATTTTTCTTTCGGAGCGCCGTCGGCGATCAGCAGGTTGTATACCGCTGTCGCACGCCGGCCGCCGAGCGCCCAGTTGTAATTCTCGGACGCCACCTTATCGGTGTGCCCTTGGATCTGAATCTCGCACTCGGGATGATTGATCACCCATTGTGCGACCACCTTGATACCCTCCTGGTATGGAGGATCCACTTCCAGGTGATCCGTCTTCGGGTAGTCGAAGTGGAAGTAAACCGTGAATTTCGGAAGATCGCATTCGTTCGTTGCGACTGGCGGAGGCCCGATATCCGGTGCCGGTGAAGGCGCTGGCGGTGCTGGTTCTTCACGTCTTACCACCACGCCTCGGAGATTCTCCGGCGGAGGTGGTGCTTGTTGTTGAGGTGGAGGCGGAGGCGTTTCTGCCTGCGCCGGCGGCGTATCCTTTTTTGTCTGATCGGGCGGTTCAACAAGTCCGCCGTTGTCATTCATGGCAAAGACGTACACTACTGCATGGTCTTCCCTTGTGGCAACGTTTTTGCCCGCCGCATAACCAAGTGCACCGGCGCTCGTGGTACTACCGTCTCCGGGCGAACCCGCAGATGATATTCCAATGCCGAACGAATGTGCCTTGGTGATGCTTTCGGTTTGCCAGCATTCTGCTGCGCTGACCCTTCTTGTGTTCGAAACCTCTTTTGCTTTGAGGAGGGCTACACCTATAACTTCTTCCTCGGTGTACAGGAATTTGCTCGGGACGACGATACTTGCCAGGATTTTATCGCCTGGATTGATGATCGCCTTCGCGTTGTAGTCTACGAACTGGATGGGATCATCGTTCTGCGGAATGGCATGGGCATCGAGTACGGTGACGCGCATGTGCTTAGCAAGTTTGCTGTGACTCGCCATGGAGCGAATTTCCTCCATAGTAAGCGTTTGTTCGGCCGCTGGATGTAGCGGGCGACAGCCGCCATTCTCACTGCTATATCCCGGGAACGGCCCTGGATTTGTTGAGCCAGGGGTGGCTCCGATGAACGATTTTCCTGTCGAACTGTTCATGTTGATGACCGCGTCAGCTCCTGCGTTTGAACCGCTCGTGCTACTCGCGCCGTTGTCGCCACCTTTATCTTTACCGCCCGTTTGGGGTGGCGACTTGGATGGGTCGTTTCCTGCAGGCATAGTACCAGTACCGGTGCCCGGGCCTCCGTTGCCAGTGCCGGGGTTTGTCCCTCCGCCGGGCGGATTGCCTTTTGGAGTTGGATTGTTCTTTCCGTTGCCAGGATCGTTCGTGGGAGGATTTCCACCCATGATGGGAGGATTTCCGTGATCCGGTTCCGTCTGGGAGCGTCCCAGGGGAGCAGCGGCGAACGAGAGCGCCAACAACAAAATAATTATTCGTTTTTTCATTCAATTCCTCCTGGGATTGAAGGTGGCGGGAGCGGTGGTTTTTATGCCGCCGCTCCCACGGAGAATTACTTGCTGGGTTTCACCGATGCCGATGAGTTAGTGCTGGACGACGCTGACACAGTGCTACCGTTGACGGTCGCGTTGGTTTTACTGCAGATGGTCTGGCTTCCTGATTCGGCTGCTCCCGTAGGATTTGTGCCAGCGAAGTTTGTAGTTCCGCCGGCGTTGCCTACGGCATAGCTTCCCTTTAGGTCTCCTGCGACGCCCTGAATGCCGAGTGATGCATTGCCACTGACTCCTGCGGAGTTGGTTTGCGTTGCGGACGGATCGTTGGTTTGAAAAGTACTCGATCCCGTCGCCGTACCGGTCACACTGCCATTGCTGGTCGCGTGGTCAGTTCCGCCGCCGGCCGCGTTGACGGTCGTTGTTCCCGTCGCGTCGGCATCTCCACTGCCCGTAAGAGGAGCACTTGCGGCATCGGTGCCGGCATAGGTTCCTTCCTGCGTGCCTCCGCCGTATCCGTATGTCGTGGATTTTCCACCGGTGCCGGCCCAATCTCCCGACTGAGCTGTTCCGCTCACGCCGACGTTTGTGCTTGCCCCGGTTGCGTTGGAGAATCCGCTCACGACCGATTTGTCGGTTGCGGAAGCGCCAGTGGGATTGGTGGTTGTCGTGCCCGTGCCGACGCCCGCTGCTCCTGCTGCGCCGCTCGCGGCCGATGGGTCGCTCGCGCCGTAGGTGTTCGAACCGACTCCGGCAGCGAATCCGCCGGTGGTGGTATCCCCGCTTGTGCCAGAGTAGCCGACACCGGCGTTTCCAGTGACGGTCTGCACTTGCACGGGAGGGGTGACGGGAGCTGGCGTGCTTGGGGTCTGTGCCTGCGCGGTGAGCGCAAACAACACGATAACGGCAAATGCCGTCGCGTAACGACTCTTCATCTTCATTTCATCTACCTCTGCTTAGATTTTGAAACAGGTTGTCAAGGATCTGCAACCCGACGTATTAATACCATACATAAGGAGTGGCTGTCAATACGCGAGGCCTTGCATTTTATGCATCTTTATGATATAACCAGTGCAGTTAGTTCTGTGCGAATAGTACCTTAACAAATACATTTTTTCGGCTCTTTTACATTTTTTCATAAAGAGTCGTAAAAAATAAATATATTACAAAAAAGAATGTCAAAAACATTCAATCAGTTTTTCACGTCCAAGCGGATCGTGACAAAGGGATTAGTCGTTATGGCACTCTTTGGCATGATCGTTTCGGGCGTTGCAGGCCCGGTCATTACGGCCGGGATCAATCCTGCGAATGTAGCGCACGCAGACACGACCACATCTTCTTCGACATCAAGCAGTTCGAGTTCTAGCTCGAGCTCGGGTTCGAGCGGCTCGAATTCCACTTCGACATCTTCGTCTTCCAGTTCTACAAATTCCGGAAGCACCGATTGCGCGATCGCGACCGGCATGAGCGTTGACTCTCTTAGCAACGCGACACCGAATGTCGGAGATACCATCACCTACGAGTTACAGGCAGCCTACTCCTTCACAGCAACGACGACCCTCACGGTCACCGATGTTGTGCCGGCGCGGCTCACGTTCGTTTCGGCGAGTCCTTCGATCGGAACGTACGCAAGCTCGACGGGAATATGGAATGTCGGCACGTTGAATGATGGCGCGTTCGTCAGTCTCGACGTTACCGCAAAGGTAAATACCGGGACGGAAGGAAAGACGATCACGATCGCTCCAAACGTAGATTACGTGGAGAGCACGTGCACGCAAACTTCCGCGGTGACCGGTGCGTCGCTCGCGGTTGCACAACCGGTAGTGACCCCGACCTCCACTCCGGCGGTCGCCGACATTGCGATCGCAAAGACCGCAGATGTCACGTCGACCATTCCGGGCGGCGCGGTGAATTACACGATCGCGGTGACCGATAATGGCCCTGCGACGTCAACCGACGTCGTTGCGACCGATGCATTGCCTTCCGGACTCACGTTCGAGAATGCAACGGCCTCGGTTGGCACGTACGCGACGTCGACCGGCAAGTGGACCATCGGCACGTTGAACGCAAGTTCAACGGCAACCCTCACGATCGACGCGCTTGTGAACGCGACCGGCACCGCCGGCACGACGATCACGAACACCGCGACCGTAAAGGAATCGGCGAGCACGACCGATCCGAACACGGCGAATAACAGTTCGAGCGTCTCGATCTTCGTCTCGCAACCAATAGTGGTAACGCCGACCTCAACCCTCGGCTCTATCCAGGTGTGCAAATTGATCGAGAACGCGAGCGGCACGATCGTCGACGGTTCGGCGTTTCCGGGTCAGGCCTTTTCGGTCGCCGGCATCGCCACCGTTCCGACTTCGACCGCATCGCCGGCCGGCGTACTGCCGACCTCGACCTTTACCACCCCGCTCGCGCTCGACACGAAAGCGATGAGCACGTCGACGGATACCGCCCAGTGTTTGACGTATAGCAATCTCACCCTCGGCCACTATTATTATGGCAAGGAAGAGATCAATGCGACGTCCACCACGTGGGCAATACCGATGTACGATGACCAGATAACCGGCATCGCAACATCGACCGCCAGCTTCTTCCCGTACTCCGGCCAGTTGTTCGACGCTACGTCTTCGAACGATGGTCAGCGAAACGTGGATAGCGATGGCGACATCTATCTCACCACCTCGACGCCGAATCGGCAGTTGCTCGTCCTGAATCAATTTTTGGGACCGGTGGTCACCACCTCGACGCCGACATCAACCCCTTCGGCAGACCTTTCGGTCACGAAGACGGTTGATAACGCGAATCCGAGCACGGGGGATAGTGTCAATTACACGATCGCGGTGACCGATAATGGCCCTGCGACGTCAACCGACGTCGTTGCGACCGATGCATTGCCTTCCGGACTCACGTTCGAGAATGCAACGGCCTCGGTTGGCACGTACGCGACGTCGACCGGCAAGTGGACCATCGGCACGTTGAACGCAAGTTCAACGGCAACCCTCACGATCGACGCGCTTGTGAACGCGACCGGCACCGCCGGCACGACGATCACGAACACCGCGACCGCGAGCGAGTCCTCAGCCGAGATCGATCCGAACCTCGCGAATAATTCGTCCAGCGCCTCAATCAACGTCCAATCGAACGGCGGTGGTGGCGGGCCCTGCACGCTTACCGCGGCTCAGTTCGAAGCCGCGTTCAATAGCCATCAGATCACTCTCAGGGGGATAGGAGTGACCACGAGCACCTCGTGGGTTGAGCTGACGAACGGGACCTCCTGTTCGATCGCGACAACCTCCTTTGCGTCGTACAAGGTGTACATCCAACCGTACAATGTTGGATGGCTCACCACCCAGACGCCCGTTGACGTCACTTCGACGCCGACGATCGCGCCGGGCGCGACACATGAGTTTGTGATCAACATTGCTCCCTGTGATACGCAGCTGGATCTCTGGTACGGAATGGCGCTCAGCTCGTTCGCGAGCGACGCCGATCCTTACCACTATCCGAACATTCCGTTCGTCATTGCGGGCGGATTCTCCAAGACGCCGCTTTGCACGCCGGCAATCCCTTATGCGGATCTCTCTATAAAGAAGACCGCGGATGTGACATCGACCACGCCGGGCGGTGCGATCAATTACACGATTGCGGTGACCGACAACGGCCCTGCGACGTCAACCGGCGTCGTGGCGACCGACACCTTGCCAACGGGACTCACCTTTGTTTCAGCAACCACGTCAGAAGGCTCCTACGCGAGCTCGACGGGAACCTGGACGATCGGTGCGCTCTCGGCAAGTTCGACGGCAACCCTTACGATCGACGCGCTCGTGAACGCGACCGGTACCGCAAGTACCACGATTACCAATGTCGCGACCGTAATGGCGTCAGCAAGCACGACCGACCTTGATCTTGCGAACAACAGTTCAAGCGTCTCGGTCCACATTCGGCCAGCCAGTTGCACGAGCAACTGTGGCGGCGGAAGTGGCAATACAACCACTGCCGACATCGCGATCGCGAAGACAGTTGATAACGCGAACCCGCAAGGGGGAGCGACCATCAACTTCACGGTGACCGTGACCGACAACGGCCCTGCGACATCGACGATGGTCGTGGCGCATGACCAGTTGCCGATCGGCCTCGCGATGATCGCCGCGACCACCACGCAAGGATCCTATAACATGGGCACCGGCGTGTGGAATGTCGGAACGGTCAGCCCGAGCTCGACCGCAACGCTTAGCTATAGCGCGGCGGTGAGCGGGGCCTATGCCGGCCAGACGATCACGAACACCGCGACGGTTTCGCAGTTGAGTTCGATCGTTGATCCGAACCTTGGCAACAACTCTTCATCCGTTTCGATTGCAGTGCAATCGAATGGGGGGGCCGGTGGTTGCACGAGCAACTGCGGCGGCGGAGGTGGTGGAAACACCCCGAGCGCCGAGATCGGCATCGTGAAGACGGTGGATAACGCAGACCCGGCATCGGGCGCGACCATTCACTACACTCTGACCGTGAGCGCAACCGGCCCTTCGGCATCGTTTGGTGTGGTGGCGCATGACCTGTTGCCAGCGGGGGTAACGTTCGTTTCAGCAACTTCGTCGGAAGGCTCCTACGTGAGCTCGACGGGGGTCTGGACGATCGGCCAACTCGCCGCCAGCGATCAGGCAGTGCTTGTCATCACAGCAACCGTAAACGCGCCGGACGGAACCATCATTACGAACACAAGCACCGTTTCGGAATCGCCGACCGTCATTGATCCGCTCTCGGGCAATAATACCTCGAGCGCGACAATCGATGTCGGTGGAACCAGCGGTGGCGGCGGCAATGGTGGCGGAGGTGGCGGTGGCGGAACCGTTGGCGTAGCCTCAGGCGGCGGCAACGGCGGCGGAGGTGGCAATGGCGGAGGCCAGGTTCTCGGCGCAAGCTGTGGACTTTACCTCAACCAATACATCCATCCGATTCGCCAAAATCTTAATGACCCCACAGAGGTAAAGAAGCTCCAAATATTCCTTAACCAGAATCTTGGACTCAGCTTGCCGATCACGGGGGATTACGATTCAGCGACGATCGCCGCAGTCGACCAGTTCCAGGTGAAGTACCATATTGAGGTGCTCGCGCCGTGGGTCCCATTGGGACTCCCGACGCAGTTCACTCCTACCGGCTATGTCTATCAAACGACACAGCGGTGGATCAACCTCATTATGTGCCCGCCGCTCAACATCCCGATGCCGGCGCTTCACGTGGACACGAGTGGTGAGTAGAAGGCTTCGCTTTCGGCAGTGATCTTCTCTCGAATATGCAACACCCCGCACCATAATGGTGCGGGGTGTTGTGTTATCGGGGGAATTATGATATAATATACCCATAACACATGAGCAGGGTCAAGCGCGCTTTTAAGAATTATTTCATCCCCCAGGAAGAGAACGATAATAAGCCGTATGTATTGCGGCCGCAGGCCATCGCGTTCATCTGCGCAGTGGTGCTCGTTGCCGAGTCGGCATTTGTGTTCGGCGCAAAATATCTTGTGCCGCGATCGACGCTTTACGGCATCATCGAGGCGAACGCGCTCGTCGATGAGACCAACCAGAACCGGGTGGCGAACGGTTTGCCGGACCTGCAAGTAAGCCCGTTGCTCCAAACGGCGGCGCAGGAAAAAGCGAACGATATGGCGACCAAAGGATATTTTGCGCACACGAGCCCGCAGGGGCTTACGCCGTGGTATTGGTTCGAGCAAGTGGGATACAGCTTTGATTATGCGGGAGAAAATCTTGCGGTGAATTTTTCCGATTCGCAGGATGTGACGAATGCGTGGATGAATTCGCCGGAACATCGCGCGAATATTTTAAGCGTGAACTTTACCCAGATCGGCATCGCCACCGCGCAGGGGATCTATAACGGCGAGCCTGCCACGTATGTGGTGGAGGAATTCGGCACGCCCGCTCCGGCAATCGCGCCGGTCGCGTTCGTGGATACCGCGAGTGCGGCCACGGTGCCAGCGCCTACACCTACATCAGCACCGATAAAGAAGCCGGCGACCACGGCAAAGCCCGCGCCCGTGGCAACCGTGCCGACGGTCGTCGCAATACAGAATTCACAAACCACAAGTTCACAGCAGTCCTTCGTTGCCGTAAAAGGCGCGAGCACGCAGGCAGGGCAGACGTCGCCAGCCAGCGCGCCGGCGTCAAGCGTGCAAACCACTATCCCCGTCACGGCCAATACCGGCGCCCCCGCGGTGCAGAACAATGCCATCCAAACGCTCTTCTCCGATCCAAAAACCGTGACCGATGATTTTTATCTTATATTGATGGTGATCTTCGCGCTCGCGCTCGTGTTGAATATTTTCATCAACATCCGCGTGCAATATCCGAGGCTTATCATGAGCGGTGTGCTCGTGATCGTTGTGGCAGGATTGTGCGTGATGCTGAATCAGAATATCGGGTTCCTCCACGCGGTGGTGTTGTAGGGATAAAAAAGTTTCCCCTTAATAAAAAACGGACGTCCCTCAGTAGGGGCGTCCGTGGTTTCATAGTATCACCCGGCGTTGTTTGACTACCGGTCGTCGGCCATCATATTCGGGTGATAGTCGCGGCCTTCGCCAAGCGTCGTTGGCATCGGAAGGGGATGCTGTTCTTGAGGTTTGCGCATCCGTCCATCGTCCCCGGCGTCTTCGTGGCTACCGGGAAACACTTTCCGTTCCGTTTCTCTCAGTGATTCCGTTATCGTATTGCACATCGTGCACCTCTCCTTGTTCCACATTTATTCTAGCGCAAAACTCTGGAAATACCATAGAGCGTCGTTTGCTCCGCCGCCTTTTTAGAATTACAATCGAAGCACACATCCATGCCATCTTCCACCACGGAACTTATCAAGAGCAGGCTCGACATCGTGGATTTTTTGCGCGGCTACCTGACGGTCACGCCTGCAGGCAAAAATTTCCGCGCTCTCTGCCCGTTCCATCATGAGAAGTCGCCGTCGTTTAGTATTTCGCCGGAGCGCCAGCGGTGGCATTGTTTTGGGTGTGGCCTGGACGGGGATATTTTCGGATTCGTGATGAAGTACGAGAATATGGAGTTCAACGAAGCGCTCCGGATGCTCGCGGAAAAAGCGGGCGTGGAATTGCGGCACGAGAATCCGGCGGAGTATCGCTTTACCGGATTGCTCTATGACCTGAACGATGCGGCGAAGGATTTTTATAAGCGGGCACTCGGCGCCGCGCCCGTCGTTAAAAAATATTTGGCCGAGCGCGGGCTCGCGCCTGCGACGATCGAGGAGTTCGAGCTCGGCTGGGCGGCGAACGAGCCGGAGGGCTTGTCGATGCATCTATTAAATGGCGGCACCGCACCACAGGACCTTTTGCAGGCGGGGCTGTCTATAAAGACGGAGCGCGGACTGATGCTCGACCGGTTCCGCGGCCGCGTCATGTTCCCGATCCATAATCATCTTGGCAAAGTGGTCGGATTCACCGGCCGCATCCTGCCGCAGTTCGACACGAGCGCCACGGCCGGGCCGGGGGGTTTTGTTACCGCAAAATATGTGAACAGCCCCGAGACGCCGATTTTCCAAAAATCAAAATTGCTCTATGGGTTTTGGAAGAGTAAGGATGCCATTCGAGAAGCCAAGTCCGCCGTATTAGTAGAGGGCCAGATGGATTTTTTGATGAGCTAGCAGAGCGGGCGTGAAGAACGTTATCGCGTCGTCTGGCACGGCGCTCACGGCCGACCACCTGCGCTCGGTGCATCGCCTGGCGGACGAAGTGGTGCTTTGTTTCGATTCGGACGTGGCGGGCTGTGATGCCGCCGAGCGCGCGATCGACCTTGCCGAGGCAAATGATTTTTCCGTAAAGGTGGCGACGTACCGTGGCTTCAAGGATGCGGCCGAGGCGGCGAAGGCGGATCCGATGAATGTGTCGCGCACCGTTGCGGCGGCGGTCACTGCACCACTATTTTATTTTGAGAAGTTTTTGCCCCCGGTGCGCGCGGGCGCCGATTCATCAGACCCCGCCGCTTTGCAGTCGCGCGAAGGACTGAACAAACTGCGCACGGTGTTGCTCAAGTTAAGGAACATCTCGAGCCCGGTAGAGCGCGATTTTTGGATGAAGGAACTTGCGAAGCGCACTGGTGTGAGTGAGACGACGCTTAAAGAAGAAGGGGAGAAATTCCCGACGAGCGCACCTCAAAATACAGTCGTCGCGCAGGACGAACAGCAATCGCCCAAGCGCCAAGTATCGCGTCAAGAACTGCTTTGCGAAGATCTCTTCGCGCTTGCACTCGCACGCAACGAATTCGTATCTATAGAGGACTGTCAGACATTCTTTACCCCCACGCAAATGGAAATATTTACTCTATTAAAGAGCGGCAAGCGAAAGAGTGACGACGCCACGCTTGATGCACTCATCAATCTTATCGTTCTGCGTGACCCAACCACCGTGAGCGATATGACGGACGATGATGTCGCCACTATAAAAGATGGGCTTGCGAAGGAATACTATAAAGAGCGACGGCACATTCTGACGCTCGCAGTAAAGAACGCGGAGGCGGGGGGCAATGATGTGGAGCTGGCGGCGGCACTCGATGAACTGAGTAAATTGCCAGGAGGGGAGAGGTAGGAGCCAAACATTCCTTGCAAATCTGTAATAAATAGAGGATAATAGCATATATATTCTCATGCCTTCAAAGAAGGGCTCTGCATCGCGGGCAAAAAAATCGGGCAAAAGGCGCATGGCAAAAAAGAGACAAAAAAAAGCTTTGAAACATAAGCCTAAAAAGCCGTTGGCAAAGAAAGCCAAAAAGATAAAAAAGACGGGCGCAAAGCAGTCCGGCAGCGAAGCTCGCCAAAAAAGGCAAACCCGCCAAGCCGCTCACCAAGCTCGAGAAGGCCATCAAGGGCAACGCGTCCGAGATCAATGAACTTGATCGAGCGCGGCCGTCCGCGCGGTTTCGTGACCGACAACGAGATTCTCTATTATTTCCCCAAGATCGAAGACAACGTAGGATTGCTCGACGAGATCTATGACCGCTTGGAAAAAGCGGGTATTAAAGTTATCGAGACGAGCGCGCTGATCGATTTTTCCAAGGACGAAAAAAGCGAGGTCGATCGATGATTCGATGGCATTCGAGGGCGACGTGCCCGATGCCGTGCAGATGTATTTAAAAGAGATCGGCAAGACGCCGCTGCTCACCAAAGATGAAGAGCGCGAGCTCGCGAAGCGCGCCGAGAAAGGCGACGAAGAAGCGCGCCAGCGATTGATGAAGGCGAACTTGCGTCTGGTCGTTTCGATCGCCAAGCGGTATGTCAACCGCACGCCGCACCTCTCGATCCTCGATCTCATCCAGGAGGGGAACATCGGCCTCTCTCGCGCCGTCGAAAAATTCGATTATCGCCGCGGCTTCAAGTTCTCGACGTACGCCACGTGGTGGATCCGCCAGGCGATCACCCGCGCGCTCGCCGACCAGTCGCGCACGGTGCGCATTCCGGTGCACATGGTGGAGACCATTTCAAAATATACGCAGGTGCGCCGCCAGTTGATCCAGGAGCTTGGCCGCGATCCGCTTGCCGAAGAGATCGCCGCAGAGATGGGCATTGACGTAGAGAAGGTGCGCCACATCCAAAAGATTTCCCAGGAAGTGCTGTCTATCGAAACGCCGATCGGCGACGAAGAAGATTCCACGCTCTCCGACTTTATTCCCGACGAGCGCAACGCAACGCCGTCACAGCTGACCGCGCGCGCGATGCTCCGCGACCTTATCAAAGAGATCATGATCGACCTCACCGAGCGTGAACAGCAGATTTTGAAGATGCGGTTCGGCCTCGACGACGGCATCAGCCACACGCTCGAAGAAGTGGGCAAGGCGTTCGGCGTCACGCGCGAGCGCATCCGCCAGATCGAAGCAAAGGCTCTGGAAAAGATCCGCGAGCACGGCAAGGCCGCGGCGCTGGAAGGATTCGATAATCTGGGATAATATAGGTCTCATGACCCTGTCCGAAGTACGCTCGCGCTATCTTGCATTCTTCGCCGCACGCGGGCATGTGGTGATCCCTTCGGCGTCGCTCGTGCCGGAGAACGATCCGACAACGCTCTTTACGAGTTCGGGCATGCAGCCGCTCGTGCCGTATCTGCTCGGCCAGAAGCATCCGGAGGGAAAGCGCCTTACGAATTCGCAAAAGAGTTTCCGCGCGGATGACATCGACGAGGTGGGCGATAACCGCCACACCACGTTCTTTGAGATGCTCGGCAACTGGTCGCTCGGTGATTATTTCAAAGCAGAACAACTTCCATGGTTTTTTGAATTTTTGACGGACAAGGAAAAGGGCGTTGGCCTCGATCCGATCAATCTATATGTGACGGTCTTTGCCGGCGATGCGGAAATGGAAATTCCTGCCGACGACGAATCGGTGAAGATCTGGACGGAACTTTTTCACTCGAAGGATATTGATGCAAAATATGTTGCGCTCGGTTCGGAAAAGAATGGCAGCGCCGTCGGTATGCAGGGCGGCCGCATCTTTTCGTACGATGTAAAAAAGAACTGGTGGAGCCGCGCGGGCGTGCCTTCCAAAATGCCTGCGGGCGAACCGGGCGGCCCGGATTCGGAGGTGTTCTATGATTTTGGCGAGCGCGACGAGCACGGCCGCCCGCGGCATGACGCCAAGTTCGGCGCGCAGTGCCACCCCAACTGCGACTGCGGCCGCTTCCTCGAGATCGGCAATTCCGTTTTTATGGAATACAAAAAGCGCGCCGACGGCACTTTCGAAAAGCTCGCCCAGCGCAATGTGGACTTCGGGGGGGGGTTAGAGCGCATCACCGCGGCGTCGAATGGCGACTCAGATGTTTTTCATATCGATGTATTCAAAAAAATGGCGGAGATATTTACGATCGACCCTGCGTTTATGGAGACGAAGGATGGTATCCGCACGATACGCATCATTTTGGATCACATGCGCGCATCGGTATTTTTGATCGGCGACGGCGTCAGCCCATCCAATAAAGGACAGGGATACGTGTTGCGTCGCTTGCTCCGTCGTACCGCGCTTTTTGCGATGTCGATAAGGCCGGAGTATGGATGGGTAACAAAGATGGTCGGTGTTTTGGCAGCTCTCTATAAAGACAACTATCCGAACATCGCTCTCGAGGCGGATAGCATCATAAAGATCATCGCCGAAGAGTTCGCGAAGTTCATGTCGGCAGTGGATGAAGGATTAAAAGAATTTAAAAAGCGCGAGGCGAGCGGAACGATCACCGGCAAAGATGCGTTTGATCTCTATCAAAGCTATGGATTCCCGTGGGAGCTTACCCAGGAGATGGCGGAAGAAAAAGGGATCAAGATAGACAAAGCAGCGTTCGAAGAGGAGTTCAAAAAACATCGCGACCTTTCCCGCACCGCGGCCGCAGGCACGTTCAAGGGCGGCCTTGCCGACACGTCCGAAAAAACGGTGCGATTGCACACCGCGCACCATCTATTATTGCGCGCCCTGCAGACGGTGCTCGGGCCAACGGTCAAACAGCGGGGGAGCAATATCACGAGCGAGCGTTTGCGTCTCGACTATCTGCACGATACTAAGTTGACGGACGAACAAAAAGGGGCCGTGGAGAAGATCGTAAACGAAAAGATCGCGGAAGACCTGCCGGTGATCCGGAGCGAGATGCCGCGCGGGGAGGCGGAGAAGCTTGGTGCCGAGCATGAGTTCGGGCAGAAATATCCGGAGCGGGTGTCTGTGTATTCGATCGGGCCAAAATCGGCGACGCAGGCCGACCCGCAATTCGCGCAGGCATTCTCTATAGAGTTCTGCGGCGGCCCACATGTTTCGCGTACCGGCGAGATCGGGCACTTTACGATCGCAAAAGAAGAGGCCGTGGCGGCGGGCATCCGCCGCATACGCGGGATCATTGACTGATCTCTCGCGGGCTTTTTTATTTCTACACGGCGTTTCGTGCTAAACTTATCTTGTGAAGAAACCAAATCTCTTCAAGCAACGTGAGAAGTTTTTGATACTTGAGATCGCGCCTTCGGGTGCGAACGGATTGTTCCTGAGCGTGGACGAGGAGCGGAACATTATTTTTGAAAAATTTTCCCGCGACATCAGCCTTAAAAAATATTTTGGGTCGCCGGTGCGGAGCGTTACGCAAAAGGCATGGGAGGGGAAGTATCTTTTTAAATCGCACCGCAAGGTGATCGTTTCTGCGGATTCGGCGCTCGCGACGACGATCCCGATCCCGCTCGTCCTGCCACGCGACGCGGGCACGGAAAAAAGCGAGGTCATATTGACGGAACTCGAGAACCTGATCGCGCAGGCGATGGGGAAAATTTTCAACCAGTGCCGGAGTGAAGCGGCCAAGCGCCTGGGCATTCACGAGATCGACACCATCCTCGTCGGCGCAAAGGCCCGCGGCTTCAAAGTGGACGGGCACAAAGTGGTGAATCCGGTCGGCTTCACCGGTAAAAAAATATCGCTCTTGCTCGAACTCACCTTCACCGGGCGCGCGCTCTTTGAATCGCTGAAGCAATTCTTCAACGCGCCGGAAGATTTCTTTTTCGCCGAGTCGGCGCAGGCGCGGCTCTCCGCCCTCGCGCGCGCCCGGAAGCTTCCGCTCAGCCTCGTCGTGGACGGTGACACGCTCGGGACGTCGCTCTTCGTATTCCAAAAAACGAAAGATGACTATCCGGTGTTATATCGCGAAAAATTGTCGTGGAGCTTCCGCGCGCTTTTTGTACACATCGCCGCCGAGCTTGGCGTCAGCGACCGCGCCGCGCGCGACCTCTATCAGTCGTACCTGGACGGCGCGATGTCCGACAGCGCCGCGCGGGCCTTCAAGAAGATCATCGATCCTGTGATCGGTGCGCTTTTTAAAGAGCTCGAAAAAAATGGCATCAAAGGGATGGTATATATGGATGCGCACTATGACCTGCCGTTCGCCATCCCGTACCGCCGCGGCGGGGTCACGTTGGAGGCGTTTCCTATTGCCGAGATCTTTGCGCAATTGAGCTTCGCCGCGCCGGAGGGTGGCGTCGGCCCGCGCGGCGCGGATGCGCGGCATCTTCTTCCGTTCATCGAGGCGTATTTTGACAAGAGCAATTCCGAGATCAACCAGAAACTCCGTCGGCGTTTGCATTGGCTCGCCGACTGACGATGGCGATCGCGTCGCTGGTCAGCGGCGGATAGGAAACGAATATGATATAATTTTTTAAGAATGAAAAAGATCATTGTCGATAAGACAGAGGGGATCGCGGAGGTCATCGACCGCATGTTGAACGAGCCGGACCATGAGGTCTCCATCGTCATCCCGAAGGGATCCGTCCTTGGCAGGTCGGTCAGCAATTTCCATCTCTTAAGGCGCGAAGCGGATTCCGCCGGGCGCAGTATTGTCGTCGAGTCCGTGGACGACACGATCCTTGCGTTTGCCAAGGAGGGCGGCATCGAGTCAAGCCATCCATTATGGAAAGGCGTCCGCGGCACCGGCGGTTTTTCCGATATTGTCCCGCGTCATGCCGCGGCTGATGCCGATACTCATAGCGTAGACCACGATGCCGATGATGAACCGGAAGAAGCGCCGCGCCGCGGCAAGAAAATTCCTGTCACCATAGCGGGAGCCGGGATATCCGCTACCGCAGGCAAGCGCCATAAAAAAGCGGAGCGTGCGGCGGAAGCAGAAGACGAGGAAGCGGCGTTTGAGGAAGAAGCAGAAAATGATCCCGAAGAAAAGAAGGCCGCGCCCATTCGTGACCGGTTCTTTGACGCCGCGCCGGACGTGGATGAAGGGGATGATAGTGATGGACGCGGATCTTTTGGTAAGGTCATCTGGGCGATCATAGGCGTCGTCATTATCGGTGCAATCGGACTCTACGTCGTGACCGCATTTTTTGATCACGCCGACATCACGATCAACTTCACGCAGACCCCGTGGAGCTATCAGGAAAACTTCGCCGCGGAAAAAACTGCCGTCGGGATCGATCCCGCGAGCAACGTGATCCCTGCGCAGGTATTTACATCAAGTAAGAACGTCACAGAATCATTCCCGGGGTCGCTCGTGCAACAGGTTTCGCAAAAAGCGCAGGGCACCATCACTATATATAACGACTACAGCGCGGCGTCGCAGGAGCTCGTGGCGACGACCCGCTTCCTCACCCCCGGCGGGCAGATCTTCCGGATCGTGAGCGACGTGACCGTGCCCGGGGAGACGAGCGTGAACGGCGCGCTCACTCCATCATCGATCACCGCGCAGGTCGTCGCCGACCAGGCGGGGCCGGACTATAATATCGGACCCGTTTCAAAACTCACTATTCCGGGATTCGATAATGACCCGGGGCGCGAGGCTGGATTCTACGGCGTGATCAATGCATCCACGACCGGCGGCTTCATCGGCGAGCGCGCCACGCCCACCGCCGCGGACATTGCCGCCGCAAAGGCGTCGACGACCGCGCTCCTCGCCGCATCATTGCAGGGCGGCTTCTCCGGAAATTATCCAAATAATTTCACGATCCTTGATGGCGCGGCGACGACGAGCGTGAGCAAACTTACCGTCAACACGTCGACCGACGCGAACGGCAACTTCACCGTTTTCGGACAGGCGACGCTCACCGCGATCGGGTTCGACGAGTCGGCGCTCAAGGATTATCTGCTCACGCTCGCGCAGTCGACGGAAGCAAGTTCCACATTCAAATCGATCACGCTGAGCTACAGCGCCGTCACCGCCAACTTCACGACGGGGAAGGTGTCGTTCGCTCTTTCCGCGCAGGCGAGTTTGGAACCGGCATTCACCACTGCGGATTTCGTGACGAGCATCGAAGGCCAGAGCATCTCGGCGGCGCGCGGCACCATCTCCGCATTGCCCAATCTCTCGGACGGCGAGATCTCGGTGTGGCCTTCATGGCTGTGGAACATCCCCACGGATCCCAATAAGATCCACGTGAGCGTCAATTAGGCAAAGGATGAGGGTTTGACAATACGGCCACCCCTCGTATATAATCGTCCTATTGGTTTATGAGCCTGAGCTTGATTTTACGTAATGGAAACTGAGGCCGCGAAGGAGGGCAAGGTATACGAAGCCCTGCCAGGTTTGATGTTTCGGGTGAAGATCAACGGTTCGGAGACCGAAATTCTTGCGCATCTTGCCGGTAAAATGAAGATGCACAATATCAGGGTTTTGCCCGGCGACCGGGTGCTTGTTGAATTGAGCCCCGATGGCGAGAAGGGGAGGATCGTGCGGCGTTTGTAGGGGGTCGGGATATTTTCACTATATATATGAAGGTACGAAGCTCAATTAAAAAAATTTGCGCCACTTGCCAGATCGTAAAACGGAATGGCAAGCTTTTTGTTCGGTGCAAAAATCCAAAACATAAACAGCGCCAAGGCTAATTATTATCATGAGAATTTTCGGCGTAAACATCCCGGATAACAAAAGGATCGAGACCTCGCTCACGTACCTGTACGGCGTGGGGCCGGCGGTCAGCAAGCGCGCGCTCACGGCGGCGAAGGTTGAGATGAGCAAGAAGGCGAAGGACTTGAGCGCGGACGAAGTGCTCCGCATCCAGAACTTTTTGGAAACGACCTATCCGGTGGAAGGCGAATTTCGCCAGTTGATCAAGCGCAACATCGGCCGCTTAAAAGATCTCGGCACATATCGCGGACTCCGTCACATGCATCGCTTGCCGGCGCGCGGTCAGCGCACGCGCACCAACTCGCGCACCGTGCGCGGCAACGTCCGCAAGACCGCCGGAAGCGGAAAGAGAAAAGTTGATCTGAAGTAATCATCGCTATTAACACCATGGGAAAGAAAACCGTAAAAACTCAGGACGAAAAACCGCAGGTGGCCAGCGCCGACAAGAAGGCGGCCGGTGCCAAGGAGACCGCCGCAAATAATCCGGCGGTGGCCAAGGCCGGCGCGGCGCAGAGGAAGGCCAAGCGCGTGCAGGAAGGCAAGGTCTACGTGAATGCCACGTATAACAACACCGTCGTCACCGTCACGGACACCACGGGCAATGTGCTCGCGTGGGCGTCCGCCGGATCGCTCGGTTTTTCCGGGCCAAAGAAGGCGACGCCATTCGCGTCATCCAAAGTGATCGCCGCGATCACGGAAAAGATCCAGGCGAGCGGCCCGAAGGATATCTCAGTGATCGTAAAAGGCATCGGCTCCGGCCGCGATTCCGCCATCCGATCGCTCATCAACAACGGCTTCAACATTCTCTCCATAAAAGATGCGACGCCGATCCCGCACAACGGCCCGCGGCCCGCTAAGACGCGGCGCGTGTAACGGGCCCCGCGCATTTGATTAAATTGGCAAAAACTGTTACTATATTACTACTTTAACCACCATCCCATGAGAGGTCCACAAGAAAAAAAAGAGCGGGCATTGGGCGTGCGCCTTGGATTGAAAGGCGACCGTGCGATGTCGCCAAAATCTTCCATGACCCGCAAGCCTTATAAGCCTGGCGTGCACGGTCCGCACGGGCGCCCGAAGGCGCTTTCCGAGTTCGGCCTCCAGTTGCGCGAGAAGAACAAGTTCAAGATCGCGTACGGCGTGAACGAAAATAACATGAAGCGGCTGTTCACGATGGCGACGGCGGCCAAAGGCGCGTCCGGCGCTAAGGTGCTCGAGCTTTTGGAATCGCGATTGGACAGCGTGGTATTTTTGCTCGGCTGGGCGGTATCGCGCGCGACGGCGCGCCAGCTCGTCGTGCAGGGCCACATCACGGTGAATAAAAAGAAAGTGGTGTCGCCGGGATATTACCTGCGCAAGGGCGACGTCGTCGCAGTGCGCGATGCGTCGAAGGCGAACAAGACGCTCGTTGCGCGCGCAGAGGTGATCAAGCGATATGAAGCGCCATTCTGGCTCCGGATGGATCCGGACAAACTCGAAGGCGAAATGCTCTCGGTGCCGACGGACATCAACCCTCCCTTCGAAATTAACCTTTTGGTCGATTCATTCTCTAAATAAATAAAAATTTTATTAATCTTATTTAATTATCAATCACATGGAATTTGCATACGTAAGCTCAAATGTTTCCATAAAGACCATCTCCGAGGACGCGAAGGATGGTGTTTTTGAGATCGAGGGATTGTATGCCGGATACGGATTGACGGTGGGCACCGCACTCCGCCGCGCCCTTTTGTCATCCTTGCCGGGTGCCGCGGTCACTGAGATAAAAATAAAGAACGTTCCGCACGAGTTTTCGACCTTGCCGGGATTAAAAGAGGATATCGTGGAGCTCGCGCTCAACTTTAAAAAATTATATTTCCGCTCGCACACGGACGAGCCGCAGGTGCTCGCGCTCAAGTTGAAGGGCGAGCGGGAGATCACGGCCGGCGACATCGAGCTCAACTCGGACGTCGAGATCATGAACCCGGATAGTGGTGCTGGGTCACCTCACCGCAAAGGATGCAGAGATCGACATTGAGGTCAAAGTGGAGCGGGGATTGGGATACGTTCCGGTGGATGCGCGCAAGTCGGAGGGACGTCTTCCGATCGGCACGATCGCGATCGATTCCATCTTTACCCCGGTCATTAAAGTCAACTACACCATAGAAGACATGCGCGTTGGCGACCGCACGGACTACAACCGCTTGCGCCTGGAAGTGACGACGAACGGCACGATCAGCCCGTCATCGGCAGTGCACAAAGCATCCGATCATCTTGAAGGACCACTTCGAGAAGGTGGGCGTCGTTGAAGTAAAGGAATTCGACGCGCCGAAAGCGAGCGCGAGCGAGGCCAAGAAAAAAGCCCGGCGAAAAAGAAAGAGAAATAATATTGTTTGATACACGGCAATGACCCACGGCAAAAAAGACAATACAAAATTCGGCAGGCTTCGCGGCGCGCGCATCTCGTTCATGCGCAATTTGGGCAACGACCTGATCCGCGCGGGCAAGATCGAGACGACCGAAACGCGCGCAAAGGCGATCCGCCCGCGCGTGGAGCGCCTCGTCACGTTTGCGAAGACCGCGAGCGTCGCGAACCGCCGCCTTGTTTCGAGCCGCGTGGGCAACGACAAGATCGTCACAAAACTTTTTAGCGAGTACGGACCGAAGTACGCCGAACGAAAGGGAGGCTACTTGCGCATCACAAAACTGGCCGCAGTCCCGCAAGCGCGACGGTACCCGCATGGCGCGGATTGAATTTGTTTAATATATAGAGTATACTACTACCCACACCATGGAATATCACATTGACGCAAAAAATAAAGTATTGGGCCGCCTGGCGACCGACATCTCCCTCATTTTGCAGGGCAAGAAATCGGCGGCGTTTGAGCGCAACCGCGTGAGCGCGGATAAGGTCTATGTGTCGAACTACGATGGGATCGTGGTGACGGGCAAGAAGGCCACGGACAAGATCTATTACAAGCACACCGGCTACGTAGGCCATCTTAAGGAGAAGACGTTCGAACAGCACATGGCGCATGATCCGCGCTTCGCCCTTCGCCACGCGGTGCGCAAGATGCTTCCGCGCAATTTCCTCACCCAACAGCGCATCAAGAATCTGATATTCGTGGAGCCGGCGGCAACGGCCGGTGTAAAGAACGCCGGCAAGCGCGTGCGTCCGGTCAGCAATAAACCGGGAAAGGCGGCGGTAACGGTAAAGAAAGCGACAGCGACAAATAATATTATGGCAACAAAAGATATAGAAAAAATTGAGCACAAGGCTCCGGCCGCGCACAAGAGCCGCTACACCGAGGCCGTCGGCCGCCGCAAAACGGCGATCGCGCGCGTGCGCATCATGCCAGGCGGCACTGGCAAGATGACGGTGAATGGCAAGACACCAACGCAATATTTTACGCTTCCGCGGCTCGTGGCTGACGCGCGCTCTCCGCTCGAGCAGCTCAAGCTCACGGAATATGATGTGACGGTCGTCGTCTCCGGCGGCGGCATCCACGCGCAGGCCGGCGCCGTGCGCCTCGGCCTCTCCCGCGCGATCATCGCCAAGGACGCCGGACTGGAAGCCGCGCCTCCGCACCATCGGCTTCCTCACCCGCGACTCCCGCATGGTTGAGCGCAAGAAGTACGGCCTCAACAAAGCACGCCGCGCTCCGCAGTGGGCCAAGAGGTAACGCTACAAAAATTGAATATAGTCAAACAGCCTTGAGAACATCGGGGCTGTTTTGTATCTGTGCAGAGATTGAATATGTGTAGTGCGGGAAAAATGTACCGCTACAAAGTTACCACTAGACAGATATTTAGAATGGGTTTAAAGTAGATAAAAGTCCATTAATTAAACCGTCACCAAAACCATGAGCGAACGTATGCCAATGCCATCCGAGGAGGAGAAAATGGGACTGGAAGAAGCACAAGGAGAAGCGAATATGATGCGGGCGAAATTGAAAGAGGCGGTCGGGCACGAACCGACGGCGGCGGATTATGATGAAGCCCTGCGGTTAGTTGAAGAGATTACGGAGGCCGCCGCCAAGGAGCCTACCAGTGAAAAAGTGCAGAACGAGATAATGCGGAGACTGTATAACGTGAGTGGCTCCATCTCCGGAGCATTAATCTCGATGCTTTCATTGGGTTCAAGGCCAAACGAGAAAGACCAGGCGTGGGATGCCGAAAGGATGGAAATTTGGAACGATGCGGCATTGGAACTAAAAAAGCTCAAAGAAAAAGCGAAAGAGCTTGAAAGCAAGTAAACATTCAAAAGAGTTACGAATGGCGTCGTCGCATAAAAGCGACGGCGCCATTTTCTTATCAATAAATGATTCCATAACTGGATCAGTAACTATCCCTTCGATACCCGCCAAACCGTCCGCCGCGTCTCTGAGTGGGCGAAAAGATAACGCTACAGATTCTGCATATAGTCAAACAGCCCAGCAATCATGCGGGCTGTTTTTCTTATGTGCAGGAACTGAATATATAAATTATTCGGCGAGCGAAAAAACTTTCGCGAAATATTTTTGTATGGAAAGGCGATGTGTGTAGAAATTGGGTAGACTAGGTGTCGCGCTCGAGAGTTGAATGTGCCCAATTGGAGTTTGACAATATTGACATTTTCGTTTACAATACATCCCAGCAAGCTATAGCTCGGAAACGCGCGGGAGGTTGTCCGTATGGACGTATGGTGGGCTGTTTCCGATGGTATCAAGGGACGGACATCGCTCTGTTTTGATGAAAATTCAAAACGACAAGAGTCTTGTTTCCTTGGTATTGGAGACGAGTTTGGTGTTGTCGAAAGACGCCAGTATGGATGTCTGCCAATACCGCGAGGCATGGATTTCTAATCCTGCCTCGCGCCTTCTTCCTAGCAATTGCGTTGCGATTTCTGTGAAGAGGGAACGATGAAATATTTGTTTTGGAAAAAATCTGAAACGAATTGGTAGCTGTTCCCTCTACGATTTGGCAAACGATTGGTGAGATGTTTCATATCGAAACGAATACTCGGATGTTTGCCATTTGCCCAGCGAAGGCGAACACGTCTTTCGAGACGAACGTAATAGTGCTGAGCAGCTCTTTTATATAACCTTGGCGGACGATGGGTTATGTGTCCGATGGACGATTTTACCTTTGTCCACCAATATCGCGAGGCACGGATTTTTATCCTTGCCTCGCGCCCTCTTCACAGTAATTGCGCTGCGATTTCTGTGAAGAGGGTACGAGAGAGTCCATGTTTCTGGGAAATCAGAAACGAATTTACTTTTGTCCCCTCTATCATTTGGCAAACGAAAAAAAGCATGTTTCGTATAGAAACGACCAATTGAGTGTTTGCCAATTGCCCAGCGATTGGACTGCTGTTTTTCGAGACGAAGATCATCTTGCTGGGCAGCACCTTTATAACTTTGGCGGACGTGCGGGCTACTGTCGAAGGACGATCATTGGAGTGTCTGCCAATACCGCGAGGCATGGATCTCAATCCTTGCCTCGCACCCTCTTCCTAGCAATTGCTTTGCGATTTCTGTGAAGAGGGAGCTACGAACGTACTGTTTCGAAAAGTTCGAAACGACCGGGTGCATGTTCCCTCTACCCTTTGGCAAACGAAAAAGGTGGTGTTTCGAATCGAAACGAAGAAATTGATGTTTGCCAATTGCCCAGCGACGGATGGCATGTCTTTCGAGACGATTAGCAGGGTGCTGGGCAGCTCTTTTACATAGCATTGGTAGACGTGGGGGCCACTGTCGAAGGACGATCATTGGAGTGTCTGCCAATACCGCGAGGCGCGGATTTTCATCTACGCCTCGCACCCTCCTCCCAGCAATTGTTTCGCGATTTCTGCGAGGAGGGAACGAGGGCGTCCCTGTTCTCTAAAAAAAGAAACATTGAACGTGAAGGCCAATGTTCCCTCTGAATTTTGGCAAACGATGGTTGTTTTGTCTCACCCCGAGACGATCTGTGGATTGTTTGCCGATTGCCCGACGCCCAGATACTTGTCTTTCTTAAAGACGATTCTTCGCGTGTCGGGCAGCACTTTTACATAGTATTGGTAGACGACATAAGTCATGTCGAAAGACGAGTACGCAGTTGTCTGCCAATATCGCGAGGCTGGAATTATGTTCCTGCCTCGCGCCCTCTTCACAGTAATTGCGCTGCGATTTTTGTGAAGAGGGAACGACATATAGACTGTTTCAGAGAAATTTGAAACGAAGAGGGCGTTGTTCTCTCTACTCTTTGGCAAACGAGAATGCGAGTGTTTCATATTGAAACGATGAATAGAATGTTTGCCAATTGCCCGACGATGCACGTTGTGTCTTCTTTGAAGACGATTAATGGCATGTTGGGCAGCACCTTAATAATCAACCTGTCTCCATAGCGGAGACGCATCCAACCATGAGCCTCCAGGCTCGAAAAGGAGCATCATATGCGCGTGATCGGCATTCGGCATCGCACGAAGCAAACTGCACAACAGGAAGCACGTCCGACGATGGTCGCCGTGTACTACAACGGAGTAAAGCCCGTTACCCACGAGCTTTCGACGGAGACCGACGAACTCGATTTTCTCCTCAATCGCTTCCCAACCGCGTTCCGCGAAGTTAGACCGGACGAAGATGTTTCAGAGATGCTTCCATGGCATCTGAAGTGCAAGCCGTTGAAGAAGGGCCAGGAAGTCCCAGCGGATATCCATCCCTCCCATGTTCGGGAGAAGGATGGTGGCCGCGAGATCGTCGTGAAAGTGCCGTCTGCGTATGAAGGACTTCGCATAGACGATGCGGTCGCAATGACGCTCGGCGGTTCGGGCGATCGCTTTGCCGCGGCATTATCACGGCGAGGCGAGGACATCGGCGCGAAGGTATTTCGTATTCCGCCGTTTACCCTCAAAGCCAACCGTAGCACCGACAAGAAAGACGACGACCATCTTCTTCTTGCCGACCTGTCCCAGCGCCGTCCTGACTTCTTCTACGAGATGAACGCCAAGGATCGAGAACTCGTCCGGGTGCGCGAATTTCTGTTCAAGCGCGAGGAGGCACAGGACGCCCGCATCGCGTGCGAGCAGCGGCTCCGTCAGAGCCTTATCGGGAGCATTTTTCTCTCCGAAGAAGGCTTCTATCCCGAAGGTACGATCGAGGATCAATTCGATCGCCTGAAGGCCAACAGCGTTATCTTCCTTGCCCTGAGTAAAGAGGAAGCGCAGTGGGAGGGGGATCTCAAGAAGCTCATCCGTCGCACCGAGGTATGGAAGCGCATCTTCAAGGCAATCGAGGGATGCGGCGAAGTTACTGCCGCAAAGCTCATCGCTGCGATTGGCGGGGACGTCCGCCGCTTCAAGAGCGCCGCGCAGCTCAAGAAGTTTTGCGGGGTGCATATCATGGACGACGGCCAGTTTCCTCGGAAACGCGCCGGGGAGCTTGCGGGATGGAATCCGCAGGCACGGCAGGCGTTGTATTTACTCGCCGATCAGTTCAGTATGTGGCGGCCGGACTCAACATGGGGGAAAGTCTTCCTCGGTTACAAGGCCAAGCTGCGGGAAAAGCATCCGAACGTGGAATGCTCGACCTGCAACATCTCGTGGGACGACTGCAAGGAGCAGAAATCCCACAAGCGTCGTTATAACGACGGGCACATCCACAAGATGGCCAAGTGGCGGACACTCACGAAGTTCGTCGAGTGGCTGTACCGCGAGTGGAGCCGGATCGAACCGGCTGCCGCCGTCATGGACGGTGTGGCAGCTGACTGACAAAAAACAATGGTCGTAAAAGAAAGCATGAGAGCCTGACCAGCTCTCATTTTTTTACTTAAAATAATATCAGCTTTAAAGCTATCCCTTCGGCTGACGTAACCGTCCACCGTGCCTCTGAGTGGGCGAAAAGGTAACGCTACAAATTCTGCATATAGTCAAACAGCCCAGCAATCATGCGGGCTGTTTTTCTTATGTGCGGAAATTGAATACGTGGATTATTGAGTGAGATGAAAATATTTTGAGAAATATTTTTGCATGGGAACGTGATGTGTGTAGAAATTGGAGAGATAAGAAAAGGGACAGCATCACTGCTGTCCCTTTGGGTTTATCTTGTTCGGTCTTCAGATCCATACGGATGCATATTCTGCGTTGGATTCCCAGCCCGACAGACGCTTACTTTCGAGTTGGACAAATGTGAGCAAGAGCATGAACAGGATCATGAGAGGGAGGATGATATGTCCAAAAATCATTTCACCGACGCTCCTTTCCCTTTCCCTGATCAGCACTCCATTCTCGATGTGAGATGAAGTGTTGTAGTAAGAGAAGTACCAGCCGATCGCATCTTCGTGCCGATAGGATACACCACCTACTTTCGTCATATAGACGATCGCGCGATTTCCCAGTGATACGAAGGAAGTATTTCCCTTGGCCACTTGTAGGAACTGCGCCGTGTTCACCATCACATCGCCATCCCGGATTTCGTCCACCTGAGTGTAGTTGCCGGGCAAGAGCGAAATTCTTTCGGTTAGATTGGAAGCGAATGGAAAAGTGCTAATGGTCGCCACGAGGGTAGCAACGGCACAAATTAGCACCACGACGACTCCGATCACCCGATAAGTAGCGTTCTTTACCGATACGTCCAGTTTCTCTTGAAACAGCGTAACAAGCCTTTTCATTTTTCCTCCTCGACAAGTTGTCGGTACCGTAGGGTATTATAGCATTTGACAATCTATCCGTCAAGAGGTAGAATGTAGCCAGTATCAGTTTTCTCGGAAATCCAGCATTTCATCCGAGGATCGAATCATCAAAAAAGGCCAAGGGCCGCAAACCCGACGCCCGGAGCGCAACTCCAGAGATGTTCTGCCGCCGCAAACGGAGCTGAAACAAGGAGCAATATATGTTTCGTCTGAACAAGAAAGACATCGCGTTCTATCTGCTCGAACAGGTTTGTCTCTGTGGATTTATGATTTTTACCCTCGGCATTGCATTTTTCGTCGCGATGCTTGTTCTAGCACTTCCAGATAAATTGCCAACGATCATGATCATCATCATCTGGATTGTTGGGATCGGAGCAGCCGTCGGCGCGGTTCTTTGCTTCGGGGGTTCTCTTGTACTTGACATGGGAGACAAGTCTCGCCGCGAGCTTGTCCGTAAGTGGTGGAAGGTGACACATCTTTCTATCTTCCTCTTTCCGCGTGACTCGCAGGAAGCTGAGGGAATGGCACCGCATCTCCGTGAGGTTCTCGTGGGATATGCCAAATTAGCCGAGGATGCGTTCAAGGAGCGCGATGAGGCGAGAAGCAATTTGGATGCCATGCGCATTCACGAACTCGCCAAACCCGCTGACCTTGCTGTCCAACGGCGTGTACGTGCCAAGGCCAGAAACGCTTTTGAAAAAGCCGAACAAAAGGCTGAACGGAGGCACAAAGAGTATTTGGCCGCATGGGATTACCTGACAAAAGACCAACGCGATTCGGGAGTTGGACTTCTTGCGTGTCTTCGCGGATGTAACCCCGAAGACTTTCGCAAGACGATACATGCAATCGGTTGACCACAACGACCCATTCATCGGGCAACAGGAAAGAACCTGTCTGTTTCGGTGGATGGGTTCTTTTTTATTTCCGCGATTGGTGGCAACAGAAGTTCCGCGCTTTCAATGGGGTTTTTCTTTATCGCTTCGATCCCCACAAGATAGCTCGCCGTGCCTCTGAGTGGGCGAAAAGGTAAACGCGCGACGCGGACTAAATAACCTATTCACCTCATAAGTAGTCACATGGGGAAAAGCACTCTTAAGAAGCTGAAAGGGATGAGAAATCTCTCGCTCGGTAGCCTGCTAGCGTGCATTTTTGCCCTTACCATTATCTTTTATTGCCTCGAGCCGAATTATGGAGGGGATATAGTTTTCTATGCTTTTTGTATTGTGGAGGTAATAGACTGGGCTCAGCCACAAAGGATACCTAATTTCCTGGCTTGGTGGGACGGCATGGCCAACATAGTACATATAGGGTTAATCTTAGTGGCCGTAGGGGTTTTTGTGTGGATGTTGGATTTGGTCGGAAAATTATTCAAATTCCTAGTAAGATTAGTAGGGGAAAAATCTAACTTAAAAAATCAGCCAGCATGAAATCCGTTAAACAATTTACTGCTATCTTAGTTATTGGAGCGGTTGTTGTTATAGCCACAACCTTTGTGGTTAATTCATTGCGGAAACCTTTAGTCGTACAAAATACAGTATCAGTACCTGCACAGCCGCCGCAGTGTCCTGAAGATTTTAATTCCTACCAAGCATTAGTGAATTCTGGCCAGTCTGTGGAGCTTGTGAATAATTTAAGTGAAACGTACGCTTCCGGTGGAATTTTTATGAATGGTAAAGACATCACCATAACAACTTCGGGAGCGGGTCAAATCGCTTGCGGCTATCTATATGTCAAAGCAGGAATTGATGGTCATGCTCTAGACCCAAATTATGATAGTGTTTATATCAGTCCTCAAGGATTAGGAGGTCACTTATTGGCATCAAAAACAATTGCTATACCAAATGCACCGACCAGCACAACTCAAATATTACTGCCTTTAACGAGTATTTCTTATTTACCAAACTTGCCTTACAATCCAAATGCTCAGAACTTTGAAACTGTTAACTGGGCGGATTTGTTAAATGCGACCAATAAAATTAATTTTCAAATTGGTCTTTCTACGACTGACCCCCGTGGTGAAATTGACGACGTAATAATTGCCTATCAATGTTGGGATCCTTCAACCGGGAAACCTAGTACGGATTGTCAGCTGAGTGTTCAATAAAATCAAGAGAGTTTTAAAGATCAAGGCTTTTCGTTGCGCAACCACCTATGGTGATATAATAAAGCTACACATGAAATTTTATAATAAGAGTAAATTATTATTTTTATGCGCGAGCGGCTTTTTTATAGCTTCCTTTTTAGTGCCCAGGCCGGTCGTCGCCGCAACCTTTTATCACACCTTCTCCGACAATTTTGACGGACTTTCCGGCGGTAACATCAGCGGACAAAATGGATGGAGCGTGGGAAGTAATGGTGTCTGGTCGGTTGCATCGGGCACGGGAAGTAATAACATCGTCGTTCGATCAAGCATCGGCACCACCGACGACTTCAGTCAGAATTATATGGTCAATGGCTCGGGGTCGTCGACGGAGGAACAACTGCAATTTGATTTTAATGTAAGTAGTACCGCTTTCAGCCCCCAGATCTGGCTCCTAAAAACGACAGCCACCGGCGATGCCGGTGGATATCTTATCTTCGACAACTCCGGTACATGGACGCTTACCTCTCACACCGCAAACAGTGGCAACAATTTTAACAGCCTCACCACCGTAAACACCTCAACGATCAATCCGAATACCTGGTACACCGCAGTGGCGCAGGTAGTGAACAACACAAGTGGGAATCCCGTCATCAGCCTCTATATATATCCACAAGGGGGAAGCCTGCCGGGCACGTCGACGTTTACCTATGCCGATACGAGCGATCTGTTTACCTCCGGGTATTTTGGGATAGGTACCAACAATACAGGCATATCGTACGATAACGTTACGGTAGGCTACAACATTCCCGCTAGCACGTATACATTCACGGGTTCTACATCGACGGTCGTGGGAGCGAGTTCCACATACACCATCGCACCGAACGGCACCTATTCCGGAACGATCACGCCAACAAGCAGTGCGGGCGGAACGTTCTCACCGACATCGCTTACTTTTTCAAGCTCTTCTGCGTCGCAGACCTTCACCTTCACGCCGGGTGTGAACGGTACGACGACGCTCAGCGTGACGAGCAGTCCTGGGCTTACGAATCCGTCGTCGCTTGTGGTGTCCGTAGCCGCCACGCCCGCGACCGCATACACCTTTACTGGGTCGTCGGCCGTCGTCGTGGGAGCGAGTTCCACATACACCATCGCACCGAACGGCACCTATTCCGGAACGATCACGCCAACAAGCAGTGCGGGCGGAACGTTCTCACCGACATCGCTTACTTTTTCAAGCTCTTCTGCGTCGCAGACCTTCACCTTCACGCCGGGTGTGAACGGTACGACGACGCTCAGCGTGACGAGCAGTCCTGGGCTTACGAATCCGTCGTCGATCCCGGTAACGATCTTTTCGCACACCTTCTCCGACAATTTTGACGGACTTTCCGGCGGTAACATCAGCGGACAAAATGGATGGAGCGTGGGAAGTAATGGTGTCTGGTCGGTTGCATCGGGCACGGGAAGTAATAACATCGTCGTTCGATCAAGCATCGGCACCACCGACGACTTCAGTCAGAATTATATGGTCAATGGCTCGGGGTCGTCGACGGATCAGCGCCTACAGATGGATTTCAACGTGAGCAGTACTTCGGATGTACCGCAATTTTGGTTAAGAAGAAGCGTCGCCACCGGCGATGCCGGTGGATATCTTATCTTCGACAACTCCGGTACATGGACGCTTACCTCTCACACCGCAAACAGTGGCAACAATTTTAACAGCCTCACCACCGTAAACACCTCAACGATCAATCCGAATACCTGGTACACCGCAGTGGCGCAGGTAGTGAACAACACAAGTGGGAATCCCGTCATCAGCCTCTATATATATCCACAAGGGGGAAGCCTGCCGGGCACGTCGACGTTTACCTATGCCGATACGAGTAATAATTTTCAGACAGGCTACTTCGGAATGGGGGACAATAACGTTTCCACGTCTTATGATAATGTGACGGTCGACTACAATGGATCTACGACTGCCCCTAGCCCTGTTCCGGGTGCCCTCTCTTTTATTTCTACCGGGACGAGTACGATCTCATTGACAAGCGCATCCGCGACCGGTGGCAATCCACCATATTCGTATCAATGGATGCGTGCTACAAGCTCCGGGGGATCGTATTCAAATATTTCTGGCGCCACCGCTCTGACGTTGAATGATTCCGGCCTCGCCTCCGGCACTGATTACTATTACCAAATGCGGGTCGCGGATGCCTCGAGTACGGTAGCGACAAGCAGTAACATCCACGTGAAGACGGAGCCGCTATCGGTCAAGACCGCGCTCATCGTCGGGGTGGGGGATTCTATAACCAATGGCGGTTCGAATGGCGGCGGCGTTTCTCCGCTGACGCCGCTGCAAACATATCTTTCCGGAGATAGTAATTTTATTTCTGCAACCACATACAACGAAGGCATAAGCGGGACCGAGACCTCCGATTGGCAACCCGGCGGTTCGGACTACAACACTGCACTCGCGGAAATTCAAAGTCAGGGAGCGAATATGGTTACCATTATGTTGGGCACCAACGATGCAAAGACCGCGAATAATGTAAGCGCCGCTCAATATAAAACAAACATGCAGAATATCATCAACGGCTTTTTGGGAGCCGGCATTCAAAGGGTGTTTGTAAGCTATCAGCCGTACATTGATTACCCCCAACAATCGGGAATATGGAACGCACAATCCGATATCGATCTCCAGGGATATGAGGCAGAGATTGATTCGCTTGATAACGGTTCAACGGTCCGCGAGATGGGCAACGATCCAAATTTATATACGACGACGGAAAGCGCGACTGGCACCTATCTGATCGACGGAGTTCATCTGACCACCTCAGGAGTGAATCTCTTCGGCAATGAGTGGGGACAGGACATCGATGCCATCCTCAATCCCACCTATACGCTTTCATATGCGGCAGGGCCGAACGGGACGCTCCTCGGCTCTTCGACGCAGACCGTCGCCGGTGGCGCGAGCGGTACGGCGGTGAGCGCAGTTCCTAACAGTGGTTATTATTTCGTGAACTGGAGCGACGCCTCGACGGCAAATCCAAGGGCCGATACGAATGTCGCCGGAAACGTAAGTGTCACCGCAAATTTTGCACAAAATGTGGCGACGAGCACTTCCCCCATCGTTTCTGTTGCTGGCGGCGGATCGCTTATCCCATCGCTCACAACCGCACCTGCACCTGCGACCACGAGCGCCGCATTCGAGGGCATCATTAACTCTCTGGTTGCCCAGGTGAATGCATTAGAAATGCGAATTTTGTCACTACCTTCTTTCTCTTTTACGCGGAACCTCCAGTTCGGCATGACGGGCAATGATGTGATGAAACTTCAAGAATTTCTTATCGCCCAACACGTGGGGCCGGCCGCACAAAAACTTGCGCTCCACGGCGCATCGACCTACTTCGGTAACCTTACGCAAAACGCCCTCGGTGAATTTCAGAAGAGCGCCGGCATCACGCCCGCCGTTGGTTATTTTGGCCCGATCACGCGGAAATATCTGAACAACCTTGATCAATAAAGATGCGATCGCGCAACGCGGGTACCTAAAAACTAGTTGGCGTACAATTAAAGCATGAGGGCCGAGAGAAACGTTATTAACCTCACGAAGAAAGCAGCCCTTTTTTGGGCATGCTTTTGGTTGGCGCGGCGCTCTCGCTTGCTCTTCATGGGGCGGCGCACGCGAGCCTGATTCCGGTGAATCTCAGTCCCACGACGACGCTCGGCGCGGAGACATCCAATAACACGAGCGCCGCAAGTAATTTCCCCGGATGGAGCGATGGCGATGAAGTGGCGGCAAATGTGAGCAAGGTGAATATTCACACCCACGACTCGATGCGGAAAATTATTATATTTAACCATGCCAAGAAAATTAAGGTGCCATCGCCATCCAGGCGAAAATAACCATCGAACGAAATAATATTTATGAAAAAATATCTACTCACATTTTTCGGCGGCAATACGGCTTTGCGATATGACAACCTTGATCGGACGTCCAAAGAGGCGCAGGAAAAACATCTTGCCGGATGGGGCGCGTGGATCGCGGGTCTTATGGATGCCGGACAAATGGAAATCGGCTATCCATTGGAATCCGATGGAAAGCGGATCGATCCCGAGGGGTTGGAGGACCATCACTTTTCCGATGATACTGAAGGCGGTTTCATCATCATAAAATCGGAATCGCTTGATACTGCCGCAGAAATTGCAAAAGGGTCTCCGATCATAAAAAACGGCGGATACGTTCTTGTGCGGCCATGCGGGGAGATGAAATGATGAAGTAAAGATTAGAGATAAAGCCTCGCAAACGCCCGCCCTTCTGCTATACTTTTATGATAAATTACCAAGCGCAGAATCTTGAAGGGCTTGTGGGAACCGGAGGCATGAGCATCGGCTTACTCGCTCTCATATTTTGGGTTATCCTGTGGGCCTATTGGTTCATTTCCGCCTTCCGCGCAAATAAAAGCGTGCGGACGGGATGGTCGTGGTGGCTACGGACGTTCGGGATCCGGTTGGCGATCTTCATCATTGTTATCTTCGTCATCTATAGAGGACACAGGGGAATGTTCGAAAATTTCTTATCGGCGCTCTTTAGCCGGTCCGTTGCCCCGCCGGGCGGCAGTATTTTATTCGGCGTCATCGGGGTCATCCTCTCTGCCGCAGGCATTGCGTTCGCCATCTGGGCGCGGGTACATTTAGGCAGAAATTGGGGCATGCCGATGACGCTCCGGGAAAAGCCGGAACTCGTCACGTCAGGGCCGTACCGGTTTGTGCGGCATCCCATCTATAGCGGATTTCTTCTTGCGATGTTCGGGACGTCGCTCGCGGACGGGCCGATGTGGCTCCTCATCCTTATCCTCGCAGGGATCTATTTTATCTACAGCGCGAGGACCGAAGAAAAGATGATGCTCAGGGAGTTTCCGGACGAGTATCCGGCGTACATGAAACGGACAAAGATACTCATTCCCTTTATTTTGTAGCTGATTTTACTCGGATCCCGAGCAATTTTGACGGTTCATTAAATATAACATTATAATTTCCACGGTTCTCAATTCTGGGAGGGTGGAGTGAAAATGAGCTTGAATGCGGTAATGATGTTCGCCGGACTTGCATTGCTCGGCGTGGGATTGTTCCGTTCGCAGAACGCGATCATGGTCGCGAACGGCAAGGCGCCGATGACGATGATCGCAACGATGCGATCGGTAGTGCCACTCCTTATCTTTCTTGCGGTCATGATCTGCATCGGGCTTGTGCGGTCGGACATTCTTTCGTTCGCAAAGGCCGGTGTGAAACAGACCGTCACGACCACTGCAGGACTCTTCCCGATGCTCGCAGTGCTCATGGTGACGATGTCGGTTGGCAGTGTCGTGATGGGTTATTACAAGAACGACACCATGCATCTTCTTACCGGAAGGTATAAGGTTCCCGGCGTATATCTTGTGGCACTCACCACGCCGACGACTTCGGCGTTATCGTTGCAGGTGAAGACGCTGTGGCACGAATCGCCGGAAGTGCGGCCGCAGGTCATGGCGCTTATGCTCATCGCGAGCTTCGTGAGCGTCGGGCTGTTCTTCTTTCGAGTCCTCGGTCTCGATTGGGATATCGCCGGATCCCTCTACGGCACGGGAGCATTTATATCACTCTTCGTGTACCCGCTCGTGCTTTGTTATAGCAAGGTGTTCCCATATCGGTAACACCATGTTCGAATCAGGCGGGGATTCTTGCACATAGTCCGGATGCGAAAGCGTCCGGGCTATTTTTCTTATTAGAGGAGAAGGTTATAATGGTGTTATGGCAGGCGATGAGAAAAATAGTGCAAAGCCCGACACGGCGCCAAAGGCAACGGGGATTGGCGGCATTTTCTTTTTTTCGGACGATCTGCAGGCAACGAAAGATTGGTATGCCAAGAATTTAGGAATCGAGATGAATGACTGGGGGACTGCGAGCTTCGGCGCTCTTCAGTGGAAACCTTTCAAAAAGGGGGATGAATATTTTTCTCCATCCAAAAAGGATTTTATGATCAATTACCAGGTGCAGAACCTCGAAGGACTGATAAAAAAATTCAAGGAAAACGGCGTGACCATAGTTGACGACATTGCGACGTATGACTTCGGGAAATTTCTTCATATTATGGATGTGGAAGGGAATAAGATGGAATTATGGGAGCCGATCGAATAAAAAAACAAACTAATAGTCGTTAATAAAAATAAAAATATGAAAACAGCAAAAGAATATTTGTTGCAGTTGATCGATGGGGAGACGCCGGCGTTCGTGAAGGTGCTTGAGGCCCTGCCTGCGGATAAAATGGATTGGAAGCCGG
This sequence comes from uncultured bacterium, assembly GCA_963718515.1. GTDB lineage: Bacteria > Patescibacteriota > Minisyncoccia > UBA6257 > 2-01-FULL-56-20 > JAKAGE01. The sequence continues at coordinate 744,945 of OY970354.1, read as the reverse complement.
ACCCAAAGGCCGCGACCGCAAAAGAGCGCGCATCGCAGATCGCTTTGGAGGGGGATCAGATAGGAGATATTTTTGCGAAGGGAGTGATCGTATATGATCCCGCGGCAACCCCGAGCTACGCTTCCACCGCCGAGATGGTTGCGGCGTTCAAAGCCGGCATGGCGCGAGCGAAGGACGCCATTACCGCGATGAGCGATGCCGACTGGGAGAGCGATGCGAAAATGATGATGGGCGGCAAGGAGGTATGGAAAACCACGAAGGGCGACATGGGGCTCGGGTTCATGCTCGACCTTATCCACCATCGCGGACAGCTTTCGGTGTATCTCCGCCCCATGGGCGGCAAGGTGCCCTCGATCTACGGCCCGTCTGCGGATACGGCGGAATAGAAAATAATGACAATCCTCAGGTCGTTCCCGTCGCGTATTTATTGACTTCGCTCTATCTTTCTATTATAGTTCGCACAGATTTTTAGGAGGGGGAAATGAATGCTCGCGTGCGCCAGGCGTTGATAAAGGTGTACAAACAGACATGTCAGTATTGTCTGAAAAAGATGCCTGAGCTTTCACTGGAGGTCGATCATATCGACCCGGTGAGCCGCGGAGGGCCCGATTCCTTTTCGAACATCATCCTCGCGTGTTATTCCTGCAATTCGCGAAAGAGTGATCTGTATCTCGAGGAGCCGGGGCGGTCTTTGCTCCTCTCGATCGCAAAGAACAACGTCGAGTATATCATGTGCGTTCTGCAGGGAAAGTCGTACGGCATGAACTTCGCCCGCATGGCCCGGGAAACCATTTCACTGGATGAGATCACAAGTGGGGTGAAGGAAGGCTATGTGCAGATGAAGTACGGCGCCCGCTTGTGGCTTCCGGTAGATCTCGCAGAGTCGGAAGGGGATCGTTTGAGCGACTTCGATTAGTTCTGCGCGCGGTATATACCGCGCGCTTTTTATTGCTTATATCGCACCTTTTTCTTTTCAATAAATTTTTAGTACACTTAACGCATGAACAAGAAAATTTCCGGCGGCGGGGCGCACCCCATGCCAGCCGATCTAAAAAAAGCTCTCGCTTCCGACCCCAAGGCGCTTGTGCTGTGGGAGGATATCACGCCACTTGCCCGCAACGAATGGATATGCTGGACCATCTCCGTCAAATCACCGGAAAAGCGGCAAGAGCACATTGATCGGGTACGCTCGGAATTGAAAGACGGGATGCGTCGCCCTTGTTGTTGGATAGGGTGCACTCACCGAAAAGATAAAGCGTTAAGCTCTTCGCAGAAGTGGGTGCTCGGAAAGAAGAAAACTAAAAAGTAGATATCATCAAAGTACAAAGGCCGATCAACTTATTGACCCCACAAAGAACATGGTACGAGGGAATTTTATTGGCGCGGCAATTGTGGCCATAATCTATACGGTATACATTTTATGGCATCCACTTCCGTCAAGACTAGGAGAAGCACTATTATTGGTTATCCTTAACGCGTTGACCATTGTGTTGCTGGCGTTCGCTTTTAAATAAACGAAAGGCCGAGCGTGAAAGCGCGAAAGACAGACTCGTAATTATGAACCTGACGAGGCGGTGAGGTTCATCTTCGCCCGCGTTATTGGGCCGTAGTATCCTTGCGCTGGAGAAACTCCGTTTGCGGCTTGCCAGCTCGCGAGCGCCGCTTGCGTGAGTGGTCCAAAGTAATCGGTTTCATTGCCGCTTGAACCCGGCCCGCTTGCAGCCACTGGATATCCGTTTTGATTTAAGAATTGTTGCAATGCGAGGACATCAGCTCCCGTGCTCCCAATGGTAAGATCGCGGGAAAACACCGGACCGGCCGTGGGTGCCGGGGTCGGGGCAGGGGCGGGGATCATAGGGCCGCCAGGATTTATGCCATATTCCTGTATCAGCTCTTCTTGGAGGTCGGTCAACTCCACTTCCGCGTCTTGTAGCTCTACTGCGAGCGAAGAAGTGGAAGCAATAGTTGAGACTGTCGCCGTGGAGGTAGCTATCGTTATCGTGTCCGCGGTCGGCGCGGTCGGCGCAGTTGAGGTCGTGCCCCCGATCCCTTCGATGTCAACGCTAAAAAGTTGACTTCCCGCCGCAACTGCATTTGTTGCATCTATGGTGAAGGTATAAGCACCCACCTGGGTTGGGGTTCCGGAGATCGTCGCCGCTTCACCGCTTGAGGTTGCTTGGAGCATTAATCCCGGCGGCAGAGAGCCCGATAAAACATTCCAAGAGAACGGTCCGTTTGTTTCCGTCGAGGATGTATTAAGTACCTGCATATATCCCGCGTTCACGGCACCATTTTCCAGAGTTTGCGGCGTGATCTGGATCACGGGAGTTGACTGTGCGTTTGCATGCCCGAATCCACCGAAGACGAGAGGTCCCGCCAACGCCCCCATCATTATTATCGTTATGGCAAATGTTATTTTCTTCATCATTTTTTCATAAGGTTATTTTTATATTATATTTATCTCGACCCCCGCATAACTTCTTACGACTCGATGCGGAAAATTATTACATCTACATGATAGCGTTTCTAAGCAGGGGATTTCCTGCTATACTTTAGCAACGACAACCATGACTAAAAAAACGACCATAACAATTCTCATTCTGTCGATTCTCATAATCGTGGGAGGAATTTGGTACTACGAGGTTCAGAGTGGCACGTCGACGACTCCTCCTGTCACCCAAACTCCGCCACCGGCCGCGTCTTCTACCGTGTCATATACCAATAACGAGTACGGCTTCACTGTTACGCTCCCTGCAGATTGGCAGGGATACACGATCGTGACGTCGACGTGGAGTGGAACTGGAGATGAAGGGTGTCCGGCCGCCGGTTGTCCTCAAGTGACCGGCCCGATCATTTCCATCAGAAATCCTCTATGGACATCGAGCACGCCGACGCAGGATATCCCCATCATGGTGTTCACTCCTAGCGAGTGGAGCGCGGTGAACGCGGGCACGATGGCGGTAAGCGCGGCTCCGATCCCGCCGAGCGAACTCGGACAAAACGCGCAATATGTGTTCGCGCTCCCTGCGCGATACAACTACGCCTATCCCCAGGGATGGCAGGAAGTGCAAACCATCATAGCAGGCAATCCATTGCAGGCGTTCTGATCGGAACGACATCACTGAATGTCCAATCAATCATCTGTTCCAACAGTAGATATCCAATCGTTCGCGATGCGCTTTGGCGACAAGGAAGTCGTGAAAGACCTATCCTTCACCGTAAGCCAAGGCGAGGTTTTTGGATTGCTCGGCTCGAACGGCGCGGGGAAGACGACGACCATTCGCACGTTGCTTTCTTTGCTTGAACCGACGAGCGGCACATTGCTTGTGAACGGCAAGCGCTATACTCCTGCGATGGCGCCCGTGGTGGGATACTTGCCGGAAGAGCGGGGATTATATCGCAATGAACCGGTGCTCGACACGATGGTATATTTTGCCGTCATGCATGGCTTGAGCAGGAACGATGCGAAAAAACGGGTCCTGGCATATTTGGAGCGCGTGGGCCTTGGCGATAAGGCGCATGAGCGGCTTATCGGCCTTTCGAACGGTCAACAGCAAAAGATCCAGCTCGGCGTGACGATACTCCACGAGCCGTCGCTTATGATCCTTGACGAGCCGACGGAAGCGCTCGACCCCGTCAACCGGGATCTGCTCATGAGTATTATCAATGAACAGCGCATGAACGGAGCCACTGTTATTCTCGTCACTCACCGCATGGAAGAGGTGGAGCAGCTGTGCGATCGCATCGTGCTACTTAAAGATGGCACGCGCGCTTTATACGGAACGATTGACGAGGTAAAAAATAAGTTCGGCACTACGGTGATAGCGCTCGCATATACCGGAACATTGCCGTTGAACGACAAGCTGTATGCGATCACGAAGCAATTGCCGCACTACGCGGAACTCGCGTGGCGGGAGGGTGTGACGGCGGACGAAGTACTGCGCTTTTTGGCCGCCGCTCCTGATCTTCATATGACGACGTTCGACGTCCGCCGCCCGACACTGAATGAAATTTTCTTAACGCTCTATAAATAACATGGGGAACATCATTCATTTTGAAGTATTCCGGGCGCTCAAAAAGAAAACTTTTTGGATCGCTTCCATTGCGCCACTGGTCCTTATTCTTATCGTGATCAGCCTCGAATTTCTTTCCGCGAAAAGTGCCGCGAGCAATGCCGCGCAACAGGCGCAGTCGTTTTCCGCGACCGCCAAGATCGGGGAGTTCGATGACTCGGGTTTGATAAGCCAGCAGTTGATTACGGCACAGCATATCATTGCCGAGCCGAGCGAATCCGTCGGCATCGCGGCCGTCAAAAGCGGCACGCTCGATGCGTTTTTCTACTATCCAAAGAATCCGAGCATGATGGGCATTCAGGTTTATGCGCAAGACAAGGGCATTAGTTTTTCGCCGCCCTATAACACTGCCGCGAGTCAATTGCTCCAGCAAAGCGTGATCAATAGTGTGGGCGCGATAACAAAGAACAGCCAGGCCGCCCAGATTCTCGAAAATGCTCCATCCGTTGCCGCGACGACCTATAAGAATGGCGTGGAGACCGGGGGATTTGCGAGCGTCGTCGCTCCTGGAATATTTGCACTGGCATTTTTGATACTGTATGCGCTCCTCGCATCATTTATGATATCGAGCACCGCTGGAGAAAAAGAGAACAGGACCGCAGAAATGCTCCTGACTTCCGTAAATGCGGAAATGCTCATCGCCGGCAAGATCATATCCATATTTATTTTGGGTATGGTGCAACTTGTGACGATTGCCGTGCCGCTTCTTGTGGCGCATCTACTTTTTCCAGTTCAGGTCGCACTGCCATACGGGATAACCCTCAGCAGTATTCCACTTGATCCCATCGCCATCACCTTTGCTGCGCTGTACTTTGTGACCGGCCTGCTCATGTTCACTTCGCTCCTCGTCGGCTTTGGCGCAATGTTTCCGAGCGCCACCGAAGCGAGCCGTTTTCTTGGAGTCGCCATCGTTTCAGCTTTTCTTCCCATCTATGCGATCGATAGCGTGATCAGTTCGCCGCACACCTTGATCGTCACCATCTTCACATACTTTCCGTTGACGGCGCCGACGACCGCGCTGCTCCGCAACGCGGTCGGCAGTTTTTCGACGGGGGAGGCGCTCGGGTCACTTGCGGCGATCATCGCGGGCGCGATCGTTGCCGTGTGGTTCGCCGTGCGGGCGTTCCGTTACGGCTCGATGGAATACGGTCGTCGTGTCGGGATCAAAGAGTTATTGCGTTGATGCTAGGGAGTGGTCGAACCTAGTTTATAAAATAAAAATTACATCATGAAAAAAACTTCTATTGTTTGGTTGGTAGTGATCATAGTTATCATCGCCGGCTACTTCTGGTGGTTGTTAATGTCCTCATCTCAATCCCCGGCGGCGACAACGCAGACGCCCACATCGACCACGGCGTCGACTCCCTCAACGGGCACGACAGGATCGCAAACAGCGTCTGTCAGTACGCTTACTCTGAACAATTCGGGCGGCGGGATTTTCGGAGCCTATTTAAGCGCTTCAAATGGAATGACCTTATATCAATCCACCAAGGATGCTATTAACGTCAGCAATTGTACGGGTGCGTGCGCGGTCGCATGGCCACCGTATATTGTTTCTGCCACAAGCGCTACTTCGCTCACCGCGGATCCGGGCATCACTGGTCAGATAGGGACCATTAAGCGGGCGGATGGTTCGCTCCAGGTCACGTATCGGGGTTTGCCGCTCTACTTCTTTGCGCAGGATACGAAGCCGGGAGATACAAACGGAGAGGCCGTTAATGGCTTTACCGAAGTGGCTCCGTAAAGAGATAGCTGCTTTAGTAAGATAAATAAAATGGCTTCCCGATAGCGGCGGGGCTATTTTATTTTTTATACTTTCTTCGGGGTCGACGACCGTATGCCCGTCAACTGCCATGAGCGCACGAGCGCGGCGGCGAAAAGCGTGATGATAATGGAGGTCATGACGTCGAGGTCGGTCATGCTGTTTGGGTGAATGATGAGGAGGATGGCATAGACACCCTCAAAGACATAGACAAACGCCGATACGATGATCCAAAGCATATCCCATTTGAGATACGATGCGCCTTGGGTTTTATGGATCTCTCGTGCCCGCGAAAAAAGCCCCCATGAATTGCGTAAGCCGATCAATGCCATGACGACGGCCGCATCTCCGATATTCGTGTTCGGCATGAGCGCGACGAGCGAAACAAAAAATATGTTCGCCAGTGCGGTGAACGCGCTTTCCGCCAAACGCCGGTCGGTGAATTCGAGCGAGCCGACGCCGGCATCATCGTCCCGCGCCAAAACAAGCGAGAGCGCAACAAACAGGAGTCCGATGAACGACGCCGAGGCGCCGACGCATGCGATTAAAAAATCATTAAACGGGGCGAGGTTCATGTATTTACTTTATATCATCGGTCGGTGAAGTGCCAGCCCGAACCATTGCCAAAATGATCGTATATTACTATAATATGGTCAGATATTTGCATCACGTTTTTGCGGCGAAAGAGGCGAGTCATGGACGAGAGAAATGGTTTGGCTTCCACCGATCATGTTGCGAGCGACAACGACCTCGTGGCGTTGTATCAAGCAATGGGGGACAAAGACGGGGGGATCTTTGAAGAGCTTTACCGGCGGCACAAGAGGAAGGTGTCGAGTATCTCCTACTGGATGTTGGGAAGGCCTGAGTACGTGGAGGATTTTACCCAGCAAGTATTTCTTCAGTTGTACAGAAAGATCGGTACTTTGTACTTCAGCCCGGTGATCGAATGACCGATTGATCGGTGACGACGGGCATCCAGGAGTGGATGCCCGTTTTTAATCTGCTACACTAAAGAGATGCGTAGCTTGAGAACAGTCTTTGTGGTCATCGCCCTCGCGGCGGTATCGGTGTTTTTGACGAGCAATGTATTTGCTGACACTTTGGCAACGACCATCACCACCGATCCGAATGCCGGCGTAGCCGCAGCGGTGCAATCGTACTTTTCTGATATTCCCATTATGATCGCGATCGCCAAGTGCGAATCTGGACCACGGCAATTCGAAAACAACGGGACGCCACTTCTTGGCGGGACGGGCACAATGGTCGGTGTTTTTCAACTTGATGAAACCATCCATTATGCGAAGGCCCTGGCACTTGGCTTTGATATAGATACGCTGGCCGGCAATCTTGGTTACGCGCGCTATCTGTACGGCGCCGAGGGAACGGAGCCGTGGATATCATCGTTTGGGTGCTGGCAGAGCGCGCTCGCAACGACGACTGCCCCGGGCGTCGCGACCACCACTTCGACCCTCGCGACGACGACGGGAGACGTAGCCACAGCCAGTGCGCCTCCTGCACTTACACTTGATCTTTCACTTGGATCCATCGATCCCCAGGTACTCATACTTCAACAGATGCTGAACGCCGCCGGATTTATTTTAGCAACGTCGGGCCCGGGTTCGCCCGGCAACGAGACGACGAAGTTCGGCGCGCTCACATACACTGCGCTCAAAAAGTTCCAGTGCGCGCAGGGGATAGCGTGTTCCGGCGAGGAGGCGACGACCGGCTACGGTCTTTTGAATGCGGCAACGCGCGCGGCGCTTCTCGCAACAGCGGCGGCATCGACTAGCACAATCATCAGCACTACAACGGTTGGCTCAGCCCCCGCGGATGATAACGCTGCAGAGGTTGCCGAGCTCCAATCGAGGATCGCGGCGCTCGTTGCGATCGTTGCACAACTTGAAGCGGAGATCGCCGCGCGGTGAAGTCCGCCGGTTCGCCTGGCGGGATTTTCTATTGACTTTCCGCGTCTTTTTATAGGACACTGTCGATAGAAATCTTTCAATACCAGGAGGCAACGATGGGATGGCCGAAGATATTGGCTTTGGTGCGCCACGCGGAATCGGAAGGCAATGTGCTTAATGCGGATCAGCGGGCGGAGTATGACGTCGCGACACACCGGTATAAGCTGACCGAACGGGGCCGCGCGCAGGCGAAGATCACCGGCGCATGGCTGAATATGCAATACGGGAAGTTCGATGTCCGCTACGTTTCGTACTACCGGCGTTCTGCGGAAACAATGCACATCATGTGTCCGGGTCTTAAGACATACGAAGACTCGCGGCTCGCCGAAGCCCAGCGAGGCCTGTGGCATACGATGACCGAGAAACAAGTGCGGGAATGTTACCCCGAGGAGTTCGCGCGGAGAGAAAAAGAAGGTCTTTACCACTATCGTCCGTGGGGCGGCCAAAACGGGCCGGATGTGGAGCTGAGTATTTACAGTTTTCTCAGCACCCTCAACCGGGATCACGAAGGACAATCGGTGCTCGCTGTCGTGCATGGCCGCTGGCTCGTTCTTTTTCAACGCGTTGTTGAACATTTTTCGATTGAGGCGGCGCTGGATCGATTTGAACACAACGTTGCCGAGAACGCCTCAGTGACCATATACATGAACAAGCGTCGCTATGGAAAATCCCGGCTGGCAAGAACAGGCTATGTGATTCCATGGCAGGGAAAGATCAAATAATGATCTGCGGCCGCATCCACAAGGATGTGGCCGTTTTTGTTGTATACTATTTTAATAAAGGTCGTTTATCTCCTATATGCATATGGATCAGAAAATTGTCGGTTCGATAAAGATGTGGGCGGTCGTGGTGGGAATCTTGAGCCTTTCTACGCTATGGACGTTGAGCGTCTATCCGATAGCAAGCGTTCAGGGAGTGCTCGCCGCGCTCGGCCTTATCCTCGGCGCGGCGGTATCGTACGCAGGCCTTCGGGTGACGACCCTGGCCCGCGATACGGTGGGCGGGATCTTTTGGGCAAAGATCATAGTGCTCGTCATTGACTTCCTGTTGTTCATCGCTTCGGGGCGCATCAACTTCGTAAGCTTGGTTATTGTGGTGGTAGAGGCGGTCATCGTCTGGTACCTCATTATGACGTTTAAAAAATTGCACCGCGCATAAAGATTCACGCGCGTCGCAGGAAAACCCCGGGACAACCGGGGTTTTCCCGTATTTGCTATACTACCCCCATGGAGGGATTCAGCACTAAAAAGTGGTTATGGGTGGGGCGCACCGTACAGGCGGGCGTCATCATATTTTTGCTATTTGACGTCATCATTCACGCGTTGGATATTCCCGTGGTTGTGCAATCATTTGCCGCGCTTGGCTACTCAAATGGAGTCGCCTTTCCCTTGGCCATCGTCGAGCTCGCTTGTCTCATCCTCTATATTATTCCGCGGACGTCGGTCCTCGGCGCGATCCTTTTGACCGGCTATCTCGGCGGCGCAGTGGCGAGCAATCTCCGCGTCGGCTACCCGCTCTTCACCAATGTTTTATTCCCGGTCTATTTCGGCATCGCATTGTGGGGAGCGTTGTATCTCCGCGATCCGCGATTCCGAAAGTTCATACATCCATCCTCATGATCGACACCCAAAATGTTGTTTTCTTGTTGTGGGCCATGTTCATCATTTATTGGCTTGTTTCCGCGATAGGCGTCAAAAAGAATGTCCGCACCGGTGATTGGGCGCGTAGTGCGGGCATTCGGATATTACTCGTGGTCGTCATCATTGTTTTGCTCCAGTTCTCTTCGGCGTGGAACTTTTTGGGATATCAATTTAGCTATGTGGTGCAGATCGTCGGGGTCGTTCTCTGCGCCGCCGGACTCGCGTTCGCCATCTGGGCACGCGTACATCTTGGCAGGAATTGGAGCGGCATGCCGTCCATGAAAGAAGACCATGAACTCATAACGTCCGGCCCATACCGCTTTGTGCGCCATCCGATCTATACCGGGATACTGCTCGCGCTCGTGAGTTCTGCGCTCGTGAGCACCGCCATCTGGCTCCTTGTTGCTGTGATCTTCTTTATAAATTTTTTATACCGGATCCCCGTGGAAGAAAAATATATGATGCAATTATTTCCGGACCAGTATCCGGGATATAAAAAACGGACGAAGGCGCTGATTCCTTTCGTCTGGTAGGGGTTGATCGGTGTCGTTCAACTATCTTCTATGATGCGAACTGTTCTTCGCGGGCGAAGCGTAGGGTGCCGCTCGCGTCATGTCGGTACGACAACGTGATATTCTTTCCGGCCTTATTCTTAAAGACCAGCGTGGAGATGCCGTTCAGCGTGGTCTTTGTGCGGATATGCTTTACGATGCCTTCTTCTTTTTCCCGCACAAGGCGCTTGACCTCAAATTCGAGCTTTTTATTCAACCCTTCGAGGGAAATGGGAATGTAATGGTGGCCTTTCGGTTTCTTCATGAGGCCATCAGTATAGCACGCTATGGCGTTTGGCGCTCGTCGCCCGACCTTTGATATACTAGCGAAATGGCAAAGAAAAACCTCACTATTAAGATCCATGGCGAGGTGCACGGCGTGGGCTTCCGTGACGCCACGTATTGGACGGCGCGGAAGCTCGCGGTGTTTGGCTTTGTGATGAACGAGCCGGATGGCACTGTGTATATAGAGGCGGAAGGGGAGGAAGATGCGCTCGCGGAATTTTTGGCGTGGTGCGAAAAAGGTCCGATCACCGCCAGGGTAAAAAAAGTTGAGGCAGAGTGGGCAAATGCTCACGGAAAATTCACCGGGTTCAGGATAGGATAAGAAGAATGCAAAAAATGGTAGAATGGGTCTATGAGAAAGATCATTGTTTCTGAAATGATAACCGTGGACGGCTTTTTTGCTGGGCCGAACGGGGAGATCGACTGGCATAGGGTAGATGCGGAGTTCAACCAATATGCGATCGATATGCTGAACGCCGCAGACACGATTTTATTCGGCCGCGTGACGTACGAGATGATGGCGGGCTATTGGCCCACGGCGACCGTCGTCACGAACGACCCTGTCGTCGCCGAGCGGATGAACAACCTGGCGAAGATCGTATTCTCAACCACGCAGGAGAATCTTACGTGGAACAATTCGACGGTGATGAAAACGATCGACGCGACGGAGATAACAAAAATAAAGCAGGGCGGAGGGAAAGATATTTTGATCTTTGGGAGCGGTACGATCGTTTCCGCGCTCGCCTCGCTCGGGCTCATCGACGAATACCGATTGATCGTGAACCCTGTCGCGCTCGGCGTGGGCAAGACGCTCTTCAAAGATATGAAAGAAAGATTAAAATTGAAGCTCGCGAAAACGAAAATTTTCAGCTCGGGGAACGTTTTGCTCTACTATTCTCCACTATAAATAGCGCGACATAAAAGAACAGGCCGCCATAAAAATGGCGGCCGTGCGGTTAGCGGAGATTCTGATCGATCTCCGCCGTGGTGGGCAACGATTGCAGGACCATCGTGCCCGTATCAAAGAGCGTCAGGAGGAAGTATCGTGTTTTAATGGTTCTTGCTGACTTGAATATACAATATAAACCGGATCTGTCAAATGAAACTTTATCTCATCCTGCGGCGTATTATATGAGTAGATGCAGATCCGGCCTGATGGTCGAGTCAGCCTGATTTGTATGGGGAGATAAATATAAAAAATATGATTATGCAAAATAAATATCTTTCGTTGGCTACTGTGGCAGGTTTGGCCGCGAGCCTTTTGGTGGTCGCTGCGCCGGCGCTTGCGCAGACGAGCGCGGGAGTTGGCGTCGGTGCGAACGTGGCCGGAGTGAACGTGCAGGGAGGTTTTCACAATGGTGCGAATGGTGGTATGCGCATGGGCGGAATGCATGGGCCGATGATGACGCCGGGCGTTTTCGGTACGGTGAGCGCAGTGAACGGCACCACGCTTATCGTTACCGCAACAGTGTGGCCGCGTATGGCGAGCTCCACAAACTCCGGGAATTCCGGCGTGACCACATACTCGGTTGATGCGAGCAACGCAGAGATCTACAAAGGCAGTCCGACCTCGACGGTCTCTGTCTCGGATATTGCCATAGGCGATGTTGTTATCGTCCAAGGAACGGTGAGCGGGACGAATGTCACTGCGACCGTCATCCGTGATGGCGTGATGGGAATATTCATGGGCGGGCGCAGGCCGGGCGGCACGGGCGGCGGTTTTGGCCACGGCTCATCCACCGCTTCCAGCTCGACACCTTTCGTCTCGCCGATCCAGGGTAATGGTGAACCGGTCGTCGGTGGTAGTGTGACCGCGATCAGCGGCACGACGCTCACCGTGACGAATCCAGGCAACATTACCTATACGATCGATGCTTCAAGCGCGACGATCGTAAAGAATGGAACGACCACGACCGTGGGAAGCATCGCGACCGGAGATAATCTTATCATCCAGGGAACGGTGAATGGCGTTTCGATAACAGCGTCCTCGATTATTGACCAGGGGACGAGGGCCAATGCAACCTCGACCGGCGGCGGAGCGCCGCACGGAAAAGGCGGAGGCTTTAGTGGATTCTTCGGAGCCATCGGCGGTTTCTTCCAGCACCTGTTCAAGTTCTAGGGTCTCTTAATCAAGCTATAAAATAAAACCCCCTTCTCTCGCCGAACTATCATCTTCAGGGAGGCGAGAGAAGGGGGTTTTATTTTATGTATATTTTCGCATCATTCTGCGGTAGATCCGCGCCAGCACGAAGAGCAATATACCCGCGGCGGCGATGCCTGCGATGAGGCTCAGCAGGTTCGAGAAGTCACTCCAATAATTTCCCACCGCGTAACCGAGGGCGAGCGCGCCGAAGGGTTCCACGATGTTACCCAAAAGATCGAACCATAAGAATGTCCAGAACGGCACCTCCACGAGCCCGGCCAAAAAATTGGTGATGGAGCTGAGCGATCCCGCAAAGCGCGTGATGAATACCGTCACTGCGGCGTCCGTCACGAGCTCTTCTTTGAGGCGAATAAAAAAACGGACTTTGTCGAGTTTGAATTTGCGCAGAAACGGTTCCCCGAACTTTCTCGTGAGGGCATAGTCGGTGAGGTCACCGAGCGTGTTCGCAACCACCGCGACCGCGAGAGATATCCAAAAACTAAAAAAGCCTTGGCTCGCGAAGGCGCCAACGGCGAGGAGCATCGCGTTCGCCGGCCACGGGATGATCACCGCGCCGCTGTAGACGATCAAAAAGATCGCGACATATTTGTAGAGCAGAACATATGAAAGGATGGGGGTAAGCAGTGCATCCATCCTAATGTGCGGTACTCGTGGCGGTTAAGTAAGTGGAGAGGGAATCTTCCACTTCCGTGGTGAGCGTCGCGACACTTTCATGCTCATAGTTTGCGTATCCGGAGAGCGAGAGCTGGGGGTAATGCGGATCCTGTATAGAAAGGCTGGATTGCAAATATGTCGAAGAGACGTTGAAAAGCTTGTCGATATAAGCGAACGTCATCCATGGGCGAATGATCGTAACGTCGCCTGCGGTGAGTGGCCTATGATGTTGTAAAAAACTGGACAGTGCGAGCTCGTGCGCGCTCACCAGCTGTTCGTGATGGAGAACAATAGACTCGTGCACAAAAACGACCGCTAAAATAATGATAAGGATGGCGAGTAAGACCATCGCGTACTTTAGATATTTTTCAATATTTTTCGCGGTCACCTATCTATTATAATACCGTTTGAGCCATTGTGCATTTGGCGGTAAGCTTGTGGGATGTCGTCACCTAAGACACCCGATACTTTTGAACTTCGCTACGCGGCGCTAAATCCCGAACAGCGCCAGGCGGTGGATACGCTTGCGGGTCCGGTCATGGTGATCGCTGGCCCGGGAACGGGCAAGACGGAAGTGCTCACCATGCGCATCGCAAATATTTTGCGGCGCGGCGGTGGCGCGGCAACGAAAGTGCCGCCGGAAAAAATCCTTGCGCTCACATTTACCGAATCGGGCGCGATTTCGATGCGCCGGCGCCTCGTGGAATTGATCGGGCACGAGGCGTATCGCGTGGAAATTTCCACGTTCCACGGATTTGCGAACCGCATCATCCGCGATTACCCGGACTATTTTCCGAATATCATCGGCGCCACGAGCATCACGGAGATCGAGCAGGTGAGCATTCTGCGAAAGCTGCTCGACACGCTCGCCGCTCAAGGACCTGCGGCCGTTCGGCGATCGATATTATTATTTGCGGACCATTTTGAGCGCTATCAATGAGCTGAAACAACAAGGAGTCATGCCCGAAACATTTTCCGCGATCGCAGGCGGATGCAAAAAAAGATTTTTATGAGAATCCGGACCTTATGAACCAATCCGGAAAGTACGAAGGAAAGATGAAAGGCAAATATGTGACGGCGGCAAAGCAAACCGACCGCAATGTCGAACTTGCCACCATCTATGCAGAATACCAAAAGGCGCTCATCGCCGCACATCAGTACGACTACAGCGACATGATCATGTATGTGGCGCACGGCGCTCGAGTTGAATGACGAGCTGACGCAGGTGCTCCAAGATGCGTACGAATATTTTTTGGTGGATGAGCACCAGGACACGAATGATGCGCAGAACAGGATCATTGAATTGATTGCCGGCGCGCAGCGACCGCGCCAAATCTTTTTGTGGTAGGGGACGAGAAGCAGGCCATATTCCGTTTTCAGGGCGCGTCGCTCGAGAATTTTCACTACTTCCGCGATCACTATAAAGATGTTGTGTTGATAACATTACGCAACAATTATCGTTCCACGCAAGCGATCTTGGATGCTTGCGCAAAACGTTTCGCCGCGCGAGACCCCGCTCGTGGCGAAGGCGGGGCATCCGGAGGTCGTCGGCGCATCTCGCGGCGTTGTCATCGCCCGCCGTGGAATATTATTTCATCGCGCGCAAAATAAAAGAGTTGATCGCAAGCGGCGTGCCTGCGGAAGAAATCGCGGTGCTCTATCATAATAACAAGGATGTCGTGCCGCTCGGCGCGATGCTTGAAAAGCAAAAAGTGCTCTTTAATATAGAATCGAATCAAGACGTGCTAGGGGACGAGGAGATAAAAAAGCTGGTGCGCATCCTGCGCGCGGTCCAGCATTTTGGCAACGATGTGACCCTGGCCGAAGCCCTGCACGTGGACTTTTTGGGTATCGCACCGATCGACGTGTATAAGCTGTCGGCCTACGCCGCGCGTGAACATACCAAGATGTTCGAGGTAATACGTTCGCCGGCCGCTTTGGACGCGGCGGGGGTGGATACTGCCTCAAAAATGGCCTACGAGAGCCTTTTTTACCATCTTTCCGAACTGGGTTAGGGCGGCCAAAAACCGGGGCGCGGCGGAGGCTTTTGAGATGATCGTTTATGAGTCCGGTTTTGTGACCGCGCTCCTGAACCACTCCTCTGCCAGCGAAAAAATCGCAAAACTGCACGCGCTTTTCGACCTCCTCAAGTCGTTCATAGAGCGCCAAAAAAATTACACGCTTGGCGACTTTTTTGCATATCTTGACCTGATGGAAGAGCACGAGATCGCGATCCGCGGCACGCGACACTGTGCGACTGCCCGGTCGCGTGCGCTTAATGACCGCGCATGGCTCGAAGGGTTTGGAGTTCGATCATGTTTTTATCATGAATGCGGGCGCTCGCACATGGGGCTCGCACACGCGCAGGGAATCGATCAAGTTACCGACGAAGATCTATCGCGGTGCGGATATGAGCGGCGCGGCGGATGGGGATGATGAAGCAGACGACCTTGCCGATGAGCGCAATATTTTTTATGTCGCCCTCACGCGTGCGCGGAAAGGATTATTCATCACACTTGCAAAGACGGATCAGAGCGCGAAGGAGCAATTACCGACCCAGTTCATCGCGGCCCTCGGCGAAACCATCCTAGCCCCCTACGATGTCGCGCCATATGAAGATGATTTCGCCGCGCATCGCGCGGAGATCGAATTTGCGCCGGCGCGCGGCGCGGCGCAAATGCCGGAGCTCAAAGACAAAGAGTTCTTGAACGAGCTCTTCCGTGCGCAGGGGATCTCGGTGACCGCACTCAATAATTATCTGGAGTGCCCGTGGGCATATTTTTATCGGAACCTCGTGCGCATCCCGGAAGCCCCGAATAAAAATCTGTCGTTCGGCAACGCGGTGCACGCCGCGCTCAAAAGTTATTTCGATGCGCTGGGCGATGGCGATCCGCGCGGCAAAGAATATTTAGTACAGCGTTTCGAGGAATCGATCGCGCACGAGCCGATAAAGCAGAGCGAATACGAGGAGGCGCTGGAAAAAGGCCGCCGCGTCCTGCCGCTTTTTTATGAGGAATACCACTTGGCATGGACATCGCGTGCTTTGAACGAAGCGCGTATTGATGGGGTCGTGCTTGACGACGGCACGCCGATCAACGGTAAACTGGACCGGATAGAGTTTCTGAGCGGCAGCGATGAAGACGCCAAGGAAAATGCCAAAGAAGATGTTAGAGTAGTGGACTACAAAACCGGCAAGCCAAAAACACGCAACGATATCGAAGGCAACACCGCGTCGAGCGACGGCAATTACAAGCGCCAGCTTGTGTTCTATAAACTATTACTTGATAAAGAGGGCAAGCGCACCATGAAGGACGGCGTCATTCAGTTCATCGAGCCGGATGATCGCGGCAAAATGCACCGCGAGGAATTTGTGATCACGCCTGGCGAGGTGAAGGTGCTCGAGGCGCAGGTCATGCAAGTGTCACGCGAGATCCTCGACCTTTCATTCTGGGATAAGGGTTGTCACGATCCGGATTGCACATATTGCACACTGCGGAAGGGGATGAAATAATATCGCGGCAATTATGGTAAAATGGTGGCAGGTCGATCTGAAGCGATAAAATTAAATTCACTCTATATATAAAACGATATGAAACAGATAACATGCCCTGCGATGGGCGGTCCGGCCACATGCACGGCGGTCTTGAGCGGTAACACGGCGGATGAGATGGTGGCAGATGGCATGAAGCACGTCGAGGCGGCTCACCCGGAAATGGCGGCGGACATCAAGAAGATGTCTCCGGAGGATATGAGCAAGTGGATGGCCGAGTTCAAGCCGAAGTTCGATGCATTGCCGGAACTGCCTGCATAGGCGGATATATAAAAAGGTCGCCGAATAAAAATTAACCATAAAAACAGAGCATATGGCTGAAGAATCATTGGACGACCCGGAGGTGGAGGATGAGGTCGCCGATGCGGAGGCGAACACTGACGACACGCCGACGGATGACAATGGCGAGGCGAACGAATAGGGCTAGTGTCAGAATGAAATAGTATAAAACGGGCAGCGTGAAGAAATCACGCTGCCCGTTTAGTTAGAGCTCTCTTGGCCGTTTGAAAGACGAAAGCGGTGGCTGGGTCTTTTTTGACTCTCGTTGTCTTTTGAACTCGTCGCGAAGTGCGGCTTCGGGATTGTCCGGGCCGTTGCCGACATCAAAAGAGCGCTCTGGTTTGGGCAGACGCGGATCGAGCAAATCTGAATTTGGCACTTTGCCTCCTTACCACTACTCGCTTCAGTATGACCCTTCCTTCGAAAAAATCTAGAAGCTGAAGCGCTTTGCGTAGTGCCCAATATACGGCAACTCCTTTTCCGTGCCATTTAGGACATTCATGATGCCGACAATGATAAGGATGATAGACGCGAGCCACCAGAGCCAGACGACCAACCAACCGATGATCGGAACCCAGACCAAGACGAGTCCCGCAAACCAACCGATGGCCTCAAAGATGACAAGCACGAGGCCCTGCTTGAGATGGAATTTTACGAACGGGTCATCCTTGGCGGGCGTGAGAAATGGGATGATGATGAGAATCCACAGATAGCTGAGGATGGCGATGAGGTTCTTTTCCGAATGCTCCGCGTGGTGTTCTGAGTGATGTTCTGTGGGCATGGGTCTAGTATATCACTTTTCTTTCTTCCGCCCGGGCATGCGGATGTGGATAAAGGTGTCGAGGCCGAAATAGCGCCCGGCGTTTGAAAAGATCAAAATAAGCATGCAGATCACCAGGATGGCATCTGCGCCCACATACTGCGGAACATTTAACACCGCATAGTTGAGGGTAGGCAGATAGCTCACGAGAATAAGCACGATTGCGACGATCGAGCTCAATCGTGTGATGAGGCCGATCACGAGCAGTCCGCCGATCACGACGAATGCCCACTGCTCCGGCGTGTGGAGCTGTGCGAACGGAACGCGGTAGATGAACTGCAGGCCGAGCGCGATGCGGAGCAAAAGGATGATCACGCGTAGGGAGTGGGGAAGTTTCATAAGAGTGCTATAAGTGTATTATAATATATTCATATGACATCCGTAATGGGGATGGAGAATCAGAAAAAGCATTCGCTCGGACACCGCGCCTTCCTGCTTTTTCTTTCGCATAGGATCAAGTTCGCCATTTTTTTATTCGTGCTGACGGGTGCCACGTGGTACAGCGAGCGTTGGATTCCGACGTCGGATCCCGCCTACGCGATCTGGGGAGATTTTGCCGTAAAGGTTTTACTTCTCGTGAGCATCACCTATTTTTTAATGGTGCTCGCGTGGACCTGGCTCGAATATCATTTTTATACCTATATGTTCACCGATGAGGCGTTCATCATGACCTACGGGTATGTCGTGCGAAACGAAACGGCGGCGCTGTATCACCAGATCCAGAACGTCAACATCCAGCGCAATCCTTTGGATCGGCTTGCCGGTGTGAGCCAGATCGTCATCTTTATGACGGGTTCCGAGCGCGATGCCGCCCATAACAAGATCGTCCTGCCCGCAGTAGGAAAAAAGAAGGCAAAGCTGGTGCAGAAAGAGTTGCTCACGCGCGCACGGCGCCATGTGCCGAATTATCCGGAGGCGGCGCGGGAAGAAGAATAGGGTGGTAGCGGCGAACCGGCTATTGTGGAAAATCAAATCGTAGCAATGTTTGCCCCTGGTCTATTATATATAAAGAATCTTCCTGCGGATCGTATGAAGCGTCGGTGCCTTGGGAGACGGTGGTGAAATTTTTGAGCGCGGTGTCTGCGAGGTCGAGGAATGAGACGTGGTTGAGATATTCCACGAAGAGATGGGTATCGTCTTTATACCAGATGAGGCCCTGTACGTCCGCGCCCTGCGGCAGGTTAAAGCGGTAATAATCCTGGGGATTGGATGAGAAGATCTCAAGGCTGTTGTACTCGAGCGCCGCGACGGCGGTGCCGTCCGTCGTCGGATAGAACTGTTTTACGTCGTCCGCGAGCGTGGTGAGTTGTTCGCTTTGCACATTGTAGAGATAGAGCGAATTGTTATTTTCGAGCACGCCGAGCTCACCATTTTTTATCCACGCGAGCTGTTTGACCGCGCCCGGGACGACGAGCGAGTCGTCGATCGTGTCGCCGGAGAATTTGTCGTAGATGATGATCTCTGATGTACTCGATACGCCGTCGTCCGAAAGCCGCGCCCAGGCCATCACGGATGGCGACATTGCAATAGGGGATTCCACCATCGCTCCCGCCGGCGCCGTTTCTATCGCGGTCACCGCGTGCGTCTCGGCATCGATGTCCATGATCTCACGCTTCGTCTGCACGATAATGCCGGTGTCATTGTATGGATCGATAAAAATGTTAAGCGTGGGAGTCGGCGTGATGCCGTCTTTCTCGAGTATCGCCGAAAGGTTGGTGCTCGTGGCGCTCGTAAAGTTGTAGAGGGAGTAGGTTGCGATGCCTGCGCCCGAAACACCGACGCCCGCATTGCCACCGCCGGACCGGATAATCACGGTCTTGAGGTCTGCGCTGTGGCTCACGATCATGCCATGGCCGATCACGATCCCGCGCCACGTGATGGTGCCGCTCGTGTTTGCAGTGACCACGTTGTCGCTTACTTCAAAGAAATTGCCCACGCCCTCACTCGTCGCAACATTGATGCCGGTATCCGGTATAAGCACCGCATACTTCATTTCGGTGACGAGCGAAGGAAGCACTTGTGGGCTTTCACTCCACGCGTCATATCCCGCGTCTGTAAGCTGGAGCGTATACGTTTTAGGGAAGAGTCCGGAGATGAACGTACCGCTGCTCAAGAACGCCGATTGATTCTGGACGGGCTTGCCGTTCAAGGTGATCTCTGCGTTTGCGGGAAACGATCGCACATAAATGCCGCCGGCCTTTTCGGGCTGGAGAGTGGGGCTCAGGCGCCAGCCCTCGGCATACAATACGACCGAGGCGCCGATCACCACGAATAAAAGAAAGAACACATAAAATATGCGCTTTCGGGTCTGAAGTTTCATTGCAAGGTGTATTCTATGCCATTTTTGCCTTCTTTTCCAGGGTGGTATAATGGATACAGATCCCGAGCAGATTTCGGATCAAACAATATTAATTGGGAGAACAAATCTCTGCCGTCCGTGGACCGCAGTTGAGTTCACCCACCTGGCTATTACGCCAGAAATCTGACGGGATTGTGAAAAAAGACCAACATGAGTTGGTCTTTTTTCATTGGCGACGCAAAGTGAAACGCCGGGGCGGTCATGCGACCACCTCGGCGTTGGATATTACTATTCGAACAGATTTAGGAACCCAGAGTGGATATGCGATGATGACGAGCTGCTCGTCATCGATGCCCGCGGAGAGATCCCACCCCTCGACAGCATCATTGGGATGCTTCATGTTGCGGTAGCCGATTTCCATCTTGAGTCGGACCAATTCACGAGAGAGTGCATCCCACGTCCTGATCGGCCGAAGAAATTTCGGGGCGCCATATACCTCGCTCTGGATAAAAATACGACCCCAGGGTTCTTTCAAAATGTGAAAGTGCGTGAACGGCCTTTCGAGGATGCCGAATCTTTGTTCGAAAAGGCCTGTGATCATTCCCTTATCGCAAGGAACTATGCTCAGCGGGCGCTTTTTCCATGGACCCGGATTTTCCATGTAAAGATCCTCCTGCGGTTAAAATATATTTTTGTATATAA
Source organism: uncultured bacterium (assembly GCA_963718515.1). GTDB lineage: Bacteria > Patescibacteriota > Minisyncoccia > UBA6257 > 2-01-FULL-56-20 > JAKAGE01. The sequence continues at coordinate 724,202 of OY970354.1, read as the reverse complement.
TATGTCAAGCTAAAAGCTTGTCGGGTGGATATGGAACACGTTGCCGACGATGGTGCCGAGAATGTACGTGGCGAGGGCGGTGCCGAGCATAAGCCCGACGGTCTCGCCGAACTCGCGCCAAAATGTGCGGTCAAAGACGACCGCGCCGTAGAAGGTGAATCCCGCGACGAGCACGATGCCGACGGACGTGGAGACGATGAATGCGGTGATCATCGTGCGGATCAAAAAATAGGGGAGCGCGAGCAGGATGACGGAGCAAAAGTACGACACCCATGTGAGGAATCCCGAAAGGAGCGCGGATTTTTCGGGATCCTGCTTGGCCTGGAGATATCCGGCCGATCCCATGGAGATGGCTGCCGCGAATCCCACGATTACGCCCGAAACGCCCGCGATGAGCGTGGATCCCGTGACGCCGAGGAATCCGGCGTGGACGCCCGTGATTTCGACGATTGCGTCGGCGAGGCCGAGCACGATGAATCCGATGTAGCTCACACGCTTTTCTTTGAGCTGGGCGATAAGCGCCCGTTCGTGGGACTTTTCGTCCTCGATGATCTCGAGGAATCGCGCGCGATGCGATGCGGGGATCGAGCTAAGGATGCTTTCATAATTTTTTACCGCACCGTTTTCATGCGTCTCGAGGAGCTTGGTCGTGAATGTCACGCCGAAAATAAAGCGGAAGAATGAGATGCCCCAGACAGTGTACCAGCGCGGGCGGATGCGCTCCGCCGCCGTAGTTGCCGCCGCTCGCGCCGCCGCAATGTGATCGGTGCCGCCATTGCCGCTCGTTTCCACGAGCAGAGTTTTCCAGAATTCATAGTGCGTTTTCTCCTGCGCCGAAAGCCGCTCGAGCGCCTCGCGGTTCGCCGGATCCTTCTCCGCACGCGCGAGCTTATGATAGACCACATGCTCGGTCAACTCGTTCGTCGCGTTGGCGATAAATATCTCTTCCATAAAATTATTATACCCCGAAAATAAAAGCAGTCCTTTGCCGAACTATCATCTGCCGGGAGGCAAAGGACTGCTTTTATTTTTCTTGTCGGGCCGCCGGGAATCGAATCCGGGCTTCATCCACCCCATGGATGTGCGCTACCACTACGCCACGGCCCGCTTAATATATTTTTAATGTATGAATTTTATAATAGATGTATGAAAATAGCAAAACATCGAAATGGGGTACGATACTCGACCTTTGTTCATAAAAAAGCCCGCGAATTGCGTGCAAAAGGGAAAACCCACAGAGAGATATCAAAGAAATTAGGAATAAGTTTAGGCTCGGCGGATGTGTGGACGAGGGGAACTATTTTATCTCCACAGCAAAAACGAGAAATTCAAATGAGGCGAAATCAACACGTATGGACTGAAAAAGATAGAAATTTAGCCGTGCATCGATTGAAGCCATTTTGGATTTTGAGGAAGTATACAAGAGAAGAGCTTCTCGGGAGAATAACCACATTTTATAAAGATAATGGACGAATTCCGCTGAAGCGTGAATTTAATTCTTTTAACGCGTTCAAAAATGAATTTGGTAGTTGGAATAAGGCGATCGTAGACGCAGGATTTGATCCTAATCCAGTTCTCTTCGCAAAGAAATTTACGGCAGGCGATGGGCATTCCTGTGATTCATTTACGGAGCGGATCATCGACGACTGGCTTATAAAAAATAATATCGCACATGAGCGGCATTGGCATTACGGAGATACAAAAATGACGGCAGATTTTTTCATCCAACCAAATATCATCATAGAATTTTTTGGTTTAGCAGGTGTTCAGAAAAAATACGATGCAATATTGGAAAAAAAGAGGGAATTTTGTATTGAAAATAATCTTCGACTTATAGAAATTTATCCGAAAGATATCTTCCCCGTGAATACACTCAAGCCGGATATTTTTTTCTAATGCCCTAATCTTCGCCTCGCGAGTGAAAGAAGGCGGTAGTCGAAGAAGTTCCTCTGCGAGCCTTATGATCTTCATCTTCATCCTCTCCATATTCATTTGCAGAAACCCATTCCTGCGCGATAAGAGCCATTGCCTCCCGGCTGGCTACTTCGTATAATACTTTTTGCGTCACGGGATCCATCTTTCGGGTTTGGGTCGCAAGTTTTTTCAAAGTGTCCATAATCTGGTTATGAAAATCTGCTCTTTTTGGGGGAGAATAAGTCCGATTTGTTCCGGAGTATTCACTTCTCCCAGAGTGAGAACTCATTCTCCGCTCAGCGACATATTTTTTACAGATCTCAATAAAACTATCTCGAGCATTGGCGGTTCCAAAAAGATGGAGCAGGCGCTCAAACTTCTCTTTGCCGGAAAGAGCCTGGTATTCCTGTTCGGGATCGTTTTCAATATGGGGCGATTCGAACTTTTCTTTCACGTTTTTGGTTATTTCGCCGCTACTGCCGCTTTTGCGCGCACCACTTTGTGCGGCGCCTTGTGCAAAGTCCTCAAGCAACCGGTGCAGACGAGCATGCGTTTGCCGTCAACGGTCGTGTACTGCAAATTAGGATACTTTCGGGTCCAGTTCGTGGGATTATAATGGCCGCGGAGCAATATGCGGTGCCCGCCCATCTGTGAAGTTTTCTCGCATCGTGCGCATTTCCTCATGTTCGTAGTGATTACTTTATTGACAGTATTATAGGTGAACAGGCGATTTTATGCAAGCTAAATAGCAGAGCGCCGGGAAAGACCTAGCTCACGCGCACTTTAAGCTTATGCACCTTCTTCTTATTTGCCTTGGGCAGGGTGACCGTCAATATGCCGTTCTTGAATTTGACCTCGGCGCCTTCCGGATCCACTTCCTGCGGCAAAATAATAGAGCGGCCGAATTTTCCCCAGTAGCATTCCTGGTACAAGTAATCTTCATCGCGCACCGCCTTCTCGCGCTTGCGCGAACCGCGGATGGAGATCGAATCGGTGGTGACGTTCACGTCGATGTCCTCCGGGTCGACGCCCGCGATGGCGGATTCGACGACGATGTCATTCGCCGTCTGGTAGACATCGACGGTCAGCTGGCCTTCCGGCTCGCCATCGTCCCACGCCTCATCTTCTTTTTCGCTTCGCGTGCGGATGATCTTCGGCCGCGCGGTCGAGGCAGTGGAAAGAACGCCACTACCTGCCTTTGCAAGTTCAACAGAGTATTCAGCTTCGGCTTCGCTGTCGCCGCTCACGTCACCGCCCTTCGCGCTCCCCGCGCCCGCGGCACCGGAGAGTCCTTCAAAAAACTTTTCGTCCTCGCTGTTCATTATCATAAAATATGGTTACGTTAAATCTGATTACGTTATTATATTGATCTCGCGCAATTTCAGTTTTTCAAAATCGCTCAGCACGAAGAATCCGATCACCAATAAGAATACCACGGAGTAGGCGCTCGCTCCATAGGTAAGTATAAGATAGTTGAACGATGCGTGCAAAATGGCGGCGATCACGAGGCCGACGAAGAGATATTCTTTGACCTTGCCCTTTACGATGCCGAGCGCCCACTGATAGCCGACGAGGCCGGACGTGAGCGTGTGAAGGAGTGTTGCGCCGATGAAACGCGCGGAGATCGTCGCGAGCACGGCGGGGATCAGCAATCCCGCCTGCGGCGTGAGGTTGGCGATGGCGCCGATGTTCTCGAGCGTCGCAAAGCCGAGCGCGGCGACGATCATATAGATCATCGCATCGATCGGTTCGTTGAACTCGGGGCTTCTCGTGATCGCAAAGTGCGCCGCCGCGAATTTCATGACCTCTTCTATGAGTGCGAGGCCGAGCAGGGAGCCGATGGAAAGTTCCTGTATGCCGATTCCTGCCGCGGCATTATTGAAGAACATTTCGATCGCGACGGTAAAGAATCCGAACGCCATGCCGACGATGAAGGTGAACACGATGAGCCGCTTTGGCTCCGGCCGCGGCTTTTCACCGAGATAGAAAAAAAGCCACGCAAAGCCCGGCAGTAATCCAAAGATGAGAGCGAGGATGAGGAGTAACATCACTATCAGTTTACCACTCTTGCACCATCAGCATCGTTCCGGGATTGAATATCTGATAGATCTCTTCAGTGATGAACGGCATGAAAGGGTGAAGCATCGTGAGCGAACCCAACAGGAGAAATTCGAGCAATGCGTACGATCGCGCCTTCTCTTCGGGCGATCCGTCGTGAAGAGCCACTTTTTCCTGTTCAATGATCTCGTCCGCGAGCCGGTGCCAGACATAGTGGTAGAGTTTTTCCGCGGCAAGATGGAACTCGAAGTTTTCAATATGAACGCCGACCTCGCCTCTCAGCGCCGCGATCTCCTTCATCTCGGGGCGGTCGCCGATCGCCATCGCCAAGCCCACGCCACCCTCCTCGTCCGCGTTTGGCGGCTTGTTCATTAGGATGAACCGCGCGATGTTCCAGATCTTTGTGGAAAAGTTGCGGTAGCCGCGGATGCGGTCTTCCGAGAGCGCGAGCGAAGTGCCGGGCGTGTTACCGATCACGAGCGCGATGCGCAGGGCGTCGGTGCCGTATTTTTCCGTGAGCGCGAGCGGGTCGATCACATTGCCCTTGGACTTGGACATCTTTTGGCCTTTCGCGTCGAGCACAAGTCCGTGCAGATACACTTTTTTGAAGGGAACTTTGTTTGTGGCGTAGAGTCCGAGCATGATCATGCGCGTGACCCAGAAGAAAATAATTTCGCCGGCAGTTTCCATCACGTCGGTGGGATAATATGTTTTAAAATCCTTTCCGTCGGGATAGCCGAGCGTGGCGAATGGCCACTGGCCGGAGGAGAACCAGGTGTCGAAGGTATCGGGATCTTTGCGCAGGGCCGCGCCGCCGCACTTTGGGCACTTTTTCACCGAGTCATCGATATCAACAATTCCCTCGCCGCACGCGTCGCACAGCTTTGCGGGAATGGGGATGCCCCATGCGATCTGTCGCGAAATGTTCCAGTCGTTGATGTTCTCGAGCCAGTGCAGACATATTTTTTTATAATGTTCCGGAGTGAAGGTGATGCCTTTGTCATTGATCGCCGCGATCGCGCGTTCCGCAAGCGGTTTAGTTCTTATAAACCATTGGTCTTTTATTTGCGGCTCTATGACGGTGCCGCATTTATAGCACGTACGAACCACGTGCTTATAATGCTCGTCGGTTTTAACGAGCAATCCTTTGGCCGCGAGCTTCTCCACGATCTTTGGCCGCGCTTCGGCGATTTTCATCCCCGCGAATTCGTCCGCGATGGGCAAAAGTTTCCCACGCTCGTCGATGATCTGAATTTTCTCCAGGCCGTGCCGTTCCGCGATCGCAAAGTCGGTGGCATCATGCCACGGAGTGATCGTCATCGCGCCGGTGCCGAAGTTCATATCGATGACATCGTCTTTTATGATAGTGGCCGTGATCGGGCCGTTGATCCACTCGAGGTCGATCGTGTCGCCTTCTTTATACTGGGCGTAGCGCTTGTCATCCGGATGCATCACCACGTACTTGTCGCCGAACTTTGTCTCGGGCCGCGCGGTCGCGATGACGAACGGGCCGTATTGCAAATAGTAAAGGGGATCGACGCGTTCGACATCTTCGATCTCAAGATCGGAGAATGACGTCTGGTGCTTTGAGCACCAGTTGACGATGCGCTTGCCGCGATATAACAATTTATCATCCGCGAGCCGCTTGAACGTGCCGTAGACAACTTTTACGATCTCGGGATCGAGCGTGAATTTTTCGCGCGACCAATCGCATGATGCGCCGAGCGATCGCAAACCATTCTCGGTATTTTTTTTATGTTCCTGCGTGAAATCCCAAATCTCTTTATAGAGTTCTTCGCGGGTGATATCGAAGCGCGAGCGGCCTTCCTTTTCGAGCGTGCGCTCGTAGACCACTTGGGTTTCAAAACCGGCGTGGTCGGTGCCCGGAAGCCAGAGCGCCTTCTTACCGCGCATGCGCGCGTAGCGGATCATAATGTCCTCGATCGTGATGAACATCGCGTGCCCGGCATGAAGCAGGCCGTTCGCGTTCGGCGGCGGCATTATTATAGTGAACGGCTCGGCATTTGACTCGGCGGCGGCCGGAAGATTATCAGGGTTAAAATATCCGGAATCTTCCCACTGCTTATATATTTTGGGTTCGACCTCACGATGGTCATAGCGCGGCTCCATAATGTTGGATTATATCCGAAAAATGACTTAGAATAAAGTGAATGAAAGGTCGCACGTTTAATAAGATAGGATAATATCTTCAGCAATGAACAGTGAAAAGAACGGTTCAAAAATAGTTTCGCAGGGAAAGACAACGTGCGCGTGCGGTGCTGGGTGCAATTGCGGTTGCGGGAGCGCATGGCGCATACTCCGTTGGATCGTCGGCTTCCTTATTCTCGTTGCAGCGTTTTGTATCGGGGTGAAGATCGGGGAGTTCCGAGCCGAATTTCATGATATGTACCGGGCGTATTATCTGCATAACGCAAGAATGCAGGGCGGTTATGGCGGAATGATGGTGCCGCCGACCGCGGGCTATCCTTCATCGACCACGCCGAGCGGGACCGGGATAGGGTTATAAACAAAATAGGGATTCGCCTCCTGGCAGATGATAGTTCGGCGAATGCCCTATTTTTGTTTCCCGGGTTTATCATGTAAACTAGGCTCATGATCGAATTTTCGATATTAAAAAAATCTAAAAAAAGCGCGGCGCGGCTTGGCATATTGAAGACGCCGCATGGCGAGGTGATGACGCCCGCGATCGTGCCCGTCGCCACGCTTGCGGCGGTCAAAGCCCTGCGGAGCGACGAGATCGCCGCCACGAAAACGCAACTGCTCATTTCGAACACATACCATCTTCATCTACAGCCGGGCGAAAAAATCGTGAAGACCGCTGGCGGCATCAACAAATTCATGAACTGGCCGAAGCCCTCAATGACGGACTCGGGCGGATTCCAGGTATTCAGTCTCGGCTTTGGGCGCGACCTCGGCGTGGGGAAAAATTCCATAAAATATTATCCGGGAAAGGTTGAGCGCGCGATCGAGAAAGGCAACCAGCCGAAATTTTTAAAAATGACGGAAGAGGGCGTGCACTTCCGATCGCCCATGACCGGCGATGAACTTTTTCTCTCGCCGGAAACGTCGATCGCGATCCAGGAGAAATTGGGCGCGGACATTATGTACGCGTTCGACGAGTGCCCGCCGCCGGGGGCCACGCACACGTACATGAAGCAGTCGCTCGCGCGGACGCACCGTTGGGCAAAGCGTTCGCTCGCCGCGCGGCGGGGAAAGCAGGCTTTATACGGCATCGTGCAGGGCGCGGATTTTGAGGATCTGCGAAGAGAGGGCGCGCGGTTCATTACGCGGCAGGATTTCGATGGGTTCGCGATCGGCGGCGACATCGGCGAATCAAAGGATGAATCCAAAAAAATATTGCGGTGGGTTTTGCCGCTTCTCGACCAAAAGCGTCCGCGGCACTTGCTCGGTATCGGGCATCCCGAGGATATCGAACTTATCATTAAGGGTGGCGTGGACACGTTCGACTGCACGGTGCCGACGCATTATGCGCGGCGCGGGATCGCATTCGTAAACAAGAAAAGCGGGGCGGGTGCCCACGAAGGCCGCGTTGATTTCAATAAAGCGGCGCTCTTGAAAGACAAAGGCCCGATCGACGCCGCGTGCGGATGCATGGTCTGCCAACAATATCAGCGCGCGTACATCGCGCACCTTGTCCGCGCGAACGAGATCACCGGCGGCGCACTCCTTACGTTCCACAATTTATATTTTTTTAACACGTATGTGGAAAAAATCCGCGAGAGGATTGCGAAGGGGTCGTTGTAACACGATGATCCTTGACTCCTTGGTAGAAACGGGATAAAAAGTGGATAGATCCCACAACGGAGGAAGTTATGAACAACGGTGTGCCCGCGGTATTACTGCCGCATCTTGATGCGTGGCTGACCCCGCAAGTGGGGTTGGATGAGGTCCCTCGGTGGAAAAAATATATCGATAAGGACCAGGGAGTGCGATTGCAAAACTCCCTTCAACATTCACTTTCCATTACCATCCTCGGATCAATGATGATGGCACGGCTTCGGCCATACGGGAACATTGATTCGGGGTTTGTCGTCATAAGCCTGGCGCTCCATGATGTTGGAGAGGGGATACTCAAAAAGGATACGCTTTACATCGATAAGACGGCGGAGCAAGATCTCAATGAATATCTCGCTTTTCGTCGTCATTACGAACCGTTGGGCAATCCTGTTTTTCCCGTCCTCAATGAGGCGTTTCTTTTACAGTTCGCGCGGAAGAGTCCCGATATATTTCCCGAAGATGCTCGTCAGGTCATGACGCATCTCGCCAAATATTATCTTCCGGAAGCGCTCATGTTCGACGCAGTGGAACGATGGGATTACGTTCTCTATGCGATCGAGCAGTATCACAAGCGCGGGAATGAGAAGATCCTGGTCCAGGTTCTTCGAACTCAGGCACCTCTTCTCGATCAACTTGCGAAAGAGATCTCCGGATTCGGCGAGGAGATCTGGACACAGGAAATTGGTTCCTGGGCACGTGCTTTTGTCATCGCCCATGAAGGCTTGTGGATCGAGCAGAAAGGAGAAGTTTAGGCCGTTGGGAGTATCGCCGCCCGTCTGCACGAGGGCGGCTTTTTCTTTGTAATATCTGAGCGCCGCCGGGCGTAGTAATGAGTAGGGTCGAGCGGGAATGATAAAGGTCATCAATAATTGCAACCCATATAAACCATGTATACCCATCGCAACCTTCTCAGGGATCTGTCAGAAATAAAAGCTGTTTTGAAAGTTGAATCCGAGCTTATGAAGGCGCTTATCAAGATGGCGACGGCACGCCGCTCAATGGGCGTCGAGATCGCCTTCTAAATGAATTTTTTACTCACACAGCGTTGCGTCGGCGTGGATCTTTCCTTTGAGATAATTTTCCACGTCGTAGATGGTCCCCGTCGCGTCGATGAGGCCGTCTTGCACTGCGGTCTCGCCGAGTATTGGCGAACCGTTTGCGAGAGCGGTCACCTCTGCCACCGATAGATTTCGGTTCGCCGCAACCTGTGCGACAAAATTATCGTAGACCAGATTGAGCTGGTTCTGGAGGATGTCGCGCTCCGGCGGCGTGAGCGGCGTGTTCGGATCGCCCATGTCTTTATATTCACCGGCGGTGAGCGAGACAAACTTCAATCCATTATCTGTGTCCTGCTCAGTTTGATCCAAATACGATTGTGTGACACCGATATCGCCGACCGCCGAGTCTGCCGATGCGAATATTTTTTGCGCACCCGTCGACGCCCAGTATGCGGCGGACGTGCCTTCATCCGCGATGAACGCGACGGTGGGTTTTGTGGCGTGTTGGAGCGCCGCGGCGATCTCTTCGCCAGCGACCGGATCGCCGCCGGGTGAATTGATCTGCAGCATGATCGCTTTTATGGATGAATCGTTATCCGCCGTCTCTATCTCTTGCCGCACGGTTTCCGCCGCCGTCTGGTCGAGACTGCCGTCACTGCCCACCGATGCGCCGCTCGCTTCGTTCGGATAATAGACAACCTGGCCGTAGAGTGGCACCGCGACGACGTTACAACTGCCGGGTGTGACCCCGACGATCCACAGTGTGGTAGCCACGCCGATCACGATGATCGAAATCCCCACGAGCCCGAGGACGCAGGTGATGACGAGGTCCTTTACGGATTGGATGCCTAACTTCATAATGTAAGGATTATACAACATCGATGTCCAAATACTATAATCCCCAGAAGTCGCGCAACCTCTTTGATCCAAAATCCCATGAGCCGTTTACCGTCAGTCGGAGCGGCATCGACCTTTTTGTGCAATGCCCACGATGTTTTTATATTGATAAACGACTCGGCACGGCGCGGCCGCCGGGATTTCCGTTCTCGCTGAACAGCGCCGTCGACGCGCTCCTTAAAAAAGAATTCGATATCCATCGCGCCGCGGGCTCCGCGCATCCGTTAATGAAAGAATACGACATCGACGCCGTGCCGTATGCGCACAAAGAACTCGACGCGTGGCGCGACTCGCTCCGCCGCGGCATACAGTTTTTTCACGAGCCGACGAACCTGCTGATCCGCGGCGGCGTGGACGACGTGTGGGTGGCGCCGACGGGGGAATTGCACATCGTGGATTACAAGGCGACGTCAAAGACAGAAGAGGTGTCGCTCGACGCCGAGTGGCAGGACGGCTACAAGCGGCAGATGGAAATTTACCAGTGGCTCTTCCGCAAAAACAGTTTTGCCGTTTCGCCGATCGGATATTTTGTTTATTGCAACGGCGACGCGGACGCGCCGGCGTTCGATGGCAGGCTGGAGTTCGATATCAAAGTGATCCCATACGTGGGCAACACGGATTGGGTGGAGGCGACGATCGCAAGTGTACACAAATGTTTGATGGGCGATGCATTGCCGCCCGCGAGCGTGGATTGCGATTACTGCGCATATTTTAACAAACGAAACACAGCATGCGAACAACGAAGATAAAATTTTCACCATCGCCGAATACATCGAGGTGCTCAATGTATTTTTCAAGACGCAGTCAGCGCGGATCGTCGGCGAGATCTCGGAGCTCAAGCGCGCCGCGAGCGGGCACGTGTATTTCAGTGTCAAAGATAAAGAGAATCCTGGCTCGCTCGACGCGATCATGTGGGCGCGGAACTATCAGCTGTGCGGCATCGCGCTCGAGGTTGGGATGGAAGTCATCTTGAACGGACATCCGAATGTGTATCCGCACGAGCGGGCGGTTGTCATTCGTGGCGGATACGGTCGAGCTTGTGGGCGAAGGCGCGCTCAAAAAAGCGTATGATGACCTGCGGAAAAAACTGGAAGCAGAAGGCGTGTTCGCGCCCGAGCGCAAGCGGCGCCTGCCGGATTATCTCGCAGCGCATCGGCGTGATCACGTCGCTTGAAGGGCGCGGTCATCCACGATTTCGAAAATAATTTGGGAAAGTTTGGATTTGAAGTAAATGTGATCGACTCGCGCGTGGAGGGCGCACAGGCGGCCGCGCCACTGCTCGCGGCGATCCGCGCGATGCGCGAGATGGTGGAAGACGAGGGCTCGCAGGGTACCGGCATCGAAGCGCTCGTGATCATCCGTGGCGGCGGTTCGCTCGAGTCACTGCAGGCGTTCAACAACGAAGCGCTCGTGCGCGAAGTCGTGAGTTTTCCCGTGCCGGTGATCGCGGGCATCGGCCACGATCAGGATGTGCCGCTCATGGCGCTCGCCGCGGACTACATGACCTCCACGCCGACCGCCGCCGCGCATTTACTCAGCCGGTCGTGGGAGGAAGCGTATGCGAAGGTGCGCGAATTTGCGGGATTGCTCAATCGGTTCCCGCTCGAGATGCAAAAAGTGGAAAATGAACTTGAGGCATCGCGTGGGATATCATTTGCAATGCGTTTGAACGTTCGCTCGTCGGCGCGCGGCAGATCGATAGCGCTCGGAAGTCAGGCGATAAAACATAACGATCCGGCGCGGCAGCTGCAGTTGGGATACTCAATCGCGCGAAGGAATGGTAAAGTAGTACGGAGCACGGCGGGACTTTCGCCCGGCGCGCGCTCGAGCTTACGGTAAGCGACGGAATAATAGATTCGACTATTACAACAATTCACCATGGCAAAAACAAAATCAACAAAGCGCAACCAGCCAAACCTAAAGCAGTACATCGAGGACATCAAGAAGATCTCGGATTGGTTTGAGGACCAGGAGGAGATCGATCTCGAGGAGGCGCTCGTAAAGATCCGCGAAGCGGGGGAGCTGATCAAACTCAGCAAGGAGCGGCTTGTGGAAGTAGAAAATGAGTTCAAAGAGATCAAGGCAGCCGTGGAAGATGGAGGCGCGTAATAAAACTAATCATTAACAATAGCTAAAATTATGGAAACGATTTCAATAAAAGAATTCCTTCTCGGTGAGTTTGATCACGAGATGGCGACAACGAAAAAGATCCTCGAGCGCGTGCCATTCGATAAGTTCGACTGGGTGCCGCACGCAAAGTCCACGCCGCTCGGACGTCTCGCAAACCACGTGGCGACGATGCCGCGTTTTCTTCACAGCATCATTGAAACCGAATCATATGAGATCAAACGCACGCCGCCGCTCGACGTAAAGAGCGCAGCAGACATCGTTGCGGCGTTCGAGGGTTTTGTAACGTCAGGTCGCGCGGCGCTTGAGGCGACGACCGACGAACATCTTGCCGGCCATTGGGAGATGAAATTTGGCGAGCACAAACTTTTCGACGGCCAACGCGCCTTCGCGGTGCAATCGCTCTTCCTTGATCACCTTATTCATCACCGCGCACAGCTCGGTGTATATCTTCGTTTGAACGGCATCGCTATCCCCGGATCGTACGGACCTTCCGCGGATGAGCCTATGGGATAACAGACGATAATTCCTAAACTACTCGCGCGCTCTTCAATGCATCCGCCCACCAGATGAGCTGATCAAGCATCGTGTCGGCTGAGGCGTCGAATGATTCGGTTTTCAACACGCCTTTTTCGTCGAGAAGATTCCAAGGGCTCACCATGTGCACTGCGGCGCGGATCGAAACCATCTGCAATTCGGCAACGACCTGGCGTAATTGTTCGACTGCGCGCGAGGCGCCGACGGTGCCGTATCCTACGAACGCGACCGGTTTCTTGTTCCACTCAAGGGAAACATAATCGATCGCGTTTTTGAGGACTGCGGAATATCCGTGATTGTATTCCGGCGTGACCATGATGAAGCCATCGGCCTCGCCGATCTTTTTTGTCCATTCTGCGGAGATCGGGAACGGATATGCTCCTTTCGCTACCGCCCCGGTGGGCGACATCGCCTCGTTAAAGAAGGGGAGCGCGTAATCCCGTAGATCCAAAAGTTCCACGTCCAATCCTTTTGCCTTCGCCTTTTCGACGATCCACTTCGCCGGCTGTTCGCCAAACCGCTTCTCCCGCGTGCTCCCGAGAATTACTTTTATTTTTAACATAGTTTTAATGATTTATTTTTTGGGTTTTCTCATATCGCCGATGAGATTTTTTAATAGTTTCAGTGTATATTCCGTGTTCACCGTATAGAACACTTCCTTGCCGCGGCGTTCGTCGATCACGAGGTCACACGCCTTGAGCGTTTTTAAATGTTGCGACACCGCTGGCTGGGAAAGCTTCACGATGCGCGTCAGCTCATTCACCGTCTTTCGGCCTTTGAGCAGGGCTTCGATGATCCGATAGCGCGCCGCGTTCCCGATGCCTTTGCCAAACTTATTTATTTCCTTGCAGAGATCAGACATATATAGATATTAGCATATGCTTATATGAAGTCAAGGGGGCGCTTGATGCCATTTCTCGGGTACGGCGTTCCGGTCTGCTGACCGGCCGCTTCGGCGCTCGTCGCCTTCGCGACTCCGCGACGCCCCTCGAAACGGCATCTTCGCGCCCTTGGTGGATATAAGATATAATAATTCTATGGCCGAAAAAGAGTGTACCCACAAAGATCAGATTCGCGACGTCCACCCGAAGGACATCACGGTGTGCGAGGAGTGCATAAAGATCGGCGACACGTGGGTGAATCTTCGGATGTGCCTTACGTGCGGGCACGTGGGATGCTGTGACAGTTCTAAGAACAAGCATGCGACGAAGCATTTCAAAACGACGGGGCATCCGATCATGAAATCGGTGACGCCGGGCGAGGAATTCACGTGGTGTTATGTGGATCAGGTTTATTTATAATTTTTTAATAAAATTAAAAAGATGAAAAAAACATTAACTATTCTTGCGGTCATTTTGGGCATCGGGTTTATCGCGCTCGCCATCTATTATTGGATGACCCCCGCCGATATGTTGCCGATGTTTCTGCCGGGCTATGACGCCGCGATGGCGGCACCGCACATCAAGCATGGCATCGCATCGCTCGTGGTTGGGCTGGCGCTTTTGATCTACGCCTGGTTCGCGAGCGCAAAGAAAGTTTCGTAGCGATGGCGGTCGTCGCGCCAAAAGAGGTTCCTAAAAAGGGATTCTACTATCATTACAAACACGACCCTGACGGGCCGGTGAACAACTATGCATACGAGGTGATCGGCGTCGGCCATCACACGGAGGATTATGCCACGGTGGAGGATACGCACATGGTGGTCTATCGGCCCCTCTACGAAGAGGCTGGTGTGTATAAGGCGGGAAAACTTTTTGATCTGCGGCCGATCAGGATGTTTATGGAATATATTACGAAAGCAGGGAAAACATTCCCACGATTCAAGCATATCAGTGACGAATCGGTGATCAAAGAACTCGAAGCGATCCGCGCTCGGATGTATGGGGAATAGCGTTCACGCCCGGCGTGATTAGCGAAGGATGATGAGACTAAGAACTCCGATCGCCATGCAATAAATGGCGAATGGTGTGAGGGTATTTGTTTTAAAGTAACGCGTGAGGAATTTGACCGAGAGCCATGCGGCGGTGGCGGCGGCGATGGCGCCCGCGCAGGTGGCCCCGATGAACGCGCTGCTGCCGGACGAAAGAAGGAGGGGAAGTTCAAGCACCGCCGCCGCGCCGATGATCGGCGTCGCGAGCAGGAATGAATATCGCAGGGCATCCTCGTGCGAGAGCCCGACCAGCAATCCGCCTGCGAGCGTGGAGCCCGTGCGCGAAAATCCGGGAATGAGTGCGAGCATCTGCAGTAATCCCACCTTCGCCGCCTGTCCCCAGGAAAGTTTTTTTGCGATGCGCGCGTCATTATTTTTTAGACTTTCTGTGGCGGGCGTCGTTGCACGTTTCCGCAACCGCTCTGCGAGGAACAGCACAACCCCGTTTGCAACAAGAAATATCGCCGCGGAGATCGGCGAAAGAAAAAATCCCGTGATCAGATCTTTCAAAAGTAATCCGATGATGCCGGCGGGGATCGTGCTCACGACGATCAGCCAGCCGAGCTTGGCATCCGTGTCGGCATCGCTGATCTCGCGCTCCATAAAAGAGCGCGCCATGCCTTTTGCAATCCGCACCCAATCTTTGAAATAAATAATAAAGAGCACGAGCGCGGTGGCGAAATGCGTAGCGACCAGGAATTCCAGAAAGCTGTCCGCGTTCTGATTTATATTCCAGCCGAGCAATCCCGGGATGAGTACGCTATGTCCCAAACTTGAGATGGGAAAAAGTTCGGCGACGCCCTGTATGAGTCCGAGGAATATCGCTTGGGGGAGTGAGAGCATAAATTTGTAAATATCACTCGTTAAATTTCCATATCGCCGCGCGCTTCCATCTTATAATGTTTTTTCCGGAGATATGCCATGTAGCCCGCGCCGCCGATCATTGCGCCGTTATCCAAATTATATTTGAACTCCGGAACGAAGAATGCACAGCCGATTTTCGCGGATTCTTTTTTTAGGCGTGACCGTAGAGCTTTGTTCGCGGCGACCCCTCCGGAAAGCAGTACCGATTGCGCGCCGAATTCCTGCGCGGCGCGAATTGTCTTTTTGACGAGCACATCGAGCGCCGCCGCCTGGAATGACGCGGCCACATCAGCTTTGGATGCGCTGCTCTTAGCGCCGCTGCCGCGGCCGGCATGATCCCGCATATAATAGAGTACCGACGTCTTGAGCCCCGAAAAGCTAAAGTCATAGTTTTTCTCATTGAGCATGGGCCGAGGAAATGTAATCGCCGCAGGATTGCCGCGACGTGCAAGTTTCTCGATCTCGGGGCCGCCGGGGTAGGGGAGATTGAGCAGGCGCGCGACTTTGTCGAACGCTTCGCCCGCCGCATCATCCCGCGTCTCGCCGAGATGTTTCCACTTCGAGAATGAATCAAGCTTCAATAATATAGTGTGACCGCCGCTCACGATGAGCGCGATTGCAGGAAAAATATTTTTTTGAGATTTTTTCCCGCCGCCGCCTGCGTTTTCCGAAAGCAAAAAACTGTACAAGTGCCCTTCGAGATGATTCGCGCCCACGAGGGGCACATCGTATTCCTTGGCGAGCGATTGCGCGAAGGTGATGCCGGTCCAGAGCGCGGGCTCAAGTCCGGGGCCGACGGTGACCGTGATTATATCGAATTTTAATTTTTTCACCCGCGCACGCAATCGCTTAAAAAGTATCGGCAGATTTTTTAGATGTTCACGCTTGGCGAGGTTGGGAACGACCCCGCCGAACGGCCGGTGGATCTTTATTTGCGATGCGACGAGATTCTCGACGACGGTGAGCCGCGGCGCGCGTACGCCGCCCGATGCCTCAAGCAGGGCGACGCCCGTCTCGTCGCAGGACGTTTCGATGGCAAGGATTTTCATGGACTATTTATTGGGCGCTTTATTTTTATCATTGTACAACCTATCACGGCTTGAGGATAGAAACGTGGGTAGAAAAAAGGCCGACACCATCGTCGGCCCTCTCGGAGATCTCCCTATATTTGACCACGTACTGCTTCGTCGTGTGGTGGAATATCCACCACCCTCTTTTGTGCGCGACCCAGCAGGAGCGCTCCCGCTTGTTGCCCACGTTGAATGCGCCGGCAAACGCATCGGTGAACGTCATTGTTGGTGCGTCGGCGATGCATCCTATCCAATAGTCGCCGTTCCTGCGATCTTTCCGCAATTCGTGCTTTTCTCTCCGCAACGCCTGCGCACTCGCCGATGCGAGAAGCAGGATTGCCACCGCCACCCATACTACGCGAAACGTGCTTCCCATAACACCCTCCGCACCCGTTAGCTTACTGCCATTACCATACCAGCAGAATGGCCGGTGCGTCAATGAACAGATGAACGGATCAGATAGACGAAGTGGAGTATTTTTTTGATCAGTTTTTTAAGAGAAGTGATCACGTCTAACTGTTCATCGAATTCGTCAAAAAGATTTTTGCGCGCCATGCTACCCCCCCCTGTTTTTTGTGAGCTGACCGGAGGGTAGCATATGGAGATTAAAAAAAAGAAAAAGGTCCAGCACTGATTTGCGCTGGATCTTTCGTTATACAATGTTCGGCTGGTGAGCCGAGGTATGAGTGCAGGCTCATCTAACTTTTTATCCCCACCTTATGTGAATCCAGATGAAATGCTAAGATAGGAATATACACATGGCAGGCAGATATTATAAATATGGAATTCTTGTCCTCTTCCTCACTGACGCTGATCTCGACAACTACCTTGGTGATTTTGAAACCATCGACAGCGTCTACGGCGAAGGGTTGCTCACGGAAGATGAGATGTGCGTTTCATTCTCGTATTACATCACCGCGACCGCTCAAGATCAGGAGATAAAAACCTACATCGCCAACCAGCCGAAAGGCTCCGGCTATTTCACAGGACTGGCCGAGTTGAGCGCCATTGTCGCAAAAAGCCCGGACACGAACTGCCATTGAGCTGCCGTTCGGGGCGTTTTAGGGTCGTAGTTCGAGCCGTGTCGCACGATTGTGTGTTAAACGAAGAAACGGAGGCTGGTGTTAAAAATGAGGGGCGCGTTGAGGCATATTCGAGAAGATAAAAATCAGCCCGGGTGCTTTCGCTACCCGGGCTGCATGATTTGACTACGCTGACACCTCAAGATATTCGGCGGCAACTCTCTCGAACGGTCGCGGATCAAGATCGCCGCCCTTCAAGAGTTCCGTCGTCATTTGGAACGCGTCAGCACCCAGCAGTTGATACTCCTCAATGTCTCGACCAGTGCTGATGCCGCCGACGGCAATGAGATGAACATCGGAACCATCGAGAGCGTCATGCCATTGCTTGATCTGACCAAGGCCGATGTGTTTCAATGCCCGGCCACTCAAACCAGCGAGGCCAACACCAATCACGGACTTCCCTTTCTCGTTCAATCCGTAAGCGCTCGGGAATGTGTTGATAGCCGTTACTGCTTTGATCGCTGGAAAACCTCTCACGATACCGGCGGCATCCGCGAGAAGTCCCGGATCGGAATAAGGCGAAACCTTCACCCAAATGAGAGCATCCTTTCCGACGATGACGTTGATCCGGAAAAGGATGTCACCCATGACATCCAGATTGAGCGAAGCGATGGGCTTGCGACCGCTGCCGACGACGACATTGGGACAGCCCAAGTTGAGTTCGACGGCATCGGCTCCGAGGTTCAAACAGGTCTCTGTCAGCTCGCAGTATTCAAGAGTATTGAAACCCGCGACGTTCACGACGAGCATCTTGCCTGCGTCGTGCGCGATGGTGACCATCTCGGCGAGATGACCAATGAGATACTGCTTGCCGCCATTCGGCATACCGAGTGAGTTGAGGGCTGCGCCGTTGCCAACCCACCAAACATCCCCGGGATTGCCTGACCGTTCTTCCTTCGTGATCGAGCCGACGAGAATAGCGCCCGCGAGAGATCGCGAGAGTTCTTTCACGTGCTCGACTGTTTTGCAACATCCTCCGCCGTTCATGAGCGGAGGAGAAAGCGGGTGTTTCATACCAAGAAAAACATCCTCGCGAAACTCCATGACCGTATTTTCCTTTCAAGAGAGCTGACTACTAAACTATGGACTTTATAGCATGGAGCGGTGTAAAATCGCAACAGCATCAAGGAGGCAAAACATGAGATTTGAAATGCGGATGCCGGACGATTTTCATCTCCACCTGCGGAGCGGCGAAATGTTGCGGGCTGTCTTGCCTCACACGGCACGGCAGTTCAAACGGGCAATAATTATGCCCAATACCACACCACCGGTTTTGAACGACGTAGATGTGCGTGCATATCGACAAGAGATTGTCACCGCACCAAACTGTTCGGGGTTCGAGCCGTTGATGACAATCCAGATCATCGAAGCCACGACGCCAGAGACCATCTTCCAGGCGAAAGCAGCCGGTGCCGGTGCGGGTAAGGTTTATCCGCGCGGCATGACGACCAATTCGGCAAATGGAGTGTACGATTACGAAAAAATCTACCCCGTCCTCGCTGCAATGGAGGAATGCGGGATGCTCGTTCTCTTTCATGGCGAGTCGCCTGATCCCGACGCATTCTGTCTCGACCGGGAAGCCAAGTTCCTAAAAATCCTCAAGAGCGTGGCAAGTGCATTCCCACACTTAAAGATCGTGATGGAACACACGACGACCGCAAAAGCCGTGGATTGCGTCTACGAACTTCCTTCGAACGTCGCAGCCACGATCACTGTGCATCATCTCTTCCTCACGCTGAACGACGTGATCGGCGACAAACTGGAGCCACATCACTTTTGTAAGCCGGTGGCAAAACGTCCAGAAGATCGGGCGGTGCTCATCACCGCGGCGATCGGAGGCAATCCGAAGTTCTTCCTCGGCACCGACAGCGCTCCGCATCTCAAGGGGATGAAGGAATGTTCGTCGGGATGCGCAGGGGTTTACACGGCCCCCGTCGCTATTCCACTTTTACTCGAACTCTTTGAACAGCATGGCGCGACGGACAAGCTCGAGGATTTTTGCTCGGGCTTTGGAGCAGACTTCTACGGCTTGCCGCGGAATAAAGAAACCATCGCACTGGTCCGGGAAGAGTGGACAGTCCCGCTGATTTGCGATGGAGTGGTGCCATTCCGCGCCGGTCAAAAAATCGGCTGGCGAATGGAATAACCATTCAATTAACTTCAACACGACGACTTCGCTTCAGAGCAGGTCGTCGTTTTTTATACTCGACTAAAAGGCGCCTTCGCGCTATTATCTGATTAACAACTAAATAGGCGGCCTAAACCATTGGGAAACCAGTGGCATGGCTCATAAATACCCTTTGCAGATACCAAACTCCACGTTTGGCCTACTTCTGCAAAGGGTCGAACTGACCAGCCTTTTCAGGCTTTCTGAAACATTTAAGTCCAATAAAGGACAACTGGTAGCTCCAGCGGGAATCGAACCCGCATTTACGCCGTGAAAGGGCGCCGTCCTAGCCATTAGACGATGAAGCCAAACGATGATGCTATAATATAATAAAGCGTTGATTTATGAAAGGTCGGGCGAACGCCGAAAGGCGCGCCACTCATTAAATAATCCTTAATTACAATTATGTCTATGCTTCTTTTCTGGTACGGGGGATTCGGGTTTGTGATCCCACGCCTTATTCTTGGTGCGATGCTCATCGTCCACGGCTGGCCGAAAATAAAAAATCTAAAACAAACCGCACAAAATTTTGGCGGGATGGGATTCCGGCCAGGCGTACTGTGGGGAACGATTGCGGCGGTGCTCGAGTTCGTGGGCGGCATCGGGCTCGTCCTCGGATTGTGGGTGCCGTACCTGTGCTTCCTCTTCCTCGGAGAATTTTTTGTGATCATCGTCTGGAAGTGGGCCAAGAAAATGCCGTTCGTGGGCGGATGGGAATTCGATGCGATTATCTTTGCACTGCTCCTCACCTTCTTCACGCTCTACGGAGGGTTCTATCTCTTCACGGTGGGCGGCCTTTGATTTCTGACCCATCAATGGTAGTTTTAACAGCGTTATGAAACGTTTCTTTGAGATTCTGCCGGGAACATTGGCGTGGACCACCCTCATTCTGATGGTGCTTTTTTCATGGCTTCTGCCGATTTGGGTTTCTATTTTTATTATCCTTTTTGATATCTATTGGGTGCTCAAGACGGTGTATCTTTCCTTGCACCTGCGCGCGACGTTCAGCGAGATGCGCCGCGTGATGAAGGTGGATTGGCTCGCGCAGATCCTCAAAGAGTGGCCGCCTCTCGAGTCGCCGACGATTCCTAAGTTCTTCGATATTTTTCACCTCGTCATTTTGCCGATGTACAACGAGCCATACGAAGTTGTTCGCGAAAGTTTTGAATCCCTCCTGCGCGCCAATTACCCAAAAGAAAAAATGCTCGTCGTGCTTGCGCTCGAGGAACGGATGGGCGCCGCCGCGCGGGAGGTAGGGGAGAGGATCGCACGCGAGTATGGCGAGAAGTTCAGAGAGCTTTTAATAACGCATCACCCCGCAGGATTGCCGGGCGAGATCCCGGGCAAAGGATCGAACGAAGCGTGGGCGGGCATGCAGGCCAAGCGCGAATTGATCGATCCGATGGGCGTCGCGCCGGAAGATGTTTTGGTATCGGTGTTCGATATCGACACGCAGGTCTTCCCGGAATATTTTAGCCGGCTCACGTACGTATTTTTAAAAGCGGAAAAGCCCACGCATGCGATCTATCAACCGATCCCGCTCTTTACGAATAATATTTACGAGGCACCGGCACTTGCCCGCGTGGTCGCGTTCTCGACGACGTTTTGGCAGATGATGCAGCAGTCGCGGCCAGAGCGGCTCACGTCATTCTCGTCGCAATCGATACCGCTCAAAACGTTGCTCGATATCGGGTGGTGGCAAAAAGATATCGTCTCGGAGGATTCGCGCATTTTCTGGCAGGGATATCTGACGTATCACGGCGACTTCCGCGTGGAGCCGCTCTTCTATCCGGTCTCGATGGATGCCAACGTCGCGCCCGGATTTTGGCGGACAATGAAGAATATTTATCTACAACAGCGCCGGTGGGCATGGGGCGTCGAGAACATTCCGTACATGTTGGAGGGTTTCCGCAATGATCCGCAGATTCCCGCCGGCAAAAAAAGATACTGGACGTTCAACGTCATCGAAGGATTCCATTCGTGGGCAACGAACGCGTTGATCATTTTTGCGTTGGGATGGCTGCCGCTCGCGCTCGGCGGAAGGCACTTCGGCCACTCGATCCTTTCATACGACCTGCCGCACATCACGCGGTTCATCGTCACGCTCTCGATGGTGGGCGTCGCGAGCTCCGCGATATTGAGCCTGTTCCTGTTGCCAAAAAAACCGGGCGGCCTGGGAGTCACCGATTATTTGATATTTGTTTTGCAATGGATACTCATGCCGCTTACGCTCATCGTCTTCGGCGCGTTCCCCGGACTTGATGCACAGACGCGCCTCATGCTCGGCGGAAAGTTTAGGCTCGGTTTTTGGGTGACGCCGAAGGGACGATACGACCGGGCTTGAGATGGTACAATAAGGGTAAGAATGAAAGAAATAGATTTGCACCATGCCGCGGCGCAGAACGTCCGCTCGCGGAGGGGAATTACCCTGATCGAACTTTTGATATTTTGCGCGATCTTTATGACCGTCATCGGTTCATTCG
The DNA here is from genome assembly GCA_963718515.1 of uncultured bacterium. GTDB lineage: Bacteria > Patescibacteriota > Minisyncoccia > UBA6257 > 2-01-FULL-56-20 > JAKAGE01. The sequence goes on along the minus strand of OY970354.1, from coordinate 702,256 downwards.
TTGCGGTGTTGGTAGAAACCGTATCCATTCAGGCGCGCCAGTCCGCCGCGGGCGGTGTGGGCCAGCAGGGCCAGCTTCTCGTACAGCAGCTGCAATATTATATAGAGAGCGCCCGTGTGGTGGACATGACGCAAGACGTCGCGACGAGCACACTCACCTTGCGTGAATCGACGTCGTCGTACGACCCCACGATATTCACATTGGGCGCTGGTGGGATCGTCTATATACAACAGGGACTCGCTGCATCGCTCCAGCCGCTCACCTCCAATCGCGTATCGGTTTCGAATCTTTTATTCACACGCCACTATAATATCAACAGTTCATCGTCGCCATTCGGTACCGATTCGGTTTCGTATTCGTTTACCGTGTCGGCGAGCAGTACCAATGAGACGCAGTATACGCAGACATTCCAGTCTTCGGCGACGGTGCTCGCGCCAACGCCAAAGATCGCGATGGTCCAGAAAGTAAAAGTGGAAGCGAACTCCTCGACCGTATCAAGCATCGTCGGGGCGTTCGGGACCAAGAACGAGACGGGTGATCTTTTGCTCGCGGTGGTGGCGAATCAAGGCCTCGTGACGTCGAGCATCGCGGATACGGCGAGCAACACGTGGGCTCTCGTCGCGAGCACCACCTATCCCGCATATTCGGATAAGGTCACATTGTACGCGGCGTTGAATGCAAAGAGCGGTGCCAACACGACGACCGTGACGTTCCCGAGCGGCGCAAGTTATGCATCGTTATATCTTTATGAATATCGCGGCGCCTCGACGTCCAGTTCTTTGGATGCTTCCGGTGGCCAGACACAACCCGGCACGTCGGCGCCGACGAGCCCATCGGTCAGTCCCGGCTCGAACGTCGAGTTGCTCTTGGGAATTGATAGCGTCGGCTATCCCTCGAACGCTGTGCCGAGCGCGGGTTCCGGCTACACGCTCGAGACATCATCAACGGTGGGCAATAGCACGCAGGTTTTTGTGGAGGACGAGGATCAATTCATCACCGGCGCCGTCACCGCGCCGTGGAATTTGAGCTTGCTCGCGAGTTCGACCGCGATGATCGCGACGTTCAAGTAGTTATTCCTGGTGCACCCGCGCGCGGAACTCTTCGAGTTTTTTTCGGAGGACGGGATTTTTTTTGAGCTGGGGGTCGGTCGCGAGGGCGCGCGCCGCCGCTTCGCGGGAACTTTTGACGAGTTCGGGGTCGCGGAGCGCTTCCATCGCGATGTCGGGGAGTCCGGTCTGCACGTTGCCAAAGAATTGCCCGGGGCCGCGGAGCGCGAGATCTTTTTCCGCGAGCTCAAAGCCATTTTTTGCTTCGAGGATCGCCTTGAGCCGCGCGTTCGCGATCGCCGCCTGCGAGTCCGCCATCAAGAAACAATACGACTGGTGTTCGCCGCGCCCGACGCGGCCGCGGAACTGGTAGAGCTGTGCCAGGCCGAAGCGGTCCGCGCCCTCGATCATCATGATTGTCGCGTTCGGCACGTCGACGCCCACCTCCACGACCGACGTGGCGACGAGGATGTCGAATTCTTTGTCTTTGAATTTTTTCATCGCATCTTCTTTTTCCTTCGGCTTCATCTGGCCGTGGAGCATTGCGACGCGCAGGTCAGGAAATATTTTCTGCGAGAGTTTTTCATATTCTTCCTTTACCGATCGTAGTTCGAGTTTTTTTGCGGCCGCCGTCACCGCGCCCGGTTTTCCATCCATCTCCGTTTCTTCCGGATCGATGCGCGGGCAAATGACAAACGCCTGGCGCCCTTCCTTTATTTGGCCTGCGCACAAATTCATAGGTGGCCGTGCGTTCAAGTGGCGGGACGATCTTTGTTTGTATTTCTTTGCGGCCTACCGGTAATTCCGTGATGAGCGAGAGATCGAGATCACCGAAGACCGAGAGCATGAGCGTGCGGGGGATGGGCGTCGCCGACATGCTGAGGAAGTGGGGGATGGATTCTTTTTTCGCATTCAGCTCAGCGCGCTGGCGGACGCCAAAGCGGTGCTGTTCGTCTATAATGACGAACCCGAGCGACGCGAATGACATCGTTTTTTGTATGAGCGCATGGGTGCCGAAGATGATCGATATCTCGCCGTTCGCAACTTTTTTTCCAAACTCCGGCTTGGTCGTCTTTGATTCCAACTCTTTGCTATAAAAAATGTGCGCACTGCTTCCGGTCACGAGGCCGATCACCGGCTGATGTTCGAGCGCGAGCGTCGTGAATAATTTCTTCATTGTTTCAAAATGTTGGCGCGCGAGGATCTCCGTTGGCGCCATGAACGCGGTTTGCAATCCGTTCTCGCGCGGCGATCAGCGCCGCGATCGCGGCCACCACCGTCTTTCCCGACCCCACGTCTCCCTGGAGGAGCCGGTTCATCGGCCGTGCCTTCTCGATGTCTTTGATGATTTCCCAGAGCGATCGCTTTTGCGATGCGGTGAGCTCGAAGGGAAGTTTCGCCATCATCGCTTTCACATCCTCGATGTCCGTCGTGATGACCGGCGCGGATTCCTGCGCGAGCTTCATCTTCTGTTGGATGTTCACGATCTGCAGTAAAAATAATTCCTCAAAAGAAAACCGCGCGCGCGCGGCGGTCGCGTCCTCGATCTGACGGGGGAAGTGGATCGCGCGGATCGCTTCGTTTAATTCCGGGAACTTAAATTCGATAAGCACTTCTCGCGGGATCCATTCTTTAAGCACGGGCTTTTTTCTAAAGAGCGATTGGGTGACAAAGCGGATCCCGCGCGAGGTGAGTCCGCGGGTCTCGGGGTATACCGGCACGAGGCGCGCGGTGTGGTTCATCTCCTGGCGATGTTCGCCGTCCTGCCCTGCCTGGTTCTGTATCCGGATCACTTCATAGACAGGGTTGCTGAAATATATCTCGCCTTCCTCCGACACGGATGCCTTTCCGGCAAAGTTCGCCGCGCGTCCGGTCTTGAGAACATTCGCCACATATGGCTGGTTGAACCACACCGCGCGGATGGATCCGGATTCATCCGCGATCGTGGCTTCCACGATGCTCATCGCGCGGCGCCAGCTGCGCTTGGTCTGCACTTCCTCGACGATTCCCTGGATCGTCGCCTGCTGTCCGGGCTCAAGCTCGGCGATGGCATATACTTTTGTAAAATCTTCGTAGCGGGTGGGGAAGTGCCACAAAAGATCTCTCACGGTTTTGATGCCCATCTTCTCGAGACGGCGCAAAGCGGGAACTCGTGCTCCCACAACCTCAAAAAGCGGCGTGTCCGAAGCGATCTGAAGCATTTGATTGCGAATAGTATACCATAAAAGAAAAACCGGCGATCCTTGTGGGATGCGCCGGCGGTGGTGAGTGAGGAAATAAAGAGAATGCTACTCCGATCTGAGGTTTTCCAGCCCTTCTTCCTTGAGCTGACGTAACGTGCCGAGAACCTTGCCGCGGAGGTCGTCGCGACTCTGGGCGCTACCCTCAGTCATTGCCTCTGCCACGTCTTCGGCGATCCTCTTCATAGGGGTCGGCTTCTTTGATATCAACATGCGCGCCGCCACTCTTCTTTGTTCATCGAGATTGTGGGGGATATCTCCTTCCGCGACGTCCAGGACTCTTAGTGTTGGGCGCAAGCACTCTTCGAGAAATGATTATTCTATGACAATGTCCATTCTTCCTCCCTCCTCGTGGGTAGGCTACCGGAATGATGATTGCATATTGTCGATCTATAGACAAGCAAAGCTGAGATATCTATTTATCAAGCGCCTCACCCCAAATATCCCAATTTCCAAACTCCGCCAAAAGCTCCGCCGCCAGTGCGTCCACCTTGAGATCAACGCGTTCGCCTAACTCGCGGCTGATCTCGTTCTTTGCCTGATTACGAATGCCATTGATCGAATGCGTAAGCTTCAGTAATTTGTCCTGTTCGCCTCCGCCCGCGCGGGCCTTACTTTCGTTTTCCCAAATATATCTGTTCGTGAGCATAACAACGAGAAATGCCCGCACCATGGGTCCGGTTAATTTGATATCTTTTTCACCAATGATCGCATCAAGATCATGAACGATATCCTGGATCTCCTTGTCGTATGCCGCCTTGTGATCTTTTATAAAAATAGATTTGAGCTGGACGATCGAAAGCCTGTCCACCAACTCTGCGAACGTCGGAAGGTATTTTCTTTCCATACCATCCATAATGGTAGATGGATGGGCATCGTGTCAACCGCCCGCGTTTGTGCCCCCACGAGGATTCGAACCTCGGACCATCTCCTTAAGAGGGAGTTGCTCTACCAACTGAGCTATAGGGGCAATATCAGAGTTATTCTATTAAGGATGAGCATAAAATGCAATTGAGATGATAGCATGCGGCCAGGAGTTTCACGTCACTCGCCGCCGCGGCTCGTTCCTTGAGAACCCACGGTTCTCAACACTCTCCCACACGGAGGGGACGACGCGTCCCCTCCGACCCACCCCTCCAGTTCAACTCCTGCGCGAAAAACAAATATAAAAAAACAGGCATAAGTCCTTTTTCCGAATTATTCTTATCACGAGGAAAAAGGACTTATGCCTGTTTTTTTATATCGGTGCCCCCGCCAGGAGTTGAACCCAGACTTCATGGTTCGAAGCCATGCGTGATATCCGTTTCACTACGAGGGCATATGCACCAGATGTTTTGGTGTACGCTCTAATGCTACAATTACTTTCATGGTTATTGCAATCACGATATTCGAGTTCCTGGTCCTGATCTTTTCCGCCGTGCTCCACGAAGTGGCACACGGCTACGAGGCGGAGCGGCTGGGGGATGACACCGCCCGCCGCGCGGGGCGTTTGACGCTGAACCCGTTGAAGCACCTCGATCCATTTTTGTCGTTCATCATGCCGGTCGTGCTGTTTCTCACGACAGGATTCTTCTTTGCGGGTGCAAAGCCGGTGCCGTACAATCCGAACAATTTAAAAAATCCCCGCGTGGATGCCGTGAAGGTCGCATTCGCCGGTCCCGTCACTAATTTGTTCATCGCGCTCGTGTTCGGGATATTGAGCGCGCTCGTGCCGCTCGCCAGCGCGGCGAAGGACGCGCTGTTCAACAGTATCCTGAGCGGCTCGACGCCCGTCTTCAGCGCACCCCTCGCGGGAATGTTCTTTTTCTTTTTGATCGTCGTCTATATCAACGTCCTTTTAGGAATATTTAATCTCGTGCCCATCCCGCCGCTCGATGGCTCAAAGTTATTGTTCCTCGTCCTGCCGCCCACGCCCGGCACCTATAAGTTCATGTACTTTATGGAGCGATGGGGATTGATCTTTGTCCTCATCTTCGTGTTCTTCGGATTCCAGATCATCATGCCCGTCATCGCATTTTTCTTCGCGCTCTTCACTGGACGCCTGTTTTAGGATATAACTATATTGCCGCGCGGAGTGGCACAAGTCGCCACCGTCCGGGCCTGTAGCTTAGTGGTAGAGCAATCGGTTTGCATCCGATAGATAGGGGTTCGATTCCCCTCGGGTCCACCAATGGTGATTTCACTTCACCAAACTCTCGATTAACCTCGAAGATATAACCCAAACGAGCGGTTCCAAATCCTTTTCCGCGCTCATACGAGAGAGTTTGACGTGCGCCTCCAGGTGGTGGAGAAGCGGGGATAGGGTTCTGGGGCGCGTTTTATTTGACATAAAGCCCCGCCTCGCTTACAATTCTTTGGTATTACGCATGCCTACCATCCGTCAACTCATCAAAAAGGGCCGAAAGCCGCTCGCCACGAAGACGAAAGCGCCCGCTTTGGCGTACTATTTTAATTCCATCCATAACCGTCCGGTGGATTCCACGTCGCCCTTCAAGCGCGGCGTGTGCGTGAAGGTGTTCACGCAGACGCCGAAGAAGCCGAACTCCGCTATCCGGAAAGTTGCGCGCGTGCGGCTTACGAACGGCATGGAGATCACGGCATACATTCCGGGCGATGGCCACTCGCTCCAGGAGCACTCTATTGTGATGGTGCGCGGCGGCCGCGTAAAAGACTTGCCGGGCGTTCGCTATCACGTCGTGCGCGGCGTGCTCGACACGACGGGCGTCGAAGATCGCAAACAACAGCGCTCCAAGTACGGCGCGAAGATCGCAAAGAAGAAAATAATATGAGAAAAAAGCGAGTATATAAAAAATTCCATCAGCCCGACGTCGTTCATGGCCGCGTTGAGCTCGGCCGCTTCATCAACTATGTGATGAAAGACGGAAAGAAATCCACCGCTGAAAAGTTGGTGTATTCGGCATTCGATAAAATAAAGGAGACTACGAAAGAAGAGCCGATGGTGGTCTTCGAGCGGGCGCTCGAAAACGTGATGCCGTTGCTTGAAGTCGCTTCAAAGCGCGTCGGCGGCGCCAACTACCAGGTGCCGCGCGAGGTTCGCCCCGAGCGCCGCTTCGTGCTCGCGCTTCGCTGGATCATCGGCGCCGCCCGCGCCAAGAAGGGCAAGGGCATGGCGGACAAGCTGGCAGACGAGATCATCGCCGCATCCAAGAACGAAGGCAACGCCATCAAGAAGAAGCTCGACATGCACCGCATGGCAGAAGCGAACCGCGCCTTCGCGCACTTCGCGACGATAAAGAAAATTTATATAGTATGCCCCGACAGTATCCGATCGAAAAAACTCGCAACATCGGCATCATCGCGCACATCGATGCCGGCAAGACCACCGTTTCCGAACGCGTGCTTTTTTATACCGGCGTTTCGCACAAGATCGGCGAAGTGCACACGGGCGACACGGTGATGGACTGGATGGAACAGGAGCGCGAGCGCGGTATCACGATCACTTCCGCGGCAACGACCGCGTTCTGGACGCCGACGTATCACGCGCGGCGATCAAAAAGTTCGAGCATCGCATCAACCTGATCGACACCCCGGGCCACATCGACTTCACGGTGGAGGTCAAGCGCTCGCTTCGCGTGCTCGACGGCGCGGTCGTCGTATTTGACGGCGTCGCGGGCGTGGAGCCGCAGTCCGAGACCAACTGGCGCTATGCGGACGACTACAAAGTGCCGCGCATCTGCTTTATCAACAAACTCGACCGCTCCGGCGCGTCGTTTGAAAAGAGCTTCCAGTCTATTATTGATCGCTTGACGCCGAACGCAATTCCGATCCAGCTGCCGATCGGTACCGAAGGCGGCTTCATGGGCATGGTGGCACTGCTCGAGAACAAGGCGTACACCTTTGAAGGCGAGCACGGCGAGAAGATCATAGAGATCCCGATCCCCGATGATATGAAGGAGACGTAGAAAAGCATCGCCACGACCTGATCGAAAAGATCGCGGAGAACGACGACGACGGTGATGTCGGCGTATTTGGATGGCAAGGAAATTTCGCTCGACGATTTGCGCAAGACCCTGCGCAAGGCGGTCATCGCGAACACGATCGTGCCGGTGCTCTGTGGCTCGGCGCTCAAGAACAAAGGCGTGCAGTTCATGTTGGACGCCGTCATTGAATATCTTCCGTCGCCTGCGGACATGCCGCCGATCATGGCGCACGAGTGAAACGACGGGCGAGCAGGTGCCGGTGAAGCTCACCGACGAAGAGCACTTTGCGGGATTGGCGTTCAAGATCGCAACGGACCCGTTCGTGGGAAACCTCGCATTCTTCCGCGTGTACGCTGGCGTGCTCAAGCGCGGTTCGTATGTCTACAATTCTACGAAGGGCCAGCAGGAGCGCGTCAGCCGCATCGTGCGGATGCACGCGAACGACCGCGAAGAAGTGGACGAGATTTACTCCGGCGAGATCGCCGCGATCGTGGGCTTAAAAGGCACCACCACGGGCGACACGCTGTGCGATCCGGACCATCCGGTAATCTTGGAAAAGATCACATTCCCCGAACCGGTCATCGGTTTGCGCATCGAGCCGAAGACGAAAGCCGACCAGGAGAAAATGGGTATCGCTCTCCACCGCTTGGCGGAAGAGGATCCGACGTTCCGCGTGGAAGGCGATAACGAGACGGGGGAGACGATCATCAGCGGCATGGGCGAACTGCACTTGGACATCATCGTTGATCGTATGAAGCGCGAGTTCAACGTTGGCGCGAACGTGGGGCGTCCTCAAGTGGCATACCGCGAAACGATCACGGCTCCGGCCGATGGCGAAGGCAAATACATCAAGCAGTCGGGCGGTCGCGGTCAGTATGGTCACGTTAAGATCCATATAAAGCCCGGCGAAAAGGGTTCGGGATTTGTATTCTTGGACGAGATCAAGGGCGGTTCTGTTCCGAAAGAATTCATCAATCCAACGGAGAAAGGCGTCAAAGAAGCGGTAGATAAAGGCGTCGTCGCTGGCTACCACATGGTGGACGTCGAGGTAGAGCTCTACGACGGATCGTTCCACGAAGTGGACTCTTCCGAAGCGGCATTCAAGATCGCGGGTTCAATGGCATTCCAGGATGCGGCCAAGAAAGCCAAGCCGGTCATCCTTGAGCCGATCATGAAGATCCAGGTCATCGTGCCGGACAGTTTCATGGGCGAGGTGACGGGCAATGTGAGCGGCAAGCGCGGCGCGATCGAATCGATAGACGACCGTCCGGGCCAGCTCAAGGTGGTAAACGCCAAGGTGCCGTTGTCCGAGCTCTTCGGTTATGCGACGGAGCTTCGCTCGATGTCGCAGGGACGCGGGAGCTTTACGATGGAGTTTGATCATTATGAGCCGACACCGAACAACGTGGCGCAGCAGATAATTGAGGGGAAGAAGCGCTAGAACACACTACCGCCTACCCTTTCGGGGACGGGTCGCGTTCTGCTGAACGCGCCCTAACGCTCGGCACCTTCGTGCCTCCGCGATTCCCCTCAAAGGTATGCGGTAGTGTGTTCTAGCGACCGGTTTAAGAAACCAGAATATAAAGATTCTTTGGATTACGTCATCTCGGTCGGATGCCAATATTATTTTGAGTATTTACCACTGCAAAAATTAGGGCTGCCCGTACCAAAGTAGAGAGATTTAGGAATTCAATATGAAAGAAGATAATCGGTGGTGACGCTTGCGGCGCACGCGTGGATGGCGGCTTATTGATGTGAAGGTGTTACTTGTTGCTCCACTTCTGCTTGATGGGCTTGCGGCGGCGGGGCGATGATCGAGGGTGCGGAGGAGTGAGTTTATGGTGGCGATTTTATTAAAAGATCATTAAAAACTATTTGCACATTGGGTTTGTTGCGGGTATGGTGATCATGGCCTACAATGAAATCATCACCCTATTGGCATCGGATCATTCGGTATCCTGTTGCGGACGATGTGGATTTGGAGCTGTGTCTCCGCAAGCGCCGGGGCACGTTGGAAAGATTCTCGCTTATCTTTCGGTACAAGATAAACGGACGGTGGCGGATGATAAAGCGGTGTGATAATAGCGAGCTACACGGCGGCATTCCTCACTGTCACTTTTATAAAATCGGAGGGAGTGAAACGAAAGAAAACGTGGGCGATGCAAAAGACAATATGGGAATCATAGCAGCGATACTCGTAGAAGATTTAAAACAAAACTATGAGAAAGTCGTCGCAAACTATAAATACTCAAAATAATATGTCCCAAAAAACAAGGATTAAAAAAAATCTATCTCTCTCGGCGGACTTTAATGCCTACCTCATGCGGAATCCCGGCGTGATGGACAAACTGCCCAGGAAGGTCTGCATTGTTTTTGAGGATAAAAAAGACCAGACTCTCTCTCGCGCGAATTTGAATACCGCCAAAGAATCTTCTCGTAAGGAAAAATGTTTTGTTGCGAGTAAGTCGGGGTCTCGGTGGTCGCTGCGTCCGCTTGCGATATAATTGCACGAATCCCCCCATCTCCCTCTCATTGCCAAAATCGCCTGGCGGTAGTACGCTATGGCAAGGCAGTTTTTTGTAACGAGAGGGGAAGACATGAACGCGGCGTCGGAAAAGAGTGATGGCAGGATCGCTGAATTGGTGAGACGCGCGCAAGAAGGGGACACTGCGGCGTTTGATGAAATCTCCACGATTTACCGGAGGCAGATCTATCAGCGCTGTCTGAGGATGGTCGGCAATCCAGCTGATGCAGAGGATCTTACCCAGGATACGTTGCTGCGGATGTTTCGGTGCATAAAACAATTTCAGGGCAATTCCGCGTTCGGCACGTGGGTCACGCGGATCACGATCAATCTGGCGCTCATGAAGCTCCGGCGGAAAGAAAAATACGATGTGTCGCTGGACGAGCTTTTGGAGAAGGACGGCAATGCGTTTGAAGCGAATCTTGGGATCATCGATCGCCGCCAGGCGTCAACGGTGGATCGTATCGCCTTAAAAGAGGTGATCGCTCTCTTGTGTCCATCACATCAGAACATGCTCTATTTGCGTGACGTGAAGGGATACGGACACCACGAGATCGGGGAAATGCTTGGAATCTCGGTCGCGAGTTCAAAGTCCAAGGTCATGCGGGCGCGGCAGGTTGCGCGGCGTAAACTTTCTTCTTTTTGGAAGTAGCCGGGCGTGAAGATGAATCATCTTTGCGCCCCGTTTCTTTTGCCCGTATTCACAGCTTATCCACGCTTCCATTGACAAAACTGATGTTGGTGCATTACAATCTTTTGGTACTCCTTTCTCTAAACCGGTCGATTGGTTTAGGTTTTTACAGCGTTACGGCTGTTTTTATTTGAGAGGGGGTGGCGGTAAAAATCAAAATAAATCTTTAATCATTTTTTAACTATGGCAGAAAAAGAAAAATTTGACCGGTCCAAGCCGCACTTGAACGTCGGCACGATCGGCCACGTTGACCACGGCAAGACCACCTTGACCGCGGCCATCACGCACGTTTTGTTTTTGAAGGGTTGGGCAAAGAAAGAAGAGAAGGTTGATCAGATCGACAACGCTCCGGAAGAGAAGGCGCGCGGTATTACGATCGCCCTGCATCACTCGGAGTACAACTCGGAGAAGCGCCACTATGCGCACGTTGACGCTCCTGGTCACGCCGACTACATCAAGAACATGATCACCGGTGCCGCCCAGATGGACGGCGCAGTGCTCGTCGTAGCCGCGACCGATGGCCCGATGCCGCAGACGCGCGAGCACATCTTGCTCGCCCGCCAGGTAGGCGTGCCCTCTATTATTGTCTTCCTCAACAAGGTGGATATGGTAGATGATCCGGAATTGATCGACCTCGTGGAGTCCGAAGTTCGCGAGCTGCTCACGAAGAACGGGTTCCCGGGCGACACCGCCCCGGTGATCCGCGGTTCGGCGCTCAAAGCGTTGAACGCGACCTCTGCCGATTCGCCGGATGCGAAGCCGATCCTCGACCTCGTGAAGGCGATGGATGACTTCTTCCCCGATCCGGTTCGCGAACTCGACAAGCCGTTCCTTATGCCGATCGAAGACATCTTCTCGATCGAAGGACGCGGCACGGTCGTCACCGGCCGCATCGAGCGCGGCAAGGTGAAGGTGAACGAGGAAATCGAAGTGGTTGGCCTCAAGCCGACCGCGAAGACCGTCGTCACCGGCATTGAAATGTTCAACAAGAGTTTGGACGAAGGCCAGGCAGGCGACAACGCCGGTTTGCTCTTGCGCGGACTCAAGAAAGAGGACGTGGAGCGCGGGCAGGTGTTGGCCAAGCCGGGCAGTGTGACCCCGCACTCGGAGTTCGAGGGCGAGATCTATGTGCTCTCGAAAGAAGAGGGCGGCCGCCACTCTCCGTTCTTCAAGGGCTACAAGCCGCAGTTCTACATCCGTACCACGGACGTGACCGGCGAGGTTACCCTTCCGGAAGGAATGGAAATGGTCATGCCGGGCGACACCGTCAAGATCACGGTCAAGCTCATCACCCCGGTTGCGCTGGAAGACAAGATGCGTTTCGCCATCCGCGAGGGCGGCAAGACCGTCGGCGCCGGAGTCGTGACGAAGATCATCAAGTAGCAAAAACAAAAACCACCCTTTCGGGTACGGCGTTCCGGTCTGCTGACCGGCGCGCCTGTGCGCTCGCCGCCTTCGCGGCTCCGCGAACCCCCGAAAGGGTGGTTTTTGTTCTGCTATGGCAATAGAAGATCGTCGCGGTTCCGAGCGCCCCCTGGATGGCATTACATGACTACCTTCGTGATTCGTCGCTCTGTAAAAAAACAAAAAACCCGTTGCCGGGCTTTTTGCGGATCCAAACATAATACTGAAGAACCTAGACTGACATCTTAACCATAATAACAGTTCGAAATGGTCTGTCAAAAAGTTTTTAATCTTTATTTAATATATCTTTTAACGTCTTTACGCGGGGGTGCGGGGACTTGCGCCCCGTGGATCTCAGATGTCAATCTAGGTCCAGCACTATGCCACCCCCGCGATAGTGTATAAAATAGTGCATTAAAACTATCTAAAATTATCTGCGGCTCCACTTATTGACACATGTGCCGGATTTGATATACTCTCTTGGTACTCAAATGGCAAAGACAGATACTCCACAAAAGTTGCGCTTGCGCATCAAGTCGTACGATCACAAGCTGATCGATAACTCGGCACGCCAGATAATAGAGGCCGCCGAGCGCAATGATGCAAAAGTGACGGGACCGATCCCGCTTCCCACGGAAGTAAAGCACTACACCGTCAACCGCTCGACCTTCGTCCACAAGGACGCGCGTGAGCAGTTCGAGCTCCGCATCCACAAGCGCCTCGTTGAGATCCTCAACCCCAGCCAGAAGATCATCGAGTCTCTCTCGAACCTGAACCTTCCCGCCGGCGTCGATATCGAGATCAAGATGGTATAGGAGCATAAATAAAAAACTGCAGTACGACCAGTACCGCAGTTTTTTTATTGTCTAACGACGGAATTATGATACTATTTCGTATCCACAGGGTATAAGGAGGGAAGCTCCTCTATAATGAAGGGGATAGGATGAAAGAGACCAAATCACCTCTTTCTGTTTACCTCAGGCAGGCCCTTCTTCTGGGATTTTTTGTTGCCCCTGGGAGTTCAGGACCACAGGTAGACACCCTCCAAAGCATCCTTGTCACGGACGGTTACCTTGCTCCCCAGTATGTCACCGGATACTACGGGTCGATCACCGAGCAAGCAGTCGAAGCATTCCAGACTAAAGAAGGCATTGTCTCCTATGGGACGCCAAGCACGACTGGCTATGGTGCGGTGGGACCGAAGACAAGAGGGGAGCTTAATATTTGACATTAGGCCGCCTTTTGCTATAATCGTCATCAAGGTTTGCTCGGAAGTTTTTATGCAAATATTTACCTCTTTGGCCGCGCCTTTGCTCGGCTCAGAAAAACGGTCGCCGTTTTCTCTGGATCCCGTTTAAAAACGGGTAGGTGGGTTGGTTTTGCAAAAAACTCCGGCGTCAAAACCGGAGTTAATTAATTTTTACTGGATTCCGCCGATGCTCATTCAAAGCGAGCATCTTCCAAGGGAAGGCGGACGATCAAGAAAATGTCATATATCTTAGGTAAAAAACTTAAAATGACGCAGATCTGGAAGGACGGCAAAGTCGTTCCGGTTACGGTCGTCCATGCGGAACCCAACAAGGTTTCGATTTTGCGCACCGCGGAACGGGATGGCTACGAGGCCGTCCAATTGACGCTCGGCAAAAAGAAGCGCGAGTTCAAGAACCGCCCAAACCAGAAAGTGGATATCTCGGCATTGAAACTGGATGATGCCGTCGGCGTCGATTTGTTCGCTGAGGGTGACAAGGTCCGCGTGAGCGGCATCACGAAAGGACGCGGTTTTCAGGGTGTCGTAAAGCGCTATAACTTCCGTGGCGGTCCGAAGACCCACGGCCAGAAGAATCGCCATCGCGCGCCGGGCTCCATCGGCTCGACCGCTTTCCAGCGTGTCGTTCCGGGGCGTCGCATGGCGGGACACATGGGCGTTGATCGCGTCACAATAAAGAACCTCGTCGTTGCGGCGATCGATAAAGAGAACAATCTGCTCTTCCTGCGCGGCGCGGTGCCGGGCGATCGCGGCGGATTGCTCGAAATTTCAACCTCAAAATAATAAACCATCATTTTTTTGGCATGAAAGCTGACGTCTATAATTTGAAGAATGAAGTGGTGGGAACGGTTGAATTGCCGTCCACCGTTTTTGGCGCGAAGTGGAATGCGACGCTCGTCCAGCAGGTTTTGGAGGCTCAGCTCGCGAACGCCCGTCAGCCATGGGCGCACGTGAAGGATCGCAGTGAAGTGCGCGGAGGCGGCAAGAAGCCGTGGAGACAAAAGGGAACCGGCCGCGCGCGTCACGGTTCGACCCGTTCGCCGATCTGGGTAGGCGGCGGAAAGGCGCACGGACCTCGCAACGACAAGGATTATTCCCAGAAGGTGAATAAAAAGATGAAGCGCGTCGCGCTGTTCTCCGTGCTTTCCAAGAAGGCGAAGGATGGCGAGGTGAAAGTGTTTGAGACGCTTGTTATGGATGCGCCAAAGACGAAAGCCGTTGCGGGTGCCTTGAAGATGATCCTCTCGCCGCGCAAAGGCGATAAGCGCTTTGACGTGCTTTTGGTCTCGGACAACACCAATAAAAATCTTTTCCGCGCCACGAGCAATCTCCAAAAGACAAAAGCGATCGAAGCGAGTTCGTTGAATATCTACGACATCATGAACCACAAGAATCTCTTTATTGATAAGAGCGTGGTCGATACGATCGAAAAGCACTACAAGATCTAATGCCACGACCACTACCACTACTATTACCATGACCGACCCACTTCTCATCAAAAAGCCTTGGATCACCGAAAAAGCGACGATGCTGACGACTTCCAATCAGTACGTGTTTTTGGTAAAATCCGGCGCGGCAAAGCCGGAGGTAAAGAAAGCCATCCATGCGCTCTATAAAGTGGACGTCGTTGCGGTAAATATTTTGAACCGGGCAGGCAAAGTAAAGCGTTCCGGCCGTGGCATCAAAGGCATCCAGGAGGGCCACCGCAAAGCGATCGTCACTATTAAAGAGGGTCAAAAAATAGACTTGAACTAATGCCAAGGTAATGAAATCCTACAAACCCACAAGCGCTTCGCGGCGCAGTATGACATCTTCCGACTACAGCACCCTTACGAAAGGCGCGCGGCCTTTTAAGAATCTCGTCAAGCGGTTGAAGATCCAACTCCGGCCGCAACTCGGCGGGCCGCATCACGGTGCGTCACCAGGGTGGTGGCAACAAGAAGCTCTACCGCATGATCGATTTCAAGCAGAATCGCATGAATCAGAAGGCTATCGTGGAAACGATCGAATACGATCCGTATCGCACCGCGTTCATCGCACTTATAAAATATGCTGATGGATCGCACGCATATATTTTGGCGCCGGAAAAATTGAAGGCGGGGGATGAGATTATCACCGCAGAAACGGCGCCGATCAAGAACGGCAATCGCATGCAGCTCAAAAATATTCCGGTGGGCCAGCAAGTTTATAATATTGAAATGGCGCCGGGACGCGGCGGACAGCTCGCCCGCTCCGCCGGTGCATATGCGGAAGTCTTGGCCAATGCCGATAACTACACCGACCTCAAGCTTAACTCCGGCGAAGTCCGCCGCGTGTTGTGGACGTGCCTCGCATCGCTTGGCCAGGTTTCGAACTCCGAATGGAGCCTCGTTAATTTCGGCAAAGCAGGCCGCTCGCGCTGGATGGGTATCCGCCCGACGGTCCGCGGCAGTGCTATGAATCCGGTTGACCACCCGTACGGAGGCGGTGAAGGCGCACAGCCGCGCGGTACCCGCAAGCCGAAAACCATGTGGGGCAAGGTCACCGGCGGCCACAAGACGCGCAATAAGAAAAAGAAGTCGAGCCAATTCATCGTCAAGCGGCGCGTCGGCATCCGTAACAAGTAACAATAAATAGTTTTTATACAATCCCATGTCACGATCACTCAAAAAAGGACCGTTCGTCGATCCTAAGCTCATGAAAAAAGTCTTGGCTGCCAAATCCGGAAGCGGCGTTGTCATCAAGACCTGGTCACGCGCTTCGGAGATCGCACCGGAAATGGTGGGACATATTTTTGGCGTGCACAACGGCCGCACGCACGTTGAAGTGCGCGTGACGGAAGAAATGGTGGGACATCGCCTCGGCGAGTTTTCGCCGACCCGCAAATTCACGCGCCACGGCGGAAAGATGCAGAAGGAGCTTGAGATAAAAGCCGCCGAAACGGCAAAAACACAGGCAGCGGCTGCAAAAGCGGCTCCGGCTAAGAAATAATATATATAGAACCATGGAAACCAAACAACAATACGTCGCAAAACTTAGTTTCCTTCGTATGGCGCCCCGCAAAGTGCGCAGTGTTGGTGACCTTATAAAAGGCTTGCCGGTGAATGAGGCCGAGGCGCAATTGCTCGTGCAGACGCGCCGCCCTTCGCAAACCGCTGTTAAAACTCTTGCGCTCGGCGGTTGCGAATGCTAAAAATAACAAGCAAGTTGATCCTCAGCATCTTTTTGTGGTAAGTGTCCGCGTTGATGGCGGCCCGATGCTCAAGCGGATGTTGCCCCGCGCACGCGGCAGTGCGTCTCCGATCCAGAAAAAGATGAGCCATGTGACGATCACGCTTGGCGTGAACGAGAGTTTGAAGTCGCGCTTTACGATCGTGCCTCCGAAGAAGACCAAGCTTCCGCCGGGCGAGGATAAGCGCGATCAAGGCAAAGAAGCCGCAAGCGCCGGATAAGCAGGCGACGCGAATCAAAGAAGAATCCGGGATTCTGGAAGCAGAAATTTTGGCCGTAAGAGCGGCGACAAATAATCACCATGGGACAAAAAATAAATCCAAATTCATATCGGTTGGGAATCTCGAAAGGCTGGCCAGTGCGCTGGTTCCTTAAGGGCGGCTATGCCAAGTTCCTCGAAGAAGACGAAGCGATCCGCAACACGATCAACAAGCGCATCCCGCTCGCCGGCGTCGCCGCTATCGAGATCGAGCGCACGCAGGGAAATCTTCGCGTGTTCATCCGCGCCGCCCGCCCGGGACTCATCATCGGCCGCGGAGGCAAGGGCATGGAAGATCTCAACAAGGCCGTCGTCGACGCGCTCATGAAAGTGCGCAAGACGCGCTCCAAAGTTGCGCTCAGTTTGAATGTGGAAGAACTCAAGCGCTCGGACGTTTCCGCGCGTTACACCGCCCAGCAGATCGCGTGGGATCTCGAGAAGCGCATCCGCTTCCGCCGCACCATGAAGAAATATTTGGAACAGATATTGCAGAACAAGGATGTTAAGGGTGCTAAGATCCTTTTGAAGGGCCGCCTTGATGGAAACGAGATCGCGCGCAACGAACATCTTTCAAAGGGTTCTTTGCCGTTGCAAACGCTCCGCGCCGACATCGATTATGGCACTGCCACGGCATTTACCACCTACGGCACGATCGGCATCCGCGTCTGGATATATAAAGGAGAGGTTTTTGCAAAGACCGCCAAAGAGACAGAAGAAGAATCCCGCTCTCGTTCTTCGGGGCGTCCTCCGACCGCCGCACGTCATCCAACTATTAATATTCTCTAAAATACTTTTATCATGCTTCTTCCTAAGAAAGTAAAACATCGTAAGTGGCAAAAAGGACGCTCCCGCAAGCGCATGGTTGAAACGCGCGGGCTTACGTTGAGCTACGGTTCAGTTCGGCTTGAAGTCCACGGAAGCGGCATGGGTGAATTCCCGCCAGATCGAAGCAGCGCGCAAAACGATCACGAATTATTTAAAGCGCGACGGTCGGCTCTGGATCCGCATCTTCCCCGACAAGCCGATCACGCTGCAGGCTCCGGAAAAAACGCTCGGAGGCGGAAAAGGTTCCGTTGATCACTATGTGTTTCCGGTAAAGCCGGGCCGTGTACTTTTTGAGATCGATGGCGTGACGCTCGCGCGCGCAAAGGAAGCATTGCGTCTTGCGTCATTCAAATTGCCGGTAAAAACCCGACTCATTACGAAATAATTTTCATTAAAAGACCATGAAAAAGAAAGAAATTCAAGAATTGAAGAATAAGTCGCTCGGCGAACTCGAGCACATCGTGACCGATGAGCAGCGAGCGATTGCGCGCCTTGCGATTTGACCTCGCGGCCGGAAAAGTGAAGAATGTGAACGAGCTTCACCAGACGCGCAAGAAGATCGCCCGGGCGAAAACGTTCTTACACCAGCAAGCGCCAAAAGTATAACATCATGACCAACGTCCCTACACCAAAAAAGAAACGGAAGATCATCGGCGTCGTCGTTTCCGACAAGATGACGAAAACGCGCGTGGTTGCGGTTGCAGCGTCTCAAGAAGCATCCGAAGTATTTGAAGTACTATCACAGTGACGACCAAGTTCAAGGCGCACGATGAGAACAACGAATACAAGACGGGGGATAAGGTGACCATCGAGGAATCGCGGCCGATGTCCCGCGAAAAGCGCTGGAGGATCATAAATAAGATCGCATAACCATAAACCATGATACAAGAACGATCAGTCATTAAAAGTTGCGGATAACAGCGGCGCCAAGGTGGTGCGTTGTTTCCGCATCCTTGGCGGAACGCATCACCGCTATGCGGGCGTGGGCGACGTCATCGTCGCTTCCGTGCAGAGCGCCGAACCGCGCAAGACGGTCAAGAAGAAAGACGTGGTGAAGGTGCTCGTCGTCCGCACCAAGAATGCGCTTCGCCGCAAGGATGGTTCATATGTTCGCTTTGACGAGAACGCGGTCGTCTTGATCGATGCTAAGAAAGAGCCGGTGGCGACCCGTATCTTCGGCCCGCTTCCGCGCGAGCTCAAAGAAAAGGGCTTCGAGAAATTAATGACGATGGCGGAAGAAATCGTATAACGATACTATCAATCAATACTATGAAACTCAAAAAAGGAGACAACGTAAAAATAATTCGGGAAAGGATCGCGGGAAGACCGGGGTGGTTTTGAAGTCCTCGCCGGACGGCGAGAAGATCATGATCGACGGACTTGAACGTTTTCAAAAAGCGCTCGAAGCCGCGCAAGCAGGGCGAGAAAGGCCAGATCGTTGCGGTCTCGCGCCCGATGGCCGTTTCGAAAGTGATGCTCGTTTGCCCGAACTGCAAGGCTGCCGACCCGCGTCGGCGGCCGCATCGAAGGCAACCGCAAGGTCCGTTATTGTAAAAAGTGCAAAGCAACCATATAACCATCACCATGGCTGAAACAAAGAAAACACATACGGATAGAAAAGCGATGCGCGCCTTCCTCGAGAAGGTCGTCATTGACGCGGGCGTCGGCCGGCTTGGCCAACAGCCGAACTTTGAGGAAAAGATCCTGCCGCAAGTGATGCGCGATATTGCCGCGGTGACCGGCCAGACAGCCGCAGGTGCGCCGCGCGAAGGAATCCATCGCCGGATTCAAGCTCCGCGAAGGCCAGATCGTCGGCCTGCGCGTCACGCTTCGCCGCGAGAAAATGGTTGATTTTTTCGAGCGTTTGATTACAATAGTGTTACCTCGCGTACGGGACTTTGGCGGACTTGGAGCATTCCGCGATCGACCAGGGCGGCACCCTTAACGTGGGCGTCCGTGACCATCTGGTGTTCCCGGAGATCTCGCCGGAAAAGTCACCGGTATCGTTTTCCATTGGCGTAAGCGTGGTGCCGAAGATCCGGAATCGGGCAAAGTCGGTGGAGAAATTCGCGGAGTTCGGCGTGCCGATGAAGAAAGAAGCCGCGGCCGAAGAAAAAGAAAAAATATTATGGCAAAAGAATCCGTCATCGCGCGAAGCAAAAAGCGACCAAAGTATTCATCCCGCATCGTGCGGCGCTGTTTCCGCTGTGGCCGCAAGCGTGGCTTTATGCGCGATTTCGGACTGTGCCGTATCTGCTTCCGCGAAATGGCGACCGCCCAACAGATCCCGGGAATTAAAAAAGCCAGCTGGTAAATCACATGCACTATAATATCCTTTCCGAACTTAAGAATGCGTCCCGCGCGCAAAAAGAAAAGATCATCTTCCCGTTCTCGAAGATGGATTTTGCGATCTTAAAGACGCTCGTCGATCACGGCTATATCAAGAGCGCGGAAAAAGACGTGATGGGAAAGAAGAATGTGATCATCGTCCGCGTGGCATACAAAGGGAAGGAAGCGGTGGTGAACGATTTCAAGATTATGAGCAAGCCGAGCCGCCATTTTTATTCGGACTATCGCAGCCTGCCGACCGTAAAGTCAGGGCCATGGCCTTTCGGTGCTTTCGACTTCGAAGGGGATCATGACCGGTTCTGAAGCGCAGAAAGAAGAAGATCGGCGGAGAATATCTTTTTGAGATCTGGTAACTAAGAACGTTAATTTTATCTATTATCTATGAGCCGTCTTATCAAAAAACCCATTAGCATCACCGCAGGAACCACGCTCGTACAGAGCGGTGATATTTTGACGATCAAAGGCCCGAAGGGTGAGCTGACCATAACCGTTCCGCACGGCGTGACGCTTAAGAACGAAGGCGAAAATTTTTGGGTCGCGACGACAGCAAAGATGGAAACGACGGCGATCCAGGGCACCATCTGGGCGCTCGTGAAGAATGCGATCGAGGGCGTCACCGACGGGCTTTACGAAAGTGCTTGAGATCGAAGGAGTTGGCTATCGCGCGGCGCTCGAAGGAAAGGAGCTTGTATTGTTCCTTGGGATATGCCCTGCCGGTTCGCGTGCCGGTTCCGGAAGGCATTGCGATCGCCGTGGATAAGAACACGATCAAGGTTTCCGGCATTGATAAAGACGTTGTCGGCCAGCGCGGCTGCCGAGATCCGTGCGCTGAAGAAGCCGGAGCCATACAAAGGCAAGGGCATCCACTACCAGGGCGAAGTCATCCGCAGAAAGGTTGGCAAGAAAGCAGGCGCCACTGCCGCGGCATAACATTTCACTATTATTATGAAAGCGATCAAAAAACTCAATCAAAAAAGAATGCGCCGCGTCGCACGCACCCGCGCGGCGATTTCCGGCACCGCCGCCCGCCCGCGCCTTACGGTCCGCCGGAGCAACCGCTATTTCTATGCCCAGCTTGTTGATGATGTGAAAGGGCACACGTTGCTTTCGGCATCGAGTCTTTCGTATAGCTTCAGCAGGGAAAGACAGGCAATAAAACGGCGAACGCATTCTCGGTAGGCGAGTTTATCGGAAAGAAAGCACGTGAGAAGGGCATCGCGTCGGCAGTATTCGACCGCCGCTCATACAAGTTTCATGGCCGGGTAAAGAGCTTCGTCGACGGAGCAAAGAAAGGCGGACTAAAAATATAATGGCCATGAACCCAAACAATTCATCGAATTCAAAACCGCCGTTCCGCAAGCGGCCGGATCGCCCTGTGGTGCGCGAGGAATTCAAAGAGCGCGTGCTCGATAACCGCCGCGTTACGCGCGTCGTCGCGGGAGGAAAGCGTTTCCGTTTCCGCGTCACGATCGTCCTCGGCGATGAGCGCGGCCGCATCGGCATCGGCGTGGCGAAGGGCCTCGACGTCCAGCAGGCAGTTGCAAAGGCAAAGGCTGATGCAAAAAAGAACATTCTCGTCGTCAGCCTTAAGGACGGCCGCACGATCGCCCACGAGGTGATCGCAAAATACAGCGCCGCAAAGGTGCTGATCAAGCCGGCGAGCAAGGGACACGGTCTCCGCGCGGGCGGATCGGTGCGTTTTGTGCTGGCATTCGCGGGCATCAAGGATGCGACGGCAAAGATTCTTGGCCGTACGCCGAACAAGCTTACGAACGCGATGGCGACGATCGAAGCCTTGAAGAAATTAAAGGCATAAGCGTACGCCTATCACCACCATGAAACTTCACGAACGAACACCCATAAGAACCCAGCGCCTCCAGCGCATCGGCCGCAGCGGCAAGCGCGGCAGTTATTCGGGCCGCGGCCAGAAAGGACAGCGCTCGCGCTCCGGTCATCGCATCCGCCCGGCGGAGCGCGACATCATCTTGAAGATCCCGAAGATGCGTGGCTTTCGGAACAAGCCGAAGGAGAATGTCCCGGTCGTTTTCAATCTCGGTATGTTGTCGGCCAAGCTTAAAGCTCACGCGAAAGCCGGCGCTCCGCTCGAGGTCAATCACGCGTTCTTGAAGACGCTCAAATTATTAAAGAAAGATTATAAGGGCAAAGTAAAGATACTCGGAACGGGAGAGATCGCATTCCCGATCTCCGTGCAGTGGCTTTGAAGTGTCCGCGAGTGCTAAGATGAAGATCGAAAAAGCCGGCGGTACGGTAAAATAAGACCATGAAACAGTCTTGCTCCTGAAGATGAAGTTCGCAAAGGACGTCATGTACCCACCCATCATTTAATTTTAGTGAATAGAAACTGGAAAATTTCTACAGATTTTCAAAGTTAAGGAGCTCCGCAATAAGATACTTATTGTCGCTGGGGCTTTTGGTTGCGTACCGCGTGCTCGCGGCGATCCCGATCCCGGGCGTGAACGCGGCGGCGCTCCAGAACTATTTCAATTCCAACCAGCTGCTTGGCTTTTTGAACTTCTTCTCCGGCGGCGGCTTGGCGAACCTTTCCGTCGTGATGCTTGGCGTCGGCCCGTACATCACCTCCACGATCGTGATGCAGCTCATGACGATCATCTTCCCGAAGATGAAGGAGATGTATTACGAAGAGGGCGCACGCGGCCAGGCAAAGTTCAACCAGTATTCGCGCTTGCTCACCGTGCCGTTCGCGTTCGTGCAGTCGTACGGCTTTCTGAGCCTCCTCATCTCCCAGGGCGTCATCCCGCGGCCTGACGCGTTCAGCCTTATCCGCAACGTCATCGTGATCACGTGCGGTTCGATGATCGCGCTGTGGCTTGGGCGAGCTGATCACCGAAGAGAAGGTGGGCAACGGCATCTCGCTCATCATCTTGGCGGGTATCATCAGCCGCGTTCCTTCGAGCGTCGGCCTCGCGCTCGCGTCATACACCGCATCAGCTTTTGACGGCGTACGTCGGTTTCGTGATCGTGGGCTTGCTGCTTATCGCAGGCATTGTGTATTTGAATGAGGGCGAGCGTAAAATCCCGGTGGCGTATGCGCGGCGTGTCCGCGGCACCAAAATGTATGGCGGCGCGCAGAGCTATCTGCCGCTCAAAGTGAACCAGGCGGGCATGATCCCGCTCATCTTCGCGATCTCGGTATTGCTCTTCCCGCAGTTCCTGGCGCAGATCGTCGTCTTGTTCTCGCCCGCATGGGGGTTGCGCATCAGCAACTTTGCCCAGGGCTTCGTGGCGAACCAACTGTATTACGGCATATTCTATTTCCTGCTCGTATTTATCTTCACGTATTTCTATACCGCGATCACCTTCAATCCTGAAGAAGTGGCCAAGAACCTCCAGCGGAGCGGGGGATTTGTGCCGGGCATCCGTCCGGGCGAGAGCACCGAGAAATATTTCGGCGGGATCGTGAACCGCATCACGCTCTTCGGCGCCACGTTTCTTGGCATCATCGCCATCCTGCCGATCATCGTGCAGGCTATCACCGGCATTTCCGTCGTCACGATCAGCGGCACCGCGCTTTTGATCGTCGTCGCCGTCGCGCTCGAGACCATGCGCCAGATCGATTCGCAGTTGACGGTGAGGGAGTATGAGGGGATAGAGTAGCGCGCATATCTTTTTAAAAAAAATTAATCCATCGCAGTGTACTATTACAGCGCCAGTGGGGCCGCTGGTGAAAGGGTATTATGGCAGGCTCGTCATCTTGCAGTTCGGAGTTCGATTCTCCGGCGGTCCACATTGGAGTGCTTGACATTTATAAAGATTCGCATATTATGAATGTTAAGGTGACGAGCCTGCAGATACTTCTCAAAACCGCCCGCAAAGGCGGTTTTGATTTTGACCGTTAAACAAAGAGAAAAGCCGGAGGGATCGTAGTGATCCGTCCGGCTTTTGTTTTGGGGTGATGACGTGATGCAGGTCAGGTGCGTTTTGGAGGCTCCCACTTGAGGTTGCGGTTGCCAAGGATA
This sequence comes from uncultured bacterium, assembly GCA_963718515.1. GTDB lineage: Bacteria > Patescibacteriota > Minisyncoccia > UBA6257 > 2-01-FULL-56-20 > JAKAGE01. The sequence goes on along the minus strand of OY970354.1, from coordinate 678,502 downwards.
TCCGCCTGACGGCTTGTGTGCGCCTCGATTGAGGGGCGGCCATCTGCGGAGAAACCCTGCTGGCGTAGCAACGATGTTGCCTCCCTGCGAAGTTCACGTCGCGTTGACTCTGTTACGGCGATGGTATTCGATTCATCTCCCATGATCGAGTACCGCGGAGGGCGCCAGAGCTGGCTCCCAGATACGAGGCCGAGTACTGATACCATCATATAATATCCGTTTTTATCAATCAAGTCTTGACAATGTAGTGCCCGATTTTGTCATGCGCGGGCTTTCTGTTATGATGTAACCATCAATGGAATTTGATGTGGTGTTCATCGCTGGGCCGCAGGGTTCGGGCAAGGGGACGCAGGGAAAGAAACTGGCGGAAAAGCTGGATTTTTTATTTTGGGAAATGGGGGCCACCCTTCGCGCCATTTTAAAAACCGATACGCCGCTTGCCAAAAAGATCACCGCGATCGACCGCGGCACCCTTCTTTCGGACGAGCTCATTATTGAGGTATTAAAAGACCAACTCCCGCTCATTCCGCGGGACCGTGGCATTATTTTTGACGGCGTCCCGCGGCGGCTCGGGCAAGGGCAGTTTTTGGTGGAATACTGGAAAGAGCATGGCAAGCCGCGCATGGCGACGATATTCATCGACGTGGCGCGCGATGAGTGTATTCGCCGGCTCCTGCTTCGCGCCACGCATGAAACACGGGTGGACGATACGCCCGAGGCGATCGCCCAGCGCTTCCGCGATTATGACGACGCGATGAAGCCAGCGATGGATTATCTAAAAGAGCAGACGCGGTTCATCACGGTGGACGGCAACGTTTCGCCGGACGAGGTCGCGGCGAGCATCAATAAGGCGCTCGGCGTGAGTTGACGATCCCATGAGACGCGCCCCGGCAAAAAAACCTTTTAACCTGATCCTTCTCGGCGATCCCGCCTCCGGAAAAGGTACCCAGGCTGCGCGACTCGTCAAAAAATATCATTTCTACAACCTCGACATGGGGCATGAGGTGCGCAAGCCCGCCGCGCTCGCGCAGTACGACTATGCAAAGACGACGGCGCGCGGGCATCTGACGCCCACCGGCGTGGTGCGGAATATTTTTAAGCGGGTGATCGCAAAAACGCCCGCGCGGCAGGGCATCCTTTTCAACGGCACGCCCAAAATGATCAACGAAGCGCGTCTCGTCGCGCGTGAGCTTGCGCGCGCGGGACGCACGGACACCCTCTTCATTTATCTGAGTATTTCCAAGGATGAGATGTTCAAACGCGCAGGACTTCGCAAGATATATATCAATGGAAAATTGATAAAACGTGATGACGATAGCCACAAGGCGCTTCTGAACCGCAAGCGGTATTATCAAGAACAGGTCGTCCACGTGGTAAAATTTTTCAAGGAGCGCTATGATTTTAGGCGCATCTCGGGCATGGGTACCGAGGCAACCGTGCGGGCGCGGATCAATGCCGCAATCCGCGAATATCATGGGGCGTACCACAAATGACCATTTCATTGAGGACCCCCGCCGAGATCGAGATCATGGCCGAAGGCGGCCGCCGGCTGGGCGTCATCCTCCAACAATTACATAATGCCGTGCGTCCGGGGGTGACCACGCTCGCGCTCGACCGCATCGCGCGGGAGCTTATCATAAAAGACCGCGATGTGCCGGCGTTTTTGAATTACCAACCCGCCGGCGCACGGCACGCCTATCCTTACACCCTTTGCACTTCGGTGAATCGCGTCGTGGTGCACGGCCAGCCGTCGGGATATATTTTAGCCGAAGGCGACATCGTAAAGCTTGATCTCGGCTTGAAGCACCGCGGATTATATGTGGACGCCGCAATCACGGTGGGAGTGGGTGCCGTTGCCCGCCGCGAAAAGAAACTTATCGCCGCAACGGAAGAGGCCCTCTACGCGGGGATCAAAGCGGCCGTGCCCGGCAAGACGCTCGGCGACATCGGCCACGCGATCGAAAAGGTGGTGCATAAAAATAAATTTTCCACGGTGGAAGGATTGACCGGGCATGGCATCGGCAAGGAACTTCACGAAGATCCCACGGTATTCAACTTTGGCGATAAGAGCCGTGGCGAAATGCTCGTTTCCGGAATGGTGCTTGCGATCGAGCCGATGGTGGCGCAGGGCGCGGGAGAAATTACCCAATTGATGGATGAAAGTTATGGCACCGCCGACGGCTCGTGGGCGGCGCATTTTGAGCATACCGTTGCGATCACGCCCGACGGCCCGCGCATTTTAACGAAAATTTAATCTCGGCGTGGTATCATGATTTTGATGGCACAGCCCTATCTCTCTATCATCATCCCTGCGTACAACGAAGCGGAGCGTATCCCGCGGACATTGATCGATATTGACCGACGCCTCGCCGGCGTTGATTACTCGTATGAGATCGTCGTCGTAAACGACGGCTCTACGGACACGACGGCATCCGTCGTGAAGAATATGGCGAAGGTGGTAAAAAATCTCAAGCTGATCGACCTCAAAGACAACAGCGGCAAAGGAGGAACCGTGCGCCAGGGAATGCTTCTTTCGACGGGAAAGATCCGTTTGTTCACCGACGCGGATAATTCCACTTCCATCGACCAATTCGAAAAGATGATGCCGCTTTTCAAGCAGGGGGCGGACGTCGTAATTGGTTCGCGTGCGGTCAAGGGCGCAAAGCTTGATCCGCCCGAAGCGTGGTATCGGCAGATCCCCGGCAAGCTGGGGAATCTTGTGATCCAGTCCGTCCTCGGGCTGTGGGGCATCTGGGACACCCAGTGTGGATTCAAGGCGTTCACCGAGGTGACTGCCGAAAAGGTGTTCAATATATCGAGCATTCCGGGCTGGGGATTTGATGGGGAAATCCTTGCTCTTGCCAAGCGGATGGGCTATAAAATCGAGGAGATTCCCGTGCATTGGGTCAATGACGCCCGTTCCCACGTGAAGGCGTCGGCCTACTTGAAAGTTTTAGGCGAAACCTGTACAATTCGTTGGAGGTTGTGGAGGCGCGCATACCCCCTATAACCCGTCAACCGCCGCTACGAAGCGGCTCTTATTTAAAAAATGAGCAAACAATATTTAACCAAAGAGCGTTTGGAGGAGTTTAAGACAGAGTTGGAGGAGCTCAAAAATAAAAAGCGCAACGAGGTTGCCCAGCGCTTAAAGCAGGCAAAAGAATACGGCGACCTCTCCGAGAATTCCGAATATGCGGAGGCGCGCGAGGAACAGGCGAACGTTGAAACGCGTATTTTTGAGTTCGAAGATCTATTAAAGTCGGCGGAAATCATCAAGAAGACCGAGACGAACGGCATTGTCCAGGTCGGGTCCGTCGTCACAATAAAGAAGGGTGAAAAGACGTCGGTCTACACGATTGTCGGCATGTACGAGGCAAAACCGGAGGAAGGGCGAATCTCCGACGAATCACCGTTGGGCAAGGCATTCTTGAAGCACAAGGCAGGGGATAAGATCCCCGTCACCACGCCTGCGGGTTTGATGCATTACGAGATATTAAAAATAGACTAACCCTTCGCTTCTGGTATCATTAAGCAATGCTAGAGGACATCATTGCGGAGCGGCGGAAGAAACTGGATGCCATACGGGCGGCGGGAATCGACCCGTATCCGGCGCGGGTGAAGCGGTCGTTCGCGATCGCGCACGCGCTTGCGGAGTTTGATGCGCTTGCGCAGTCGGGAGAGAAAGTCTCGCTTGCGGGCCGCGTGCGCAGTTTGCGCGACCAGGGCAAGATCATCTTTGCGGACATCGAGGACGAGAGCGGAAAGATCCAAGTGGTGTTAAAAGAGGACGCTTTAAGCAAGCTTCCTTTTTGGCGATCGGTGCTCGACATGGGAGATTTCATTTCCGTCACCGGGCCACTTTTTAGCACGAAGCGTGGCGAAAAAAGCCTCGAGGCGCACGAGCTACAATTTGCGGGTAAGGCGCTTCTGCCGCTTCCCGATAAATGGGAGGGATTGGAGGATGCGGATATCCGGTTCCGCAAGCGCTATTTGGATCTGATTGCCGCAGAGGATCTGCGGGAACTTTTCCGCAAAAAAACCGTTTTTTGGGAAACGTTCCGGACAGCGATCAAGCACGAAGGGTTTTTGGAAGTAGAGACGCCGGTGCTCGAGAATATCCCCGGCGGCGCGGAAGCGGAGCCATTCAAGACGCATCACAACGCGCTCGACGAAGATTTTTACCTGCGCATTTCTTTGGAATTGCCACTCAAGCGGTTGCTCGTCGGAGGGTTCAATAAAGTGTTTGAGATCGGACGGATATTCCGTAACGAGGGCATTGATCGAGACCATCTTCAGGATTACACCCAGCTCGAATTCTATTGGGCGTACCACGATTACCGTGACGTGATGAAGCTGACGGAAAAAATATATAAAGAGGTGATCGAGAAGACCTGCGGCGACTTGACCACGGAATTTGGCGGGAAAAAGATCGACTGGTCAAAGCAGTGGCCGACCGTGGATTATGTGGAGGCGTTCAAGAGAGCGAATGATGGCCTCGACCCGATTTCTGCCGACCATTCCGAATTGTTAAAAAAAGCTAAAACGTTGAAACTGGAGGTGGATAAAGGCGCGGGTAAAGGAAGGCTCATTGATCTTATTTATAAAAAAACGGTGCGCCCTCATTTGATCGAGCCGTGCTTTTTAGTGGATCCGCCGGTGGAGATCGAGCCGCTCGCCAAACGACATCCGGAACGCCCGGGCGTAGTGGAGCGATTCCAGATCGTCGCGTGTGGCACGGAGCTTGGCAAGGGATTTTCGGAGCTCAACGATCCGGACGACCAGCGTGCGCGGTTTGAAGAACAGATGAAGCTTCGCGCGGCGGGGGATGCCGAGGCCCAACATCTTGATGCGGATTTTCTTGAAGCGTTGGAATACGGCATGCCTCCCGCCGGTGGGTTCGGGATCTCCGAGAGGCTCTTTGCCGTGCTGATGGACAGACCGATTCGGGAGACGGTGTTCTTCCCCTTAATGCGGCAGAAGAAATAGCCGAGCGCTATTCCAATCTCTTTGCATTCTCACAGATCAGCTTCGTTTCGCCATCGCGGTGCGAAACACGGCCGTCCACGATGACGCACGCGTTCTCCACCCACGCGGGCGCGGTCTTTTCGAGGATGCTATTGAAGACGACGACCTCGAGCGACTGGCCGGATGCGTTGTCTTCGATCGTTGCGAAGATCATCGGTTGGCCGCTTTTTGTGAATATCTTTTTTACTTTTGATACGAGGCCGGCGGTGCGGACGATTTTCTTCTCATCGGTCATCGCGGCGACCTCGCTGATCGGTTTGCACTTATAGTGATCGATCGATGCCTTGAAGCCCGTCATCGGGTGCGCAGAGATAAAGAATCCGATCAGTTCTTTTTCCCAGATGAGTTTCTCGCCGCTCGTTGCCGGCGTTGCCGGTTTTAACTTCAATGTGATCGTCGGTGCGGAAAGTCCAAAGAGGGAATTTGCCTGGGATGCACCGCCTTTTTTGAGTGCGTTCACAAATCGCAGGATATCCTCCATATTTTCCAGGATCTGCTTCCGCTCAACATTCAGCGAATCGAACGCGCCGCTCTTGGCCAATGACTCAAGCGATTTTTTATTAAGGTCTTTGTGTTGGATGCGGCCAAGGAAGTTTTCGAAGGTTTCGAACGGGCCACCGCGTGCGCGTTCCTCTATTATTGCGCGGGTCACCTCACTCCCGACATTCTTGATGGCGAGCAATCCGAACCGGATTTGTTTTCCTTCCGGCGTGAAGTTAATAAAGCTCTTATTGACGTCCGGCGGCAAAATTTCCACGCCTGCGGCCTTCGCCTCTTGGATAAGGAATGAGATGCGCTCAATATCGCTCATTTCGGCGTTCAGAAGCGCGGCGGTGAATTCTTCCGGATAATTCGCTTTGAGGTACGCGGTTTGGTAACCGATCATCGCATAGCACGCGGCGTGGGACTTGTTGAAGCCATAGCGCGCGAAGGCGGGGAAGAGTTCCCAGATCTCGGACGCGATCTTCGGGGGAATGCCATTCTTGATCATGCCGCTCGTCAGTTTTTGTTTTTGCTCGTCGAGCAATGATTTTATCTTTTTGCCGATCGCCTTGCGGAGCGTGTCGGCCTCGGGGAGCGTGTAGCCCGCCAGGTCGCGGGCGATCTGCATCATCTGCTCCTGATACACGCCGACGCCGTAGGTGTTTCTAAGGATCGGTTCGAGTTTGGGATGGAGATAGGTGATCCTTTCCTGGCCGCTCTTTGCGCTTAATGAACGCTGGAATGTTTTCCATCGGCCCAGGGCGAAAGAGCGCCACGAGCGCGATGAGATCTTCAAGCTCGGTTGGTTTGATGTCCTTCATATAGCGCCGCATACCGCTCGACTCGAACTGGAACACGCCGGTGGTATCGCCGCGCTGGAGCAATGCGAACGTCTTTTTATCATCGAGCGGAATTTTGGAGATATCGACGGTGATATTCCGCAGATCTTTCACGATGCGGATCGCGTCCTCGATGATAGTGAGGTTTTTGAGTCCGAGGAAGTCGATCTTAAGGAGCCCCATGTCTTCAATGGCGTGCATCTCGAACTGCGTGATGATGATATCTTTTTCCTGCGGCGCGAATTGCAAGGGGCACGCGTTCGATCAACGGATCTTTGGAGATCACCGTACCGCAGGCGTGCACCGATGCGTGCCGTGCGACGCCTTCGAGGTGCCGCGCGGTATCGATCAATTTTTTTGCCTCCGGATTCGTGTCATAAAGCACTTTTAATTCCTGCACTTTCTTGAGACATTCGTCGAGCCAGCCCTCTTTCATTCCCTGCGTGGGATTGAAGGGGATCAGTTTTGCGATCTGGTCGCAGAAGGCGTACGCGTATCCCATCGCGCGGCCGGCGTCGCGGATCGCGGCGCGCGCGGCCATCGTTCCGAAAGTGATGATGCGCGCCACGTGGTCCTCGCCATATTTCTGGCGTGCGTAGGCGAGCACTTCTTCGCGCCGGCTGTCCGCAAAGTCGATGTCGATATCCGGCATTTGGATACGCTCCGGGTTCAAAAACCGCTCAAAGAGCAGGCCGTAGGTGAGGGGATTGATATCCGTGATGTCGAGCACATATGATACGAGACTGCCAGCGGCGGAACCGCGGTCCGGGCCCCACGGCGATGCCGTGCATTTTTGCCCAATAGATAAGGTCCTGCACGATGAGGAAATAATCGGCAAAGCCGGTCTTTTCGATGACGCCCATCTCATATTCCAGCCGCTCGCGCATTTCCGGCGTTTGCGTCTGCGTAGAGGCCGAGTTATCGGCCATGGGCGGGAATTTCTTTGGCGTCCGTTCTTTGACGAGCTCTCGGAGATAGCCGTTCGCGGTCACGCCCGGTGGCTTTGGAAAGTCAGGGAGCAATGTTTTTCCAAGTTCGATCTCCACATTGCACCGCTCCGCGATCTCGTGCGTCCGTGCGACGGCTTCCAGCGCCGCCCGGCATGTCCGCGAATTTTTTCAGCCATGTCTTCCGGCGAGAGTATGGAAAAATCGTCCGAGCGCATGCTCATGCGATTGTCGTCATCCAACTTGTTGCCGGTTTGCACGGCAAGTAAGACATCGTGATATTCGGCGTCGTCGGAATGGGTGTAGTGACTATCCTGCGTGGCGACGAGCGGGATGCCCGTCTCTTCCGAAAGTTTTACGAGCAACGGTTCGATCTTTTCCGACTCCGGGAATGTTCGGATGTTTTTGGATCTCTAAAAAATAATTTCCTTTGCCAAAAATTTCCTGTGTTCAAGCGCGATCCGTTTTGCTTCGTCGAACTGGTCCGCGGTAAGCGCGCGCGCCGATCTCGCCGCCTAGGCATGCCGAGAGCGCAATGATCCCTTCGTGATGTTCGCGCAAAAGATCCTTGTCCACGCGCGGCTTGTAATAAAATCCCTCGAGGTTCGCTTTTGAAACGAGCGTGATGAGGTTTTTCCAGCCGATCTGGTTTTCGGCGAGAAGTATTAAATGGTAATATCGCTCGCCGTTCTCTTTTGAAAATCGATCGCGTGGCGCGACATATGTTTCAACGCCGAGAATCGGTTTGATGCCGTTTTTTTTGGCGAGCTTATAAAATTCGACGGCGCCGTAGAGGATGCCGTGGTCGGTGAGCGCGATGGAATCCATTCCGAGCTCCTTCGTGCGCGCCACGAGTTCGGCGATCTTGGTCAGTCCGTCGAGAAGGGAATAGTGCGAATGAGTATGTAGGTGGGTGAATTGAGACATGGTTGTTCGTGTGTTAGCCCCCGCAAGCGAGGATGCAGAACATATATGAGATTAAATTTCTCTTAGAGTATACCTCATTTTTAATCATTTTTTAATACCCATCTAGTATGCTGAAAATATGGAAAATATTAATGAAAGAATGGTGGTGAAAAGCTATGTGGAGGATAAGCTTTCTGCTGTGCAAATCAGCGAATCCATGGGTGTCTCTGTCTCAAAAATAGTCCGTATCTTGGAATTAAATAGCGTTCAAAAAAGGAGTATTAGTGAGGCGGTGACCCAGCTCAATATAACTAAATTTCATAAAATACCCTTCCAATTAAAAACGGCACTTTCTCCGGATGATAGTGATTTGAAAATTACTGGCATAATGCTATATTGGGGCGAGGGAGCAAAAACGAGTGGTTCTGTGAAGCTTGCCAATAGCAACCCCGATATCATCAGGGTCTTTCTCCTATTCCTTCGAGAGATCTGCGGTGTCGAGGAAAAGAGGATAAAAATGATCATACATATGTATCCGGATCTTGATGGAATTTTCTTAGGGAATTTTTGGTCATCGGTAACTGGCATAGGATTAGAAAATTTCTATAGACCACAGATTCTTAAAGGCAAGAAGGGTACATATAAAAACAAGTCTATCTATGGAACTGCCACTATATGTTATAGCGATAAAAAATTATTGCAATTGATATTGGGGTGGATAGAAGAATATAAAAATCATTTTCTAAAAATGCCGGAGTAGCTTAATGGTAAAGCAACGCTTTTGTAAAGCGAAGAGTGGGGGTTCGATTCCTCTCTCCGGCTCAGTCAAAAATAGAGTAAAATAATCTTATGAACAAAAAACGGCTCGACATCATTATTATCATCGCAGTGATTATTATCATTGCAATCATTGGAATTGGGATACATAGGGCGAAGGCGCCGGAGACCTCGAATAATTATACCGCATCCGGCACGATTCCATCGGGCATTACCGCATCTTCGTCGATGGGTGTTTCGATCAACATTGGGAAATTTTATAGCAATGGATCGTTCTCGTTTACCTATCCGACGTTATGGAATATCGAGCAGTATTCGCCATTTTCCATGACCAACTTTAATGGCAAATATCTTGCCGGCAATATCATTCCCGCTGACGGCGCGGAGATCGACATCGTGACCACCACGGTTCAAAACGGGTACCTTCCGGACATCATGACGACCCAGCTTATGAGTGCAGTAAATATTACGACGACCACCCTTACGGTCGATAATGTTGCCTGCCCGGCGGCGGCGTACGAAGCCAACTATGCTCCCGGCATCACTTCCAAGGATGTTTCCGTTTATTGCCCGCGTGGCGCGGAGCTGTGGGAGCTATATCTTTCTTACGAAGCAAGTGATACGCCCCTCGAGACATCCAGGCACGTGGCCGACTTTAACAGCGTGCTGGCATCGATGAAGTTTTTGCCATAGAACTATTTGAAGAAATCAGGGAATTGAAGTATCCTATTACCTAGCGCCGATGTAGCTCAGCTGGTAGAGCAACTCCATGGTGGATCCACAGGGTCATGCCCGCGAAAGGGGAAATCCTCTCGCGAATCCCGAATTACGGTTAAAGGCCCGAAAAGGTTAAGACCGTGGCGAAGCCGAGAATAGCTTTATTCGCCCGAACGACTGACAAGGGACGCTGCGTCGCAAAGTTTGCGGTATGCGTAAGATACAGTCTAATCCTCATATAAGAAGATTTTTCGAAAGTGGGGTATCAATGAAGGAGTAGGTCGCCGGTTCAATTCCGGCCATCGGCTCAAAATCTTGCATTTTGGGTTCCAGTAGGGTATTATCATCCCCATGGCCAAAGTTAAGCATGCCGACAGGTTGATCACGATGCGTTGCTCCGTGTGCAAGCGCCGTAATTATTACACCAATAAAAATAAGAAGCTGGTGGAACGGAAGATCGAGCTCCAGAAGTTTTGCGACTGGTGCCGTGTCAAGACGTTACACAAAGAGGCGAGGATCACCGGAAAGTAACGATCGCGGAGAGAAAAATGCGCTTGTCCTCAATAAGGCAGGCGCATTTTTTAAATCTGTATTAAAATAGAAAGGAAGAAAAAGGGGGCTTAGTTAAACGGTATAATAAACGTCTCCAAAACGTTTGTCGAAGGTCCGACTCCTTCAGCCCCCGCCATAGTGGAAAAGTCCGATTTTGACGCCTAAAGGTTAGGTGATAGACTTTTGATATGAGCAAAAAGATAACGCCAAACGTCGCACTGGTTTTTGCTATGGTGATCATCGCATTCGTCGCCTTCCTCGCGCCCAGTGCCCCGGCCCACGCCCAGGTGACGAGCGGCCCCACGATCCCGACGGGGCTAAGCGCCACGGTGAACGAGTCAAACCAGGTCTATATCTTCTGGAATCCCTCTACGGAAACATCGACGCCGGTGATCGGCTATTATCTCTACCGCAATGGGAGGGAGATAGCCAACACGCCAGGCTATACTTTTTATATCGATAACGCGCCCGCGGGTGCGTATTCGTATACCGTTGCCGCGTATGACGGGGTAGGAAATATTTCTCTCCAAACGCCACCAACGCCCTTGGTATCGGTATTGATCGACGATCAACCACCCACGGCGCCGACCGGGTTGACTGCCGCAGTTTCATCCTCGTCGGTAACACTTTCATGGAATGCCTCTACGGATAATTTTGGAGTGATCGGGTACTACATCTATCGCAACGATCAAAGAATAAACAATACGACCACCATCAGCGGCACCACGTATGTTGACTCGGGCATTCCGGAGGGAACGGCGTATATATACAGCGTCGTGGCCTACGACGCCGTGGGAAATATTTCGAATCCGTCGAATTCGGTGACGGCAACGACCATATTCGATGTGCAGGCGCCCACTGCGCCACAAGGCCTTACCGCAAAGGCAGTTTCTCCAAGCGAGATCGATCTTTCGTGGCGTCCGGCGACTGATAATATCGAGGTGGCCGGATATGATATCTATCAAGATGGGTCGGAGATCGCAACGGTCGCGGGCACCTCAACAACCTATGCGGACATGGAACTTTCTGCGGGAACCTCGTATACCTATTATATATACGCCTTCGATGAGGTAGGAAACACTTCCATAGAAGGTCCCGGCGCGAGCGCGACCACAATGCCGCCTGACACAATGCCGCCCTCCATCCCGCAGAATTTTTATGCAACGCCGATCTCCCCGTCGCAGGTGACGCTCACATGGTCTCCTTCCACCGACAACGTGGGCGTTGCCGGATATTATATTTATAACGGCACCACAGAGGTTGGGGATACCACATCAACAACTTACACCGATAGTAATCTTGCCACGAGTACGACCTATCAATACTTTATTTCCGCATATGATGCGGCGGGAAATATTTCCCCGCAAAATTCCGTGGCCGTGAAGACGTTGGCATACACGCCCGCGGTGATCGTTTCTCCTCCAACGACAACCCCTCCGGGATCGGGCCAAACGCCGCCGGTCGCCACTCCGCCCATCATCATTAATCCCATTCCGCCGCTTTCTCCCGTGACGGGCACCAATGACTTTATCGTCAATATGTATTATGGATCGCGCGGAACAAACGTTGTGGCATTGCAAACGTTCCTTATCGCGCAAGGCGATCTCGGGGCGAATTATGGGACGGGATTTTATGGCTCACTTACCCAGGCCGCGGTCAAGAAATTCCAGTGTGCCGAAGGTATTGTTTGCTCGGGAAGCCCCGCGACCACCGGATGGGGATCGGTCGGACCACACACGCGGAGGGTGCTGAATAGCCTCTAGTCAGCGTCTCAGCCCTTTTGGTGTTGACAAAATATCTCTCGTTCGGCTATACTTGAACCAATTCCAAAGACCACAGGTTGTGCCACTTCTTATTAGAAGAAAGGCGCATAAATCCCTGCGAGAGGAGTGATAAAACTGACCAGTTTGATCATTGCTCGCGGCCTTGGAATGGCCGTTTTGCGTTTTAAGGGATAAGTAATAAAAGGATTAAAAAAATAACCCATGAAGACACGAGCACAAAAAGAAGAGGAGTTGGCGAACGCGCGAGAGCTTTTCGAAAAGAGCCAGGCGCTTATTTTTGCAGACTTTACGAAGATCACCGCCGAAAATCTGCGGAAGCTTCGCACTGAGCTCAAAAAGTCCGGCGCAAACTTCCTCGTCATAAAGAAGCGCATTCTCGGCATTCTCCTCAAGGAAAAGGGGATCGATGTCGACCTTAAGCAGTTCAAGACTTCCGTTGGAACGATATTTTCTGAAGTTGACAGCGAACACGTTGCCGGGCCAGCGTTCAAATTCTTTTCGGGGATGGAAGTTGCCGAGGGCGAAGCAAAAGATGTGTGGATAAAAAAGATCCTTACGGGCTACGATATCAACGCCAAGGTGGCAATGAATGCGGAGCAGATCATCTACATCGGCAAGTTGCCGCCGCGCGAAGTGGTGTTGGCACAGTTGCTCGGCATGCTCGCCGCGCCGATCCGGTCATTTATGTATCTTCTCGATCAGAAATCAAAGATGGGCCCACAGCCTGCGGCAGCTGCTGCGTCGGTGGAACCTGCAACGTCTTCCAGCGATACCGATTCACCTGAACAAAAGGTCGAGCTAACGCAAGCACAATAAATACAATGGCAAATTACGAAGATTTCATTGCAAAGATCGAGTCTCTCACGGTGGTTGAGCTCGCGGAGCTCGTGAAGAAACTCGAAGAGAAGTTCGGCATCTCTGCCGCGGCGCCGATGGCGGCAGGCGGAGGAGCGGGAGCCGCTGCAGCGCGGAAGAGAAGGACGCTTCAACGTTGTTCTCAAGTCCGGCGGAGCGAGCAAGTTGAACGTCATCAAGGTTGTTCGCGAAGTGACCACGCTTGGTCTCAAGGAAGCGAAGGATCTCGTGGACGGCGCCCCGAAGACGGTCAAAGAGAACGTAAAGAAGGAAGAAGCCGCGGAGATCAAGAAGAAGATCGAAGAGGCAGGGGGAGTTGCGGAGATCCAATAATAAAAGAGAGGCACATCCGGACCGAGGCGTAAGAACAGTCGCTCCGGATGTGCCTCTTTTTTATTATCCGAATTTCTATCTGGCCACCGTTGATAGGATAAAGGAAATACGGTAGAATCCCTTTATTGTTTTGGGCGTTTAGCTCAGTGGTAGAGCGTTCCGTTCACATCGGAGAGGTCGCAGGTCCGATCCCTGCAACGCCCACAAGAAAAGAAATATGCCTGTGCTTTTTGGCTCGTGATAAGAATAATTCGCCAAAAAGCACAGGCATATTTCTTTATCTGGATATAAAGGCCGCCTTCGCGGCTCCGGCTGTCCCTCAGAAAGGTGGGGAATGGGGATTTTTAAACCCTCTCCATGCCCTGTGTATATCTTGGGTGTTCGGTAGCGGCCTAATTTCTAAAAAGCCCAGCAAAATAGATAGTTATTAAAGTTATTATCCCTCGAAAGGGGATGTTTTTGACTATATATAGGAGTGGGGTATTATTGTATACAAGTGGTGAGTTGTGGAGGAAACTGGGGATAAATGCCACTTTCTGTGCATAACTCCACGGCACCATAAAAATCATATTTTCATGCTATTAGGAGAATTCAAACATAATCTGGATACCAAAGGCCGAATGGCGATGCCCGCAAAGTTCCGCGATAAATTGACGGCGGGCGCCATCATCACGCGCGGAATTGATAATTGTCTTTTTGTTTTTGCAAACAGCGAGTGGGAAGCACTCGCGGCGAAGCTCATCGCATTGCCGCTTGCGCAGGCGAATTCCCGCGCGTTCACGCGACTCATGTTGGCAGGTGCGACGGATGTCGAGCTCGATAATCAGGGAAGAATATTGATCCCGGATTATTTGCGCAAATATGCGGGATTGAAAAAAGAGGTCGTCGTTGCGGGGTTGTATAACCGCATCGAGATCTGGGATGAGGATTCGTGGGCGAGCTTATAAGACGAAGACGGAGAGTTCTTCCGAAGCGATCGCCGAGCAGTTAGGAGAACTCGGGATCTAATGTCGGTACACACGCCAGTTCTTTTAAATGAGGTAATAACGTTTTTGGATCCGAAGCCGGGCGATTTCATAATCGACGGAACAGTTGATGGCGGCGGACATGCCGCAGCGATCACGGAGGTGATCGGGCCGACCGGAACACTGCTCGGACTCGATTGGGATGAGCGATTGCTCGAGCGGACGAAGAAGCGGTTTGCCGGCAAGAAGAACGTGATCCTTCTCCACGGCAATTATGCCGAGTTGCCAGAGATGGTGGCTAAAAATAATTTTGCCAAAGCGCACGCAGATAATAGAGCAGATGGGTTGCTGATCGATCTCGGGTTTTCTTCCGAACAGCTCCAAGCGTCGGGAAGGGGATTCAGCTTTTGCTGAAGCATCGAAAGAGGAACCCTTGCTCATGACCTACGATGATTCGCGTGTGCCGGTGTGGCAGATCATTCGCGAGGAGAGCGATGAATCGCTTGCGAACATCATCTTCGAGTTCGGCGGCGAACGGATGTCGCGGCGGATCGCGAAAGCCATAAAGGATCATGGGCGCAGAAAACCGATCATGACCGCAGGCGAATTGGCGGAAGTGGTGCGCAGTGCCCTGCCGGGAGGAGGCAAAACGCGCGGGGCATACGAACACGGCAGGATCGATCCCGCCACGCGGACATTCCAGGCGCTCCGCATTTATGCCAACGGCGAATTAGAAAATCTTAAAACGTTACTTGCCAGTCTAGAAAAAATTGTAAAACCCGGCGGCCGGGTGGCGATCATCAGTTTTCATTCGACCGAAGACGGGATCGTAAAGCGGGCATTTCGATCATTAGAGAAAGAATCAAAAATAGAAATTATCACAAAAAAACCGGTCGAGGCATCGAGGGAGGAAATAAAAGAAAATCCCCGGAGCCGATCGGCAAAGATACGGGCGGCGCGCATTTTATAACATCATGACATTCATACAACCAACAAAGCATGCAAATATTTTTAACGTGGTCATCGCCATGCTGGTTGTCGCACTGCTCGGCGGTACGTTTTGGCTCGTTGTCGCTTATAATAAGACGGTAGACCTTAGCCACAACATTGCTACAGAAAAGGCACAGCTTGATTCTATTGGAGCCGAGAACACCGCACTTAATAATCAGGTTCTTGCAACGCTTGGCGACGTTGATTCCTCGGCGCTCGCAACGGCGGATGGTCTCGTAACCGATAAAAATCCGCAATACTTCACGATCGATCAACAATGGCCTATCGCTTCTCAATAATCCTTGGTGCACTTCTTGTTGCCTACGTATTTTTAGGGTTCCATCTCTATCAATTGCAATTGGTGAAAGGCGGATATTATTATGCAAAGGCGGAAACGGAACAATCGGCATCCGAGAGCAACAACGCCGACCGTGGCGCTATTTATTTTACGGACGAGAATGGGAATGAATTGCCCGCGGCGATTGACCAGGAATTTCCGGTGATCTATGCCGTGCCGACGGCGGTCAAAGATCCTGCGAGCGCCGCGCAAACGTTCGCGCCGATCTTAGGTATGAGCGCCTTGTCGCTGAAAACCTTATTTTCCCGGCCGAACGATTCGTATGAACTTTTAATCAATAAGGCCGATCCGTCGGTGGCGCAAAAAGTGACCGATCTGAACATCGCGGGCGTGTATGCGGACTTCGAACCCGAACGCTATTACCCACTGTCCACCGTTGCGTCGCAGGTGTTGGGATACGTGGGTCCGAACTCGGCGAACAACGGCGAAAGCGGAAAGTACGGATTGGAAGAATATTATAATAATCTGCTCGAAGGCAGTTCTTCCGACGGAAGTGTCGACGGATCGGATCTGACCCTCACGATCGACCCGAACATCCAGATCGAAGCGGAGAAAGTGTTGGATAATCTTGTGACGGCGAACGGTGCGACGGGCGGGAGCGTGATCGTCATGGATCCGCAGACGGGAAAGATCCTCGCGATGGGCGGCGACCCGGATTTTGATCCGGATAATTATGGCGCATCACCGATCGCAAATTTTTTAAATATGAACGTGCAGTCGGTGTACGAGCCGGGTTCTATTATGAAGTTGTTGACGATGGCGGCGGGCATCGATTCGGGCAAGATAACGCCCGACACCACGTATGACGATAAGGGATATGTGAACGTGAATGGCGCGCACATTACGAACTACAACCTTACGACCGAAGGCGCCTATGGGCCCGATACCACGATGACGGAGGTGATCGAGCATTCCATCAATAGCGGCGCGATTTGGGCGGAGAACGCGACGGGAAATCCCATCTACCTGAGCTATCTTAAAAAATTTGGCCTTGATCAAAAAACCGGCATCGATCTGCCGGGCGAGGTCGGCGGCAACTTGAGCCAGCTCACGCCGAACGCGCCGCAGATCGATTGGGACACCGCGGCATACGGGCAGGGCGTTGCGGTCTCGCCGATCGAGCTCGTGAGCGCGGTCGCGGCGATTGCGAACGGCGGCATCCTGATGCGGCCATACCTCAACGCGGCATTACAGCCGGAAGAGATCCGCCGCGTCGTGAGCACGAGCACCGCCGCGCAGGTGACGCAGATGGCGGTTGATGCCGTCGACCTCGCGCAGGTCGCGAATATCAACGGCTATTCGATGGCGGGAAAAACCGGGAGTGCATATATCCCAAATCCCAATGGCGGGGGATATCTGAATGAGCTTACTGATTCATACATCGGCTATGGTCCCACGTCCGATCCGCGCTTCATCGCATTCATCCGGTTGAACACGATCCCCGTGACGTCGCTCGCGGCGGAGACGGTCGTGCCGGCATGGGCGGAGCTCGCGCAGTGGATCATCAACTACTATAATATTCCGCCCGATCGCCCGACGACCGACGTTATCCCCGATTGCCACGAGCTTATATGTCAATAAAAATATTGCGAAAAATCCTGCGACGCCTTGCGCGGTGGACCATCTGGCGGTATCGGCCGGGGATCATCGGCGTGACGGGAAGCGTCGGAAAAACCTCCACTAAGCTCGCGATCCGGGCCGTCCTCGAACGCGACCGCCGCGTCCGTGTCTCATCGGGGAATTTAAATAACGACCTCGGCCTACCGCTCACGATCCTCGGCAACTGGACGGATGCGGAGCTCGCGCTCGTAAGCCGCGCGACGCCGGCCCACACCGCGCGGTTCAAAAAATTATTGTTCTGGCTGAATGTTCTTTTCACGTCGGCGTGGCGGATCGTCTTTGTGCCGGCGAGCGAATATCCGGAGATCCTTGTTTTGGAGTACGGCGCCGACCGGCCGGGAGACATTAAATATTTATTAAGCATCGCGCGGCCGAACATCAGCGTGATCACGGCGATCGGAGACGTTCCCATGCATGTGGAATTTTATGGCGGCCCGGACGAGATCGCGCGCGAAAAGGGCCGGCTCATCGAATATCTTCCCGTCGGGGGCTTTGCGATATTGAACGGTGACGATGCGGCGGTAAAGAATCTTCAGTCGCGCACCCGCGCGCGCGTGATGACGTTTGGTTTTGAAAAAGGCTCCGAAGTGCGCATCTCGCGGTTTGAGAACAAAGTGAAGGATGGCCAGCCCGTCGGGATCTCTTTTAAGCTCGAACACGGGAGCGGGATGGTGCCGGTGCGGATAGACAGCGTCTTCGGCCGGGCTCATGCCTATGCCGCCGGCGCTGCCGCCGCCATCGGCTTGGTCTTCGGGATGAATCTTGTGGCGATCTCCGAAGCGCTTGCCCGCTACGCGCCGGCGGAGTCGCGGATGCAACTCGTGCCCGGGATCAAATTCACGAACATCATCGACGACTCGTATAACGCGAGCCTGATCGCCATGCGCTCGGCGCTCGAAACGCTCGCGGCGCATCCCCGCCAAACGGAAGATCGCGGTGTTGGGTGACATGCTCGAGATCGGGAAGTATACGCCGGAGGCGCACGAGATGGTCGGCCGCATCGTGGCCGATGCCGCGGACGTTCTCTTTACCGTCGGCCCGCGCGCAAAATTCATCGCCGAAGCGGCGCGGGAAAAGCGCATGAAGCGCACGGCGATATTCTCTTTCGACACTGCGGACGAAGCGCGGAAGCCCATCCAGGATTTCATCAAGAAAGGGGATCTTATTTTGGTGAAGGGTTCTCACCCGATGGGATTAAGTAAAATTGTAGAGGAGATCCGGGAAGTGCCCATCCCTGGTATAATAACACCATGAAATCAGTCCTTATCATGTTCGGCGGGATCTCTCCCGAACACGAGGTCTCTATTATCACGGGGCTTCAAGTGCTTGAGCATATAGATACAACGGCATACCGGCCTCTCGTTGTGTATGTGGATAAAAAGGGAATGTTTTTTTTGCTGGAAAACGCCAAGGGGCGATCCGACTTTCATGCATCGAGCCGCACGCCGGTTTCTTTTGGAAAGGATGAAAAAGGAGGCTTCATAAAAAAAGACGGTCTTATCGGTGGCGGAAAAATATATCCGTATGCCGCATATCTTGCGTTCCACGGAGGGACGGGGGAGGGCGGTGAGATGCAGGGATTATTGGAATCGGTGGGCATACCATTTACTTCCTGCGGCCAGGAGGCATCGGTGATTACGATGAACAAGAAGCTCACGAAGCAGGTGGTGGCCTCGGCGGGGATAGACGTCGTGCGCGGGATGAATATTTTTTCTTCGGACATAAAAGAAAAAATGGACGCCTGGGCGGAAAAGATCATTCACGAACTGCAGCTTCCCGCGATCGTAAAGCCGGTGCATCTTGGCTCGAGCATTGGGATCACGATCGCGAGGACGGACGTGGAGCTCAAAAAGGCGTTGCTCGAAAGCGCGTTCATCGACAGAGAGATCCTTATCGAGCAATATCTTTCAAGCATCACCGAATACAACTGTGCGGTAAGGATGATCGGGGGGGTGGTGGAAGCAAGCGAAGTGGAGCGGCCCTTTTCGAGGGACCAGATATTGAGCTTCGCCGATAAATATGAGCGTGGCGGGAAAAAGTCCGGCGGCATGGCGAGGGCGGATCGCGAGCTCCCCGCAAAGATCGATGACCGGCTGAGGGATCAGATCAAAGACGTCGCCAAAAAAGCCTTCGTGGCCTGCGGATGCAAGGGAATGGTGAGGGTGGACTTCATGCGAGACGAAAAAGAAAAGCTTTACCTCACGGAGATCAATCCGATTCCCGGATCGATGGCATTCTATCTCTGGGAAGCGACGGGGATCTCGTTCAAGAAACAAATTTCAGACCTTATCGAAGAAGGCGTCTCCGCCGCAGAAAACGAAAAATCGTTTCGCCTGGACTACAAATCCGATATCGTAGAAAAGTTCATCAAACAACCGAAGGATCAGTAGGGTGATCAATAATAGAGGTCCGTCAGTTCCGGTTGCAAGAGCAGAAGCCAGTCTTTCGGAGGAAATTGCTCTTTTGCGCTGCGTAAAAATTCCTGCAGGTCTGCGAATAAAGTGTAGTGTGCGGGTTCGGAGATCCCTTTTGCTACTTCTTTATAGAACATGCTTTTAAGGACCGCCACATGGTCGGCCTTCTCCCCGAGCACTTTCCCGAGCATTTCATTTTTATCCTGATCCGCCGGGCCAAGCTCGGGGATCCCCGTGGTGACCACAAGCAATTTCTTTTTCTTTTGGTCGGCGCTTGCCCGCGCGAATGCTATCCCTGCCTGCGCCGTTGTAAAGCTGATGTTGTACGAATCGTCCACGCAATCATAATCATGGAAGACGACCAATTTTTGCCTGCGGTCCGGGAGCTCCAATTTTGTGCAGGTGTCGATGATGAATTCTTTGCTCACGCTCAACGCCTCCGCTATTTTTATCGCGAACGCCAGGTTGATGCGGTTGGAAGGAGAAAATCGGGCAATGATATCCGGATGGGATTCCAGCAGGCCAAGATCACCGGGGCCCACAATGGTAAGCGATCGTTCTTTGGAGTGGGGCAATTGCTGGGCGGTGGCGGCATCGCAAAATAGTTGCGCGCCGGGCTTGGCATACGCAAAGACCTCGCTGAGGGCGAGCGCAAGATTTTCTTTGCCGGAAAATCGCTCGAGGTGCTGGTCTCCAATCGTCGTCACGACCGCTATGTCGGGAGGCGTGATAAGACAGCTTTCCGCGATCTCGCCCCTTTTATATGCATCCATTTCCACGATGAGCAATCTCGTCTGCGGCATCAAATGCCCGTTGACCCAGTCGGCGATCCCGAGGGGTGTGTTGATATTCTCCGGGATCAGTTGGGTTTTGTGGTTGTAGCGCACGAGCTCGTAGACAAAGTTCTTTGTGGTGGTTTTTCCAAAACTGCCGGCGACCGCAATTATTTTCAGTCCCTTTTGGCGAGCCACTTTTTCGGAGGCTTTTCCCATGACCCATCGCCTCGCCACCGCGAAGAGCGGATATAAAATAAGATTTGAGAGAAGGACGAAAAGCGGGATGGCGATCAAGGAAAGAATTACGGATAGTGTAATTGCCAGAATACCCTGCTCGAGGCATACGGTAGAGAGAGCGATTATCGAAAGCAACAATGCAAAGCCCACAATGACCTTCGCGCGCGCAGTATATTTTAGATGGCCTCGTTTCTGGATATTCCTCCGGAAAAAGAAGCGGCTCAGCCACTTTATATAACGGCTCGAACTATATTCCTCTTGCTGGAGGATGTAGACAAAGTCGCTGAATGGAAAAAATATATTAAAGACCATTGATAAATTTTTTGATGGTTCCATAAAATAGATTTGGATTATCCAGATGCGCATTGTGCCCGGCATTTTCTATAGTGACCAATCGGCTACCGGGGATCAATGCGTTGACCTCTTTTGCTATCCGAAGCGGTACCTCCGTGTCGTTCTCTCCCCACACCAGTAGCGTAGGGATTTTTATATTCGGCAGATATTTTGTTTGGTCGAACATGACCACGTTCTTGAATATCGGATACATCTTGCCGTCGCTTCGCCTCGAAAATCCCAGTTTTTTGAGGAGCTTTGCGACCCGGATCTTGAATTTTATTTTTTTATCCGGCCGATAGAGAGAAGGCGAGCCGTAGAGGATGAGCCCTTTCAGCCAAACGGGGTTTTTGCTCGCAAGATATCCCGCGATCCTTCCCCCAAAGGAGTGGCCGAGCACAATAACACTTTTCTCTTTTAGATTTAGGTCCTCGATCTTTTTCTCCACCCATAGGGCATATTCCGGGACGCCCCAGCCGGCGTCAATGAGCGGTTCTTCTCCAAACCCGGGAAGATCAAAGACCGCGACCTCGTCGGCTTTGAAATGGTTCAAAGTCGACTTCCATTGTTTTTTATCGTGCCCCCACCCATGGAGAATGACGAGTGTATAACGCCTATTATTCACGGACTAAGTATAACAACACCTTGTCCAAATCCCAATTTTTCCCTATAATCGTGAGCGTATGCCATCATCGTCTAGCCCGGTCTAGGACACTGCCCTCTCACGGCAGGAACACCGGTTCAAATCCGGTTGGTGGTACCATCGTGTACGAATTGATGCGAGAGCCTCACTTCGTGCAGTATCTATCGGCATTTTCGCCGGTTCCAACGCTTCAAATTCCGCCTTTAGCTCGGGATAGCCATTTTCGATGCGTTGTAGCCAATCATATGCGTAAACGTTGAGCATTCCTTCATTCAGGAGCGGGTTCTCACCCAATGCACGCAGTATCTCGCGCTTGGCCGTTAGATCGCCCATAACGAACGCCTTTCGGGCATAGAGTGCGAAGTTGAATGTCCGCTCAGAAAGCTCAAGCCAGTTCTCCGCACGCTTCTCGGTATCGTGTAGTTGAGCCTTAAGGCGCATGATCTTTTTTTGAAGCGCCGCTTTTTCGGTATTGAAGAAATCATCGGTAACTTGGCTCCGGTAGCGCATCCTCGTCAGCTCATCGAGCTCATTTTGCGTCGCTGCGAGATCCTTGAGTTGCGATTCGTAGATTTTGCTCCGGTCGTTGATTTCTGTATCGTTGTGTTCGTTGAGAATCTCGAGCGCCCAATCCCGTTTGTGAAACTAGGGTATAAAATTTACAAAATCGATCTTAATGGCGACCTAGAAGAAACCAATGAAGATCATCTTTCATCGCTAGGAGTGACAGATAACTTTGTGTTTCGGCGTTAAAAGCAGGGGAAAACTCACGCCTTTTCTCTAAACAGCCCTTATTTTTACTAGGCCGTTTTAAGGTATGCGGTTCCCTTGCCGGGCCCTTTTATTTTTCAATATTAAGCGGTAATAAAGTTCTAAACCCATCCAATAAAAGAGCAAAAAGAAACGCCACGATGGATTGTTGCCATCGTGGCGTCTTGGTTATTGGGGCAACAAATCGGGGATCGGTGCCAACTCGCCGGGGAAATAAATTCCCCATTCACCGTTCTTTTCGCCAAAGTCCTCCCGGTGGTCGATGCGAAAGGCGTCGCTACCGAACCCCGGTACGAAGGCAACGGTGACGATGCCTAAGGCTCCCTCTCGCCTCGTTCCCAGACTTTCGGAAACTATCTCTGGGGAAAGTTTGTTCAGGCGGATCACCTTTACTGAAACGCCCTCTGTTATTTCCATTGAACCTCCAATGTCCCTTAAGGGCCGGAGAAGATTATATGCTAAAATCATCCTATGGGCAAACTTATCGCGGCGAATTGGAAGGAGAACCCAAAGACGGAAGCGGAGGCGTTGAATCTTTTTAAAACGGTTGCCGGAGCAAAGCGCGCGGGTAGTAGTGTGGAGGTGGCGATCTGTCCGCCGTTCATCTATTTGGAAGAAATGGCGCGCAGGTTCAAGCGTATGCCGCCCGCTCGGTGGCGCGCACTCGCGCTCGGCGCGCAGGATGTGTTTTGGGAAGAGCAGGGCGCGTTCACGAGCGAGGTCGGGCCCGGGATGCTTCGCTCGCTTGGGGTGAAGTACGTGATCCTCGGCCACTCCGAGCGACGGAAGTTCGCAAAGGAGACCGATGCGATGATCAATAAAAAGATCGCGCTTGCGGTGCACGATCGGCTAAAAGTGATCCTATGCGTCGGCGAATCGCTCGCGGTGCGGAAAAAGGGGATTGCTGCGGCAAAGAAATTTGTGCAAAAACAGCTCCTCGGGGATCTCGCAAATATTTCCCTTAAAAGTGGCGATATCGCCATCGCCTACGAACCCATCTGGGCGATCGGCACCGGGCGTAGCGATTCGCCGGACGACGCGCGAGCAATGGCTTTGTTCATTAAGCGCCTATTAAAAGAGAAAAAACATATAAAGGCGCGGGTATTGTATGGCGGGTCCGTGAATAGCAAGAACGCCGCCGATTATGTACAATTAAGGGAAATAGATGGCGCGCTTGTGGGAGGAGCGAGCCTCAAGGCCGAAGAATTTACAAAAATAATAAAAATAATATCAAAATAAAAATATGGATGAATCAAAGCATTGGTTTTGGGTATTGCTCGATGCGCTTTTAGCGTCGCTCATCATAGGAGTTCTCGGGGTCGGATTACCGGCACTCGTAAAATTTTCGGCTGCCGCCGCGCCGGCACGCACCATCACGGTGAATGCAGAGGGCATGACGACTGCCACGCCGGATCTCGCGGAAATAACATTTTCGGTGCTCTCACAGGGACAGAATCCCCAGGATCTCACGACGAATAATACCGACAAGATGAATGCGGTTCTGGAGTTCGTTTCTTCAGAAAATATCGCATCAAGCGATATCGCAACGACCGGATACGATCTTGAGCCGGACTATCAGTATGACAACGCTACCCAGAGCAACTTCATTACCGGTTATACGTTAACACAAACGGTGACAGTCAAGATCCATGACCTCACAAACGTGGCGACGGTGCTCGGCGGCCTCGCGCCGCTTGGTGTGAACCAGATCGGCGGCGTGGACTTCACCTTCAATGATCCCAATAGCTTCCTCGCGGTCGCGCGCGCGGATGCGATGAGTAAGGCGCAGGCGGAGGCCGAGCAGATGGCAAGCGCCGCGGGCGCATCGCTCGGTGAAGTGGTGAATGTTTCGGAAAACGGCATCGTGCCACAACCGTTCCCCATCTACAATATGGCGGCACCGACGGCTATGGGAGTCTCGGGCGCGGCGGCATCAACACCGAATATCCAGCCGGGTTCGCAGGACGTTACGGATAATGTGACGGTAACGTACGCCCTGCTTTAGGTGTCGATCATGGAGCGCAAAGACCTTAAGGCGAGTCTTATCATTGGCGCGGCCGTCGGGCTTTTGATACAGCCTATCCTTGCGAACACGCTTCCGCAATATCACTTTGATGTTGCGGAGCGATTTGGGATATTCGTATTTTTCTTGGTATTCGCGCCGTTCGTGCTCTGGCTCTGTAGCCTGATTGGAAAAGCGTGGAAAGGATTCTACCAGTTCGGCCAGTTTGCGGCGGTGGGAACGCTGAACAGCTTCATCGACATCGGCGTCCTCAATCTTGAGACGTTCTTATACGGATCATCAATCGTGGGAGTTGCCGTTTTTGCGGTATTCAAGGCGATATCATTTCTTTGCGCAACCACGAACAGCTTCGTGTGGAATAAATATTGGACGTTCAATGCCAAGAATAAAGCCAATGCCAAGGAGGTGGGGGGATTCTACGCCATTGCGATCATCGGCTGGGTGATGAACGTTGCGGTGGCAACGCTCGTAAAGTCGATCGGTCCGGAGACAAAATTATGGGTGGACATCGTTTCTCCGCTGGCGGGCATCGCGGTCACCTTCATCTGGAATTTTATCGGCTATAAGTTCTGGGTGTTTAAGAAGAAAATTTCTTGACCAACCAGGCGCGAAGGATATCCAGCGCCCCTTGTGTTTTTTTACAGAACCTGCTACAATGCTCTTGAATGAGTTGCGAGTATACCTTAACGATGATATCGACTAAGGTATATCCCACACGATTCTGTTTAGCTAAAGACCCCCGCAAGGGGGTCTTTAGTTTTAAAAACTTCTGATTTTTTGCAAACTCGCCTCTATCCCTTATAATGATAGAGGAGTGGCTGATTGAGCACTCGTTCAATATAAACAGAACCGGAGGTCACCACAGCCTCTCCGCCCAGCACTTTAAAGGTTTTTGAGTAAAAAGTTTTGGGCGGAGAGGCTTTTGCGTGCCGGGATCATTTTTTAAGCTTTCATTAACCTATGCCACAATTTAAAGAGGGAGTTCTGTTATCAAAATTCAGTCATTACAAAATCGGTGGCCCTGCCCGATTTTTTTTTGAGGCAAAGAACGAAAAAGAGGTCCAGTGGGCCGTCAAAGAAGCAAAAGCACGGAAATTATCGATATTCATTCTGGGCGGCGGGACGAATCTTTTGATCGATGATGGGGGATTTGATGGCCTCGTTCTCCGGGTCAATATAAAAGACATAAAGATAACAAAAAACAAAGTGATGGCCGGCGCCGGCGCTTCGATGGCTGACCTTTTGGATGCGGCCACTGCGCACTCGCTCGCCGGGCTTGAGTGGGCAGGCGGCCTTCCCGGCACGGTGGGCGGCGCCATTCGCGGCAACGCCGGATGCTTTGGCGGGGAAATAAAAGACAGCGTCGTTTCGGTGCGGAGCTTTGATATAAAGAATGGCAAGGTCGTCACCCGTACCGCGCGGCAGTGCGCGTTCGCGTATCGCGACAGCGTTTTCAAAAAAAAGAACGGTGGCGAGATCATCCTCTCCGTCACGCTCGCGCTCAAAAAAGGAAATAAGAAAGAGATCGCAAAGGTAGCAAAGGAGCGGATCCAGTACCGAAAGGAACACCACCCACTCGAGCATCCGAACATCGGGAGTATATTCAAAAATGTGCCGCTCTATGCGATCCATAAAAAAGGAGGAGCAAAATATAAAAACGCGCTCAGCGTAGGATCGCTCGCGTTCCGCGGCGCAGCATTTTCGGTAAAGACCGATCCGTTCCCGGTCATTTCGACGGCAAAGCTCATTTCCGAGTCTGGTCTGCGCGGGGTGAGTTTAGGCGGTGCGATGATCTCGCCCAAGCACCCCAACTTTATCGTGAACACGTTGGGTGCCGGATCGGTGGATGTAAAAAATTTGATCATGCTGGCCAAAGCCGAGGTTCGCAAAAAGTTCGGGATCGGTCTGGAGGAGGAGGTGCAATTGCTATGAGGTATAATAAAGAAGAACAATGAATATAAGCATAAAAAAGACGTTGGACGTGACACCGCCGCTCGAGACGTATATAGAGGAGAAGCTTATGCCACTCGCCAAGTTTGTGGCCCCTTTTGAGGTAAAAGGGGACGTGGAACTATGGCTCGAAGTATCCCGCACGAGCCGGCACCACCGGAAGGGCGACGAGGTATTTATGGCGGTGGCAGACCTTCGTCTGCCGGGGAAAATTTTGCGCGGTGAAGCGATGGCGTCGGACATCCGCAAAGCGATCGATGAGCTCCGAAAGATCCTTCACATGGAAATAGAAAAATATAAAACGAAACATTTCCGCTCATCGGAACGTGAAAAATAGTTATCCACAGAAATAAAAAAAATCTAAAAACCGTTTTGCTATAATAAATCTATAGTAAATTTTTTCCTTATAGGGAAAAAATATCGGAGTGGTCGCAACCCGATAAACTAAAAAACTACTAGTATGGCAAAAAAGAAAAAAGCAGCAAAGAAGAAGACCGCGAAAAAGAAGAAGCGAGCATAGTCTTCTAAAAGTGCCGGGGCAAACGCCTCGGCACTTTTTATTTTTAGCCATTCGCAAAAACCACTGCAATCGCCTATAATCGTTGGTATGCTCGAAGGATTAAAGAAACTATTTCAGAAGCGCTCACTTGCGTCATTGGAGGAAAAAGTTAAGGAAATAAGCGCCCTGGAGGGGGAGATTTCGGCGCTCTCAAACGAGGAATTGACCGCAAAAAGCTTGGCGCTTAAAGAGCGGGTAAGGGCGGTAATATAGAGGGCGATAGTGATGAGGTGCTCGACGCAGTGGCCGCCCTCGCGTTCGCGCTCGTGCGCGAGGCTGCGAAGAGGACGCTCAATCAGCGACCATTCGACGTCCAGCTTTTGGGCGGGCTCGTGCTCAATGGCGGCGCGGTCGCCGAGATGATGACCGGTGAAGGCAAGACGCTCGCAGGCGTCGCGCCGGCATATTTGAACGCGCTCACGGGCAAGGGCGTGCACGTCGTCACCGTCAACGAATATCTTTCACGCCGCGACGCGGTGTGGATGGGAAAGATCTATCGCTTGCTCGGGTTGAGTGTCGGTTCAATCATTCCTGGTGCGGCATTCCTCTACGATCCTGAATGGGAGATCCCAAAAGATAAAGAAGCGGACGAAGAAAAAAAAGTGGAGGCCACCGGAAGTTTTTTGGTCCAGCAGGAATTCTTGCGGCCAGTTTCCCGCCGCGAAGCCTACCTGGCGGACATTACTTACGGCACCAACCACGAGTTCGGTTTCGACTACTTGCGTGACAACCTTATCTACCGCCCCGAAGACAAAGTTCAGCGTGGCCACAACTTCGCGATCATCGACGAGGTGGACAGTATTTTAATAGACGAGGCGCGCACTCCGCTCATCATCGCCGCACCGGACGCGCAGTCGAGCGATTTCTATAAGTCATTCGCACGGATCGCGGCCAATCTTGAAAAGGAGACGGATTACGAAGTGGACGAAAAGCGTCGCGCGATCACGATCACCGATTCCGGCGTGGAAAAAGTGGAGAAGATGATGGGCGTTCAGAACATCTACGCACCGGAGAACATCCGGCTCGTGCATTATATGGAAGAAAGCGTAAAGGCGCAGGCGCTTTTTGCAGCGCGACAAAGATTATGTGGTGAAGGACGGCC
The DNA here is from genome assembly GCA_963718515.1 of uncultured bacterium. Lineage (GTDB taxonomy): Bacteria > Patescibacteriota > Minisyncoccia > UBA6257 > 2-01-FULL-56-20 > JAKAGE01. The sequence goes on along the minus strand of OY970354.1, from coordinate 650,543 downwards.
AGGTATATATAGTGGATGAATTCACCGGGCGCCTGCTCGTCGGCCGGCGCTATCAGGCGGGATTGCACCAGGCGATCGAGGCAAAGGAAGGCGTGGCGGTCCAGCAAGAGTCGCGCACCTACGCCAAGGTCTCCATACAGAACTATTTCCGCATGTATAAAAAGATCTCCGGCATGACGGGAACGGCGCAGACGTCGGCGGAGGAATTTTTTAAGGTATATAACCTGGAGGTGGAAAGCATCCCGCCCAACCGCGGTTTGGCGCGCAAAGATATGAACGATCTTATCTATAAAAACTTTGCGGCCAAGCTTGCACGCGATCGCCGCGGATGTTAAGGAACGGCAGAAGAACGGCCAGCCGGTATTGCTTGGCACGACTTCTATCGCGAAGAATGAGCTCATTTCCGCGGCGCTCTCGCAGGCGGGCATTCGGCACGAGGTGTTGAATGCAAAGAACAACGAGCGCGAAGGCGCGATCATCGCGCAGGCCGGTCATTCGGGCGCGGTCACGGTCGCAACCAACGTGGCGGGACGTGGCGTGGACATTTTGCTCGGCGGCAATCCGCCGGATGCCGCGGAAGCGGAAAAAGTGCGCGGGCTTGGCGGACTTCACGTGATCGGCACCGATCGGCACGAGGCGCGGCGTATCGATAACCAGCTCCGCGGCCGCGCCGGGCGCCAGGGCGACCCCGGCTCGTCGCAATTCTTCCTTTCGCTCGACGATGACTTACTCCGCGTCTTCGGCGGCGACCGTATAAAAGGTATTATGGAGCGCTTTGACCTTCCGGAGAACGAACCGATCGAATTTGGCATGGTGACGAAAGCCGTCGAGCAGGCTCAGGAAAAGGTGGAAGGCGCCAACTTCGATATGCGCAAACATCTTCTTGAATACGACGATGTGCTGAACAAACAGCGCGGTGCGGTCTATAAGCGCCGCCAGGAATTTTTGACGGTAAAAGAGAAGCAGGATATCGCGAATATTATTTATGCCGCCGCCGAGGCACATTTTAATGCGGCGTTCGCTCCCGGATTTGACCAGCCCGCGCACGACGATATGCAAACGGCAAAAGAGGAGGCTCGCAAAGCATTCAAAGAGGCCGGCCTTGCCGGCGCCGAGGGTAGTCTTGATGCTTTCACCGCGCCGGATGATTTTCTTCAGGCGTTAAAAGAAAAGAGTGCGCTCGTTGCGGAACATCCATTGGCAAAGAACCAGCTGTTGGGGATCCTCGACATGCTCTGGATGACGAATCTGGAGGATCTCGAAGCCCTCCAGGAGTCCGTCGGTCTGCGCGCGTACGCACAACGCGATCCGCTCGTGGAGTATCGGCAAGAATCGAGCCGTCTCTTCAAGGGATTTTGGAATAATTTTAATGGCTGGATATTCAATAATATGTTCAAGCTTGTGCAGAATGGCGTTCCGTCGAACCCCGCTATCGGACTGAATATTCCCGCGATCGTTCCTCCAGCGGCGGAGGCGGGCCCGGGTGAAAAGATCGGCCGCAATGACCCATGTCCGTGCGGTAGCGGCAAAAAATGGAAAAAATGCGGGCTGTTAAATACCGAGGAACATCAAAGCAATATGGCACAGGGCGGGGCAAAGCACGAAGTAACGGGAGGGTAGAAAGGGAGGGAGATGTGGATTTGACAAAATATAGAATATAGTCTACAATGATCCGGTTAGTAAGCTCTTTGTTTTTACAATTTTTCTCAAGAAAAGGAGAAGTGCTGTGGAATATATCACCCTCAACAAAGACCGCCGTCTGGTGGTCTTGAAGTTCAGCGTCGCCAACAGGGAAGTTCTCCCTTTGGGCGTCTTGGGCGTTGAAGAGCGGGCGTGGCAGAACAAGGCCACGACAACCAACGAACACGCAGGCATCACGCTCGTGGAGCCTCGGGATCGCTGTAGCCTTCACGAACTTCTGGAAGGCTTGGAGGTGTACCACGAGCTCGCCGACGCATTTTGCATAAAGGAACCAAAGAGAGAGTTCTCTCCCGGCCGTTACGTGATCCAGTTCACGTTCTGCGAGCGCGCCTTTGTGCGATGTCCCGAGCACTTCGCAAAGCGCCGGCACATGATCCATCTGGGGCTGAAGGGACTCTGCGGTTCGGCGCTGTGGGTGGCCAAGATCTACTCAAATCCTCACTTCGAGAACGGCGCGCGCGTTCCGGGTGTGTGCTCCGCGAGCATCAATTGCGACGGGCGTACCGCCCTGCTCGATGCCGGCGGAAAGCCGCTCATGGAGTGGCAACGCGATGCGGCCGGCAAGCCCCTGAGGGATCTTCCTAAGGTTCCGCTTGCACCAAAACACGTTCTTCGTCTGACAAGCAATGTTCCCGAGCTCGCCGCCGCCGATTGACCGGCGACCGACTCACAACCTGGGGCGCGGGTGGATATATCCATCTGCGCCCTTTTTATGTTATGATCAACGGCGATGACCATCGATGAATTCCAGGCATCGGACCTTCGCGTGGGAAAAATAATTTCCGCGGAGCGGGTGGAGGGTTCGGAGAAGCTGTTGAAGCTTCAGGTCGACATCGCAGAACCGTCGCCACGGCAGATCCTTTCGGGCATCGCAAAAGCGTATGCGCCGGAAGACCTCCTCGGAAAAAATGTGGTGATCATCGCGAACCTTGATCCGCGCATGATGATGGGTATGGAATCGAACGGGATGTTACTTGCGGCGCATGGCGAAAACGGTTCGCCCGTAATTATTACGCCGACCGCCGAAGTCCCTACTGGCGCAAAAATTTCATAACATTTATAATAGTCATTATGAAAAAAGGCATTTTACTTATAGTGTACGTGGTGGTCGCGGCGGGGCTCATCGGGTGGGGATCGTGGTACTCGAGCACGCTCACACAGTCTTCGGCACAACAAACATCAACCTCAACACAAACACAAAACGATATGGCAGGACTCGTAATAAAAGATGAAGTGGTAGGAACGGGAACCGTCGCCGCGGTCGGCGATTACGTCACGGTAAATTACACCGGCAAGCTGGATGATGGCACAACCTTCGACAGCTCGCTGAATCCGGGCCGAACGCCGTTCAGCTTCGTGCTCGGCGCCGGACAGGTCATTAAAGGATGGGATGAGGGCGTATTGGGCATGGCGATCGGCGGCACGCGCGACCTGACCATCCCGCCGGACCTCGGCTATGGCTCGCAGGGCGCGGGCACGACGATCCCTCCGAACGCGACGCTTCACTTTGTCGTCACGCTTCTTTCGGTCTCTTCTTCCTCTCCCTCAAACCAATAATTGAAAGGATATACAGGATATCAACAAAAAAGACCCTCGTTCGCCGAACTATCATCCCCAGGGAGGCGAACGAGGGTCTTTTTTGTTGGGCTTTCTTCATATATTCTGTATAATTCCTTTAATATATTTTTAATGTCCCTCCTGTACAGTGGAGGTAATGAAAATATTATTAATAGAGGACGAGGCGGAAATCGCGAATTTCATCATGGGCGGGTTGCGGGCGGAGCACTTTACGGTCGATTGGGCGCAGACAGGCACAAAGGGTCTCATGTGGGCAAAGGTAAATGCGTACGATCTCGCAATACTCGATATCAACCTTGGGCACGGCGAGAGCGGCATTGATATCTGCGAAGCCATCCGCAGTAAAGGCAAGACATTTCCGATCATCATGCTTTCGGTTACGAACGACGCGCATACCAAGATCCAGGCGTTGAACATCGGCGCGGACGATTACCTTACGAAGCCATTCTTCGTGGCGGAATTGCTCGCGCGCGTCCGGGCGCTCCTGCGCCGCGAGAAAAAGCTCACCGGACCAAAGCTTATCATTGCCGATCTTGAGATGGATACGCTCGCGCACAAGGTCACGCGCGCGGGGAGTGAGATCCGCCTCAACAAGAAGGAGTTCATGCTCCTTGAATATTTTATGCGGAACGCGGGGACGACGCTCACGCGCGGGATGATCCTCGAGCATGTATGGGATATGAACGCCGATCCGTTCACCAATACCGTCGATGTCCACGTGCGGTTCCTGCGTGCAAAGATAGACGAGGGCCAATCGCACAAACTCATCAAGACCGTGCATGGCTACGGATATAAAATGGAAGGGTAAGATCGTAGATCGGTATTTGTTACAGCATCATTTCGGAGTTACTATATATAAATTATGACCGATCAAAAATCACCACTCCCCACTACGTTCGTAGTGCTCGGCGCCACCGGCGATCTCATGACAAAAAAGATCGTACCGGCGCTGTTTAATTTGCATGAGAAGGGGATGTTGCCGGCGCAATTTCGCCTGGTCGGCGTTTCGCGCCGCGATTGGACGGATGACGATCTCAAGCGTCACATTCAGGCGATCATTGACGTAAAAGTGAAAGATGCGTCGCCGGCATCCGTGCGGTCGTTCTTGAAGACCGTCGTCTACCAGAAGATCACGTTCGATGCCTTTGCGGACTACGTCGCGCTCGGCGATGCGCTCAAGAAAATAGACGAAGAACACGGCGCGTGCTCCAATAAATTATTTTACCTTTCCGTGCCGCCGCAGTTTTATGACACTATTTTTACGAACATCCATAAGGCGCGGCTCGCGGAACTGTGCGATCCAAATGGCGGATGGACGCGGGTAGTCGTCGAGAAGCCCTTTGGCAGTGACGAAAAGAGCGCGAAGGCGCTCGATGAACGCATCGCACGGCTTTTTAAAGAAGACCAGGTGTATCGCATCGACCATTACCTTGCAAAGGAGACTCTGCAGAATATTTTGACATTCCGTTTTTTCAACGATCTTTTTGAGGATGGCTGGGGGCGCGAGTTGATCGAAAAGATCTATGTGCGGGAGCTCGAGAATGTGGGGGCGGAGGATCGCGGTCCGTTCTATGAAAGCGTCGGCGCTCTGCGCGACGTCGGTCAAAACCATCTGCTTGAGATGATCGCACTCGTCACAATGGACCAACCGCGCGACATGAGCGCCGACGCGATCCGCGCCGCCCGCGCGGCTATTTTGGAAACGCTCACGCCGCTCACGCCGTCGGAGGTCGCAAAGAAAACGTTCCGCGCGCAGTACGAGGGATATCGCTCGATAAAAGGCGTGGATCCGAAATCCGCGGTGGAAACGTATTTTAAGGTTGCGCTCACGCTTTCGCATCCGCGCTGGCGCGGGGTGCCGATATTCATAGAAGCGGGCAAGCGCACCGTGGATCCCAAGCGCAAAGAAGAGATCACGGAGATCGAGGTGGTGTTAAAACATTCCAAGAATTCGATCACCTTTCGTCAGGACCCGAGCGAGGGGATCACGATACGCTTTTGGGCAAAAAAGCCGGGGCTCACGACAGAAATGGAAGAGCGCGTGTTCAACGTCGACCTGCGCGAAGGCGGACACAAATCCCAGTATACCGAAGAGTATGAACGCTTGTTGCTCGATTGCATCAACGGCGACCAGACACTTTTTGTCTCGAGCCGCGAGATCGCCGCGATGTGGCATTTTATCGATCCGATAATCAAGGGGTGGAAGAAGGGGCTCGTACCTTTGCGTCGCTATGCGCCGGATAGTGAGGCGGTCGTCGCGGAGGCGGGCGTCATTATAGAGCCGCCGGAAAGCGGCGCGGGTGTGTCCGGCGCCGCGCGGCGGGCGCTGGCAAAAATGGCGCGCGCGACATGGCGCTCCGCCGCGAAATCGGTATTTTTGGCCTCGGCAAAATGGGCGCGAACGTCGCGCGGCAATTGCATGAGAAGGGCTGGCGCGTCGTTGCGTCCAACCGTTCGCCCGGGCCGGTGGAGGAGATAAAGAAGGAGGGAATCGAAGGAGTGTTCTCGCACGCGGAACTTGTTGCGCAATTGAAGACGCCGCGCATGATCTGGCTCATGATCACTGCCGGAAAGGGAAATGACGATCTGCTTTTTGGTAAAGACGGCATAGTCCAGCACCTAAAAAAGGGCGACATCGTGATCGATGCAGCCAATGCATTCTATGAAGATACGGTGCGCCGCGCGAAGCTGCTCAAAAAGCGCGGCATCCATTTTATGGACGTCGGATTCTCCGGCGGGCCGTCCGGCGCGCGCAACGGCGGATCGCTCATGATCGGCGGCGATCGCCAGATCTTCGAGCGCCTCGAAGCCCTCTTCCGCGACCTCTCCGTGCCGGGCGGCTACTCGTACTTCGGCCCCGCGGGCGCCGGCCACTTCGTCAAGATGGTGCACAACGGCATCGAGTACGGCATGATGCAATCGCTCGCGGAAGGTTTTGCCATTATGAAAAAATCGCCGTTCAAGCTCGACCTCGAGCAGGTGGCGAATGTGTACAACCGCGGCAGTGTCATCGAGTCGCGCCTCGTCGGATGGTTGGAAGATGCCTACAAAATCTACGGCCAGGATCTTAAATCCGTTTCCGGCTCCGTCGCGTACACCGGCGAAGGCGAGTGGACGGTCAAGACTGGCAAGAAGTTCAAAGTGCCCGTGTCCGTCATCGAGGACTCGTTCAAGTTCCGCGTCCGCTCAAAGAAGTCACCGAGCTATATAGGGAAGGTATTGTCTGCGTTGCGGAATCGGTTTGGCGGGCATGCGATCGATCAGGGGAAGAAATAGCGATAACTCAGAATTCGTTGATTTTATTTCCGGAAATTGTATTATTAAAGCAATGGATAAAAAGCTCATACAAGACAATAAAGTGATTCGGAAAATCGCGTCAAAAAAGGCGCTTGATGAGAATACGGCAGCATTTCGAGCCTATGATGCTTATAAAGAAGCCAGTGAGATTATAGAGCGCTCAGAGATTGCTGCTGGCAAACGTGTCGTTTTTAAATCAAGCACTGGCTCAGCAATTAATTTTCAAATAGACTTGAATGGCATCTACTCAACCACCGCGCAAAAAATTTAACACAGCACAAGACTGGCAAAATTTTTTGCAGGCAAAGCAGGGAGAAGTTAGCGCATCGGAATTGTTTGAGTTGCGGAAGGTATGCTATCAGGAAATTCAAAAACTTCGCGGGCGCCCACTTCTTGTTTATGCGACAAAATTTTTGGGAGCGTTGCCGCCGGGTGCACCGAATCAAATTGATCTTACTGATATCGACGGTTTTACCGATCTTTTAAATTCTGTCGGCGATGGTTCGGTTGATATTCTATTGCATAGTCCTGGGGGGAGGCCCGACGCAACGGAACGAATTGTAGAAATCCTTCGGGGTAAATTTAAAGAGGTTCATTTCCTTATTCCGCACTCTGCTTATTCGGCGGCAACAATGCTTGCGCTCTCGGGAGATACTATCATTTTACATCCTAGCGCAACACTAGGGCCGATTGATCCTCAGGTGGGAATGCCCACAAAAGATGGACTCGTTAGATTCGTTCCGGCCAAGTCAATCCTTAATGGATTTGATAAGGCGAAAACTGCGATAAAAAAAGAAGGGCCGGAAGCTTTGCCTGCCTACATCCCGCTCATTGAAAAATATTCTCTCGATCTTTTTGAGCTCTGCGAGGATTCAGAAAAACTTTCACAGGAACTCGTATCGTCGTGGCTTACAAGATTCATGTTTAAGGATGATCGCACTGCCAAGCAGAAAATTAAGAGAGCAGTAGCGTATTTCTCTGAATATGACACGCATAAATTACACTCGCGGCCTCTGTCGCCGGATAAACTTTCTTCTCTGGGTCTCAAAATTGATGTCGCTGATGGTGAATTAAAGGATCTTCTCTGGGAAGCCTATATTCTTCTCAATGGATTTTTCAATATAAGTACATTTGTAAAACTGTATGAAGATACATATGGGGTTACTTGGGGACAGCAGTTTCAACTGCTTATCACTGGGCAACCTCAGCCGTCGCCTCAACCTCAACCACGGACGCCACAAGGTGGCCAACGGTAAAAGCCTTACTCCTATTATTTAGATAAAAAGAAGCCACACCGGTAATCTAGTGTGGCTCGTGATGGCGCGTTGGTTGATTAACGCAACTGGATCTCTTCGATTGCGAGGTGGCCAAGAAGTTTGCCAAGACTTGTGCGAAGGAGAAGTCTTGACAATTCGCGGCTCTCTTCCAGTTTATCTCTGCGTGAGAGCCCGAGAAGATCAAGGTCCGCACGGAGGCGTTTGATTGCCTTCACGGTCCCTTGGATAGTGGCTATGAGATATAGCTTGACCATCTCGTTTTGGGTTTCTGTGATTGCGGTACGCTCGTCCATGCCCGCTGCGACTTTTGCCTCCTTAATTGCAAGATGTTCATCGTTTATTGGGGGAAGCGGAAGGCATGCTTTCGTTGCTTCCCATGAACACTCAACTTCCACGCGAACCTTATGAGGAGAAAGCCAAAGCATTGATAGTAAAGAAGGAGACCCTTTAATATCAAAGTTTGCCTTTGCATCAATCACAAGGTAACCGATGTTTTCCACATATCCTTTGTGAATGTCGTATTGCTCGATTCGGCGATAGTGTCGCAATACTGAGTGTTCACAAGGCTTTCCGTCGGTGATGTAGCGGTGAAGGACGGTGATGGTGTCGTGATAACCTAGGGGTCGCACCACCTTTGTGTTCGACTTATAGGAATGGCTGGGGAATTTTTCTCCATTCATCCACCAGTCGATAGTGTGTCCTTCTTCGGCAATCATCGCCGAGTAGGGAAGTTCGAGGAGATTGTCGGAAAGTTTTTCCGAATTTGTTTTGAATTGAATTTTAATGAGCATCTGTCGGTCCTTTTTGAAAAGGTTCGGCTTTGACGATCGCGAGGCGATCACCTACTTCCTTTTTGGACGTATTCAATTAGCCAGTCCGAGGCATATGATATTGCTGGAGATATAATACAATATATAATTGGATAGGTCAAATTTCGCAAATAGCACCCAAAATCCCTCAAGTAGCGTATAATGAGGGTTATGATCCCTGATGATATTAAGCACTATGGCAAACAGTTTGATTTTGAGCCAAATATAGAAAACAGCGCCAAACTCAAGAAGTTTGGCAAATTTGTGGTATGTGGGATGGGTGGATCGCACTTGGCGGCGGATATTCTGAAGGCGTGGCATCCGGAGATCGACATTCTCGTGTGGTCCAACTATGGCCTGCCACCGATCGCAGAAAAAGAGCTTAAAGAGCGCCTGATCATTTTAGCTTCCTATTCCGGCAGTACCGAAGAGACGATCGATGCGTTCAACACCGCGAAGGCAAAAAAACTTTCATATGCGGTGATCGCCGCAAAAGGAAAGTTGCTATCGATGGCGGACAAAGCAAAGATCCCGTACGTGCGCATCCCCGATCTGCACCTCCAGCCGCGCATGGCGACGGGGTTGAGCCTGAAGGCGCTCCTTGCGCTCACGGGGGAAAAGAACCTGCTCGCGGAGGCAAAACTGCTTTCCACCCAACTGCATCCTTCGCGCGAAGAACTGCGCGGTAAGGACCTTGCGCGGCGCGTCCACGGGAGTGTGCCGATCGTCTATGCCTCGGGGCGCAATGCCGCGCTTGCACAGAACTGGAAGATAAAACTTAATGAGACGGGCAAAATACCCTCGTTCTGTAACGTGGTTCCCGAACTGAACCATAATGAGATGACGAGCTTTGATGTTAAAACAAAAACATTGCCGCTCTCTCGCAATTTTCATTTTATATTTCTGAAAGACGCAGGCGATGACCGCCGCATTATCAAGCGTATGAATGTTTTGGAAAAATTGTACCGCGATCGCGGCTTCAAAACGGAAATTATTTTATTGCAGGGCAAGACCGAGCTCAACAAGATGTTCAACGCGATCAACCTTGCCGATTGGACGGCGTACTACAGCGCAAAGATGTATGGCGTGGAGCCGGAACAGGTGCCGATGGTGGAAGAATTTAAAAAGCTCATCGCGCGATAGTGTTCGCGATTCGTCACGCCCGGGCATGAATAGGGAATGAAATATAATCCCGCGGGGATTGTAGTAGCATGTAGCACCCCGCGCTGGTATTTTTCCATAGCTTCGGTTACAATACCGGCAGAAACGGTTCATCATCCCTATCCCCCAGGAGGAATTTTGAAGGTAACAAAGAGCGCACATCACTCGCTGTTCCATCTGATATTGGTTCTCGTATACTGCATGGTGATCATGTTCAGCTATGCGATCTCCCAAAGTATCATCCCCGCAGTGCTTCTCACGGCGGGTATCCTCCTCTGGGCGAACTGGTCAAGTATCCGTAACTGGCTGACCAGTCCCCGAAAGAAGAAATACACGCGCACCTTCTAGCGCCTTCACGGCAACTGCCGGGCATCTTCACCGATGCCCGGCATTTTTTTACCCATTTTTAATCTGCGGCGCGGTATAATGGTGGTGCATGCCATTTATGAAGAAGTCAGTCCAACTCCAGTGGACGCTCCACGCGCGGGCGAAAATGAACCATTATCGGTTGAGTCCCGCACGGGTGCGGCATGTGCTCCACTCGCCGAAGCGGGTGGAGGAAGGTGTTGCGCCAAAGACGGTTGCGATGATGCAGCCGGTGTCCATGAAGATCGTTGGCAAAAAGGAGTCATGGACCCAGGAGGTGTGGGTGATGGTGGAGGATGCCAAAGACGTAAGAAAGGTGATCAGCGCCTGGCGCTATCCGGGCGTCACAAAGCCACGGGACGCGGCATTTCTTAAAAAGGAGTACCGGGAATTTCTGGCCGAATCGCCTGTGGTGGGGGAAGACTAAAAATGATAACTTTCGGCCTAATATATAGTATTATTCAACGTTATGATCATCACGAGCTCTGCCTTTGACGACGGGGGCATGATCCCGAAAAAGTTCACGTGCGATGGCGGGGATATGAACCCCGAGCTTTTGATACAAAATGTTCCGCCGGAAGCGAAGAGCTTGGCGCTCACACTGTATGATCCCGAGGCACCGCGGCCAGGCGGTTTTTGTCATTGGGTTGCGTGGAACATCGATCCGAAGACGATGCTCATAAAAGAGGAGAGTATCCCGCCGGGAAGTATCGAAGGAGAGAACAACGCTGGAAAAATCGGGTACACGGGTCCGTGCCCGCCAAACGGCGCCACGCATGAATATCACTTCTATCTTTTTGCGCTCGACACGGTCCTTGATCTTTCCGAGGATGCTCCTCTTGTGAAATTCGACGAGGAGGTGCGTGCTCACACTATCGCGCGGGCGGAACTCATCGGGCGGTACGCGCGTGCGGTATAATATAAAAGAAGATTATCCTATGATATATTCGAACAAATTTCTTTTTGGGGCATCGCTTGGCATCGCCGGCTCCGCACTTCAAAAGAGCAATGCCGAGGTGCGCGCCGTGCATGCCAATGAGACGGATGCAGAACTCGTCACGGCGATCATTGGGGGGAATGGTGAATCGTTCACGGCGCTCGTCGACCGGCATATGCCGACGGTGTATAAGTTTACCTATCGCTATATAGGCAATGTTGATGCTACGAACGATGTTGTTCAGGAGGTTTTCATAAAAGTATGGAAAAATATCAAAAAATTCGATACGAGCAAAAATTTTAAAACGTGGTTGCTTACGATCGCGAAAAATACGGCGCTTGATTCGATAAAGAAAAAGAAAGCGGTGCTTTTTTCCAAGATCGAGGAAGGGGAGGCCGACCTTGACACATTTCTTGCGCCGTATGTGGAAGCCACGGACCTTCCGGACCAGATCGTCGATCGACAGTATGCCAAAGCGGGCCTTGAGGCCGCGCTTCTGCACCTGAGCCCTTCATACCGGAGCGTACTTTTGCTTCGCTATACGGAGCACATGAAATTCCGAGAGATCGCGGAGATTCTCCAAGAACCCATTGATACCATCAAGAGCAAGCACCGCAGGGCGCTTATGATGCTCAAGAAGTTGCTTGCCGCCAGCACCTAAACGGACGGGCGGCTCGTATATATCGTGAAGGATACACTCCCGAGTCCATGGCCCAAAACAACTATGAAAAACTTTTTTCCACCCTCCGCGCGCCGGAACCCCCGGCCGGATTAAGGGAGAAAATTTTCTCCCGCATCAGTACGCGCGAGCGGCGCATTCTTGGCGCGAAGATCGCCATCTCGGCGTCGGTGTTGGGCGTGTCGGTAGGGATCGCAATAGCGGGATGTATGAATTTGATAGCGAGCCTTTCTCAGTCCGGATTTTTAGAGATCGGGTCGCTCCTTTTCTCCGATTTTTCGACGATCGTCGCGAATTTTCCGGACTTCGCCCTCTCGATGGTGGAATCATTTCCGGCGTTCACGGCGGCATTGCTTTTAAGCGGGATATTGCTTGCGGTCTGGTCGATGGCGGCGTTGATCGATGAGACGTCGCGTATGCGAACGATATTATGAGCCATTTTTTAGAATCAAAAAAAGTACGGGCAGTGCTTTGGATATTGGGTGGCCTTATTCTGCTTTGTCTCGTGTTCGGACTGGGCATCGCGGTGGGGTACGGCCGCGCGCGGTTCACGGTCGGCTTTGACAGGAATTATTATCAGAATTTTTATGGCATGTCCCCCGGCGTGGGCGGCCCAGGCGGCCCGATCGCGAACCACGGCATTGTGGGAACCGTGATCGATCTTGGTACGTCGACCATTTCCGTCAAGGACGGGAATAATAATGAGCAGTCGGTGGCGTTGTCATCGGATACGGTCATTCGCGAAGAGAACAACGATATTACGATCGGCAGTATCAATATAGGGGATGAAATCGCGGTGATCGGTGAGCCAAACGATCAGGGTCAGGTGGAGGCCCGGTTTGTGAGGATCTTCCCCGCGTCGTCGACGATGCCGATGGGGCCATCAACATCAACACAATAAATATTTTTATCATTATGGTTAGCGCAATAAAAACATATATACGGGCGCATAAGTTCGTTTCGGCTGTCGTTGTGTTAGTGCTTGCGGGAGGCGGCTATGGGTGGTATAGCGCGGCGAATGCGCCCACCGCCGTCACGAAGTATGTGGTAAAGGCCGCCACGCAGGGATCGGTCATCGCTTCCGTTTCCGGTACCGGGCAAGTGCAGGCGGGTACCACGATCACCGTCACTCCGAAAGTTTCGGAAACGGTCACTTCTATTCCGGTGACGGTCGGTGAGCACGTGAACGCCGGCCAACTTTTGGTACAGCTCGATCCGACGAACGAACAGCGCGCGCTTGCGTCGGCACAGCTTGCCCTCGAACAGGCACAGCTTTCGGCGGAGGAGTCCGATCAGGTTGCGACGACAACACTGTTACAGCAACAGGATGCAGTGACGACGGGAGAGCAATCGGTCGTGAATGCCTCGACCTCGCTCGTGGCCGATTATCAGAGCGGCTTCAATGGGTTGGGCCCGATCTTTGTGAATCTGGGGACGGTGGTGACGGGGTTGAAGGATTTTGTTGTGGGCTACGATATCAGTAAGACCCAGGAGGACCCTGATGCATTTGCGAGCCTCTTGCCCGTGGATTATCAGGCAGGTGCGCTCCCTTATACCAATACGCTCCAGGCGGATTATAACGCAGCAGAAGCTGCATATCAGCAAAACCTTACCGATTATCAGGCCCTGAATGTAAATGCCACACAGGGTGCTATGGATGCGTTGTTTACAGAAACCGATAATACGGCGCAGGCGATGAGCAATGCGGTGAAGGCGCAAAAAGATTTTCTCGATTATATCGTGAATACGTATCAATCCCTTGACTCCGTAAAGCCCCTTCCTACGATCACGACCACTCTTCAAAATAATCTTTCCAGCTATTCGACGACGATAAACAGCACGGTCTCACAGATACAGGGGACGATAACGACCATCGCGAGCGACAAAAATAATATTACGAACACGCAGAATTCGCTCGAGCAGGCAAGCGAAACCCTTGCAGAGACGCTCGCGGGTCCGACACAGACCACATTGCTCGGCCAGCAGATCAGCGTGCAGAGTGCGGAAGATAATTTGACGACCGCGCAGGAGAACCTTGGTTACACATCGGTGACCGCGCCGATATCGGGAGTGGTCTCGGCCATCGGTGCCACGGTGGGCGAGACCGCGGGATCCGATGCAGTGACGATCGTGGGCGATGGGGAAGTTGCGCAGATCACGTTGAATGAGATCGACGCCGCAAAGGTCTCGACGGGCGATCAGGCGACGCTTACCTTCGACGCGATCAACGGATTATCGCTCGCGGGACAGGTGGTAGAGATCGATCCGGTGGGGACGGTGAGTCAGGGCGTGGTGAGCTATAACGTGCAGATCAGTTTCTCCCAGCCGGCGAATACCTCGAGCACGAATCTGGTAAAGCCGGGCATGAGCGTGACCACGAACATCGTGACGCAGGCGGACCAGAACGTCATCGCCGTTCCGAACGCCGCGGTCGTCACGTCGGGGGGTTCGTCGTACGTGCTTGAACCTTCGACGCCGCTCTCGGCCACCGATCTCGCGGCGAGCGCAAGCGGAGGGATCGTCATCGCATCGACCAAGGAGGTTCCGGTCACGGTCGGGCTCACGAACGATACGATGACGGAAATAACATCCGGCGTGAATGTGGGCGATCAGATCATTGTACAGACGATTAAATCGACGACGGCGGCAAAGACCACGACGGGCGGCACAAGCGCACTCCAGCTTCTCGGCGGCGCAGGCGGCGGTGCGCGAACGGGCGCCGGCGGTGGCGGTGGCGGAGGCTTTACGCGCGGCGGATAATCATCATTATTGTATGCAAAAAGACATTATCGAATGCAAGAACATCAAAAAGGCATACGGGACAGGGGATACCAAAGTAGTCGTGCTTAAAGGAATCACCTTTTCCATAAAAGAAGGCGAGTTCGTGGCGATCATGGGGCCGTCCGGTTCCGGCAAAGTCGACGCTCATGCATATCTTGGGCGCGCTTGATACGCCGACCTCCGGCGAATATTTTTTGGACGGCAAAGATGTTTCCAAACTTTCCGATGAAGAGCTCGCGGACATCCGGCGTGAGAAGATCGGATTTGTATTTCAGGCGTTCAATCTTCTTCCCCGCACGAGCGTCCTCCGCAACGTTTCATTGCCGCTCATTTATGCGAATATGGGAAAAGAAGAGCGTGAAGTGATCGCAAAAAAAGCGCTCGTCGCGGCGGCGTTCCCGGAGGCGTTCTGGGGATATCATTCCAACCAGATCTCGGGAGGCATGATGCAACGCGTGGCGATCGCGCGGTCGCTCGTCAATAATCCGGCACTCATCCTGGCCGACGAGCCGACGGGAAATTTGGATTCTAAAACGGGCGAGATCGTATTGCACACGTTCCAATCGTTGAATATGGAGCAGGGCAAAACGATCGTCCTCATCACGCACGAGCCGTACGTCGCCCAGCACGCCGACCGCATCATCCATATCCGCGACGGCAATATTTTGACCGACGAAAAAAATCATAAAAAACTGATCGCACGTAACGAAAAAAATATCCCTCATGACAACACGTGATCTTTTCGAGGAGACTTATAGCGCACTGACCGTCAACAAGGTGCGGTCCGGACTTACGATGCTTGGCATCGTTATCGGCATCGGATCGGTGATCGCACTCGTCGCCGTGGGGCAAGGCTCGCAGGCTTCCATTCAGGCGAACATCGATTCGCTGGGCGCGAATCTGGTGATGATCACGCCGGGCGCGCAAGCGACCTTCGGCTCAGGTGTCCGCGCGGCCGCGGGGAGCGCGGAGACGCTCACCCCCGACGACGCGACCGCCATCGCATCGGTCAACAATGTGGTGGCCGTGGCGCCCGAGATCAGCGGACGGTATCAGGTGATCTATAAGGCCAACAACGCGAACACGAGCGTGATGGGAACAACGCCCGATTATCTACAAGTAAGAAATCTTCAGGTCGCTGACGGAAATTTCTTCAGCGATACCGACGTTACCGATTCCAACCTCGTCGCGGTGATCGGGCCGACCGTGTTGCAAAATTTATTTGCGCCGAGCGCCGACGCGAGCGCCACGCCCGACATGGCTATCGGACAGACCATAGAGATCAAAGGCACGGAATTCACCGTGATAGGCGTGACGGTCGCAAAGGGCGGCACCGGTTTTAGTAATCAGGATGACATGATCTATGTACCCCTCGGTACCGCCCAGCATTATCTATTGGGAAGTACGAGTTATGTGACGGAAGTTGACGTTGAGGCGTCGACGCAGAGCGCGATGACGCAGGTGCAAAACGATATCACGACGCTTTTGCTCCAGCGCCATAACATCGCGAACTCCGCACAGGCGGACTTTACGGTGCTGAATCAGGCAAGCATCGTTTCCACCGCATCGAGCGTGACGGGTACATTCACCACGCTTCTCGCCGCAATCGCGGCGATCTCGCTCGTCGTCGGCGGCATCGGGATCATGAATATGATGCTCACGACCGTCACCGAGCGCACCCGCGAGATCGGATTGCGCAAGGCGATCGGCGCAAAGAAGCAGGACATCACGCTCCAGTTCCTCGCCGAGTCGGTGATGCTCACGTTCACCGGGGGATTGATCGGTATTATTTTGGGGTGGCTTGCCGCGTTCGTCATATCCCTGCTCACCGGAGTGGCCACGAGTGTTTCCATCCCGTACATATTGCTCGCGTTCTTCGTATCCGCGGCGATCGGTATCATCTTCGGCTATTACCCTGCACGCCGCGCGGCGGGATTGAATCCTATCGAGGCGCTACGCTATGAATAGGGATAAAAAATGAATTAAAAGGTCGTCGAAAAAAACGTTAAAAAGAAATGAAAAAATATAAAGTGCATATCATTTGGGT
Organism: uncultured bacterium; assembly: GCA_963718515.1. GTDB lineage: Bacteria > Patescibacteriota > Minisyncoccia > UBA6257 > 2-01-FULL-56-20 > JAKAGE01. The sequence continues at coordinate 633,910 of OY970354.1, read as the reverse complement.
GATCGTTGCGATCATCGCATTGATAGGAGGTTTTTTCTGGGGCAAAGGGAGTGCGGGCAGTTCACGCGTAGCGCTCGGTGGCGCGGGGGCGTATGCGTCTTCCACGCGCAGATTTGGTGGCGGAGCAGGAACCACTGGCGGAGGGTTGGCCATCGGACAGATCGCTTCGGTCGGGAGCGACAGCTTTACCTTGCAGCTCGCAAACGGCAATTCCGAGGTGGTGTTTTATAGCACCTCTACGCCAGTTACGGAGCCGACCATCGTTTCTCCGGATGCCTTGAATGTGGGAACCAACGTGATGGTGGTGGGCACCGCTAATTCCGATGGCAGCGTGACGGCGCAGTCGATCCAGGTCAGGACGGCCGCCGCCGGCCCGGGATATGGCGGTAATGGCGGTGGAAGTAGTACGAGTGGGCAATATTAGGTAAAAATCTCCGCGCGAGCGGAGATTTTTTACACGTGGCGCGAAACTATATCGGTTATCCACAGTGGATATTCGTGATGCATTCAGAAAGTTATATAATGCAGGTATAGCTTGCCGCGCACGAATGGTCGGTTGCTTCGGTGTTTTTGCCTGGATATGCCTCTATGCCTATAAAAAAGACCAGTAAAAAAAAGCAAACGCTTCAGAAGAAAGCGCCCCCGCGCAAGAAGACCATTGCGGCGAAGAAGGGGGGAGCTAAAAAGAAGCCCTCTTCCCGCGGAAAAAAGAGCAACCAATTGCTCCGGGCGGTGCGCCTTACCTCCGCGCGTATCGCGCAGAAAAAGCCGCATCAGCTTGAGCGGCATGAGAGCAATCCCATCATCGAGCCGCGCGAAGGGAATTACTGGGAAATGAAAGCGACGTTCAATCCTGGCGCGATCTACGCGGATAAGCGCGTGCATCTTTTATACCGCGCGATCGGCGGCGATGATATCTCCGTGCTCGGATATGCGGCGAGCAGTGACGGTATCTCATTCACTGAACGCCTCGGCGAACCGGCGTACATGCCTGCGACAACGAAGAAAACGACGCCGAAGGAAGAACAGCGACCGCTCAGCCCCGCATATTTCTCTGGCGGGGGATGGAATGGCGGTTGCGAGGATCCGCGGCTAACGCTTATCGATGACACCGTCTATCTGACCTACACGGCATTCGACGGCTGGGGTTCCATACGCATCGCGCTATCCTCGATCGGTCTCGAGGATTTTTTGAATAAAAATTGGAAATGGAAAAAGCCGGCGATGATTTCACCGCCGGGCGAGGTGCATAAGAACTGGGTGATCTTCCCGGAAAAGATCCACGGAAAGTTTGCGATCCTCCACAGCATTTCGCCGGAAATTTTAGTTGATTATTTCGACTCCTTAGAGGAGTTTGAAAATGAAGAACGGGTGATCGCGAGCACGTACGATCGCGTTTCCCGTACCGGCGCGTGGGACAGCTGGATCCGTGGCGCCGGACCGCCGCCAATTCGGACGGAGCTCGGATGGCTCTTGTTCTATCACGCCATGGATCTTCGCGATCCCAATCGCTATAAGCTTGGCGCGATGATCCTCGACGCCGATGATCCCACGAAGGTATTGTATCGCTCTCGCACCCCCATCCTTGAGCCGGATTTTGATTATGAGAACCAAGGATTCAAAGCGGGCGTGGTCTATTCCTGTGGCGCCGTGATAAAAGACGGCGAACTGTACGTCTATTATGGCGGCAGTGATTCCGTGACGTGCGTCGCCATGGCGAACCTCAAAAAATTCCTTTACGAGCTGAAGGTCCATGGAAGCTCCAAACTCGAACCCGAGAAAAAGATGACCGCAAAGAACAATGGCCGCCGCTAAGCGATCAACGGAGAATCCGATCCTCATTCCGGATAGCAATGTGCCATGGGAAGCAGAGGCTGCATTTAATCCGTCAGTAGTGGAAGGAAGGGATGGCAAGGTGCATATTTTCTTCCGCGCGGCGGGGGCAAAACAGAATGTGAATGGCGTCGAAGTTGAGATCTCGTCCATCGGCCACGCGGCGGGAAAGGACGGCGTCCGCTTCGGCGTGCACGAACAGCTCATCATGCCTACCGAGCCGTGGGAACGATATGGCTGTGAGGATCCGCGCGTCACCGAGTTCGAAGGCCAATATTATATTTTTTATACCGCCGTCTCCGATTTTTCCGCCGACGGCATCAAGGTGGCGGTCGCGATCACGAAAGATTTTAAACGCATCGAGGGAAAACATCTGGTGACGCCATTCAACGCCAAAGCAATGGCCCTCTTTCCCGAGCGGATCGACGGCAAGATCGCGGCGCTCCTCACGGTCAACACCGATCGGCCGCCGTCCAAGATATGCGTCGCGCTTTTCGACCGCATCGAGGATGTCTGGTCAAAGGAATATTGGGACGCGTGGTATGCGCGATTTGAAGATCATGTGATCGATCTCGAACAGAATGAAAAAGACCATTTGGAGGTCGGCTCCGCGCCCCTTAAAACCAAGGACGGCTGGCTCTTCTTTTATTCCTATATTTACAATTATTTTTCTCCGCCCGCGATATTCGGTATCCAGGCGGTCATCCTGGATATCAAAGATCCGCAGAAGATCGTCGGCGAGGTGAAGCGCCCGTTCATCGTTCCGCAGGAGGAATATGAGTTCTACGGCCGCGTGCCGCGCATCGTTTTCCCGTCGGGCGCGCTCATAAAGGGTTCGAATGTGCATTTATATTATGGCGCGGCGGATACGACCGCGTGCATGGCGACATTCAATAAAAAAGATCTTTTAGAGCAGTTGATGTTCACTGCCAAACGCCAGCTCAAACGCTTTGAAGGGAATCCCATCATCACGCCGATCGCGGCGCATGCGTGGGAGTCGCAGTGCACGTTCAATCCCGCGGCGTTATATGAAGGCGGTACGGTTCACATTCTCTACCGCGCGATGTCGGGGGACAACACGTCGGTGATCGGTTACGCATCGGCGCGCGATGGGATGAACATCACCGAGCGCCTGCCCGAACCGATCTACGTTCCCCGCATAGATTTTGAACAGAAAAAGGTTCCGGGCGGGAATTCCGGTTGCGAGGATCCGCGCGTCACAAAGATCGGGAATACGGTCTACATGTGCTACACCGCCTACAACGGCATCGATCATCCCCGCGTCGCGCTCACCTCCATCAGCGCGAAGGACTTTGTCGAACACCGTTGGAACTGGGCTCCACCGATATTGATCTCGCCGCCGGGTATGGACGATAAGGACGCGGCGCTGTTCTCCAAAAAGATCGACGGGAAATATGTCATCCTCCACCGGCTCGGCTCGGAGATATGGATCGACCGGGTGGACGATCTGGACTTCAAAGAGGGGAAATATCTGGGTGGGAGCGTTTTGATGCACCCTCGCGACACGGCATGGGATTCGAAGCGGATCGGCATCTCCGGTCCGCCGATAGAGACCAAGTATGGCTGGCTGCTTTTGTATCACGGCATATCCCGACGGACCGGTCATTACAATATCCGTGCGGCATTGCTCGATAAAAAGGATCCTTCAAAAATTTTATATCGCACGCATGATCCCTTGCTCGAGCCCAAAATGCCCTACGAACGCGAAGGCATTGTGAATAACGTGGTCTTCCCGTGCGGCGCCGTGGTAATAAAGCACGAGCTTTTTGTGTACTATGGCGGAGCGGACAAAGTGGTGGGTGTCGCCTCGATCGATGTCGATTTCCTTATAGAAGGCCTTGTGCGCGAGGCAAAGTCAGGGGATTTCTAAACTTTCCTCGCGCCCTTTTTGTCCACATTGACCTTTACTTCCTTGGGAGTATAATAGTTAAGTAGCCTAATAGTTATATCTTTAAAGTTAATGCCAAAGCGACAAAACAATGCTTCCGATCTGGCATCCCTCATGTTTGCGATGGGGCGTTTTATGCGTGACAAAATGCAGAAAAAGATAAAGGACGGCAAGTGCGATTCGCTTTTAGAATTTGAGACCCTCCGATATATAAAAGATAAGGGGAGCCCCCATATGCGTGACGTTGCGGAGAAGTTTCTTGTGACGCCGCCCGCGGCGACACTGCTCGTCGACTCCTTGGTAAAACAAAAATTGCTCATGCGGGTGCTCGATTCGAAAGATCGCCGCTCGGTACGGGTAGAGCTCACCCGGCAGGGAAGGGAATTGTTCGAAAAACGGATGGCGCAGAAGACAAATGAGTTCAAAAAGATATTCAGTACGCTGACCCCTGCCGAACGAAATCAATTTGCGATATTATTAAAGAAGATAATAAAAAATAATCACTGATCGCATGAAGAAATTCTTCCTACAAAATAAGATCGTCATCGCCATCATCGTGGTCATTCTCGCGATCGGCGGTGCGTATTGGTATATCAGCTCGAGCGCGGCGCCCACGTTCACGACGACCACGGTCCAAGCGGGAAATGTTGTCGAATCGATCGATGAGCCGGCCAACGTACTCGCCGAGAACAGCGCCGCCATTTCGTTCCAGGAGAGTGGCCTGATCGCGGCGGTGAATGTGCAGGAAGGGAGCACGGTTGTCGCGGGAGCGGTGCTCGCACAGCTTGACGCGGCGCAGTTGAATGCCGCGCTCCAGCAGGCAAACGCCGCGCTCGCGGCTGCGCAAGCAGAGCTTGACCAGCTGACGAGCGGCACGCGTCCCCAGCAGTTGCAGATTGACGAGAGTAGTGTCACAAGTGCGGACCAGTCGCTCGCGATCGCGGTGGGGGATGCGTATAGCTCCGCTGATGATGCGGTCACGAACCAGATCGACACCATGTTTTCAAATCCGCAATCGAACAATCCGCTATTCCTGGTACCGGACAGCAATTCCCAAACGCTCAATGACATTCAAAGCCAGCGGCTCGCGATCGGCAGTGCGCTCAAGGAATGGTATATGGCACTGAATGGCACGAGCACCGATCCCGCATCGCTTTCAGGCATGGCAGAGACGGCACTCCAGCAGATCCAATCATATATCGATGCCATCGCGCTTGTGGTGAATGATGCGACGCCCGGTGCGACGGTCCCGGCGACGACCCTTGCCACATATAAAGCCGACATCGCGACCGCACGTACCGAAGTGCAGAGCTCCATCAGTGCCATTTCCGGGGATAGCTCGGCGCTCACCGCCGCGCAAAATGTGCTGACACTCGCGCAGGCGGGATCGACACCCCAGCAGATCGCGGCACAGCAGGCGGCCGTACAGCAGGCGCAGGCCGCGGCGGCGAGTGCGCAGGTGGCGCTCAATAATGCGTCGCTTGTGGCGCCATTCTCGGGCACGGTGCAGAACCTGACCGCGCAAGTGGGGCAAGTGGTTTCGCCCGGCGCCCCAGTGCTCACGCTCGTGAATAACGGTGGGCTGAAGATCGAGGCATATGTGCCCGAGGATGATGTCGCTAAGATACAGGCTGGCGAAGCGGCAAATGTAACGCTCGACGCTTTTGGCGCTACCATATTCCCGGCAACGGTAACGACCGTCGACGCGGCACAGACGCAGGTGAATGGTTCTGCTGCATATCTCGTTACATTGCATTTTATAAGCCCGAACAGCAGTCTTAAGGACGGCATGACGGGAAATGTCCATATCATCCTTGGAGAAGATGACAACGTTCTCGAGGTGCCGACCAATCTCGTCATCAATGATGATAATGAGTATTTTGTGCTGGTGCAGAACGGCAACACTACGCAAAAACAGCCAGTGCAGATAGGCCTCGCGGGTGATAATGGCATGACCGAGATCACGTCAGGTCTGACCGCGGGAGAAACGATCACTAACTTCTAAGAATATGAACAACCGAAAAAAGATCATTACGTGGGTCATTGTCGCATTCGTCATCGTGGCCGGAGTGGGCGGGGGAATTTTTTACTACGTTTCCTCAAAGACGATCTACATCGATGACTCGGTAATTACTGCGCCGCTCATCGACCTTTCGCCGGTCAATTCCGGCATACTCCAAGCGATCTATGTGAATGCGGGAGATACGGTGACGGCAGACGAGCCGGTGGCACTCGTGGGAGACGAAGTGGTCAAAGCGACGACCGCCGGCGAGATCGTTTCCGTGGACAATAATATCGGTGAGTATGTGAACACGCTGACCGGCAACGGCACGGTGGCGACCATGATCGATCCGACACAGCTCCGTGTGGTAGGAAATCTTGATGAAAATAAGGGATTGTCCGAAATCCAGGTCGGCGATCCGGCAACCTTCACCGTTGATGCATTTGGCGGCATGACCTTCAAGGGCGTTATTGACGAGGTGAGCCCTACGTCAGAAGAGAGCGATGTGGTGTTCAACATCTCCGACCAACGGCCAACAAACGAATTTGCCATCTACGTGCGTTTCGATCCCTCGCAATATCCTCAATTGAAAAATGGCATGTCGGCGCGCATCTGGGTCTACAAGCAGTAAGAAATGAGGATGGCTTGTCTTTTTGCACACCAATGCCACCGAGGACGGTGTGTGTGCAAAAAGACAAGACATCCTCATTTTTATAAGTTAATAAATCATTAAAAATATTTTATTGTGGCCGAAGCGACAGGAAATAAAAATAATCTGCGGTGGATAGTGCTTGCCACAGTTATCTTCGGCACGTTCCTTGGACGTCTTGACCAGACGGTGGTTAATCTCGCTTTGCCAAAGATCATCACGGATTTCGGCATCACCGTCACCGATGCGGCGTGGATCTCCACGGCATATATTTTGGCGAATGCAGTGTTCGTGCCGGTGTGGGGAAAACTTGGAGACACCGCCGGGCGGAAAAAGATATATTTGATCGGCTTCATAGGGTTCATCATTGCGTCCGGACTGTGCGCCGTTGCGTGGAATCTTCCTTCAATGATCGCATTTCGCATCATCCAGGGGTTTGCGGTATCCGCCGACTACCCGACCGCTATGGCCATCCTTGCGATCACCTTTACCGACGCGAAAGAACGCGCACAGGCGCTCGGCATCTGGTCGGCGGCGTTTGCGGTAGCATCGGTTTTTGGCCCGCTCATCGGAGGTCCGCTCATTGATAATTTCAGCTGGCGCTCGGTGTTCATCATTAATATCCCGTTGGGCATCATAGGGTTGTTCCTCGCGCTCACCTTCATTGACGAATCGGTGGGGGAAAAACGAAGCGCAAAGTTCGACTGGTGGGGCGCGTCAACGCTCGGCGCCGCCCTCTTTACGCTCACCCTCGTGCTCGACCAGGGGCAGACGTGGGGGTGGTCGTCGCTCTCAAGTATTCTTTGCTATGTCGGCACGATCGCATTCAGCATCCTTTTCTATATCATCGAGACACGACAGGATGAACCGATCGTCGACTTCAAGTTCTTCAAGATCAGCGCCTATACGACCACGCTCCTCAATAATTTTATTGTCTTTATGGCGCTCATCGGTTCGATATTCCTTATTCCGATCTTCGCGGAAACATTTTTGGGATATGACGCCACGCAGACCGGTTACCTTTTTATTCCCCTCGCCATATCCCTCATGGCCGCCGCTCCGATCGGCGGGCGCTTGATCGGGAAAGTGAAGCCAAGCTACGTGATATTCCTGAGCACATTCTTCTGCGGCATCGGGATATTCCTGCTCTCGTATATCGACCCACGCTCGACAGCGCTCGATATTATCATTCCCATGTGCGTGATGGCCTTCTCGCTCGGCTTCGGTATGGCACAGCGCACGAACATCGTCGCGGTCGTCGTCCCGCAAAATGAGATTGGGGAGGCATCCGCCATCCTCGCGCTCGTGCGCAATATTTCCGGCGCGTTCGGCGTCGCCATCTTCAGCACGCTTCTCAATAATTCCATCAATGCGAATGTATTAAAGACCGCCGTCCACAGTACCATCACTTCCATCAATCCGCAGATCATGCAAGAGTTCATCGGGTTGATAGAGCTCAAGGCGCAGGTGGCGGGCTATGCGACGGTGTTCGAGGTCGCCGCGATCATCGTGATCCTCGGATCGTTCACCGCGCTTCTCATCAACGTCCCCAAAGAGGCGATCAATACGGGACATCACGTGGTCGCGGAATAAACTATCGTATTATCACCATGCCCATCGCCGTCATCGGAAGTCTCATTGCGTTCCAACTATTACTTATTTTCGTCCACCTTGCCGTATATGCGACGCTTGCCGCGGCGTTTGGCATAAGCGGGCCATTCTTTGAATGGTTGTTCATTATCCTTGCCGTCACATTTATTTCCGCTTCATTCCTCAGCCATTTTTTCCGGTCCAAACTATTGGACTGGTATTACACGTTCTCGGCATATTGGTTCGGACTTGTACATTTCCTCTTTATGGGATCGGTGGCGTTCTACTTCACCCTTTTTATTTTCTATCACAATAATGTTTACGTTTCGCCCGCGCTCGTTGGTGCGATCGCATTCGGGATATTTTTCCTTATTCATCTCTACGGCACGTTCAATAGTTGGCGCGCGGAAGTCGTGTACATTTCCATACCGCTCTCAAAAACGCCGGGATTTGATAGAGCGTTTTGGAGTGACAAGACAATCGCTTTTGTGAGCGATGTGCATCTTGGCAATGTCCGACACGATGCATTTCTGGCTCGCATCGTAAAAAAGCTTCAGGCGGCGGCACCGGAAGCGGTTTTCATCGGCGGAGATCTTTTTGACGGCACCGCGTGCGACGAAGCGCGCATGGTAGAGCCTTTGCGCTCGCTCAAGCCCCCGGGCGGCGTTTATTTCGTGACGGGCAATCACGAGTTCTATCTCCCGAGCGTGGAGCGCGCGCTCGCCGCGATCCGCGCGGTCGGCGTCCGGATATTGAACAACGAAAAAACGGCGATCGGCGGGATCGATTTTGTCGGCGTCGATTACCAGGCGACGAATAAACCCGACCCATTCAAAAAAATACTGGGGACGATCGGCATCGACCGATCGCGGCCGAATATTCTTATAAAGCACGAGCCGAAGGACCTGGATGTTGCGGAAAGCGCCGGCATCTCGCTCGGATTCTTTGGCCATACGCACCAGGGCCAGATTTTCCCGCTCTCGCTCTTTACCAAGCAGATCTATAAAGGGTTTGATTATGGACTTAAACCACACGGCGCCCTGCAGGTCTATACCTCGAGCGGCGTCGGCACATGGGGCCCGCCCCTTCGCCTCGGCACAAAGTCCGAGATCGTGATCGTGAAGTTCGTGTAGCGCATCCCGTCCGGTCAATTGACGCTTTTCTTTTTTATTTGTAGAATCCGTGCAGCAATTCAACATCAGGGGGTGATTGTGGATAGGGAAATTTTGTTTTTTCACACGATCGAGGTCGTGGACGTCGATGGATCGGCGTTCTTTCTCTGCGAAGAGTTTTTCTTTGACAGGCTCTTTGCGGACATTTTCTCTTGGGAAGACGACAAGGCAATTCCCGTGACGTACGGGAGTGAAACAAAAAGGGTCATTTTTTTCTGGGACCATTACCCTCACCATACTTCGCGCGTCTTTACCTACGACGAGAAGGGGCCGATGCCGGCCATCGATGCGTACCAATTCGAGGAGGGCGACATTCTTAGAATTCCGGGAGAGAAGGCAGTATCCCTGAAGCCCGTTATCCAGAGATCCTATCTTCGCAGTTGCGTCACGGAAAAGATGTGTCCACACCATACGGTAGAGGACTTCCGCCGTTTTTTTGCAGAAGCGGCGCGGGAGGTTAACCAGAACCCCGACGGGCCATTGAAATTTCCGCGTGCGGTCGAGGCGCCGGTCCTTCGATAGGATCCGGCAGACGGGGGGTCATCGCTATACGGCGATGGCCCCTTTATTTTTCTTTTATGTCGCTCACGCCCGGCGTCTTAAAAAGCATAAACAATAAGATGAGCGTCGCCGCGGTGAGCGCCATTGAAGGAATGGTCACATAGCCGTACTGAATAAAATACACATACTGACAGCTTGGCCCCGTTGCGGAGCAGGGGATGATGTCGCCACCGCCGAGCTGAATATACGTGTGATAGGCGCTCACTGGAAAGTCGATGCCCGAGAGGACGAGGCACGCGCGCCGCGCAAAGGTGTCGAGCTTGCCGGCAAACGTTTTCCCGCGCGCCACAAGCGCAAAGAGCAAAATGATCGCCTGCGGGTAGATAAGTCCGCGCTCTATCCAGCAGAGTTCGCAGGGTGCGAAGTGCGCATACTCGGAATAGAACAGGCTGCCAACGACAGAACCCGCGGTGATGATAAAAGAGAATACGATCGCGTGGTCGCCAAAGAACGCGGCAATTTTTTTGCCCCAGCCGCGCTCGCTCAGTGGCGTGAGGATGATGACAAGTAAAAATGCTATAAGCACATCGGCAACGACGGTGCAGAAGCAAAGAATATTGGTGACGGCTTGGACGAGGGGAGTCATGGGGTAGAGATTAAAATTAAATTAATCGGTTGGCAAGGCGCATCCGGTCTTGGTTGCCAGCGTCTGCGGCGTTTGCACGCCCACCAGGCGCGAGCCATCCTTGAACACCCACGTCGGGTATCGGGTGATGTTGTTATCGATGCACACCTGCGTTTGCCCGGAGCCGCTGGGGAGCGAGCATTCGACGTAGGGAAGATATTGCGCCCCTGTGCCGAACTTGGTCTTTTGGGCGGCGCAATGAGGGCACCAAAACGCGCCGTAGAATGTGGTACTGCTTTGGGCTATACATTTGGCCAGTGCATCGTATAGATGCGCCGGAGGAGGCAATCCCTGCGTATATACATATATGGCCAGCACGGCACATATAACCAGCATGATCAAAATGGCATATTTTATCCGTCGCAAGTCCTTTTTTTGCTGTTCTGTGGGTGCGGTCGGAGTTTTTTCCATTATTGGAGTATACTTCATGATACTATCAGTCCCGAAATAAATCGATAATACTATTGTAATAAGATGACAGGCACTCCCACTATGACCACACCCGAGCGGAGCGACGAGGATATCGCCAAGCAAGTCCAGGAGGGCGACATAGAAGCATTTCGGGTGCTTGTGGAGCGGTATGAACCAAAGATGACCCGCTACGCAAAGCGGTTCTTTTTTGAGGGAGATGATGGCAAAGACCTCGTGCAGGAGGTCTTTATCAAGGCCTACGTGAATATCAAAAGTTTCGACGCATCCCGCCGCTTCTCGCCGTGGGTCTACCGCATTGCGCATAACGAGTTTGTGAACGGCATAAAAAAGCGCCAGAAGGATCGGGAAAATATTTCCATTTTTGATTTCGACGTCCTTTTTCCCCACCTCGCGGCGAAGGATACCACCGACGAAAGCATGAGCAGGGATGAGATGAAGAAGATGCTTGACGCGTCTCTCAACACGATCGGACAAAAATACAAAGAGCCGCTTGTATTGTATTATTTTGAAGATATGGATTATCGCGAGATCGCCGATATTTTACACATCCCCGTGTCCACCGTGGGGGTGCGTTTACAGCGCGGGCGCGCGATGCTCAAAAAAGTTGTTAAAAAAGATTAGAACACCATGGATACTACTGATAAGGACGTTAATAACGTCATAGACCAAATAAAGAGCCATCACACCAAAATGCGCCCGCGCTGGTATTTTATTATCCGCGCGGTACTCGCGATCATCGGCGCGGTAGTGCTCTTTTTACTCGTGCTGTTCTTGCTGAGCTTTATGCTATTCGCGCTTAAGGAAGACGGGGGGTTGCTCGCCGTCAATTACGGTTTCACCGGATGGTACGTTTTCCTGCATGCATTGCCTTGGAGTTTGCTCTTCCTTTCCGTCGCCCTCATCCTTACCCTCGCCCTGCTCCTCAAGCGGTATGCGTTCATCTATCATCAACCATTTCTTTATTCGCTGTTGATATTGATAGTGGTGGTTTCGTTAGGAAGCTTCCTTCTTGCCGCCACGTCATTCCATCAGGGAATTTTCCGTTATGCCTCGGAGGATCATCTCCCATTCGTTCAGGGGGTCTATCAATTCGAGATGGCTCCGCCTCCGGGCGGTATCTACCGCGGCGAGATCGCTGAGCTGATTCCGGGCGGGTTTATCATTCAGGAAGCTGATGGGGAGACATCCACCGTTATTATTGCTTCTGATACGGGCACAGGGGAGAATGCCTTTAATGTGGGGGATTATGTCATCATTTTTGGACATCCTTATGCGACGGCAACGATCGAAGTGTTCGGTATTCAAAGGATGGATGGTGCGTACTAATGTTCGATGGTCGTCCGTGAAATAAACCGATTGCGTGAGTGTAGTAATTGATGAACCGGAGCCATGGAGCCGGCGAGCACATCAAAGGTCCTAAACCATAACCTCACATAAATAACATATGACCCATTAGGGGGAAATTAAAAAAGGAAAAAACTACATCATGCATAAATAGGGCAAACCCTCCCTCGCTTCGACCCGAGTGGAGGGTTGCTGTTTTATTAGCTATTATTGGCTTTCCGTGGTATGGTTAGCGCACATGGAATCATCTTCAAGTTCTAGTCAAGGTTTTTATGGGCTCGGTATTGCGCCCAACATTCTTGGCATTTTGGAAAAATTGCAGTTCAAGACGCCGACGCCTATCCAGGAGAAATCTATTCCGCCGGGCATAGAAGGCAAAGACGTGATGGGGCTCGCGCAGACGGGCACCGGCAAGACGTTGGCCTTTGGCATCCCTTTGATACAGGCGGCGCTTGCAGGCAAACACGGGCTTATTATCCTTCCCACGCGGGAATTGGCACTACAAGTACAGGAAACGATCAATAAGGTCGGTGGGCCGTTGGGCATCAGAACCGCACTTCTCGTGGGCGGTGAGTCAAATTATCGGCAAGTACAGGCCATTCACCGGCTCCCACAGATTATCATCGGCACACCGGGCCGTATTATGGACCACATGCAACAGAAGACATTAAATTTAAATAAAACGAGCGTGCTCATACTTGATGAGGCCGATCGGATGCTTGATATGGGATTCGCGCCACAGTTAAAGCGCATCATGGTGGGTGTTCCGCGCGAGCGCCAGACCATGCTCTTTTCCGCCACCATGCCGCAAAGCATTCTCTCTCTCGCACAGTCGTATATGAAGTTGCCGTTACGTATTGAGATCGCGCCGCCGGGTACCGCGATCGAAAAGATCACCCAGGAACTTTATTTTATTTCAAAAACCGATAAATCGCGGTTGCTCGAAAAATTATTGTACGAATATCGCGGCTCGGTGCTCGTCTTCTCGCGCACCAAGCATGGCGCAAAAAAAATCGCCGCATCCGTGCGCGCGCTCGGCCACACCGCAGCCGAGCTCCACGCCAACCGCTCGCTCGGCCAGCGCCGTGAAGCGCTCGACGGGTTCCGCAACGGCAAATATCGCATCCTCGTGGCAACCGACATCGCCGCGCGGGGCATCGACGTAAAAGGCATCGAGCTTGTGATCAACTACGACCTTCCGGATAATGCCGAGGATTACGTGCATCGCATCGGCCGCACGGGGCGCGCCGGCGCAGCGGGCCATGCGATCTCCTTCGCCACACCCGATCAGCGCAGTGATGTTTATGGCATCGAGCGCCTGATGCGCACGCGTTTGCCACTTTCCAAAACTCCGGAATTACCGCCGGCGCGCGCAGAGGCGTTCGTGCCACGGGGACCGTTTGTGCCAAATCGATTCAGCAAGGGCGCAGGTTCATCGGGTGGCAATAGGTCTTCCTATGGCAGTACCGGCGCGCGTCGTCCATCGTACGGCAATCGCCCCGCGTTCAATACGAGTAAGCCGGCGTATACTCCTCGCCCAGCGTATGGCACTTCGCCGCGCCCGTCGTTCAGTGGATCAAGTTCCGGTGGTGCACGCAAACCATTCCACAAACCGGGAGGTTTTAGCGGCGGCTCACGCCGGCCAAGCTCCGGCGCAAGCCGTTATCCTCGCAGATAGAGCCCCTATTTTTCGGCTTTTACGGCATGTCAAACTTGTCCACAGTTACGCTTGACAGTAATAATTAAGGGCGTACACTGTAAGTATGCACACCATACAACAAAAACTATTGCAGTTGTCGGAAAAGAAAAACTTGGGCAAATACACGCTCCGCGAGATTGGCGCGTTTGTGGGCGAGACGTCGCCGCAGAAGATAAAGCATCATTTGCAGCAGCTCGAGAAGCGCGGATTCATCCGCATCAATAAAGCCAATCAAATAATCGAGAAGATCGATGAAGGCGGCACGGTGAAGGGCATCTTAAAGAACGCGCGGTTGCTCTCCCTTCCTATTTTGGGATCGGCGAACGCCGGACCTGCGATGGTCTTTGCCAACTCTAATATAGAGGGTTATCTCCGCGTGTCGAGCAGTTTGCTCAAGCGCCGCCGCACCACGCACCGCCTGTTTGCGCTCAAGGTGGACGGCCCGTCCATGAACATGGCGTATATCGGCAACAAGCGCATTGAGGATGGGGATTACGTCATCATCGACAGCGAGGACCGCGAGGCGGCCAACGACGACATCGTGCTCTCGGTCATTGAGGGCATGGCGAATATCAAAAAATATTATGTGGATAAGGAAAATAATCAGATCCTTCTCATGTCCGAGTCCACACACGACTTTCCTGCGATCCACATCCACGAGAACGACGACTTTGCGGTCAATGGAAAAGTGATAGGGGTGATCAAGACGCCGAAGAATAAAAAAAGGGCGCGCAGGTGATCATTTCGATCACCGGCGCGCGTTAGGATGCCGCAGGGTCTGAGTCTTTTCCAAGTCTTTGAGGGCTGCCGATAAAACCAGCCACCCGAGGAAGTAGGTGATTGGACCAAAGAGTATGCACCCCTGCATTGCCCGTGGGTCTTCCGTTACGAGTGAGTCTTTGAAGATCCGCGTGGTCAAATTTATCTCATCCGAACGAAGGAGAAATTCATGACCCCATCTTCCGAGGCAGATCCAAAGAATAAGCGCTACCGCTACGAGAAACCACAGCCATCCTGAGCTCATAGTTTTCTCTCCTTAATCTGGTACTAAGCATACTAAATATTATTATGCTTGTCAAGCGTCATTGACCAAGTTATTTTTTTATGCTATATTACAACCTGCAATTCGGAGGATTCAAAATGTTCGAAGGGTACGGAGTTCTTTATTTCATCATCGTTGTTTTTGCGACGTTAACGGCGATCTACCAGCTCCGGCGTAATCGCCGGCAGATTCGGGAACGCGAAGAGAACAAACGATCCGCAGCCCAGGCGCCATCAGGGTGCCGTCCCGCCCCGCTCAGGAAATATTCCTCCTGAGCGGTTTTTTTACTTGCAAATTACTTGCAAATTCATTGACGCCGGAGGGTGCCGCCGTATACTGAATCTTATGAAGAAAACAACGTTTGTATTAATTGCGATTCTGATAGTCATCGCCCTCGGCGTCTATCTCTTTATACGGCTTGGCAATAATGGCCAGCCCGCGACGAGCAGTGGTATAACACCCTCCGGCGCGACGATCCGCATCGTGGCTGCCGAGAACTTTTATGGCAACATTGCGCAACAGCTGGGCGGCGATAAGGTTTCCGTCACGAGCATTCTTTCTGATCCGAACGTCGATCCGCACGAGTATGAGTCCGATGTGCAGGACGGCATCGCCATCACGAACGCGAACATTGTGATAGAGAACGGATTGGAATACGACACGTGGATGGACAAGTTGATCGCCGCCGCGCCGAACCCTAGCCGCATCGTGCTCGTGGGCGGCACGATCGCGCCCGATCCGTTGCCGGAGAATCCACACGTCTGGTATGGCGTGGATAATATTGTGGCGATCGCGCAGGCAATCACGACCGCGCTCACGCAGGTGGATCCTGCGGACGCCACTATGTTCCAAAGTAATCTTGCGGCGTTCGACGCCTCGCTCGCGCCGATCACGGCAAAAATGAATGAGATCAAGGCGGACTACGCCGGCACGCCGGTGGGACTCACGGAGACGATCTATCTCTATCAGACCGGGCCGATGGCGCTCGACGTGCTGACTCCCTTTGATTTCGAGAAAGCGATCGCCGAGGGCAACGACCCGTCGGCGCAAAGCGTGAACACGACGGATCAGCAGGTGAGCGGTAAGCAGATAAAAGTGCTGATCTATAACAGCCAGACCGTGACGCCGATCACGACGAATTTGCAAAATGCCGCGCTCGCGAACGGCATTCCTGTCGTGCCCGTGAGCGAAACAATGCCGCCGGGTGATACGTATCAGACGTGGATGATGAGCGAGCTTACGACGCTTCAACGGGCGCTCGCGCAAGCGACGGGGCATTAGTAGAGTAGTCGGGTATAATAAGGATATAGAAGAACATATGGACACGAATATCGTGATATCTCTTGACGGGGTCACCGTGGAGCTTGGCGGCCGCATTATTCTCGATAAGGTCAGTTTTGAGGTAAAGAAAGGCGAATTTGTGGCGATCCTGGGACCGAACGGCGCGGGGAAGACGACGCTGTTCAAATTACTACTTGGACTGTTGAAGCCCACGCGCGGCACGATCTCCGTGCTCGGCGCCGTGCCGCACCGCGGCGACAGCGCGATCGGCTACGCGCCCCAACATCGCGTGCTCGAGACCGATCTCGCGCTCCGCGCGCGCGATGTCGTGGGATTCGGCCTGGACGGTAATAAATGGGGGATCGGGTTCGGCAGTCGCGCGCGCGATGAAATGATCGACGCGGTGCTCAGGGAAGTGGACGCGTACCAATTTGCGAACGCGCCGGTGGGGCAACTATCCGGCGGCGAGCAACAGCGGCTACTTATTGCGCAGGCGCTCATCACGAATCCAAAACTATTATTGCTCGATGAGCCGCTTTCTAATCTGGACATCAGTCACGCGCAGGAGATCATCGCATTGCTTACGAAGATTTCCCATAGCCGCGAGGTGACGATCATGCTCGTGTCGCATGATATCAATCCGCTATTGCCGGCGGCGAACCGCGTACTCTACATGGCGCATGGGCATGGCGTGATGGGCACGCCGGATGAGGTCGTCACAAGCGCCACGCTCTCCAAGTTGTATGACACCAAGGTGGAAGTGATACGGAGCGGCGGCCACGTCTTCGTGGTCGGCGCGGAGATTTAGCGAAGCGGCCGTGCGTGCCGCATTCGCGCGCGATAAAATATTCTATGCCATCCATCTTCCAATACACTTTTATTCAGAACGCGTTCTTTGCCGGATCGATCGTGGCGATCGTGGGTGGCATCGTGGGATATTTTTTGATCACGCGCGGGCTCACGTTCGCGGGGCACGCGCTTTCGCACATCGGTTTTGCGGGTGCAGCCGCCGCGTTGCTCGTTGGCGTTGATCCGATATTCGGACTCCTCGTCTTTACCATCGTGGCAGGGATCGGCATTGGTATCTTTGGCAAGGACTTGCAGGAAGAAGACATCAATATCGGCATCGTGATGACGCTCGCGCTTGGCCTTGGCGCACTCTTTATTTCGCTCTATGCAGGGTATGCGGAGCAGGCCTATAGCATCCTTTTTGGCACGATTTTGGGCATTAGCAGGCCGGATGTGGTTATAACGGCCATATTCGGGTTGATCACGATTGCGGCGCTTATAGCGATATTTCGGCCTTTGCTCTTTAGCTCTATAGACCCCGAGGTGGCAGAAGCGCGCGGTGTGCCGGTGCAGGCGCTCGGCATCATCTTTTTAGTACTCGTCGCCATCGCCGTTTCGATGTCGGTGCAGGTTGTCGGCGTTCTGCTCATCTTTACACTACTCGTGGGACCAGCCGCCACCGCCACGCGCCTGGTGCATAGCCCAATCGCCGCAATCGCGCTCGCGGTTGGACTGGGCCTCGTGTACACATGGGCGGGAATATTTCTGGCGGCAACGGGCACGTGGCCCGTCAGCTTTTTTATCGCAACGATCTCGTTCGGCGTATATTTACCGGTGCGACTATTAACATAACGTTTATGAATAATTTTGCGGAACTTTTAACCCAGCCTTTCGTAATTAACGCGTTCATCGCGGGAACGCTCATTGCGATCGTCGCCGCGATCGTGGGCTACTTCGTGGTGCTCCGCGCGCAGGCGTTTGCCGCGCACGCGCTCTCGCACGTCGGCTTCGCGGGGGCGACGCTTTCGGCGCTCCTCGGCATAAGCGGATTGCTTGGCATGAGCGGATTCACCGTAATAGCGGCGCTCGGGATGGGCGCGCTCGGCAAGCGCATCCGCGGACGCGACGTCGAGATCGGCATGATATTATCGTTCGCGCTCGGCCTCGGCGTGCTCTTCTTGCGGCTCTACACGAGTTCGTCGAGCGAGACGGTGAGCGTGCTCTTTGGATCGATCTTGAGCGTGACGCCGGGCGACATCGCGCTCACGCTCGCGTTCGGCGTGGGGACGCTCATTATTTTAGCCGCGATTTTCCGGCCATTGCTCTTTAGCTCGATCGACCCGGAGGTCGCGGAAGCGCGCGGCGTGCCAATAAAAGTCCTATCCATTATTTTTATGTTCTTGCTCGCGATCACGGTGGCGGAATCCATTCAGGTGGTCGGCGTTTTACTCGTCTTCGCGCTCATCGTGGCACCTGCCGCGGCCGCGCAACATCTGACGCGCAAACCCTTCTCCGCGATCGTGATCAGCGCCGCGCTCGGCGTCGCCTTCACATGGTGCGGACTGCTCCTCGCGCTCGCCACCAGCTGGCCCGTCAGCTTCTACATCGCCGCGCTTGCCGCGATCACATATTTTGTGGCGATCAAGATCGGCCACTTTGCGCGGCCGCATGTGCGCGCGGGCCGCGAGCGCGAGCACGAGCATCCGGGCAGGGAAGTGCGGGTAGTATAGCTTTTCCGGAGCGGCATAGCGTTGCCTTTATGCTAGAATGACGGTTGGAGGTGTCGCATGATCATCTCGGTAATTTCCAGTGAGTACTGGCTCTCAACGATGGTTGTGGACGCCATCGCTTTCCTGGTTGCGTTCCCCGTGTATTGTTCGTTCTTGATGCGGACGGCATGGCGGAGGCATCGCATTCACCGGCTCTTCACCGAAGAATTCAAAGGGTGCGGTGGATGGCTTAAGAAAAACCAATTTGGCACATCCATCGAAGTTGCAGTAGAGGGAGGCGCGTGGGCAGATTGCCACTACCGCCTTTTCCAGGGTGGAGTGCTCATCGTGGAGTGTACGATCACATGGGGTACCGCATGTC
Source organism: uncultured bacterium (assembly GCA_963718515.1). Lineage (GTDB taxonomy): Bacteria > Patescibacteriota > Minisyncoccia > UBA6257 > 2-01-FULL-56-20 > JAKAGE01. The sequence goes on along the minus strand of OY970354.1, from coordinate 614,891 downwards.
CCGCGTATCGTGAAATGGGAACGCTCCGCTTAGGCCTAAGGACGCCTGGTAATCCCATAGGGATCATTCGTCAGCCAGACAGATGGTCGGCGCGATTGGACTCCATCCTGAAGGAGGTAGAGGAGTGGGTGGGGAATTACTCGTAATGCCCACCGCCCGTTCATGACAGCCGCCCAACAACCCCCGCGTGCGAAATATTGCGCGCGGGGGATTTTCTATCGGGGGATGATATTCAGCTAACCTCGCTTAAGATTTCCCAGATGCGATCGAGCCACTCGTCATGTTCTGGCTTCATAAGTGTAGAGCGCAAACAGGTGATCGTGGGTTTATCGAGTTTCATCTTGCCCTCTTTAAAATCAAATAATGAGACAGGCAGATCAACGAGTGCCAAATGGAGATTACGTTTCGCCGCCGCGTCGAATAGTTTTCTTGCTTTCTCCGAGGCATCGCTGACAGACGGAGCGTTGACTGCCCAAACGACGATATCTAATTCCGGTTCGAATGGAGGAATGAAACGTTCATCATTTTTTAATTTGCCATAAAATGTGAGCGCCGCATGGCGGCTCATTCCAAGTTCTTTTGCAAAGTCGCCGTCTTTTATGAGTGGCAATAATTTTTGGGTTGCCCACAATGCTACCGCAGAAGCGCCGGGTCGCGAGCATTCCAAGCTGATCTCGCCCAAATGAAGTTCGTCGGAAGTAAAGTAGGTATACGGGGAATCGTGTTTATAAAATCGTCCCACGGAAGAATCGCGGAAGATGACGCACCCGCATCCATAGGGTTGAAGTCCATGCTTATGGGGATCAATGACAATTGAATCAGCTTCGTTTAAATGATCGTACTCGCGACGCGCTTCATTACCCAAATTATTTATCAGCATAAAATAGCCGCCAAAGGCGGCGTCAACATGTATCCGAAATCCATATTTCTCACGAAGTTTTAAAACGCCGCCGAGCGGATCGACGGATCCGGTTGCGGTCGTGCCGAGCGTGACGACCACGGTGCCAACATCGCCCTCGCGTAATTTTTCCTCAAGCTTAGCCAGGTTCATTCGTCCTTTGTCATCATGATCAATGGGTTCGAATATTAAACCAAGGACATTACTGATGCGGCTGTGCGTATAATGCGCCTGCCTGGACGCGACAACTTTTTTGCTGGGATTGAGCTGGCCCGCGATCCAGAGTGCTTCCAAATTCGCCATCGTGCCGCCGCTCGTAAGATGTCCGAGATGCTCTTTCCAGCCAAACATTCCCGCGATCTCGGCTACCGCCTCTTTCTCCATTGCCGAGCTCGTACGCCCGCCGTCGAGCGCATGATTGTTGGGGTTTATCCAGAGTGCAAGCATGTATGCCGCCCGCGCCATGGGATGCGGCGGTTTGAGCATCTGGCCAGCATATAAAGGATGAAAGTAGGGATAGTCGGTTTTAAAGCGCTCTGCTATCTGCAACAAGATCTCTTTTATAGCGGCCGCGTCATGAAGCTTGGTATCGATGGGCGGCAGATCAATAAAGTTTGCCTCAAGCTTTTTTACCGCATCTCTTAAAATGTCGATAGTGTCCTTTTCGAGATAATCGGGGGAGGAAGTCATCTACAAGTTATACACCCCGGAGCTTCTTATTTATCTTTTCAAGCGATGTAAGAAGATCCAGCTTCGCATGCACGGATTTTCCGAATTGCATGAGCGCGCGGACATCTTTTGGCAGGCATGCGCCGCCATAGCCGCGCTGACCTTCCTTAAAGACATCGGCAAAGACGTCGAAGTGACTCGTGCCTACACGAGCGTCAAGCCCAGCGCCTTCTCGTACAGTATCGTAATCAATACCTGCCGCCTTACAGATATCATAGATTTGATTTCCAAAGATGACGCGGGTGGCTAGGAATGCATTACCAAAATATTTCACCATCTCCGCTTCGGTGGATTTCATGATTTTTTCGTATGGTGCGCGGGGCAATATCGCAAGCACTTTCTTGGCGGCGAGTTTGCCCTTTGGCATTACGTAGCCGACGATCTGGCGTTGCGGTTTTAAAAAATCTTGATATGCGGTTTTTGTGCGGAGGAATTCCGGATTAAAAAGGATTATTTTGCGGGGATAACGTTTTTGAAATTTTCCCGTCGAGCGCGGCATGAGGTTATGGGAATCTCGGAGATGAGGCTATCTACGAAGCATATCAGAAACTTTTCCCTGATAGTAACTTTATAGAGTTCAGAATGGGTAGACCTACGAAATTGGTAAGCTCTTTATTAGGTCGTGACATTCCATTTGGGTATGTTGCCCTGGGTGGTGGCACGCTTATTAATCAGTCCAAAGATTATCTGGCGCAAACAGAGCATATCGTTAATAGAAACATTCCAATGTTTTGTCTCGGCACAGGAGTTGCGGCACGGGAATTTTGGAAAGATCATCAAACGGTACACACAGCAAATGAGATCAAAAAATGGGTATTGTTATTAAAAAAATTTATTTACGTTGGAGTAAGGGGTCCTCTATCACGAAAACGTCTTGCGGAAGCAGGACTTGATGTGGAGGTTGTTGGAGATACCGCGTTGACGCTTGCGAGCGAAAGCTATCGAGAAAGAAAGGGAAGAAAAATCATTGGACTCAATATTTCTCTTGGGGCCGACAACGCGATGTGGGGCAATCCAGATATATTTAAAAAAGAAATATTAATGAGCGTGCAAAAGCTCATTAACGATGGCTTTGATATCAGGATTTTGCCTATTTGGAGAGACGATCTCGCTTTATCCCAGTATGTTTCGGAACAAATTAATGATCCGAAGTGTCGGATCATTACAGCTTACAACACAGTTTCATATTATCTACAGGAGCTAGACAAATGCGACTTATTTATTGGATTAAAACTTCACGCTACCGTATTAGCGACCATGCTTCGAATACGGCGTTATACGCGTCGCTCGTAGCCGATATATTCCAAAAACCGCTGTTCTTTGCCAATTCAAAGAATTGAGTCTCCGTTTGAATATCGTGTCCTGTTACGAACCAGCCGCGGAAGCTGGTCATTAAAAGCAAGGATAACGCCATGAAGAATATTGCCGTCGGAAGCGTATTCTCGTCGCACTCTTGGTTATAGTGGATCAATACCAAAATATAAGCACCCATTCCGCCTAACATGATCATTGTTAAAATATCACTGCCCCCGTTGTTCAGCCGGATGGCTCCTAGAATACTGAGTACTACAAAGACGATCGGAGTGAACGCCAGCAAAAGATCGCGGAGATTATCAAAGAAAAAATATTTTTTTACGGTAATCTGGAAATCTTGCATCCGTATCCATGCGATTGCGGCAAGTATGCCAATCAAAAGATAGAGTTCAAGCAGGAGCACTGGCTTGTCGAGCGGCCGCGCGATCCCTGCAAATGGCAGGAATGTGTTGCCGATGAGCGCTATGAGCATAAGCTCAAGAAGACTGAAGCCGACCGTGAGCGACGTATATCCCCAGAAGGGAAGGCCTTTTATCTTGCTGATGACGATAGTCAAAAGCCCCGGCAAAATTGCCAAGGAAATAAATCCGACGATATTGAGCAATTCAAAGCCGTTGTAGTTTGTGAGCGAAAGCGCAAGGAATATTCCAAACCAGGCTAAGATTGCGATTAAGAAATGGCCCCGTTTAATAATCATGGTTTTATGGAGTTATTTCAGCATAGATCATTGCCAATTTTTCGATAAGATTTCTCCATGAATAGTTTTTTGCCTTTTCCATGCTCTGTATGGAAAGTTTCTTGAGTTCTGCGGGGTTTTGTGCCAATTGCGTGAATGCTTCAGCAAATTTTTCTGGGTATGGTTCGTTGACGAGGATCCCGGTGCCTTTAACAAGTTCGCGGATGCCGGGGACGTCCGATCCCACGATCGGTAAACCACTAGCCATAGCTTCTAGGACGACGAGTGGCATTCCTTCAATGTCGGAAGCAATAGCAAACGCATCAGCTTTATTATATTGGCAGATAAGCTTGCTTCCGTACCTTTTACCCTTAAACGACACATTAGTAAGGCCAAGTTTTTTGGTCATATCCTCAAGTTTTTCGCGGTCTTCGCCATCGCCCACGAGAGCAAGTTCAACGGGCATCTTGATAAGTGAGACCGCTTCAATAAGCCGCTCGGCCCGTTTTTGCACAGAAAGGCGTCCGACATAAAGAATGCGCAATGGATCGTGCGCATCAAGCGGGCGCTTCTTATTAAAGAATACATCGCTTACACCATTTGGAACGATGGCGATATTCGATCTTTTAACGCGATATTTTTCTTCGAGCAATTGCACTTGAGCTTCCGAAAAAACGATCACCTTACTTGCTCCGCGTAATACGCGGCCGAGGAAATATTTTTTATAGAAGGGGAGTAATGCTCCCATGGAGCCTGACGGTCCGATATCGAGATGGAAGTGGATGACGAGCGGGAATTTTCTTATTTTTGCTGCCAGTAATGCCGCCTCAGGGATTCCTGCTTGCGCAGCGTGGACGTGCAGTAGGGAATTTTTGGGTAGCGTAAGCAGGCGGAACGGCAATGACCAGAGAATTGGAGTATGCGCAATCTCATTCGTATAGAAACGCTCCACCCGATAATTCCGTTCGTCGTCAATCATATTCTTTGCACCAACATCCGAAGTGAAGACTGTTATTGGATAATTTTGCTGGGCAAGTTCAAGCGAAATCTCTTTTGCCACCACTTCCATACCTCCGATATGTGGCGGATAGTATCCGACGACCTGGATAATTCTTTGCATTCTACTAGGCATCGTCTTAAAAAGAAGATTATATTGTTTTGCTTTTGCTCCCCAGTTATATTGAGTCGCCGCTTTTTCCCGGCCGGCCTCGCTCAATTGTTTTGCAAGTGCTGGGTCATCCAATAACCGTTTAATGGCGGATGCTAGTGATTTGGAATTGTTCGACTCTACGAGCAGGCCCGTTTTTTCATCATCAATAACGAGAGGAATACCACCCGCTTTTGAGCCGATTACCGGTTTGCCCGATGCCATGGCTTCCACGAGCACCATGCCAAAGCTTTCCGCCGGCGCGAGCGATGGCAGGACAAAAAGATCCGAATGTTGATACGCACGCACGAGCTGTTGATTATCCAACCTGCCTGTGAATGTAACGCGTTCTTGTAGGCCAAGCTTTGTGACGCTCTCTTCGTACTCGGGTCTCATATTGCCCTCGCCCACGATCATCAATTGAACGTCCGGCATTTCTTTATGCAACATGGCGAAGGCGTCTATAAGGATAGGAAGACCCTTGTGTTGTTCCGATCGGGTGAGTCCTGCAACAAAAAGAATCGTTCGTGGGCCATCACCACGCGGCCCCGGCTGAAATATATCCATATCCACGCCCGGCGTGATCGTTGTGCTCTTGTATGAGTAATAATTCAGGAACCCAAACCGTACAAAGTCGGAGGGACAGGCAATGAAGTCCGCGCGGCGGAGTAGTAAGTGGAGCGGGCCGTTCTCGTACAGCCAGATCAAGATATTCGGCATGATGTACTTTTTCTTCATACTGCCGGTGTGATACGTCAGTATGAAGGGGATTTTTCCTGCGACCATGCCGACCATATCGCTCATGAATGGCACCGGGCCGTGCGCATTGATGACGGAAAACTCCTCTTTATTTATGATCCGCCTCAGCATGAATGGCCACATAAAATTTATCGGGGTGTTTGATATCTTAAACCAATAGGGGAGGCGATATATTTTTAAACCGTCATATTCATCCTCGACGACTTTTCCGCCTCGCTCACCAGAGGTTGCGATGCGTACGTCCCATCCGAAGTTGTTTTGCAGACGCTTTGCGATATTGTAGGCATAGACCTGCGTGCCCCCATGATACGGAGGAAAATAAGGGATGGCGATGAGAAGTTTTCTCGGCCGGAGAGAGATCAGTTCGCTGTTTGTTACATACTTCACCTTCTCTTTGTGTGCAATATAAGCCAACACGTCTTCCAATTTTTCCCAGTCGTTGTGCTCTTCTATTTCCCACGAATGACCCCATAAGTGGAACACACCGCCGTTTGCGAGTACTTCATCGAACCGCGCTTTGGCCAATGTATCCCATTGGAAGTTATATACGATGTTCGAAAGATCCGAATAATGATTATAGGTATTGACCGTGGTGCGCGCCTCAAGTGGGGGATCGTTGAGCGCCATCGAGTTCCGTTCGACGGTGCGTGCATAAACAAAGCCAGCGCCACGGACCATCTCCACGTGTTTTTTACGGTATTCACCGCGCGGATAGCAGAATGCAGTCACGAGTTTGCCGGTCACCGATTCGAGATGGTGTTTTGAATCCTCAATTTCTTTTTTTGCCTCGGAGTCGGAGAGTTTTGTAAGGTGCGCGTGCGTCATCGTATGCGCGCCGATCTCAAATGACTCGCTGAGCGTTTTTATCTGCGTTTCCGTGAGGCGCTCTTCTGACGCGGCTTCGTAATCTTTTGGGGCAATATAAAAAGTTCCCTTAATGCCATATTTTTTTAGCAATGCGGCCAACCGCACGTCGAGCTTATGGCCGTCATCCCAGCTCGTGGTTACGAATATCGGTTTCATGCTTTTTGCGAAAGAAGATTATCGTAGGTCTTATCAAGTCGGGCAATGATCAACTGCCAACTGAAGTGTTTTTTTGCGTACTGTTCCGAATAGTCGCTCATCTTTTTGAGTCGGGCATGATCATCTATCAATGATCTAATGGCAGCGCGAACAGATGCCTCGTTTGGGTGGTCAATGAGACACACGAGCGCCTTATCAAGATTATAGCGTTTATACCCTTCGTCATTACTCGTGATAATTGGCAGACCCGATGCCATTGCTTCTTGGACAGAGAGAGGGAACCCTTCGCTCTCGGAAGGCAATAAAAAAATATCCGCCGCTTGATACACCTGTGCCAACTTTATTTGGTCAAGTGTTCCAAGGAAGATTACATTCCCGAATTTTTCTTTGGGAACATTCCCACCGGCGCACACGATTTGATATTCATCACTGCGCGCGGCGAGCACCTTATCAAAACCCTTTTTTGGTACGGGCCTTCCCACGAACAGGATCATTTTTTTATTCGGCTCAATGCCGAGTTTTTTGCGGAGCAGTTTCTTTTCGGCCGATGTTATAGGATGGAAGATTTCGGTATCAACGCCATTCGGGAGCGAAACGATCTTTTCTCGTGGAACCCCTCGCTGTATAAGAAATTGTTCGATGCGGTCGTTAAAGGTATAGATAACATCGCTCATCCGATATATCGCCGTCCCCATCGTCGCATACATGGCTTTCTGCACAATCATAACAATCTTGCTCGGATGGTTTATCATTGCAACGTGTTGGGTGAGGGCAAGTGGTTTCCTATAAAGCTTGGCAACGATGGTGGCAAAGAATGAGCTCATATAAAAAGAGTCATGGATATGTACGATGTCCCCACGGCGAATATATTTAAAAAGTACGAGCAAGAGCATCGGCGAAAAGAATGGGAACGGGGCGCCCCACTTTTCTGAAATATTCCACGCAGGAACCCCGATCACGTTGATACCATTATCAATGCGGCTTACTTCGTCGGGGGCGGTTTTGCTCGTAATGAGTGTCACGGTATATCCGAGCGCGGCGAGGCGCTTCGCCTGGCTTTGCGCAACAAAACCAACCCCCGTGATATGCGGAGGGTAGTGGTGGGTGACTATGACGATGTTTTTCGACCTGGACATCATGCTTATGATCTATGCTTCCTCAACCTGACTTCTTCGTCTCGGATCCTCCGCAAAAGGTTTCCAGCGCAGATTTTTCGCGAACATCCACAGAATTCGTATCCCATCCGATATGGGATTTAAATTGGTTTCGCCAATGCGGGGATGATATGTGACGGGCACGGAATAGATATCTTCACCCAAGCGTGCCATCTTCGTTATCATCTCCATCTCTATAGCAAAGCCGTCGGATTTTAAATGAGGGAGCAATCGCTCGACCGCTTCACGATTCCATGCAAAGTAACCGGTTAAAACATCCGTCACATTTACGCCATAGAACCACCGGACGAGGCCCGAATACAGCCAATTGCCAAAACGATTGAAAAGCGTCATTGACCCCTCGAGTATCCGGCCGGTGAGCCGCGATCCAATGACCACATTACAAAAACCCGAATCGATGGGTTCGATGAGGCGCAATAATTCCTCTGGGCGATAAGTATTATCGCCATCAAGCATCACTACGTAATGCGCGTCTTTGGGGACACTCGCAAAACGGATATATCCGACGCACTTATTGCATACGGCAAAAAAGAATCGCTTTTATAAGCCAGCAATCCTTAATTTCCTCCCCCTCCTCCACTTCTTTATCTCCGCTTCACGCTTCTGTGCGCGGCTTCGCGTGCGATATCGTTCCGTGTAAAGCATTTTAAGCGCACCGCGCGAGCGGGTGTAGCGCGCGCCGATGCCGCGCTTGTGTTCCGCAAACCGCCGCGCGACGTCCGTCGTGATCCCGGTGTAGATGGTATCGTCGGCGCATTGCAGCAGATAGACGAAATAATAGGTGGCCATGAAATAAAACTATCACTTTTCTGCTATAATACCTATATGAACATCACAAAATTTGGACATTGTTGCCTGGTTCTCGAAATAAAAGAAGGCGCTAGCGGCGCGGCAGGCGCGGGAAGTGCCGTGGGCGTTAAGGTCCTCACCGACCCGGGTACATTTACAACCGAGCCAGTCAAGGCGGTGACAGGCGTTAATGTTATTTTAATAACCCACGAGCACGCGGATCACTTCCATATCGAATCGATCGAGGCGGTACTCAAGAACAATCCGACGGCAACGGTGGTGAGTAACAGCGCGGTGGCCAAACTGCTCGCGGAGAAGAACATTCCGTGCACGGTGGTGGGCGACGGACAATCCGCAACGGTCGCCGGCGTCTTGATAGAAGGCTTCGGCAAAGATCACGCGATCATCTACGGCACGATGGGGCAGTGCGAGAACACCGGCTATATGGTTGCTGGCAAATTTTATTTCCCCGGTGATTCATTTCATAACCCGGCGCGGCCCGTTGACGTGCTCGCGCTCCCCACGGCCGGCCCATGGATGAAGATCAGCGAGGCGATCGACTTTGCGCGCGCGGTCAAGCCACGCATCGCGTTCCCCGTGCACGACGGCATGATCGTTCCCGGCTTCGGCGGATTTGTCGCCACGATGCTTAATAATTTTCTGAAGGAAGACGGATCAGAATTCGTCGCACTCGGCGCAGGGGAGTCTAAAGAGTTTTAGGGAGTTTTAGTTGGTTAATATTCTTTTAATGCACTCGTGATATAATGAGTGTACAAATATATGGCAACAAATTTTAGAAAAAAACGGACAGATACAAAAATAGGCACCATAGAAAAAAAATATGGGGTTGGCTTTGGCGTCAGATCAGATATGACGTTGGGAAAATTCTTAAAAAAAGAGGGTTTTTCCTCTTTGAGTAAAGCCTTAGAGAAGGCAGAGAGGAAGGTGAGTTCCAAGAAATAAATGTTTTGGAAGAATTTCATAAGGAGAGTAAATGCAATCGGCTGCGGGGGAAGGAGTCGGACCTTCATACTGGGATTCAAAGTCCCATGTCCTGCCGTTAGACGACCCCGCATTCTTGTATAATCTATTATAAACCATAGCATCTCGCAACCCTGTGATATAATAAAATCATAAAAATATGAAATACGAACTTCCAAAACTTCCTTATGGCTACGACGCGCTCGAGCCGTACATCGATGCGAAGACGATGGAGATCCACTACACCAAGCATCATCAGACCTACGTGACGAAGCTAAACGAGGCGCTTGGTAAGCATCCCGAGATCGCGGACAAGCCGCTCGAGGAGTTGCTTGGCGATCTCGACGCGGTGTCGGAGGATATCCGCACGGCGGTGCGTAACCATGGCGGCGGACACAGCAATCATTCGTTCTTTTGGACGATCATGGGCGCCAATATGCCGAACGTCGGCAAGGAGCCGGTGGGTGCCGTGGCTGATGCGATCAAGAGTACTTTTGGTGATGTGGCAAAATTCAAAGAAGAGTTTACAAAGGCCGCCACCGGTGTCTTCGGCTCCGGTTGGGTATGGCTCGTGATGGATCCTGGGAGCGGGAAACTTCTTGTGACCTCCACGCCGAATCAGGACAGCCCGATCAGTAAACATCAAAAGCCGGTGCTCGCGCTCGACGTCTGGGAGCACGCGTACTATTTAAAATATCAGAACAAGCGCCCGGATTATATCGAGGCCTGGTGGAATGTGGTGAACTGGGAAGCGGTGGAAGAAGCGTACAAAAAATCCCTTTTATAGAAAAGGGATTTTTATATGGCCATGTGCGCCTATGCCTGCCTGGGCTTTTGGCCTTCTTCCTGAATTTTAATAAATTTTAATGCGCCGCCATCTATTCGCGCCTCGAGTAATTTTATCCGCTTGCCATCTTTGATCGTCCAGGCTCCCGGCTCGGGCGTGAGCGCGTGGATAGTCCGCAGGATCAGTTCCGTCTTATCGCTATTGCCCGCAAGCGCCGCATCGAGCTCGCTCTCTTTTACGAAACCGCTTTCCGTGGTGAATTTTTTTGTAAATGTTGCAAGCGACTCATCCTGCGTTTGTGCCTGAGCAGTGCCGTCCAACAACGTAGGAATTATTTTTATCAAAAGCTCTGCGGAGAGCGTGGCTAACTGTTCTTCGAGCGCGAGATAATTCGTCGCGAGTGCATCAAGCGGCAAATCCCCCTGAGTAAAGATTCCGCCATGGTCCATCTTTTCATCCATCTGGTAAATCGTCGAGCCGGTGGTTGTCTCGCCTGCCAAAATGGCCGACTGTATGGGCGATGCGCCGCGATATTGGGGCAAGAGCGACGGATGAGTGCCGAGCGTGCCCAAGCGCGGGATTGCAAGCACCGACGCCGGAATGATCTTTGCATACGCCGCGACCACAAAAAAATCGGGAGCAAGGGCGCGGAGTTCGGCAATAAAATTCTCGTCCAGTTTTTCCGGCTGAAGGATTTTCGTGGGCGCGTTTTCGCCGGACACGGTCTGGGATTTCTGGATCAACTGCTTTGTTGGCGGGGGAGTGATGATATGCTTCCTGCCGAGCGGCCGGTCTGGATTACAAACGAGCGCGACGGGCGGCGGCATGCCTCCATTGAGGATCAACCCGCGCAAGACGATCTCCGCAAAGCGCGGCGTGCCAAAGAAAATATATTTCATGGTTGCTTCGCCGTTCATTCGGAGGTTTGTTCCGACGTATATACCTTCTTCGCGCGATCAATGAACAGCTTTCCATTCAAATGGTCGATCTCATGTTGGAATATCCGCGAGAGCAATCCCCACGCCTTCACTTTGACCGGTTTGCCCATCTTATTGAAGCCGCTCACGACGATCTGTTCCGCGCGCGTTACTTCGCCCCACACGCCCGGGATGCTCAAACAGCCTTCTTCAAAAGTAATCGTCGTTTTCTCCACTTTATCTATTTTAGGATTGAACACCACGTAAAATTTTGTGCCACCCTGCGCGTCGGGAACCTCGGCCACGAACACTGCAAAGCTCAAACCGATCTGGTTGGCGGAAAGTCCGATGCCATTCGCGGCATGCATGACGCGGCGCATGCGCACGATCAGGTCATTCACTTCCTTCCGCGTGAATTGTTTAAAATCGAACGGCACGGTTTTTTTTCGCAAAAACTTTTCATCTTTTTTTTCTGCAACGGTAACAATTTCCGGAACCATATTATTTAGATTTTGCCGGATTTTTTGCGTTAGTATTCTGCTCTTTTAACAAGGTCATAAAATATGCGCCCTTATTTTTGACGTTCTTGCGCTCCGCGATATCTTTTGCCAGGCTCATCAGCCGCTCGGCGCTCTGTTCCTTGGCGAGCTTAATATAGAGCGCTTTATGCTTCTCATCGGCCAATAACTGGGAGATCTCAAGCCCAATAAGCTGATATTTCCGATATACGTGGGATTCCTTCCCGCGCCGCTTGAGCTCTTCTACATATTTCTTCCGCGTTCCTGCCATGGCTCCATTTTAACGCCCTTTTGGATTATTTGCGACTCGGCGTTAATCTTCTTTTAATATGAAAATGATACTGTTGCCGGATGATCAAAGATTATGTTTTAGAACTGCTGGATTGGTGCAGACTAAAATTTTTATTACGCAATAAGGAAGCGAAAAGTATCTTTCATGAAGGTGAGGTTTGGTGGTGTTCGATCGGGCTAAATATAGGAGAGGAGGTTTATGGAAAAGGGGTTCATTTCGCTCGCCCCATTTTAGTGTTTAAGAAATTAACCAAGAATTCGTTTTTAGGATTGCCACTTACCGGTTCCGAGAAAAAAGGAAGTTGGTATGTTGCTATTGAGCTTCCCGGTCATCGAAGTTTTGCGATGCTTAATCAGGCGAGAATAATTGATAAAAAGCGTTTAAGAGGGAGGATTAGACTTATTCAGACTTCCACATTCCTTTCTATAAAGAGATCGTTCCATGAATTCTATTGCCCTTAAATTAGCCACCCCGTGTCGAAATTCGACACGGGGATCAGTGGGTACTTCCCAATTCCCTTTCAGTATAAGAAAATCTTAGTTTCAGTCAAATATCTTTTAATGGTTTTTTAATGACCAAAAGCATCCTTTTTGAAATCCCAAAATAGTGATAAAATGGCTACATGATAAAAATGACCAGGGAGTCTAAAAGGAAGATATTTGAGGTCGGGACGATCATATTGCTCGGCCTTATTATTTTTGCCGGCGGAGGATTTGTGGGATGGGATATTGGCAGGAATTATCCGCAAAACCTCGTGGTGACGACCGCGGCGAACATTGAGCCCAACGCCTCCACAAGCGCGAGCGCTGCGGATTTTAGCGTGTTCTGGCAGGCCTGGCAGGATATCCAGAGCGAGTCGCTGTGGATCCCGAGCACGACGCCCCAACAGATGATGTACGGCGCGATCAGCGGCATGGTCGCATCGCTCGGCGATCCGTATACAGAATTTTTCACCCCCGTCGACAGCGATCAGTTCAATCAGGATATCACGGGAAATTTTGGCGGTATCGGCGCAGAGCTTGGCGAGAACACGAGCACGGAAGTCGTCGTCATTGCGCCCATCGACGGCACCCCCGCCGCGACGGCAGGATTAAAACCGGAAGACGTGATTACATCGATCAACGGTACATCCACCGAAGGTATGCAGGTGGATGATGCGGTCAATTTGATCCGCGGTGCGGTAGGCACGCCGGTTACGCTGGGCATCTTCCGCGCGGGCTGGAGCGCGCCGAAGAACTTTACGATCGTTCGCGCGAACATCCAGGAACCGACGGTGGAATTTGCTATGAAGGAAAATATCGCGGTCATCACGCTTGAAGAATTTACGCAGGATTCGGATTCGCTTTTTTACGCGGCGCTTCAAAAGGCGGTGAACAACAATGCGCAGGGAATAGTATTGGATCTGCGGAATGATCCGGGAGGCTATCTCCAAGTGGCGGTGGACATCTCCGGATATTTCCTTAAGCCCGGTTCGCCCGTGGTCAAAGAAGTCGGCCGTGCGATACCGGAGGTGGATTACACGGCATCGGGCAGTGGCGCGCTCGACACCATGCCGATGGCGATATTGGTCAATAGCGGCTCGGCGTCTGCAGCAGAAATTTTGTCCGGTGCTTTGAACGACGACCGTGCGGTGCCGCTCGTCGGCCAAAAGAGCTTCGGAAAAGGGACGGTTCAGCAATTGATCGGCCTTCCCGATGGTTCATCGCTCAAGATCACCGTGGCGCACTGGGTATTGCCGTCCGGACGCATCCTTGATCACGATGGTCTCGTGCCGAACTATCCGGTGGCGCTTACCGACGCGGAGATCGCCGCCGGCCAAGACCCGCAAATGGCGAAGGCTTTGCAGGTGGTGACCGCGGAGATCAACGGCACGCTCTCAAGCGTCGCGACGAGCACCCCGGGCAGTAATAGTTATGGAGACGTTGCCACCACAACGACCACAACCGGATTATGAAAGTGATATTCCTGAGCGACGTGCGCAACGTCGGAAAAAAATATGAAGTAAAAGACGTGAGCGACGGCTACGCACGCAATTTTCTTTTCCCGAACAAGCTTGCCGAGACCGCCACGCCTGCGGCGATAAAAAAGCTCGATTTCCTGCGCGCGGAGCATGAGAAAGAGGATAAAGAAGCGCTCAAGCACTTGCAGGACCTTGCGGACAAGATCGCCCGGACAAAACTTCAATTCGAGCTCAAGGCCGACAAGTCGGGTGTGGTCTTTGGTTCGGTCAATAAAGAATCCATCCTTAAGGGCCTGCGCGAGCACAAACTGATCGGCACCGAGCGTGTCGACATCGATTTGAAATATCCCATCAAAGAGTTAGGCGAATATACCGTGATGATCGATCTTAAAAAAGGCGTGACCGCAAAACTCGGGGTGATCGTGGCGAAGAGCGAGTAACGGCCGGCGGTAAAAAAATAGGGGCCCGAGGTTTTTGCCTCAGGCCCTTTTGTCTCATCTCTAGTAATAATCGGAAACCTGATCGCGCACGGTGAAGCCCTTGTCGCGCGCCGCGTTCCGAGCGTCCCAGAACGCATTTTTTGTGACCCGCACGCGTGCTCGATGAAGCTCAAGATGAAGTTCGCGCTGATCTTTTTGGAGAAGTCCTTCTCTGCAGGCCTTTATTTCGTTCAGAAGCTTGATCTGTGCCATGGCCGCATTCTGGAAACTGATTGCGTAATCGCAAAGCGTCTTATCGACCAACGCTTGCATCGTGGGAATATCACCTTCCTTTTTAGGAGACTTCTTGCTGAAGTACTCCTCGAAAGGTTCTTTCCGAAACGGGTTGAGGTTCTCGAAGATGGATAACATCCAGGCCGCCATACTGTTCCTTTCCGGCATCCGATCTGCGGATGCCAATGCGACGTTCTGCGTCGCCGTACTAAAAACACTATAGCATACAAAATGCTATAGTGTCAAGTTTTTGAATACTATTCCGTTATGCCGCGACCACCTGCACAAACGTCGCTTTCTTCCGCGAACCGTCAAAATGCGTCTTCGTTTTGGTCGTGAACTTGACCGTGCCGTTCTTGCCGGCAAAGAGGGTGTCGTCATCGGCGCGAATGACGTTCGCTCCGGGAGTGTATTTGGTGCCGCGCTGGCGGATGATGATCTGGCCGACCATCACTTTTTGGCCGTCCTGAAGCTTGACGCCGAGGCGCTTTGCGATGGAATCGCGTCCTAATTTAGTTGAGCCGATGGCTTTGGTATGTGCCATAAGGTTCCATTTTATGTTAGAGCGTGGGTAATGTCAACCATAAACAAGTTCTTTTTTTAGATAGTTTTAATGGCCTGCATGCTAGCGTATTGGCATGAAAAAACGATTTGTTCTTGGCGCGATTATATTTTTTGTGGCATCGCTTAGCTTCGGCCTTGGGTATGTTACCAACCGGCAGTTCAACCACGCGCCGATCATTATAGAAAAATGCTCATCGCCATAGAAAAAACCGCCCTTACATACGGTAAAAGCGGCTTTTTCTATTTGACGTATTCTTACGGCAAACTATTTTTGCGCTGGTGCTGCCACTGCATTCGCGACGGGGGTCGGAGGTGCGGAGTGGGTGTTGTTTGGCAGATTGGAAGGAGATACCGTCGTTTGGATCACCGTGACTGACGGTTGCGCCGAAGCCTTAGGCTTGCTCGGCATGGTCGTCGTTGTGGTGACGGTCCTCATTTCTTCTTTCTCCGGCCAGAATAGGATCGCGAGGATCGCTATCACGAGCAATACAATCACGATCGTCGGCCAGTGTGCTTTGGTGAACGACCAGAACGACGATGCCTGTGCGGTCTGCGGAGCGCCGTTTGCTACAGCCGCCGCCGCTACCGGAGTAGGCGTCGTTTGCACGGTCGGCGTGAGTCCGGTGTTTGCCGCCACGCTTGGCGGTGTGCCTGCTGACGGAGTGACGGTGACGGTCGGCGCGGTTGCGGCCGGCGTCGAAGCCTTGCTCGGCTCGGTGTTCATCGCGATCGGTGCGGATGCGGCGGATGTGCCGGTCATTTCCGTGCCGTTCGCAACGTCAGTTACCATTGCTGCGAGCGTGCCCTCCATGCCGTTCAGCGTTGCGTGTACGGCGAGGTCTTGCGAGGGGGTGAGCGTCGTGTTGGCCGCGAGCGAAGTGCCCAACTGTCCGAGCATCGTCGCGAGCGTGCCCAATGTGGCGCGAACCTCGCTGATCTGGCTTGCGGAAAGCTGGGTGCCCGGGGTTACCATCGGAACCGTTGCCGGAGTTGTCGGTGCCGTTACGACTGCGACCGTCGCCGATCCGGAGTCACCGGCAGGGATCATCCCTGCCTCCATCTCAAGATTTGCGAGCGTCGCCTTCGCGACTGCGAGCTCTTGCTCCATCGCCGCGACCTGGCTCGGCGTGAGCGTTGAGGTCGTCTGCGCGTGCGCAGTGTTTACTACCATATGCCCTCCAATGCTCCCTATTGCAACTAATGCTGCTGCAAGAAAAAATAATTTTTTCATAAATCGTTAATTGGTTAATTATTTACTATAAGACTGCAATAATGACGGCCTTTTGGAAAAATATAAGGCTGTCAAAGAGCGGAAGGATCTGTTAAGTTTCTGCGTATAGTATACACCAAATGAGCGGCGCTTTTGCAAGAGCCTCGATTATGCTAAAAAAGCCTGTAAATTAAGCCTTTTATAAAGCTTTTTATTCCTCCAGTCGCTTCAGATCGCGCAGAACTTCCTCCGCGTGTTTCTCGGGCTTTACGTCGGTGTAGATCTTTTCGATCATGCCGGTCGGGTCGATCAGAAATGATGAGCGAAGTGTGCCCTCGTATTCACGCCCCATGAATTTTTTATCGGCCCACACGCCGTAGCGGGTGACCACTTTTTTATTCGTATCGGCAAGGAGCGTGAATGGCAATTTATATTTCTCAGCAAATTCTTTGTGGCTCTCCACGGAATCCACACTCACACCGATCACTTTTATATTGAGGCTTTGAAAATTTGGGAACGCGTCGCGGATAGAGCAAGCCTCTTTTGTGCATCCCGCCGTGTCGTCCTTGGGATAAAAATAAAGCAGTACCCATTGGCCACGGTACCGCGACAGCGTGTGTTCCCTCCCGTCCTGGTCGGGAAGGCTAAAGTCCGGCGCCTGCATGTTTGTTGCAAGAGGCTCCATGGCTATATCTCTATAATACCATAGTCGGGTCGAGGGCAAATTTGAGTCTGATCGGATGAATATTGCTATTTCCCCATATTTTTATTATAATTCTCCCATCAGGCCGAATACCGTGCCGCCCGGGCACGGCTTCTGTTTGTTTAATGGATATTTAATCAATGGATATCCGAAACATCGCCATTATTGCACACGTTGACCACGGCAAGACGACCCTCGTCGATGCCTTATTAAAGCAATCTGCAAGTTTTAAGCAGAAGACGGCGACCAACGGCGACCTTATCATGGATTCGAACGAGCTCGAGCGCGAGCGCGGCATTACGATTTTTTCCAAGAACGCATCGGTTATCTATAAAGATACAAAGATCAACATCGTGGATACGCCCGGCCACGCGGACTTTGGCGGCGAGGTAGAGCGCATCATGCGAATGGTGGATGGCGTGCTTTTGCTCATCGATGCAAAAGAAGGCCCGATGCCGCAGACAAAGTTCGTTTTGCGCAAAGCCATTCAGGCCGGCCACAAGAGTGGTCGTCGTGGTGAACAAGATCGACAAGCCGGATGCGCGTGTGGAGTGGGCGTTGAACGCCACCTACGATCTTTTCTTTGAGCTCGACGCCACGGAAGAGCAGATCGAATTCCCGGTGATCTACGCCGCTGCGCGTGATGGCAAGGCAGGCATGCGAAAAAGATCTTTCCAAGATGACAGACATTTTGCCGGTATTTGAAACGATTGTGAACTATCTGCCGGCGCCCAAAAAGAGCGAGATCGATACATTGCAGATGCTCACGGTTAATTTGGCCTACGATAACTATAAAGGCAAGATCGCGATCGGGCGTTTATATTCCGGCACTCTCAAAAAGAATATGACGGTCGCGCATATCAATCGCGCGGGCGACATAAAAAATGTCGCAACTCACGTCGGTGATGCTTTTTGATGGTCTTGGGAAAGATAGAAGTAGAGTCCGCCGAGGCGGGGGAGATCGTTTGCATCGCGGGCATTCCGGACGTCTCGATCGGCGAAACGATCGCTGACCCGGCCGCGTCCGATCGCGCTTGCCGACAATCCACATCGACGAGCCGACGATCAAAATGACATTCTCCGTGAACACGTCGCCGTTCCGCGGCAAGGAAGGAAAGTTTACGACGTCGCGCAATCTTAAGGATCGTCTCGAAAAAGAATTGGAGACTGACGTGGCGCTCGCGGTGACGCCGACCGAAGCGAGCGATCGCTGGGTGGTCGCGGGGCGCGGTGAACTGCACCTCGCTATTCTTATCGAAAAAATGCGCCGCGAAGGGTTTGAGCTCGAGGTTTCCAAGCCGCAGGTTATTTATAAAGAAGTGGATGGCAAGAAGACCGAGCCGATCGAACTCGTTTCAATCGAAGTTCCGGAGATGTATTCCGGCACTGTCATTGAGATGTTGGGCAAGCGCTTGGGTCTGATGACGAATATGCGTGTGGACGATAATAAGAATGCCTACATGGACTTTACAATTCCGACGCGCGGCCTTATCGGCATTCGGAATAAATTTCTGACCGCCACAAAAGGCACCGGCATCATGAACACGATATTTTTGGGATATGAACCGTACAAAGGCGACCTCCCGCCGTTGCTTCACGGTTCGATCGTCGCCACGCAGGCGGGCACGTCAAATAATTATGGCCTTGTGACGGCGCAGGGCAGGGGGATACTTTTCATCAGCGCCGGCGTTGCGGTCTATGAAGGCATGGTGGTGGGCGAAACGCCCCGCGAAGGCGATGTGCTCGTGCACGTGGCGCGGGAGAAAGAACTCACCAACTTCCGCGCGAAGAACGAAGGATTGGCGGATCAGCTCGAGGTGCCGCTCACGCTCACGCTCGAAGATGCGCTCGATTATATCAGCGATGACGAGCTTGTGGAGATCACCCCGCAGAACGTTCGCATCCGCAAGAAATATTTGAACGAGAACGAACGGAAGAAGGCGGGAAAAAATAATTAAATAAAGTCCGGGCTGAGAACCGGCTGTTCAGGTGCTCCTGCGGCACCCGCCAGCCTGTGTGCTCGGCAATGCCGCGTTCATCAGAATGAACGACCAAGCCGGCATTGCCTCCGCAAACTTCTCAGCCCGGACTTTATTTAATTTTAGTAAAAAGAAGACCAGAATTATTTTTTATCAAGTGACGATATTCGTGCAGGATCAAAATGACGACGGAGGCGTCAAACACGGCGATGAGCCCAAGGAATAGCGATGGATGATAGACGCACGAATATATTTCGTACGCCACGAAAAGCGTGAAGATCGCTGCGGACGTTGGATATGCCCACAGCTGGTTTTTTAAAAGGGCTATGGATAATAAAAATTTCGTTATTCCGTGCACAAAAAATAATATTCCCCAAAAGGAATGCCGGGACAACGAGAGTGCGTGCCACTCATTGATGAGATATTGCCAAAAAGCATCTCTCGGATTCTCCGCTATTTCTTCCCGAAACGCCGAGAAGAGGATCGCGTTCACCGTGGAATAATTTACAAAATAAAGGAAAACCCCGGCGCCGGCCTCGATGATTCCATCCACCGCTTTTACAAGAATGCCTATTCTAAAAAGCGCGCGGTAATTTTTTTCCTGGAACAGCTTCATGCCATCAGTATACCCCGTATGGTAATATAATATTACCCCATGAGAGAACATCCCCTTGTCCTTCTGATCGATGACGAAGAAGACTTTTTAGAGATCGCCTCGGTGCAATTACGATCCGAAGGTTTTGATACGGTGATCACCCGTAGCGTGGATGAGGCGCTCACCAAGGCGGAAGAGCTCCTGCCAGACCTTATTTTGAGCGATATTTATATGCCGCCGGGCCCGAGCGGCTGGGAATTTGCCATGGCGGTGCGGCGCAATCCTAAGATACAAAGGATCCAGTTCGCTTTTTTTACGAGCTTACGCGATCCGATGGCGGAGATCCCGCAGGCGGAGCGGGCGCGGCTTGCGGAGGAACTTGCTGGCGTTGTATTCTTTAGTAAATTAGACGTTTCTACGTTGAGTGAGAATCTGCGTAAATTCATGCACGATAGATAGTAAGACCATTATTATGAAGACCATTACGCTTACAGGAAGTGACATTTCGCTTGAAGACATTTATTTGATCGCCCACGATGCCGCGGCACGGGTGAGGATCGACCCCGCCGCGCTCGCGCGCGTCACGCGGGCGGAGCGGTTTTTGGAAGCGGCGACGCGCAAAAAGATCATCTACGGCGTGAACACCGGCTTTGGTCCTATGGCATCGCACATCATTGGCCGCGATGAGCTCATTGCGCTCCAAAAAAATCTCATTCATGGCCACGCGATGGGCATGGGTGAGCCTCTGCCGGAAGAGTATGTGGTTGCCGCAATGGTCGTCCGCTTGAACACATTGCTCAAAGGATATTCCGGGATCTCTGTGGCGCCACTACAGCGACTTGCCCGTTTTATCAATGAACGGGTAGTTCCCGTCGTCCCGGAACATGGCGCGGTCGGAACAAGCGGCGATCTGGTACAGCTTGCGCACATTGGCCTCGCGATCATCGGGGAGGGCGAGGTGTTCTATAAAGGAAAGCGTCAACCGATTGCGGGAGTGTTAAAGAAGTTACATATGGGGCCGTATGTATTAAAAGCCAAGGAGGGACTTTCTCTCATCAATGGCACGTCGATGATGACCGGCATCTCGGCATTGCTTTGCGTGGAAGCGGAGCGCCTTGTGAGTCTTGCCGTTCGGAATGCCGCATGCGCCTTGGAATCAGTAAATTCATTCACTGACGGCATCTCGGAACAATTACACGCACTTCGTCCGCATCCCGGGCAAAAGGATATTGCGCGAATGTTGCGCTCGCTCACCGCTTCATCAAAGCTGATGCGCAGCCGGCAAAAATTTCAGGATTCGGTGGCGCTCACTGATAAAACCCACACGATTCCAGAGAGCGTTCAGGAAGTGTATTCGTTCCGATGTATTCCGCAGGTGGTTGGGCCTGTGCTTGATACCCTAAGAATATTTGCCCGCGAAGTGGTGGTAGAAGTGAATTCGGTGACGGATAATCCGATCATTGATGTTAAGGGAAAAGCATTCTTGCATGGCGGAAATTTTCACGGGGAATATATCGCGGCGGGCGTCGACCAGCTGAAGGCGGCTATTGTCAAACTCACCATGCTTTCGGAGCGCCGGATCAACTTTTTTATGAATCGCGCCGTCAATAAGTCATTTCCTCCGTTTCTCAACATGAAAACCCCGGGTCTTACGATGGGGCTCCAGGGGCTTCAGTTTGTTGCGACCTCCACGACGGCCCGTAGCCAGACATTGGCCTTTCCTCAACATATCCATTCCATTCCCACGAACGCGGACAATCAGGATATCGTAAGCATGGGCACCGACGCGTCGATCATGACGGCGGAGGTCATAGAAAACGCATACATCGTGCTTTCAATAGAACTCGTGGCATTAGGGCAGCTTGCCGAGTGCCTCGGGGCAAAGAATAAGTATTCCTTATCTTCCCGTGCGCTCATCCGCGACATCCAAAAAATATTCCCGCCGATCATCGACGACCGCGAAGCTTCGCATCAGCTCGCGCGTGTCGTACACTACGCAAAAGAGAGTGCGATTTTGGATATGCATCGGCGCGATGAATAAGGAACTGTTGATATCAAATAGAACACTCGGATCGCTTAAGGGATTATTGCTGGCCCGCGGCGAATGGCTGTTGCCGGATCGTGCGGGCAAAAAAGCGCTCGCACTTTTCCATTCTGCGGCGGAGCGCGTGCCTGCGTATAAGGCATTCCTTAAATCGGAGCGCGTGAATCACGCGCGCGTAAAAACCATGGCGGACTTTTCCGCCGTGCCGCTCACGGATGCTAAAAATTATATCGCCCGCTATCCGGTGGAAGCGCGATGCTGGGACGGCAATATTTCCTCGGCCCAGTTCATCGCCACAAGTTCAGGGACCACCGGCGAGCCTAAGTTCTGGCCGCGGACTGTAGAACAAGATCTCGAGGCGGCGCTCGTTCACGAATTCTTATACCGGGAATATTTTAATATCCAAAAACACTCAACCTTATTGCTGATTGGATTCCCCATGGGGATCTATATCTCGGGCGTTGCGACGCTCCTGCCGAGCTGGCTCACCGCGCTCAAAAAATACCAGATGACGATTATGAGCGTGGGGAATAATAAAAAAGAGATGCTCCGCGGGGTGCAAAATCTTTCTCACCACTATGATCAGACCGTTTTGATCGGGCATCCATTCTTTATTAAAGATGTGATCGAATCTGGCGCACGAGAGGGGATCGCATGGTCCAAAAAGCATCTCGGCCTGATGTTCTGTAGCGAAGGATTCAACGAAGTGTGGCGGAGTTATATCGCGGAAAAAGCTGGGATCCCGGCGTCTGCCATGCGGATATTTAACACCTATGGTTCATCCGAGATGCTCCTTATGGGATATGAAACTCCATTTAGTATTTCCGTAAAGCGGTTTGCGGAACAGCATCCGGAATTCCTCGAAGTACTCACGGGGGATCCCGTCGCGCCCCAATTTTTTCAATATCATCCGTCGCTTCGCTATATCGAATCAATAAAGAACGAACTTATTTTTTCTTCCTCGAGTGGCATTCCGCTTATCCGCTTTAATATCCACGATCGGGGAAAAGTGTTTTCCGCAGAAGAGGTCAAGAGCGCGATGATGCGCGCTGGTGGCAAGCCCTCAGGTCTTTCGGAACCATCTCGTCAGCTGCCGCTCGTCTGCTTCTCTGGCCGGAGCGACGACACGATAAAATTCTATGGCGTGAATATCTATCCGGAGCATATCAAAGCAGGCTTGAATACGAAGCGCCTGATGCGGGCATTGACCGGAAAGTTTGTGATCACGAAATCCCTGGACGAGGGGATGGACCAATATTGGACGATCAACATTGAGCTATGCCAGGCTATCAAGCCAAATGCAACCTTTGCCGCGGAGATCCGAGCAAGCGTCACGGAAACGTTGCGCAGGATCAATCTTGAATACCTGGATATGAGTGCTCACATCAAGAAAGATGTGCGCCCGCGCATCAAGTTGTGGCCATATCAGCATACCCGCTACTTTAAACCCGGATTGAAACCGCACTATATCGAACGTCACTCAAATATAAAATAATATTGCCATGGATAATATACTGCAAAAAAAATTAAAGAAGATGACTGCCGCAGGGGGACCGCAGAAGCCATTATTATTCGATCTCTCACGTGCGAATGATCGCTCGAAGGTCTCCGCATTGCTTAAAACCCACGCCATTCGTTCCGTCGTGGATGATTATATGGAAGAACAGCGAGAGTTGTTTGCCATAAACAATCCCACGCTCGCACAGAGCCCGGAATTTGAGGCGCTCTTCCAAAAATATATCGCATCGATCACTAAGAAGGCACCGCTTATCTACCATGGCATATGGGTATATCTTCCATGGCTCTTCGCAATTTCGCATATTTTGCATGAACATGATTTCCAACGCGTCCGCACCGCGCGGAACCGATATCTGGTGAGTGATGGAGAGCAAGAAAAATTCTATGACGCGGTGATCGGCATCGCTGGGTTGAGCGTCGGCTCCAATGTGGCGCTCGCGATCGCCCTCCAGGGCGGGGGGCGACATATCCGGCTTGCCGACCATGACCGGCTCGCGCTTTCAAACACGAACCGCATCCGTTCGGGCATTCAAAATCTCGGCTTGTTAAAAGTAGAGATGGCCGCGCGGCAGATTTACGAGATGAATCCGTATGCAACCGTCGAGATATTCGAGGACGGCCTAAACCCAAAGAACATCGCGCGCTTTTTTAACGGTGCGCCAAAATTGGATATCGTCGTCGACGAAGTTGATCATCTCGGCATGAAATATCTCATTCGCGAGCACGCGAAGAAGAATCGCCTCGCGGTCGTGATGGCCGCAGACAATGGCGATAGCGCGGTTGTGGACGTCGAGCGATATGATAAAAACCCAAAGACAAAATTTTTTCATGGCAGATTGGGGAATGTTTCGTATGAGAGCCTGAGCGACCTCAAAAAGTTCGAGATCGGAAAAATGATCACGAAACACGTTGGTCCCGAGAACGTCACGGAGCGCATGCGCCAATCATTGCTCCAACTTGGGAAGACGATCGTCTCATGGCCACAGCTTGGCGGTGCAGCGATGCTCTCCGGCGCATCCGTCGCTTATTGCGTGCGCAAAATCGTGAATGGCCAGCCGGTCATCGATAACCGTTCGATCGTTTCGCTCGACGAACGATTGCTCCCGGGCTACAATTCGCCGGCAGCACGCAGGGGCCGGGCAAAAACCGCAAAGGAATTTCGTAAAATATTCGGACTGTGAGTGATATACTATAAAGGATGATGTCTCCCGAGACGATACAACGCATCCTTGAGTCTGCCGTCCAAGCACCTTCCGGGGAAAACGCCCAACCGTGGCGGTTTGCCGTCCGCGGGAACGAGATATCCCTTTTTAATGTTCCCGAGAACGATCAATCCCTTTATAATTTTCAGCAACGGGCATCGTCCATAGCCCATGGTGCGGTGATAGAAAATATCAGTATCGCCGCCGGACACTTCGGTCTTATGGCATCCGTCACAATTATGTCCAAGGGCGACGACACGAATCTCGTCGCCACGATCTTACTGAGTGAAGTGGGCGATGGAAGCGGAAACGATGGGTTTTTCCTTTATCCATTCATCGCGGAGCGTTCAACGAACCGAAAGATATATAAAGGAGGGGCGATCCCGGCGCCGGTGATCAAAACACTTTCGGATGCTGGCAAAGAAATGGAAGGCATCGAGGTGGCGTTCGTCACGGAACCTTCCAATATTAAACGCCTGGCGAATATCGCGAGCGTCAATGATTCACTTCTCCTTGAAAACAAATCGCTCCACGATTTTTTCTTTTCCCATGTGCACTGGACATTGGAAGAAGAGGTAAAAGAACGCTCCGGATTTTATATTGAAGTGCTCGAACTGCTTCCTCCCGCCCGGGCGATGTTCCGTCTTTTTAAACATTGGGCAATTATGAGGATCTTTAATGCGCTCGGTGCCGCAAAAATGGGGGCGAAGGAAAATAGCAAGATATATGCATCCGCTTCCGCGATAGGGATCATTACGATCACCGATGAGCGAACCCGTTCCTTCATCGACGCAGGGAGGGTGTTACAACGATTATGGCTCACTGCAACAAAGGAAGGATTGAGCATGCAACCGCTCACCGGCGTCCTCTTTTTCTACCAACGCATAGTGGCGGGTGAAGGTGATGTATTCACCGATGGCCAAAAGGAAGCGGTCGAAAAAGCATATGAAGGCATACAGTCGATATTTGATACCGACGGAAAAACGATCGTCATGATGTTCCGCATCGGCTATGCCGACCCGCCGACCGCGTCGTCGCTCAAGAAGCCGCCGGCGATCACAACCCTATCGTAGCAATGAACTTCCTCTCGGCATTTTTAAATATATATCTTCTTGCGGTTGGGGTGACGATAGCGGCCATTTGCGTGCTTGGTGTTGTGGTATTCTTGAACAATCCAAAGAGTTCAACCGCTCGCGCGTTCCTTTTTTTATCAGGCCTGACGGTATTCTACAGCGCGGTAAATTATGTGAGCTATCAACTCAATACCCCGAGCATTATCTTGTGGGTCCTGCGGTTCACTATCTTTTTCGCCCTCTGGCACGCGTTCTCATTCTTTCATTTTTCTTACGTATTTCCGCGGGAGTCGGCGACCTATCCATCACTCTATAAATGGTTGCTTGTTCCCGCGGTAGGCTTGGTATCGCTGCTCACTCTCACTCCGTTCATCTTTGCCGGGATTGAAAAGCCCGAGCAGGTGGGAATGGTCTCGCAGGCTATCCTCGGGCCAGGCATCCCGCTCTTCGGGATAACCGCCTTCGGTCTCGTCATCGCCGCACTCATACTTTTGATAAAAAAGATGATAAAGACAAAAGGATTGGAAAGAACACAATTCATTTTTGTGCTGTGCGGCGCGGCGATCACATTCCTGCTGTTGATCATCTTCAACCTCGTCCTGCCGATCGTCTTTCAGGATGTCCGCTTTATTCCTCTCGCCGCGGTATTCTTTTTCCCGTTCATCGCATTCACCACCTATGCGATCACCAAATATCATTTGTTGAGCGTAAAGGTGATCTCCGTGGAAATATTAGCCTTCCTTCTGACCGTCACGACGTTTTCCGAGATTATTTTCTCGCAGACCTTTCCGGAGACGTTATTCAGGATCGGTGAATTCATTCTTGTTCTGATCTTTGGTTTACTCCTCATTCAGAGCGTCCAGAAAGAAGTCGAACAGCGCGAGGAACTTCAGCGCCTCAACGAAAAGATCGAGGCGGATAATAAACAGCTCGAAGAACTTGGCCGCTTCAAGAGTCAGCTTTTGTCGCTCGCGTCGCATCAGATACGATCGCCGCTCGCGGCAATAAAAGGCTTCATTACGCTTATCATGGGCGGCGCATACGGGCCGGTGGGGGATAAGGTGAAGGAAACGCTTGGAAAAGTGCAGGGATCCGCAGATGAGCTCATCGAGCTTATCAACACGCTTCTTGACATACGCAAGGTGGAAGAAGGCAAGATGGAATATGTTTTTGAACGCGTTGACCTGACCCAGCTTATCACGGGCACGGTGGATCTTGTGTCGCCGCTCGCCCAGGCAAAAAATCTTACGCTTACCTGTGAGCCGCCCCAAGAGGCTATGTTTGTTAATATCGATAGGGAGAAATTCAAGCAGGTCGTCCAGAACCTTGTGGATAATGCCATAAAATATACTCCGAGCGGCTTCATTAAGGTGACATTAAAAAGGGAAGGAACATTTGCCTTAATCACTGTCACGGATTCCGGGTTGGGCATTCCGGCATTGCTCATTCCGCATCTTTTTGAAGAATTCATCCGCGATGAGAGGGTAAAGAAAGAGATCCGCGGCACCGGCTTGGGACTCTACATTGCCCGCAAGATCACGGAAGCACATGGGGGCACTCTCTCCGCCGAGTCGCCAGGAGAAGGCCTCGGAAGCACATTTAAGGTCACATTGCCCCTCGTCCAATAGTCTATGTAAAGCCTGCTTGACATACACTTCCATCGCGTTACAATAAAATGTATGAAAGAGGCGGTGCGGAATAAAATATATGAGATACGGATGGGATCCGACATCACGCAGGAAAAACTTTCGGAAAAGATCGGCGTGAGCCGGCAGACGATCATTGCCATCGAAAAAGGGAATTACGTCCCTTCGGTTCTCCTCGCGCTCAAACTGGCAAAATTCTTTAAAAAACCCGTCGAGGATCTTTTTTATCTATAAATCATGAATACATTTAAGGGGGAATTATCGGTGGGACTCGGTTTGGTGGCATTGCTGTATATTATTTTCAACCCGTGGAATCTCTTTATGCCGGGGTACATCATTATGGGATTTCTTATTGCGGCGGTCGTGCTCTATACCGCCTTCGCGGTATTTTTATGGAAAGAAAATCACGGCGATGAACGTGAGGAATTTCATCGCTTATTTGCGGATCGCATTGCCTATCTTGCCGGCTCCGCGCTTTTGCTCATCGGCATCGTCGCGGGTGAACTCCAGCATGCGCTTGATCCATGGCTCGTATTTGCACTCGCCATCATGGTGATCGCCAAGGTCGTAGGGCTTATCTATAGCAAAAATAAATTGTAACTGAATTTTTTATGACAGACATTCCGATCTTCATCGCATTCTTTGCCGGCATCGTCTCATTCCTTTCGCCGTGCATTCTCCCCATCATTCCCGGATTCCTGGCATATTTGGCCGGGGAATCATCTTCAACGACCGTGAAGCCATCGCGCCTCAGCATATTTTTGAACAGCCTCTTTTTTGTGATCGGCTTTTCGGTGATATTTGCGCTCCTCGGCGTATTGCTGAACGGTGCACTCGCGCACGTGGCGTACGCGGTGCAATCATGGCTCGCGTGGATCGGCGGCACGATCGTGATCTTCTTTGGGCTCTATCTTATGGGATTCTTCAGGATCCGCATGTTCGAAATGGACCATAAGCTCAATCTGAATCCCACGAGGTCGAAATCCCGCTATCTTACTTCATTCCTATTCGGCCTCGCGTTTGCCGCGGGATGGACACCGTGCGTGGGTCCGGTGCTCGGTGGCATCCTCGGCATCGCGGCATCAGCACCGGGCGAGGCGTTCTGGCTTCTACTTTCATATGCGATAGGGCTCGGCATTCCGTTCCTTATCGTAGGACTGTTCGTCGCGCAAAGCGCGAACCTCATCAATAAGTATGCGGACAAACTCAAATACGTTAATCCGGTCTTTGGCGCGATCCTCGTTGTGCTTGGCGTGTTGGTTTTTACGCAGGATCTCCCGCTGATCGCCAATTTCGGTTTTGTGAACGATCTTTTATTAAAATTCAAAGTATAAAATAAAAACTATGAGCACTACAAAAAAAATCTGGCTGGTCATCGTCATCATTCTTATTATTGGCGGGGTATGGTATTTAGAAAGCGTAAAAGTCCATCCCAGTTCTTCCGGACAGCCGGTGCAGGCGCTGAATGTCGGTGCAACATCGAGCACGACGCCTGGCAGTGGGAATGCAGTCCTTAGCACAAGCACACTCCAGACCTCATTGGTAGAGATCGCGGCGGCGGATAAGGCAGCCGGTGATCAGCCCGCGGTGGAGATCGTGGATCCGACAGGATTCATTAATACTTCTTCGACGTTCACCCTTTCCAGCCTGATAGGAAAAAAAGTGGTCTTGCTTGATTTTTGGACCTACAGTTGCATCAACTGCGTGCGCACCATTCCGTATCTCAATGCGTGGTATCAAAAATATAAAGATTACGGACTCGAGATCGTGGGTATCCACACGCCGGAGTTTGATTTTGAAAAAGAACTTTCAAACGTGCAGAATGCGGTGCAGGAATACGGCATCCACTATCCGGTCATTCTCGACAGTAATTATGGCACGTGGGATGCATACAACAATCTTTATTGGCCGAATAAATATCTGATCGACATGGCCGGGTATATCGTGCACAACCAGGTCGGAGAAGGCAGTTATGCCGAGTCCGAGGCGGAGATCCAAAAAGAGCTCCAGCAACGGGCAACGATCTTAGGTCTCGATCCCAACTCGATCCCGACCGGGACGGTGAATGTCGCCGCGGCAAACTTGAATGAGATCAACAGCCCTGAAACATATTTTGGCGCAGAACGGAACAGTCTTCTTGCAAATGGAACTTATCTGGTAAATGGCACCCAGACGCTCACCACGCCCGCCGTGGCATCGATCAATCCGAATTCCCTCTATCTTGGCGGCGCATGGGATTTTGAGGATCAGTATGCAACGAACTTGAGCGCCGGTGCCACGATCACGTATGAGTATGATGCAGGCAAGGTTTATATGGTGGCGGCAGGCGCCGCCAACGGAACGGTCGTCGATGTCATGCAGGACGGACAGCCGATCGGCGCGGCGGCGGGAAGCGATGTCCAAAATGGTAAAATGACGGTATCGGGCAACCGGCTCTACAATATCGTAAATAATCCGGATGGCGGCGGCGAGCACACGCTGGAGCTGAAGGTTGAGACTCCGGGGCTCCAAGCATTCACATTCACGTTTGGATAAGCGAAAACAATATTAAGAATCATAAATAATATGGATCAAATGCAAAACGAACTTAATGTCCTGGTTTTGAATGCATCCCTTAAACACCAGGGCGGGGAGGTTTCGAATACCGAAGAGGTCGCGCAGATGCTCATTAAAAATATGGAGGACCTTAAACAGGCAACGATACGATCGGAGATCGTCCGGCTCGCGGACAAAAATATTCCCGTGGGTCTGGGATTCAATGAAGGCGATGGCGATGAATGGCCCGCGATCGTGGACAAGATCCGCAAGGCGAACATCGTCATATTTGCCACGCCGATCTGGTGGGGCGGCCGCTCAAGCTTGATGCAACGCGTGATAGAGCGCCTCGATGCATTCGATGAAGAGGTAATCGCCGGCGGCCGCGCCGAGCTTTTGAATAAAGTGGCAGGCGTCGTGATCACAGGCAGTGAGGATGGCGCGCAGGCGACGCTTGCCGGCATTATGGAGGTGCTGACGTTTATGAACTTTACGCTCCCGCCGCAGTGCGCGGCATATTGGGTAGGCGAGGTCGGCGAGGATCCAAAGACCGATCGCGAGCGGCGCTTAAAGAATAAGGCAACGCCGCACATGACGGGCGTGATGGCAAAAAATCTCGTGTATTATGCAAATCTTCTAAAAGAACATCCACTAACATGAAAAATGAAATTGCGGTATTCGGCGGCGGATGCTTCTGGTGTACGGAGGCGGTGTTCGAAGAATTGCGCGGTGTGGTTTCGGTAATGCCGGGCTATACCGGTGGCACCGTCAAGAATCCGAGCTATGACGCCGTGTGCACCGGCACGACAGGCCATGCGGAAGCGACGCGCGTGGAATTCGATCCAAGTCAAATATCATTTAAAGATCTTTTAACCGTATTTTTTGCCACGCATGATCCGACGACGCTCAATCGGCAAGGGAATGATGTCGGCACGCAGTATCGCTCGGCCATCTTTTATTCCACGCCGGAACAAAAAGCCGACGCCGAGAAGTTCATCGCCGACCTCACGGCATCCGATCCCGGCGGTAAACCGATCGTCACGGAGGTCATACCGCTCGGCGAATTCTATGATGCGGAAGATTATCACCGGCAGTATTTCAAAAATCATCCCGAGCAGGGATATTGCCAGGTGATCATCGAGCCGAAAGTCCAAAAGATGCAGGAGAAATTTAAAACATTATTAAAAAATTAAAAATATGAAATCAGACGAAGAACTCAAAAAGGAATCGCCGGAGCTCTATCACGTTGCACGCGAAGGCGGCACTGAAGGCGCGTTCAAAGGAAAATATTGGAACGAGCATTCGAAGGGTATGTATAAGTGCGCGGTGTGTGGCACGGAACTATTCTCGTCCGACACCAAATTCGATTCCGGCACTGGCTGGCCGAGCTTTACCGAACCTGCCAATCTGGCGAACGTCGAATTGAAAACCGATTCAAGCTACGGCATGAAGCGTACCGAAGTGATCTGCAAAACCTGCGGTGCGCATCTTGGACACGTTTTCGACGACGGCCCAGAAGACAAAGGCGGCAAGCGATATTGCATCAACTCGGTGTGTTTGGAGCTGGAGAAGAAAGAAAGCTAAACTGGATTCAGTAGTGGCTGGCGGTATGCAATTTCTACGGAAGATGTCCGCCCATCGTGTTTATATTATCTATAACGCCGCCAAATCGAGCGTGTAATCGATCTTTATCTGCTTCACAAAGTCCGGGACGTGACTCACGAGGATCATGGCGCCTTCATAGCGGTCGAGGGCTTTTGCGATGACCGGAATATGGCGGAAGTTGATGTGGTTCGTCGGCTCATCGAGAATGAGGAGGCCCGGCGCCTCAAGTGATAGTTTTGCAAAAGCGACGAGGCCCTTCTGGCCTTCGGAGAGCGCGCCGATCCGCGCGCGAAGCAGGTCCGCGTCGAGCAGGAATCCTGCGGCGGTGGAGCGCAATCGATCCTGATCGCCTTCGCGCATGGCGCGAGCGAGCGTATCCCAAACCGTCGCCTCAAAATCGAGTGTGGAAAAATCCTGGCGATAATAGCCGATGCGGATTCCCGGTTCAACGAGCTCGCCCTTTGCATGGCCGGTCGCGAGCGCTTCAAGCAATGTGGTCTTTCCGATACCGTTCGGCCCTACCAAGTGCAAGCGCTCGCCTTTTTTGAGCGCGATAGTCAACTTTCTTTGCCGCCGGTTTATGATTCCTGATGACGTTCACCGACGTGAGCTCAAGGATGCGGCCGCTGATATCTTCCTGGCAAGGGATGACAAATCCGCGGATCGTCCTGTCTTCCTGGCGGACCTCCACGACTTCTTCCTCGAGTTCCTCGATCTTTTCGTTCATCTTACGGGCAACGTCGCGCATGTGGCCGCCTTTTTGTGCAAAGAAGTTCATCTGTTCTTTGCGGTGAATGATGTCGCGCTGGAGGCGCACGTTCTTCATGCGCTCGCGCTCAAGCCGCGCGGTGATCTCTTTCAATACGTCAAAATAATTGCCAGTGTACTGCTCGATCTTCTTGGTAAAGACGTCCAAATAGAGCACGCCTTGCGTGAATGAGTTCAAGAAGTCGGCGTCGTGAGAAATGACGATGCAGGTCTTTTTGGAATCGATGATAAATTTGGTGAGATGTTCGATGCCGGCCTTGTCCAGATTATTGGTCGGCTCGTCAAGCAGGAGCATGTCGGGGTCTTGGATGAGGGCGTGTGCGAGAAGAAGTCGCGCCTGTTGTCCGCCGGAAAAACTCTTGAGTGCGCGATCGAGCGGGGCCACGAGATTCACCACCTCGAGGACTTTCTTTATGCGCGGCTCAATGTCGTACACCTTTTTGGGGAACGCGTTCTCAAAAAATTGGAGCACCGTCGAGTCCAGCTCGGCGCGCGGGATGACCTGCTTCGCGATGGCCATCGTCAATCCTTTTTCCACAATGACGTTGCCTTGTTCCGTCACGATGTTTCCGAGGATGAGTTGGAACATCGTGCTCTTGCCGGCACCATTTTGCCCCATCAGGGTGATCTTAGCCCCGCGGCGCACGGAAAACGTGGCCTCGTGTAAAATGGGCTTCTTTCCATACTCGAACGACACATCATTAAACCGGAGAATCACTTCGTTGTTAGACATAATAAGAACGCGTGTTGGCGCGTTGTCTAGATAATATAACCTATTTTTAATCTTCCGTACAGCTATTTATTCGCCTGGATACCATTCAATATCTTTTGCACTTTATTGATGCTCTCATCGTCGATGATGGAAATTGCGATCGCTTTAGTGTTTATTTTTTTAAGTGCCGCCAGTTTCGTTTTCAATTCCTTTGCGTCCACGACATCTGATTTTGTCAAAAATAAATATTCGGGCTTTTTAAGGAGTGTCTTGCTATACGTGCCGAGTTCCGTGCGGATCGTATCATAATCCTCGACCGGAGTAGGGGATTCCGCCGAGACAAAATGGAAGATCGTTTTTGTCCGCTCGATATGGCGCAAGAATTTTGTGCCAAGCCCTTTGCCACCCGAAGACCCCTCGATCAATCCCGGGATGTCGGCAAGGATCAGCTCATAATAAGTGCCAAGATATGGTTCGAGCGTAGTAAAAGCATAGTTTGCCACTTTGCTCTTTGCGTTGGTTAATTCATTCAACAGGCTTGATTTGCCCACGTTTGGCAAACCGACAAATCCAACGTCGGCAATGAATTTCAGTTCCAGGCGGAATTCGAATGATTCTCCGGGAAGTCCCGGCTGGAATTGTTTGGGCGTCGTGTTGCGAGAAGACCGGAAAAGAAAATTACCCTTACCGCCATTGCCGCCCTTGGCGATGAGGACGCGCTGGGCCACATGTTCAATCTCAATATCCTCACCGGTCGTAAGATTATGTGCGATCGTCCCGACGGGCACTTTTAAAATAAGGTCTTTGCCATCATGGCCATCGCGGAATTGATCGCGGCCATAGAGACCATCTTCCGCCGCAAATTCTTTTTTGAACCTGAACTGCCCGAGCGCCGAGAGGTCGGAAACGCCTTCCATATACACATTTCCGCCGTGGCCGCCCTTTCCACCGGCAGGCCCAAGACTCATTAAAGTTTTATTAAAAGCCACGGAGCCTTTGCCTCCGTGTCCCGCCGAGATGCGAATACTGACGTCATCTATTAACATTGCCTCTCCATCCTACTACATCTGCGCCTCCGCGTCTTCTGATACGATCTGCTTAAGGACGGCATCCGCAACCTGTTCCGCGGTGTCCACCTCCATGCCGGATGCCCGTGCCCGTTCGGCATATGCCTCGCGCGTCGCCGGATCGGCATTGACGGCATTTTTGCCGAAACTCGTCGCCGTCATTTTGGGATGGAAGACACTCACGATGATATTATCTTTTTTGAGTTCCGCGCGCGCGGTGAGCGAGATTGCGTTAAGAGCATATTTTGTGGAAGCATATGCCGCGAGGTTGGAAAAGTAATTTTTCGAAACGCGTGAACTGATATTAAGGATCATGCCATGGCCCTGCGCACGCATGTGGGGGATCGCGAGTTGCATTGCGTAGAGCGGTCCGTACAAATTCAAGTTCATCATCTGTTTATACTTGTCGATATCGATGGATTCAACCGGTCCATACATGCCGTGCGCGGCATTGTTGATCAACACATCGATGCGGCCGTCGATCGCCATTGTCCGGTCGATCAAATTCCTGATGTCGGCCTGATTGCTCATATCGGCATGAACGGCAATGGAACCCGGAAGCTCATGCGCAAGCGCGGCGAGCTTGTCATCCGAGCGCGCGGCGAGTACCACCTTTGCCCCCGCTCCCGCCAATTTTTCCGCTATGGCCTTGCCGATGCCGTCCGATGCGCCCGTCACTATTATTACTTTATTTTTTATTTCCATGGTTCGTTATTGTTAGACTCCATCAGTTACTACTGTTTCCATTGCAGAATCTTTCTTCGTGACATCCGCCACCGGAACGCCTTCCAGGACCGAGAACAGCTTCTCCTGGACGATCATCGCCTCGGCGGTGCGATGCAACTCTTTTTCACTGCGCTCCGGATAGCGAAGTTTTAATTTTGCGATCAATATATGGATATCGCGATCCTCGGCCACGATATTCTCTTTTTTTCTGATCGCCTGAACGGTCAAGCTCATCGTTAGGTCATCTTCTATTAACTTTCGCTCATCCTTCTCCAATGCTTCGGCAGTTTTGCCGATCTGTTTAAGATAGGCCTCAAGCGTGAGTCCTGCGGTTTTTAACTGTTCATCCCGGTCGGCCAAAAATTCATAGAGCTCCTGGTCCACAAGCAAAGGCGGCACTTTTATTTTTGTATGCTTAACAATCTCTTTTATGATCTCTTCGCGGCGTCCATCCTTCATATGCAATGTCTTTTCTTGCTCGAGTTGGCGCTTGAGTTCGGCCCGGAAATCAGCGACCGTGGCAAAATTGCCGAATTGTTTCACTGTTTCGTCAGTGAGTGGGGGAGCGGGCACGTCTTTTGGAGTGGCACCGCCCGTGGGTGACGGATCCGTAACGCCCGGCGCGATGAACACTTTCTGGATCCGCTCGATCGCCTCATCGATCTCCTTTTCCGTAACGTCCGTGGGATCTTTGCGCTCAAAAATAGCTTTACCGATCTTCTTATAGTCGGGAAGGGAAATATCCGGCATGAGCGCATAGCGGATTTTGAACTCGAGCGGATTTTTCGGCGCGATCTTTGTGATGATGACCTGCGGTCGGCCGATCACATCAAGCTTTTCATCGGTTGCGATCTCGGCCATGGCGTCACGCACGGCATCATTCGCGGCACTCTCTAAAAGCTCCATTTCGCCGACATGCTCGCGCACTTTCTCGTGCGGCACTTTGCCCGTGCGGAAGCCCGGCAGGCTGAAATTTTCGGCGATTCCTGCGAGTGCCGCGAGCACGCCTGCGTCGAGAATCTCTACGGGCACCTCCGCCTGGAACTCAATGTCGCCATTTTTATTGCTCAGCTTCTTGAGCTTCGTATACGTTTTTTCCATGCGCTTGATTGTACCGCAAGCTTGTGATATTTGGAAGTGTTGTATAGGATATAAAAAGGAGACAGGAAATGAATCTAGAATTGGATGACTTTGGATTTGAACGTGAGGAATGGGAGAGCGACGACTTTACCAGCTCATCCTACCTCATGGGCTTTGATCCACCGGTACGCCATCGAGACAACAGAAGTAACGCAAGACGGCGGCACCACCATGCCGCCGTATTATTTTAGCTATATAACCTCTATTATTTTATATTCTTTTTCGCCGTTCGGGGTTTTTATGTGCACGAGATCGCCTTTGCCATGACCGAGGAGCGCCACGCCGAGCGGAGAAACGTGGGAAATGCGCCCTCTGCCCGGATTGGTCTCCTGCGATCCAAGTATGCGGAAGGTTTTCATCACGCCTTTCGATTCCACTTTTACCGTGCATCCCAACCGGACCGTTCCTTCAGCACCCGCGCCGGAGGGGATAGCGACCACGCGCTTGAGCTGATCTTCTATAGCAAATATCTGACGGTGAGTGCGACGCAAGATTCCTTTTGCCTCTTTATATTCCGAACTGTCGGAACGGTCGCCGTATGCCGCGGTGCGCGCGGCTTCCTCCGCGAATCCGGGAAGGTCTTTTTTTAGCCGCGCAAGCCGGTCTTTGAGCCGCTTGATGCCCTCCGGAGTAAGGTAAACCGGTCCCGTATCCGGCATCTGCGAACGGGTCCAGCGGCGCTTTGGCGGAGTAAGCATAATAATAGTTAATAGATTTTTAATCTATATTTTTTATATCGAGCGATGGCGGGGTATCCACGATGACCACATCAAACGCAAGCCGGCCGATCACCTGGCCCCGGAGAGTTTCTATATTCACGCGCCATTTGCCGGGAGTGATGTCACCCACCTCGGAAAACGTCCGATAGCCACCGTCATTCCCACCCACGACAGAAAGATCTATAGTGTCGCGCGTAACCCACTTGCCCGCGGCCGGGTCGTAGTATTGCCATTCGTGCGCGATCTTTGTGGCAAACGATGCAGGCGAGAATATGGCGCTATAGGCGTACAGTGGAGTCCCGGCAGTGATCTGCACCGTTTGAGAAGGATTGAGGAAGCCAAACAATCCCTGGTCTTCGTATCCAACCGTATAATTCCCGGGCCCGTTCACGATGAAGGTCTGATAGATACCCGCGTCTTTTAGTGAAAGAGGGATCGGCGGGATGAGGTCAAAAAAATAAAGTGCATTGATTCCAATGAATATTGTAGCGATGGAGAAAAACAGCGGAATCCTGCTCTTTTTAAAATTTTCACGCGAAGCGTATCGTAGGATTAGAAGGAAACATAACAAGACGATAAAGCCGAGGATGGTACTTATGATAAAGATCGTCGGGCCGATCGCATGGACGAGTACGGGAACAATATAGATTGAAAATAATAAGATAGAAAGGAATAGGATACATATCTGGAAGGTGAGCCGTTCATAGTGCCGTTTTAAACGCTCATTTGCAATAAATGCCGCCGCGAGCACCAAGAAGAACGGCCAGCTGACGGCGATCGTTCCGCTACGAAAATAAAATACCAGGTAGGTGCTCAACAGTCCGCCAAAAAAGAATTGAAGAACATTCACGAGCCAAAAGTGAAGCCGCTCCGGATCCGCCTCATCCGACCCCTTATTCTCGACCACGTTGATGAATATGATGCAGGTGGCGACGATGAGAAGATGCGCACCCACCCAAAAATTTTCCCAGAACTGATCCACGCGCGTGAGCGTGAGCGCGTCAAAAACGAAACCGCCGATGAGCGAGAGCGAAGAGATTGGCGTCTCAAACTTTTTATACCAATCCCGCACTCCCGCGAAACGTGAAGATTTTTCCATTTCTATTGATACTGAATAAATGACGGTTGGGGGCTTAATTGCAATATTTGTTGCGGCGTGAGCATGCCCGTGCTTGGCGGAAGAAGATCGTTCTTATAGAACAGCTTGAATCCGGTGAATTGTACGGGCTCGCTCGCAATGACCGTCTCATACGTGTTAATCTTCTTTGCCTGGGAACCCCATCCATCCATGTCCATCACGATCTGCACCTGCGGGAGTGGCATTATCTCTTTATAGTTTGTCACCATATCCAATGTGAATCGATGCACGACGAGTATCTTTGGCGGCAAATTATACTGCGTGACGAGGTTAGCCAAATAGTTCGCGGCGAAGTTGATGTCGCTCGCATCCATCGTTCCAATCTCGCTGTCCGGCACCGCGCCGTTCTTTATGGAAAATTCCGGATCAAGCGCGAGCTCCACTTGTGGAAGTTTCAGATATGGTTCGAGCAGAGGAATTTCGGTTTGCACATTGCTCTGGGCAACTTGCACATCAAGGAAGACCAAGCCGTTCACTTGCGCCGCCATTTGGATGGCCTTTTCGATCTGGCTCGCGGGCATCCGCAGGCGATATTTTCCATCGGAGCCGGGAGTCCCTTGCGCCGTGACGGCAATGTAATCGATTGCGGGGATGACGGGCGTTGTGGGATCTGCGGCTTGCCATTGCGCCACCACACCTTGGAGCATCTGGAGTACCTGGTCCGGAGGATATTGTCCGAGCACCCCCATCGCCGTGGAATAAAAATTCCCATAATAGGCGACGATGCGATTAAAAGGAAGGATCGCGCCGCCATTTGGATATGTTGTGCTAGCCGGCCATCCATCAGGGATGGAAACGGTTTTGGTAACCTCCGTCCGTGAGATCGTCGTCGTGCCCGGGATGGTCGACGTGACCGTCACCGTGATCGTACGCGTGGGAACATTCGCGATCTGGAGTAACTTTGCATCATATGCCGCAATGTTCAACGGCGCGGAGGTCGCGGCATCAATGGTTGAAGTCTGCGTCGCACCCGCGCCAGCGACGACGATCGCGCGTGGGCGGCTTGTTGCAAAATACACAATCGCAACGGCACATAAAAAAACCCCGCCGATACCAAGCAGGAGATGCTTTGACCCGAATCCATGACGCATCATGTGTAGTATAATACCACTAGTTTATATAGATAAACCATGCTAGACTTGAGCCATACTATTTATGAATTCACCAAAAACCATCCTTATTATTGACGATAGCGCCGATTTTCGGGAGATTTTTTCCATGAAATTAGGCGCCGCAGGATATCATATCGAGACCGCTGCGAGCGGCGAAGAGGGCATCAATAAAGTTCAGGAATTAAAACCTGACCTCGTGCTCCTTGATGTAAAAATGCCGGGAACCACCGGCGAAGAAGTGCTTGCCACCCTTCGGAAGGATCCTAAAACGTTGTATACGAAAATAATATTTCTCACGAGCCTCGGTGATCAGGGCGATGCCGAGACGGACGAGGCGCTTGCAAAGCGATTTGGCGCGGACGGATATATTAAAAAGACCGAAGACCTCGATACGCTCGTTGCCACCGTTGATTCGTATCTAAAAAAATAAATCATAGAGCCGCATTTAGAGCGGTTCAAGCAGTGTCGGACCGTACGTGGTGATGATATTACCGCTTACGTCTTCTGCATCCATTTCATAATAATACGGATCACCGAGGGTATCATCCACGATTTGAATGGAGTATGGCCCGTCGGTTGAGATGTTCGTCTCGGTAAGGACGGGTGTCCACGGGTCGGTATCCGATGCCGAGCGAGCGACCACGATCTCATATGTATTGGCCGGAAGAGATTGCCAACTGATCTGGATCTTTTGATCGTCATGCTCCACAAGAAAATTTTCCGCCGGCCCTGTGGACGTGCTGTTGCCACCACCACTCCCGCCGGCGCCACCCCCGTTACCGTTGCCGGTATCGCCTGAACCATTTCCACTATTACTGCTACTGCTATTATTCCCGCCATTATTTTCTGGTGGGGAATTCCCGCCGCCGTTGTCACCCGAACCCGTTGATGGAGGGGTCGATGAAGAGGTCCAGAGCGGAGATCCGCCATCGCCCGACGCGACACCGTAATAATATCCGCCCGCATCTCCCGAGGGGAGGTCGAGCGATCCACTGCCATTGCCGGAAGCCGAATTGATGATAATACTGCCGACAAAAGTGTACGGCCCGTTTTTTGTTGCAGAATGATAAATATTTATCTTAACCGTGCCGTTCGGGAGATCGCTCCATTGTATAAAAAGCTCATAACCAGCATTTGTTTTTTCTCCACTAATAGTAATAGAGGGAAGCGAGGATGTGGGGTTCGCGGCCGGAGCTTGTGTTGAGGTAGGGGAAGCGACGCCCGGCGGCGTGGAGGCTATCCGCGGAGCAGGTTTGTCATGGGTGATGAAAATTCCGACCGCAATAGAAATAATAAGGACAGCTCCGGCGCTGGCAAAGATCGCTATATTCCTTTTTTTGAGCGCCACGGCATCATTTTCCGTTCCTCTTTTTCTGGGCGACGGCGAACCATCGCCAAGGCCATACGGCGTCGGTTCATTTTCTATCTCGCTAAAAACAGGATCGTTATCGTTATCCATATCCCTCATTATCATATGCTATAATCAAACATATGCGTAGCGCCGAATCCTTAAAATCTCTCATGGATGAGATGTTGGCGAAGCCGATCGAATCGCTCTCCGTCATCGATTTTGTCAATATCATCATCGAATATGCGTATACGATGAAGGCATCCGACGTGCATCTTGAACCGAGCGAAGAGGGTTGCCGCCTCCGTTTTAGAATCGACGGCATTCTCCGCGATGTGATCGATGAAAAAGCGATTTCTCTTGCGCTCCACCATGAAGTGATCAGTCGCATCAAGGTCATGTCGGGTCTGCGCACTGACGCGCACTTTTTGCCCCAGGACGGGCGGTTCCGCGTGCGCCTTGCAGAGATAGGCGAGCTTGACGTGCGCGTTTCCATCGTGCCCACGTATCACGGCGAGAACTCGATTATGCGGGTCCTCGTCGCGAACGATACCTTTTCTTTGAGCGACCTTGGATTCTGGCCGAAAGATCTGGAAAGGGTGGAGAAGGCCATCCACAAACCCTACGGCATGATCCTCGCGAACGGCCCGACCGGTTCCGGAAAGACGACGACGCTCTATACCATCCTCAAAGAATTGAACAAGCCGGACATTTCCGTCATCACAATCGAGGATCCGATCGAATACTCGCTCACGGGCACAACGCAGATCCAGACGGACGTGCAGACCGGACTCACCTTTGCGAATGGATTACGTTCCATCCTCCGGCAAGATCCGAATATCATCATGGTCGGCGAGATCCGCGACGAGGAAACGGCGAACATCGCCGTGAACGCGGCGCTCACCGGACATCTTGTGCTCTCGACGCTTCACACAAACGACGCCGCTACCACATTCCCGCGGCTCATCGACATGGGCGTACCGCCATTTCTTGTGACATCCACCGTAAACATCGCAATGGGCCAGCGCCTTGTCCGAAAACTCTGCCCCGCGTGCAAGATACCGGCGGCGCTCACGCCCGCAGAGCTTACGAGCTTGTCCGAATCCTTTTCGGAAGGTGAAAATCCTTTTGCTTCTGCCCTCGAGCACGTCCAGGCACTCAAAGAAAAAACATTTTATTCTTCGGTCGGTTGCCCGCAGTGCGACAATTCCGGATTCGTAGGACGCATGGGCATTCGCGAAGTTCTTGAAGTGGATGAAAAGATCCGCCAGCTTATCGTCGCCCGTGCAAGCGCTCAGGATATCAAAGCTGCCGCTGTGCGCGCGGGGATGGTGACCATGTTCGGCGACGGGATCGCGAAAGCTTCCGAAGGCCTCACGACCATTGGCGAGATACTTCGTATCATCCATGAATAACGTTCCCATCCCCACACCTCCCAAACCCACCGCACCACCTCCCACTTCCGGAGGAATACCAAAGTCATCAAAGCTCGGTTTTTTTAGCGGCGGCGTCTCGGACCAGGAAAAAGTGGACTTCGCGCGTCACCTTGCGATCATCATCAAGGCAGGTATCCCGCTGTACGACGGCCTGATCATCCTTAAAAAACAATCCCAATCGCCGAACGTCGTAAAGATCACCGACCAGTTGGCTCGGGATGTTTCGAACGGTATGTCTTTTGCCGACGGTCTGGAACATTACAACAGCGTGTTCGGGGATTTTTTTATCAGCATCGTCCGGGTGGGAGAGGCGAGCGGTACGTTTGCGCAAAATTTGCTTTATCTTTCCGATGAGATCAAGAAGCGGAGGAATTTAAAGCGTAAAATAAAATCGGCGATGGTCTATCCGACGATCATCCTGGTGGCAACGCTCGGCGTCACCGCATTCCTCGCATTTTTTGTGTTCCCCAAATTACTTCCGGCACTGTCCGAGTCCGGGGCAAAGTTGCCGGAATCGACGATGCTTCTCATTACGGCGATCAATTTTTTTCAGGCGTACGGCATCACCTGCATCGTGATCATTATTGCCCTCATCCTTATTTTCCGTTATGTCCTTCACCACGTGAGGCCGTTCCGTTATGCAATGCATAGTGTCATCCTCATCACTCCGGCGCTTTCAAAACTTTCCATAAGCCTCAATATGGTGAATTTTTCGCGCATTTTTTCGCTTTTATTAAAAAGCGGTGTAAAAATAGCCGAAGCGCTCACGATCACGAGCCGGACGTTCGACAACTTGGTATATCGCCGTTTTGTCGAGTCGGCAAGCACGGAAATCGGCCGTGGCGGCGCGCTTGCTTCATTCCTTGAGAGACGTCCCAAACTCTTCCCGCCGTTTGTGACCGGAATGATCCAGATCGGGGAAGCCACCGGCAACCTTAATGAGAACCTTAGCTATGTTGGTGAATATTATGAAGAAGAGGTCGCTTATGGATTGGACGCCATGACGACGATCATCGAACCGGTCATGTTGTTGTTTATGGGGCTTATTGTCGGCTTCGTCGCGATCTCTATCATCACGCCGATCTACACCATCTCCGCGAACGTCTCACAATGAGTTTTTCGAGCGATCGGAGAAGAAGGGGAGCGAGTTTTATCGACGTGATCGTCAGCATCGGCATCGTCGGATTTCTCTTCGGTGCCATCTATTTAGTATATTTCTCGCTTTTTAACGCGATCGAAAATGTCCAAGCGCGTAATTCCGCAACCGCCGTTCTGAACCAACAAATAGAAACAATGCGCAACATTCCGTACGCGAGCATCGGCACGGTGGGCGGCATTCCGTCCGGCGTCATCCCGGCGCAACAGACGGTACAATATGGAAATTATACCTTTACACTCTCGACCGCCATTCTCAATATTGAAGATCCGGCAAGCCAAGGATTTGGCGAACCGACCGGCACGGTTGACTATAAAACGGTGCAACTCACCATCGGTTGCCCCACGTGTCAAAATTTTAATCCACTTTCCATTACGACCACGTTCGCACCACCGGGTCTTCAAAGTAATCTTGGCCAAGGATCGCTCTTTGTGAATGTCTTTGATTCAAATGGCAACGGCGTCCCCGATGCGAACGTGACCGTCATAAATCCAAATATCACGCCGGCGATAGACCTTACCGATACTACGAATGATAGCGGTACGCTCCAGCTGGTTGGGGTTCCTACGAGCACGCAGGGATACCAGATATTTATTTCAAAAACGGGATATTCCTCGGCGCAGACCTATCCGGCGAATGCATCATCAAACCCAAATCCCGTACAGCCGAACATCACGGTCGCCCAGGAAGAACTTTCCACGGCGAGCTTTGCGATCGACCGCACGAGCGCGCTCACCGTATCCGCATCGAATAACGTCTGCGCGCCGATCGGCGGCACCGGTTTCAGTATTTCCGGATCGAAATTGATAGGCACCAGTCCGAATGTCCTTAAATTTTCGACCAGTTCGGTGACGAGCAGTTCTGGGATCGCGCTATTCCCCGCGATGGAATGGGATACCTATACGCTCACGCTCACTTCTTCTTCATATGCGCTCATGGGAACCATCCCATTCTCACCGCTGACGATCAATCCGAGCACTACGGTGTCATTTGATTTTGTCCTTGCACCGCAGGTGCCGGATTCGTTACTCGTCACGATGGCAGATGCGGCGTCAGGTGCCGCAGTGCCAAGCTCGACCGTTACGCTGAGCGGCGGTGCGTTTTCACGAACGCTCGTTGCGGGCCAAAGCACGTGGACCGATACCAATTGGTATAACGGCGCGTACTTATCACAAAGTGGCGGCATCGATACCACCTCAACACCCGGAGAGATCCAACTCCTCGCGAACGCCTCAGGAACGTATGCAACTTCCACGACGAGCTGGCTGATTTCCAATACGATCGATTTCGGCACGTCAACGGCA
The DNA here is from genome assembly GCA_963718515.1 of uncultured bacterium. GTDB lineage: Bacteria > Patescibacteriota > Minisyncoccia > UBA6257 > 2-01-FULL-56-20 > JAKAGE01. The sequence continues at coordinate 570,913 of OY970354.1, read as the reverse complement.
AATTATATTTCCTTCACGGTGAATCCCGGCACGGAACCCGTATCGACGGGTCCCACAAGCGCAGAGTTCCAGATTGCGGCAAATAATGATAATGCTACATGGAATTTTGTGGGGCCGGACGGCACAAGTAACACGTTCTATACCGCATCATCCACGATCATTAATTTGAACGTTGATCGTTACTTCCGCTACGAAGTATTCCTGAGCACGCAGGATCCCAGCACATCGCCGTATGTGAATGACGTCACAATCGGCTTCTCTTCGCCATGTGTGCCGCCGGCACAAGTCCTCTTTTCAGGACTTTCGTCCGGCTCATATCTTCTGACAGCAACCGCGCCCAACTATATCACGGCAACGTCATCCATCAGTGTCTCCGGCGGTGGCCAGTCGACCCAGTTACTTATGACGCATCAATAGTATGAATAAACAAGCGCCAAACGGGCGGGCGGGATTTTCACTCATCGAGGTTCTGATTGCGAGCCTTATCGGTGTCGCATTTATTTTTATCATCAGCTCATTCAGCGGCAATCTCACGTCGCTCCAAAATTTCACGACGGAGCGCCTGCAATCGAACCAGGACATCACGCAGACGATACAGCTTATGACCTCCGCCATCCGCTCTGCAGGGCCTTCGAGCGTGGGCGGATATCCCATCGAATCTGCAGGAACAAGCTCGTTCATCTTTTATAGCGATATCTATCACAATGGCACTTTCGAACGGGTCCGATATTTTTTGGGAACGAGCACTCTACAAGAAGGCGTGACTATCCCGTCGGGAAATCCATTGGCGTATGTGACGTCCACCGAGATCATCACGACGCAGATCAATGATCTGGTGCTCACCTCGTCGACGCCATTCTTCTCCTTTTACGATTATAATTATACGGGTACCCAATCACCCATGAGCTACCCGCTTACCATCGCGAATATCCGGCTCATCCAGTTTGCTTTCTATGCCGAGGTCAACCAGTCCAGCTCGCCGACGCCTGAATATTTTTCACAAATGATCAACATACGCAACCTGAACGGAAATTTGTAATCCATGACAAAACGCCAGCGCCGCGCCGGGCAGATCGCAGTCACCATCGTTTTTTTTGCCGCCCTTGCGGTGTCTTTTATTGCTGGGCTCATTTTCCTCGCGTCATCCTTCCTGCAAAGTTCCGTCCGGTCGCTGAACGAACTGCGCGCGTTCAGCATCGCGGAAGCCGGGATTGAATATTACCGTTGGCATCTGGCCCATGCGCCGGAGGATTTTGAGGATGGCACCGGGCACGCCGGTCCATACGTGCATAATTATTACGACGAGAGCGGAGATCTCATTGGTACATTTACCCTCGCTATCACGCCACCGCCGCCCGGTTCAACGGTCGTCTTCATAGAAAGCACGGGTAACATCGTGGCCGATCCAAGCATCACGAAGATCATTAAAGTAGAGATGGCCATACCATCCTTCGCGCAGTATGCGTGGGCGCTCAACTCGTTCGTCGAATTCGGCACCGGCGCGCAGGTCTATGGCACGATCCAGTCAAATAACGGCATCTATTTTGACGGCACCGCGCATAATTTGGTCGAAAGCGCCCTTGCGACGACGACCAACCCAAATACGGGAGCCGTCGAATGGGGCGTATTCACTGATGGGCCGCCGGCCGATCCATCGCCGCCGACGGCAATGCCGGTGAACCAGACCATTTTTATGGCAGGAAGAGAGGTCGGTGTTCCGGCGATCGACTTCACTTCGCTCACGGAAAATCTTTCGGACATTGAGGCGCTCGCACAGGCGAGCGGAACCTATTATCCGAGCTCAACGGCTAATGGATATGATCTTGCCCTCGCGACGAGCGGAATTTACAGCGTCTATAAAGTGACGTCGCTTGCTGCGGCTCCGGGAGGATGCAACAACCCCGGCCAGACGGGGTGGGGGACGTGGAGCGTGGGCGCGGAATCGCTCGTGGCCACCGGAACGATCCCACAGAACGGGGATATGTTCTTTCAGGACAATCTATGGGTGCGAGGAAAGATCAATAATAAACGGGTGACGATCGCTTCCGGGCGCTTTCCCGAAAACCCAACGACCTATTCGAGCATTACCGTTAATAACAATCTGACCTATACGAACTTTAATGGCAGTGACACGCTCGCGCTCATCTCGCAGAATAATATCAACATTGGCCTCGTGAGCAGTAGCACGCTCACCATTGATGGGGCGCTCGTCGCAGTGAACGGCGCGATCCAACGCTATTCATATTCAGGCTGTGGAACGAATGCCGCGCGTACCCTCCTTACGACCGACGGGATGCTCGCGAGCAATTTGCAGTCGGGGTTCTATTATTCAACGACGAACGGCTATCAGTCCCGCAGTTATAATTATGACGCAAACCTTCTTTATGGGCCGCCGCCAAGCTTTCCTTTGTCCACGAACGAATATTCCATCATCCTATGGGATGAGATACAATAGATAAATAATGTTCAAGTCACGGCGTGGTTTGTCTTTGATAGAAATATTGATTGCTACGGCGCTCGTCGTTCTCACCGCCGGTATCGGCTTGTTGGCGTTGAATCCTGTCGGCCAACTTGCCGCCGCACGGAACACCGAGCGCAACCTCGACCTCGAAGGGATCCTGAACGCGGTGCGCGGCAACATCGCGGACACGACGACCGGCGTTTTTTCCTGCGCGTCCGGATCGCTTCCGACGACCACGAAAACAATGTCTTCAGCGTCGGGCAGTTACAACATCGCACCATGTCTTGTGCCCAATTATCTCCAGACTCTGCCCTTCGACCCGTCAGCGTCGAGCAGCGGCTATCTATCTACGAGTAACTACGATACCAACTACACGATCGTCTATAACGCGAGCACCACGCAGATCACCGTCGCCGCGCCGTACGCGGAGCTTGGGAAGACGGAATCGATAACGAGATAAGGCCCCGCGACAGCGCATGGCTGAAGGGGGCCTATTCTTAGGGTTGAGAAATCATTCTTCGTGCACAGCAGGAACGATTGCCTCCATCGACGCCATCCGGCCTTTTTCGATGCTGATCGTGTACGGAGCAAGATGGATGAGCTTGTCGCTATGCGCTTCAAAACAGGCGCGTACCTGTGGTATTGCAGCTTCCGGTTCGGGCCGCCACGCAGTGATATTGAGCACAATCTATTGTCGAGGTAGATTAATATTAGTAAAGATACTTGACTAGACTTCGGACTGGTTGACTGGGTCGAAAGCTAGAGTTTGAGCAATTACTAACATACAACTAAAACACATTATGATTAAAATTATCTTAGGTGCGCTTGCCTACATTCTCCCGTCCATGCCCTTGGGCTACTTCTGGCATTTGACCGTGTTCAAGAAGCAGTATGACAACTGGCAGTATTTCCCCGCCGACCGAAGCGTTCCTCTCGCGTTTATTGCTATGGTGATTCAGGGAACCATTCTGTCAGTGACGTATGCGATCTTGCCAGTTGAGCATGCATCAATTGCAAACATCTTTATCTTTGCATCAATTATGGGCATTTTCTTTTGGAGCAGGGTTGTAGTTCCCTCAATGGCGCAACATCCCACCACACGAAAGCCAGGATTCTTTTTCCTGGAAACAGCGTATGTTATTGGTCAATATGCACTGTTTGGCGCCTTTCTCTGCGTGGTGTACTTGAAAGTATAGGTACGAGGAAGGAAAAATAATTATATATTGTATGCAAATTATAACCATCGCAGTACTAATTATTTTGGCGATAGTACTACTTGCAAGCGTTCCCCACATCATCAAAGATAATGCTTTTTCAGAGAAATTTGGAATACCACTTCGTCGTCGTGATAACCCGATTACGTTTTGGATAGCAACACTACTGATTTTTCTGATCGGAGCCTCCTTTCTTGTCATTAGTTGTTTGCAAATAATCAGATATCTTCGTTAAAAAAAGTTCGCGGAGGGTGGTGCGTTGTACTGGCTTGGCTAGGACTCCGGGCATTAGGATAAACTAGTGTCCTGTAAAAACAGGGTGCTATAGTTGAAGGTGTAGAATAAGAACACAATGACAAATCAGAATCGTCCCACGGGCATCGTGGTCGTTGCAGTCCTCATGGTCATTTTCGGCCTCGCGGAGATTGCGACTGGCTTTACCCATAACTTCTTGGGGCTTGTCTCCACCGCTACGGCAAACGCTTCCACGTACGGAGGCGTAATCGTCGGCACCCTTTACGCTATAGGAGGCTTCTTCCTTTTGGCCATGAAAAAATGGGCGGCGGCAGTTGCCGAGATATGTCTCGTCCTTGTCGTCGTCGGGCGCATCTCTTTGGTTGTATTCGGCTTGTATCCGCTTGATTCCTTCCTTCAAACCTTTTCCATAATCGTCGGCACGGCACTCGCGATTTTCTTCGCGATCTATATCGGAACAAAGTGGAAATACTTTAAGTAACGGTCGGGTAATATTTTTACATATTATCCAAAAACAGATAAAATTAAGTAATGAACGATCAAAATTACACGACTGCCTTTACGGTCGACCAAACTCCGGAAGAAGTTTTTGCCGCCATCAACAACGTTCGCGGATGGTGGTCGGGAGAAATCGAAGGCGATACGGACAAACTTGGTGCTGAATGGACTTACCGTTATAAAGACATCCATCGCAGCAAGCAAAAGATAACCGAACTCGTTCCAGGCAAGAAAGTCGTTTGGCATGTTTTAGACAGCTATCTTAAATTTGTCGAAGACAAGACCGAGTGGAACGGTACGGATATCGTTTTTGACATCTCTAAAAATGGTGATAAAACCGAAGTCCGCTTCACGCACGTGGGCCTCGCTCCCGCAATTGAATGCTTCAATAAATGCTCGGATGCATGGAGTTCTATAATTAACGGCAGTTTGCAGAGTTTGATTACTGGTGGAAAGGGACAGCCTTTTGAAAAAGAGACTAAGCGCTAGGCAACCATTTCGATACTCAGCCCATATTTAAATCAGGGCAAGTAGGTGGGCCGCAACAAGTGCAAGCCATATCCATCCGATTGCTATCGTGAGGCGTTGAAGTAGCCCCGCGAACTTTTCGTTCTTGGTGAATCCTCTCGCGAAGAGGACGAATCCGACGCCAAAGAGGATTCCCGTTGTTACGGAATATATGTGCCAGCCCAATGAACCTGACGCCGCGAAGAGATGGGCGAATACGAAGCAGGCGATAAAGAGGGGTATGAAAACAATCAGCGAACAAAGATCATGGATAGCGGCGCCAACATCACGCTTTTGGGGCGCGGGTGCATTGCTTGGTATGCCGGTTTTGTCGGTAACGAATATGCCAGCGCCGATGAGGCCAATGGCATAGAGTCCGACGAGGAACGGTATCCAAAATGATCCGCCGTAGGCGGCAAGCGCCATGTTGAGTCCGAATGCATAGGCGAGCATGAGTATGCCGACCACTATAAAGTTGGCTTGTTGTATCCATCCGCGCTTGCCGATCGCGAGCGCACTCACGGGTTGGCGGAGGACATCATAGTTTTCTCGCAAAGATCCTTCGATAAGAAAAACGATCACGAACAATGGCCCGGCGATCATTCCGCAGAGGAGGAGTATTTCCATATCATTAATTAGAACATTAAACGCAACGGAATTGAATTTAGTTCTGGGACCAGGACCCGTACTACAATTTTTCTCCCGATACCGCGTCCGAAGAGGGTCAGAAAATCAAAAATTCGTCCCATGAAATCTAGGAGCGTATGACGCTCCCTGGACGCACGAACTCGCGTCCTAAGTGGCTGCCGGACTTGGATTCGAACCAAGATGAATGGATTCAGAGTCCACTATCCTACCATTAGATGATCCGGCAATGGTGTTGCGAACGCCTTTCATTATACGCACGCCGCAGGATTTTTGTCTACGAAGAAAGATTTTCCACGAGCGCCACTTCGAGCGGAACAATAGCGAAAGGGGAGTAACGCATCTCCGCGTACGCGCGGATGAGGGCTTTGATGATTTTCACGAGCGTGGCCGTGTCGGCATCCGCGCCGAGCGCGATTGCGCCGCAGCAACCTCGTCGCGCGTCAGGTCTCGCTCCATGATCGCCTTGAGCGATGGATTGATCTTAAGCGACAGCACTTTGCGCAAATAATGGATAAGGTCTTTCGTGAACTGCACCAGGTTATGGCCTTCTTCATTAAGTTCATCTAAAAATCCAAGCGCACCTTTAATATCTTTTGCAACTATGAATTCCGCCATCTCGTGCACTTTTTTGAGGCCGGTGCGGCCGGTCACGCGCTCTGCGTCGGCGAGCGTGATGCCTTTTGCGGCGGCGTTGCCTTCGGCGGCGCCGCTGATCGATGAGATCTGGTCGAGCAACGATTCGGCATCACGGAAACTTCCTTCGGCGGCGGCGGCGATGAGCTCGATCGCAGACGCATCGATCTTTATCTTTTCCGTCTTTGCGATCGACGTGAGTTTTTCGATGATCGTCGCTTTGGTCAATTTCTTGAAAACAAAGCGCTGGGCGCGGGAAGTGATCGTCGGCGGAAGCTTTTCGAATTCCGTGGTGGCCAAAATGATCACCGCGTGCTCGGGCGGTTCTTCCAAAGTTTTTAAGAGCGCATTGAACGCCGCGCCGGTGAGCATGTGCGCCTCATCTATAATATAAACTTTGTGCTCGGCGGAAGCGGGGGAGGTGCGGATGTTCTCTTTGAGGTTGCGGATCTCGTCGATGCCACGATTGGATGCGGCGTCGATCTCCACGACGTCGAAAGAATTCTGCGCATCGATCGCCAGGCATTCGCGGCACTCGTTGCACGGCTCGCCGAGCGCGGCGAACTGCTGGATCGGTGCGGCGCTTTTCGCAATTGAGCAACTTTGCGATCAGCCGCGCGGTCGTCGTCTTTCCCGTCCCGCGTGCGCCATAAAAAATATATGCCTGACCAAGCTGGCCAGCCTTTGCGGCATTCTTGAGAATCTCGACATTCGTCTCTTGGCCGAGGACGTCATCCAGCTTCTGCGGCCGATATTTGCGATAGAGTGCTTGTGCCATGTAACCCTATTATATATGATGATTGGATAGACATCCATTATGGAATATGAAACGCGCGTAGGGGAATTCAGCGGCCCGCTCGAGAAACTGCTGGAGCTTATTGAAGGCCAAAAACTAGATATCAGCGAGGTAAGCTTGGCCAAAGTCACGGACGATTTTTTGCGCTATCTGGAGAAATTTAAAAAAGAACTGGATGTAGATGCCGCTTCGCGAACGGAGGATGCGTTTCGTGTAGACCTTCGCATACTCGCCGATTTTGTTTCCGTCGCAAGCAAACTTATATTTTTAAAATCGAAATATTTATTGCCGGGCCTTGCGCTTACGGAAGAGGAAGAGGCGGACATCAAAGATCTTGAGGCGCGCCTAAACATCTATCAACAGCTCAAACCCGCGATCAAGATCTTGAATCGCCTATGGCACACGAGCCATAAATCGTACAGCCGGCAGTATTTTATCGGAAAGGGTACATCACTCATTCCGGGAACCACCGTATTTTATCCAGGAAAAACACTCAATGTCGAATCGATGGCCGCCGCACTTTCGAACATCTTCGACACGATAAAAACCTATGAGATAGAGACAGACACCATACGGGAAAAGATCGTCACGCTTGAGGAAAAGATATCCGAGGTACTCGGGCGTATCCAAAAAGAAGGGGATATGCACTTCAATAATCTTTCCGGAGAGAAATCTCGTGGTGAGATGATCGTGGTCTTCCTCGCCATTCTGCATTTGGCGCGTGAGCAGTTGGTACTCCTTGAGCAAATGGATAATTTTTCTGATATAATGGTGAAGAAAAAATAACGCCTATGAAAAACGCACGCGCATCCTTAGAAGCATTATTATTCATCCACGGCGAACCACTTACGTATAAAAAAATCGCGTCGGTTTTGGGGATAGAAAAAGAAGAGCTCGAGATAATCATTGAAGAACTCAAGCGCGAGCTCGAGAGCGATAGCCGTGGCTTGCAACTTGTATCCGACCGGGAGAAGATCCAGCTCGCTACAAAGCCCGAATTCAACAGCATCCTCGAAAGCTTTGTAAAAGAGGAGATTTCCGAAGATCTTTCGCCAGCGAGCCTTGAGGCGCTCTCTATAATTGCATACCTCGGACCCATCTCTCGTGCGCGGTTGGAATACCTGCGGGGCGTGAATTCGATCGTTATTCTCCGAAGCCTTATGATCCGCGGCCTCGTTGAGCGCTTTCCCGATCCGGAACATCCTACCAGCTTTCTCTATCGCGGCACATTCGACCTTATGAAACATCTTGGCATAAAAGAAAAGCACCACCTTCCGGATTTCGAAAAATTCCAGGAATTGTTGAAAGTATTCGATCAGGCGAACGGCACCACTACACAATGAAGCATTCCGAAAAGTTTATTTTTTTATTTGTAGTGACGGGTGCCGTTTTTTTTGCGCGCATGATGTATCCGAATATTTCCGGACTCCCACAACTTTCGACGGCTGACCAGTCGGAAACCGCAGCGGCGCAAACACAGGCGCAGATACAAACGAATCCTCCATTACTCACTCTGCCCGAAACATCGGTCGCGAGCGCGAACGGCCAAGATCCGGCGGCCGACCCGACAACAACCGCTACCGGCGATTCGCTGTTTATCAGGGTCGCGAGCACTCCATTACCCGCTATAAACACCCAGGACTATATGATTGCAGACCTCACGACGGGTGCCGTCCTTTCGGGATCAAATACCGCGACCCGATGGCCAACGGCATCGCTCACTAAATTGATGACGGCAACGCTCGTACTCGACCAGCTCGCGACGAGCACGGAGATCACGATCACGCCCACAATGTTCGCCGCGGATCCGACGGAAGAGACGCTCGTGATCGGCGGGCGCTATACCGTAGAAGATCTTTTGCATGTGATGCTCATGCCATCAAGCAACGTCGCGGCCCAAGCGATGGCGGATTTTCTGGGCGAAACACAATTTATGGAGGAGATGAATGCTCGCGCGCAGGCGTGGGGGATGACGGACACATATTTTCAGGATCCATCTGGCATTTCGGCAGCAAACGAATCGACGGCGAATGATCTGCTGATCCTCGCCCAACACGTATATAACGATTATCCGAGCATTCTTGCGATCACCGATACTCACCAAACGACCATCACCGAACTGAACAGCGGGAAAAAAGTGCTCGTGACGAGCATCAACGACTTTGCCGGCGAGCCGAACTTTGTCGGCGGAAAGACCGGGCACACGGACCAGGCGAGCGGAAATCTTCTTTCGATCTTCGATCACAACGGCCATCCGGTCCTCATTATTGTGCTCAATACCGTCGACCGGTTCGGCGACACGTCAAAATTATTTGCCTGGTTCAAGGCGAATTTTACATAATTATGTTGATGCAATCACTTTTACTCAGCGAGGCGGTACGGGTCACTGTTTTAACGACGCTTGCGTTCGTGATTGCACTGCTCGTTACGCCACTCTGGTATACATTCATCGTCAAATATAAATTCGGGAAGCATCTTGCGCGACGCTTCGGACACGCCGGTTTTCGCGAGCTACATAAGAACAAAAAAGGTACGCCGACGAGCGGTGGCATTATCATCTGGACGACGGTAATCGGGATGGCCATTTTCTTCGATATTTTGAATCATCTGTTTGGGGGCGTGTGGCACTATTTTAATTTTATTGATCGCGCACAAACGTATCTGCCGCATCGCCGCGTTCCTCATCGCCGCACTTCTCGGATTGCTCGACGACTGGCTCGGCGTGCTCAAGCTCGGCGGCGCATCCGGCGGGGGATTAAAAATCCGGCAAAAATCGATCGTCTATACTGCTCATTGCGCTCATCGGTGCCTGGTGGTTTTATTTCCGCCTCGGATGGAACATATTATTCATCCCGTTCGTGGGCAACATCACGATCGGCTGGTGGTACATCCCGATCTTTATCTTCATTATTTTTGCCAGCGCATTTTCTGCGAACGAAACAGATGGTCTGGATGGTCTGCTTGGTGGCGTTTCGCTTTTTGCGTTCGTATCCCTCGCCACGGTGGCATTCGTCCTGCACAGCTATGACCTTGCAGCGTTTTGCGGTGCCATTATCGGCGCATTGCTCGCATTCCTCTGGTTCAACATCTATCCGGCAAAATTTTTTATGGGGGATACCGGCTCGATGTCGCTCGGCATCACGATCGGCGTCATCGCGATGCTTACGAACACGACGCTTATCCTTCCATTGTTCACCATCATCCTCGTCCTCGAATCGCTCTCCGTCATTATCCAAATTGCTTCCAAAAAGCTACGACATGGAAAGAAAGTATTCCGCTCGACGCCCATCCATCACCACTTTGAAGCGCTCGGCTGGCCCGAGTCGCAGGTCACCATGCGCTTTTGGATCATCTCGGCGATCTTCTGCGCGCTCGGGCTTGTGATATTTTTCTTATCGAGATAAGTTGACTATCTTCAGCCATTTGTTATACTTTCTCCTATGCCAGAAGAGACAATAATCAGCACAGAGAACAATCAAACGTCCGGATATCCGGCGGAAGGGTCCCGCGAAATGATGGATGCGGGCGTTTTTTATGGCCGCAAAAAGAGCAAGACCAATCCAAAAATGCGCGGCTTTATTTTAGGGAATCGCGGAGGTATTGAGATCATCAATCTCCAAAAAACGGAAGAAATGATGGATAGTGCCGCGGCATTCATAAAAGAGCGCGTGCGGAATAACGGCCTCGTATTGCTCGTGGGCACCGAGCCGGCGGCGGAAACAAGCCTCACGGCACTCGCAAAGAAGCTCGGCATCCCATACGTCACCACCCGCTGGGTCGGCGGCGCGATCACGAACTTCAAAATCATCGCAAAGCGCATTGAGTATCTCAAAACCCTTCGCACGGACCTCGCCTCTGGCGCGCTCGTCGATAAATACACAAAAAAGGAGCGTCTTGAGATGGAGCGTGTAATGAAGCGCCTTGAAGACCTGATGGGCGGCCTTGAGAACATGACGAAAGAGCCTGATGTACTCGTGCTCATCGATCCGATCCTCCACCACACGGCACTCGCCGAAGCGATCACAAAAAAGATCCCGGTGGTCGCGCTCGCAAATGTTGACGCAGATCCGGATAAGATCAATTATGTGGTTCCCGGCAACGATAAGGCAAAAAAGAGCATCGAATGGTTTTTAGAGCGGGTGGGAAAGGCATACGAGGAAGGCGTCGCCGCACGGGCGGTAGTTGCAAAGCCAGAAGCAGAGATTGCACCGGTGGCTCCGCTCGGGAAGTAACTGGAAAATATTTGCGGGAGGTGTATTATTAACAACTATGGAAACAAAAACGGAAGTGACGGCGGAGGCCGTGCAAAAATTGCGGGAGATGACGAGCGCCGGCGTGATGGATTGCCGCAAAGCGCTGATTGAAGCGAACGGCGACATCGACGCGGCGGTCAAGATCATCCACGAGAAAGGCTTGGTAAAGGTAGAAAAGCGCTCCGGTCGTGAAACGGGCGCGGGGCTCGTTCAAACGTATGTGCATAACGAACGCATTGGCGTCCTGGTTCGCTTGAGCGCGGAAACGGACTTTGTGGTCCGCTCAGAGCCGTTCAAAGAACTGGCGCACGAGGTTGCGATGCAGATCGCCGCGGCGGCACCGAAAGACAACGAGGAGCTTCTCGCCCAGCCGTACATAAAAGACGAATCAAAGACGGTTAAAGATCTTATCAACGAAGTGATCGCAAAGGTAGGGGAGAATGTTTCCGTGGGACAGTTCTATCGCATTGAAGCGTAAAGTCTAAATGGAATTCATCTTTACCATTGTTTTGATGATATGCCTGGGCACCGTGCTCTATCTTATGGTGCAGGCGTTGCCTCGCATTGAAGAGGCGCCTACCCCAGAACGCACGCTTTTTGAACGCTGGGCGCACTCCGAGATCCCGGAAAAGATCGACGCCGCGTTCGACAACTTCTTGCTTAAGTTTTTGCGGAAAATAAAAGTGATGGTATTAAAGTTGGACAATGCTTTGGCCAGGCACTTGCAAAAGATAAAACCGGAAGAAGATAAGCGTCCCAACATTGATTTTAAAGAGATTAGCGGGCAGAAGGAGAGGGAAGAAGAATAGGGAAGGGTTAAAATTTGATTAAATAATCTTTTTTGTAGAGTGGAGCATTCTTTGGTAAGTATTAGATATGAATACCAAAGAACGTGGAGATATTGCTGTAGGATTCGCAATCTCATACTATCTTTCTCATGGCTATGAGGTATGCCTGCCTATTGGGGATAAAAGATCAATTGTCGCGAGTTCAGATCAAATATGCTGGATTTTCTGTTAAACGAAATAGATGCCAAGCTGGATTAAGAATTACTGGCGGAAATCAATCCTACACATATGCTAAAAAATATGGTGAAAATGATTTTGATATTCTCTTCATATATACAGCGAGAACAGAATGTTATATAATCCCTTGGAAGACAGTAGACATTCGCAATGAATTGACTGTTGATGCAGAAAAATATAGAAAGTATAGGGTGATCTAAATGCGTCGGTGGCAGAGCGGTCAAATGCTCGAGACTGTAAATCTCGCGCCCTATGGGCTACGCAGGTTCGAATCCTGCCCGGCGCACAAGGTTTGTTAGAATTAAAGAGATGAAAAAATGGCCTTGGATAGCTATTACATGCTTCGCCGCGATCGGAATTTTTATAATGATCGGACTTCTTTATTATGGTAGGAACCAATCTGCCCCTCGGGTAATCCCAGCGGGTCATAGTGATAATATTACTAGTCCGTCCACGACGACTACGATACAAAATCTCTTAACGCCGACGGGTTTAAGCACTTCCACAAATACCTCTTCATTCGCCGTACCGATATTCAGTTGCACTCATGGATGTGATTATGGGAGGAACGTGGCGAATACTGTATATTTATCTCCTCAACCGGCTCCAGTGACGTGGGTGGAAGGGCAGTCAGAGGTTGATGTTGTCGGGGCGCATGCTTTGGACATAAGAACCAAGAGCCCGGTATTTGAAGGCAGAATTTTAACCCTTTTCTTTAGGGTATCCCCGATCGTATCATCCGCAAATTCAGCTACGTACTCGGTAGTTCAAAATTTGCAGATGATATATGACGAATATGGAAATTCTATGAAGCCCATCACTTCCACGTCGTCGTTCTTTTGGGAAAATGATCCGACGACCATGAATCAAATACAAACGGCTACATTCCCAATCGGCACATCTACACGATTAGATTTTAGCGTGGACGATCCTTCTAAAGTTTTGTTCTACGCGACTATTAATGATGACGGTACAATTACTATCGCTAAAGAACCAACAGCGGATTAGGGGAGAGGTGAGGTATCGGAACTAGAAAACGGGAAGTTTATGGCAAAATAGGTTCGAACCTGGTCCGATACCCCGCACCAAAACCCTCTTTGGGTAAATCCTTGTTCTTTTAAGAGAACCTGCTATAATCATTTTCAATGAGGCGCCATCCAGGCCTATTTTTATCGCTTATCGTTGTCGTCGCGATCATCGCGGCGGTGTTCGTTTACCCAAAGGGAATCGGCTCAAAAGTGGAGCCGTGGAAATTGGGCCTTGATCTCGTTGGCGGGAGCCATTTGGTCTATCAGATCGATCTCTCAAATGTTTCGTCTACTGACCAATCCTCGGTCGTCTCCGGACTCCGTGACGTCATCGAAAAGCGCGTCAACCTGTTCGGCGTGAGCGAACCGGATATTTATACTTCGCAGAATGGGAATCAGGCACAACTTTTTGTGGATCTCGCTGGCATCAATAATATTAGCGACGCCATTAACGAAATCGGCCAGACGCCGCTTCTGGAGTTCGAGGAGGTTGATACGAGCGGCTCCACCACACAGTACGTACAGACGAATCTTACCGGACAATACATCACGGGCGCCCAGCTGACGTTCGACCAGACGACGAACGCTCCACAGGTCTCGATCTCATTCAATAAAGATGGCGCGCAGATATTCCAGGAGATGACGGCGGCGAACGTGGGCAAGCCGCTCGCGATATTCCTCGACGGAACCGAGATCGAGGCGCCGATCGTTCAGCAGGCGATCTCCGGCGGCCAGGCGGTGATCAGCGGGGGATTCACCGTGGCGGCGGCGCAACAGTTGGCCGAGCGGTTCAACGCCGGCGCATTGCCCGCACCGATCACGCTCGTGAGCCAGCAGACGATCAGTCCGTCTCTCGGCTCAAACTCTTTAAAACAGATGATGATCGCCGGCCTCATCGGCACCCTGCTCGTTATGCTGTTCATGATCTTCTACTACCGCCTGCTCGGCGTCTTCGCCGCGCTTGCGCTCATCATCTATATCGCCCTCACGCTTGGCGTATTTAAATTGATCTCGGTTACGCTCAGCCTCGCCGGCCTCGCGGGATTTGTGCTTACGATAGGTACCGCTGTGGATGCGAACGTACTTATATTTGAACGCATCAAAGAAGAGCTGAAGCGGGGATTACCCAAGGCGTCCGCCATCGAAGAAGGGTTCCGCCGCGCGTGGCCGTCCATTCGCGATTCAAATACCTCCACCATCATCACCGCGTTCATCCTGTATTTCTTCACTTCGAGCTTTGTCCAGGGTTTTGCATTGACCCTTGGCATCGGAACGCTTGTAAGCTTATTCAGCGCCATAACAACGACGCGGCTATTCTTGCGCTTCTTCCTTAAGGATAAAACAGTAAAATCGTAAACTATTATCATGCTCAACATTGTAGGACATAAAAAGATCTGGTTCACGATATCCATCATTCTGGTGGGCATCGCAGTGCTTGCCATCGCCACATACGGTTTCCAGGAAAGCGCCGAATTGAAGGGTGGCACGCTGTGGGAATTTAAAATTCCCGGGCAAACCCTTTCGGTGGCCGACGTGCAGAATGAACTTACCAACAATTTACACATTGCCGATGCGGAAGTGAATATGGATAACGGCGACCAGTCGTTCCTTGTGCGTTTCGATTCGATCGATGAACCTACGCATCAGCAGTATCTGAACGAGCTCACAACCGTATGGCCATCCTTCCAGGAATTGAGTTTCCAATCCATCAGTCCTTCAGTGGGCGTGAACCTTCGTAATAATTCCATCATCGCGATCATCCTCGTATTGATCGGCATTTCGCTTTATATTGCGTTTGCATTCCGGAAGGCTTCACGACCGATCAGTTCCTGGAAATATGGGTGGATCACGCTCATCACGTTGTTCCACGACGTCGCGATCCCTGCCGGCATGCTTGCGATCCTCGGACATTTCAAAAACGTGCAGATCGACTCGGATTTCATCGTCGCATTGCTCGTTGTGATGGGCTTCTCGGTGCACGACACGATTGTGGTCTTTGACCGCATCCGCGAAAACCTTTTGAACCACCGGGGCAAGATACCGTTCTCCACGATCATCAACAACAGCGTCAACCAGACGCTCGCGCGTTCTATAAACACATCGCTCACCCTTATTCTTGTCTTGCTCGCGCTCTACTTCGTCGGCCCGGCAGATTTGCAATATTTCGTCCTCACATTGCTCGTGGGAGTTACGACCGGCATTTATTCATCGATATTTATTGCAAGTCCGGCGTTGGTATTGGTGAGCCCGAAGGAAAACGCATAGCAGGGAAGTTATCCCCAGTTTCTTGACTATACGTATAAAATAGTTTAATATTGTTTACGATAGAAGAGTACAAGTAGGCGTTCCTGTCGAGAGGCTCCGCCGAGATACTTGACATTTATCTATAATATAGTTTATAATAGCGAAACGTACAAAATCATGGCATCAATAGTGAAACTTATAAATACAGCGCTCGCTGGCCTAAATCCCCGTCAAAAGGAGGTTATTACGGCTCGTTTTGGCTTGGATGGTAAAACGGACGGAGAGACTCTCGCCGCGATCGGGGAGCGGCTTAACGTTACCCGCGAGCGTGTTCGCCAGATAGAGAATGGCGCCATCGTGGTTGTAAAAACCAATATCAGCAAGAACCCCGAGGCGGGGGTCATTCTTGAGAAGATCAAGAAATTCATCATCGCCCGCGGCGGCGTTTCAAAGAAGGCCGACGTGGTCCAGTTTGCGTCGTCCATCGCGAGCGGCGTTCGGGAGAATCATCTTGATTTCCTCGCAGAGGCATCGGGAGCGTTCAACCTTTATCGGGAGGATGATGCATTCAATCCTTTCTATTATGTTACGGAAAAAGACCTTAAGACCGCCGGCGCGTTCGTAAATTCGTGGGTGAGCTTTTTGAAGAACCATAAAGAAAAGGTATTTAGCGATTCATATCAGGTTCAGCTTGCGAGTTTTCTTAAGACGAAGCCGGTAGTGACGGAGATCGCAGAGAACTACCTCGGCATCTCGAAGCAGATCGGCACGAACCCTTACGGCGATGCCGGACTTTACGAGTGGCCCGAGATCAATCCGTCGACCGTCCGCGACAAGATCTATCTTGTGCTTAAAAAGAAAAACGAGCCGCTTCACTTTGAAGATATTGCAAAGCACATCAACAAAGTCGGTTTTGATGAACAAGAAGCGCTTGCTCCTACTGTTCACAACGAGCTCATCAAAGATGCTCGCTTCGTCCTCGTTGGACGCGGCATTTATGGCCTCAAAGAGCACGGGTATGAAGCGGGCACCGCGCGTGAAGTGATCGCCAAAGTATTGAAAACCAAGGGTCCGCTCAAGGCGAACGATGTGGTTACCCACGTGAACCAACAGCGCTTCTTTAAGGCGAACACGATCCTGATAAACCTCCAAAACCGGAACTTCTTTGAGCGCATGAACGATGGCAGGTATCGCGTACGGGAATCCTAAGATCGTTACGACGAACGGGCCACTTTGCACTTTGTCGTTTTGCAGTCGATAATTGATATATGGGCAATAACTTCCTGGTAGGCATCATACAGAGCATATTCGCCGTTTGGGGCGTATTGTGGTGGATCGTGCTTCCGATCATCGCCATCATTATCTTTTGGGAAGGGTGGAAACTGCATCTGCATCATAAATTCGTGGGCGACATCAAATGGAAGTTGCTCGAGATCAAGGTGCCAAAGAATGTCTTAAAAACGCCGAAGGCGATGGAGCAGATATTTGCCGCCGCGCACGCGCCGTATTCGTATGGCATTCCTTTTTATAATAAATATTGGAAGGGACAGGAGGAATATTGGATGGTGTTTGAGCTGATTGGCCGTGCTGGCGAGACCCATTTTTACCTCAGAGTGCCTTCACAGTTCCGCAACATGATGGAGTCCGCGATCTACGCCCAATATCCCGAGGCGGAGATCAATGAAGTTGATGACTACCTTGAAGAGTTGCCGCACACCCTGCCGAACCCGCAATTTGATCTCTCCGGCCTTGAAGAGGTTCTGCGCCATGAGAATTATTTGCCGATCCGCACCTATCCGATGTTCGAAGAATCGGTGGAAGAGCGGCGCATTGATACGATCGCCCCGCTTATGGAGGCAATGTCAAAGTTGAAGGGCGACGAACAGCTCTGGTTTCAGGTGCTCATAAAACCCACCGGGGAGGAGTTTAGAAAAGAAGGGGAGGAAGAGATCAATAAACTTCTCGGCGTAGAAAAAAAGAAAAAACCGAGCATGTGGCCGGATTTTGATCTTGGCCTTACGCCGGGCGAGATCGTGCGCGGCCCGTTCCAGCATCCTGGCGAGGCAAGCGCGCATAAGGAAGACAAAAAAGATAAGCCTCAGCGCTTCCTGCAGACGCCCGTCGAGAAAGAGCGCGCGGAGGCGATCCACCTCAAAATATCGAAGATTGCGTTCGAGGCAACGCTCCGCTTTATCTATATTGAGAAACGCGAGAGCACTTCCGATCCGGGACATACGAATTCCATCCACGGATTTATCCGCCAGTTCAACACGCAGAATTTGAACTCCCTGAAGCCGAACAGCCCCACTTCCACCGCATCGTATTCCGTCAAAGGACTTTTCAAAAAAACCCGCATCCGGGCGAGGAAGCGGCTTATCTTTGAGCATTATCGCCATTTCCTTCCCGCACACCACGAATCGATATTGAATATCGAAGAACTGGCGACAGTATTTCACTTCCCGCTCGGCGTTGTTTCAACGACCGAACTTGAAAAGATCGATTCACGACGTGGCAGTCCGCCGGCAACGCTTCCCATCATCGAGGAATAAGGGGATAATTAACATATGGCAAACGGAAAATCACCACAAGATATCACGCCGATCGGATACCATAATTATCGCGGCAACAGCGATCAGAAGTTTGGCGTCAAAGTGGACGATCGCCGGCGTCATGTCTACGTTGTCGGAAAGACCGGTGTGGGAAAAAGCACCCTGCTTGAAAATATGGCGATCGCGGACATTGAGGCGGGCAAAGGCATCGCGTTCATCGATCCGCACGGCGAGTCCGCAGAGAAACTTTTGGATTTTATTCCCGAGGAGCGCTTGGATGACGTGATCTATTTCGATCCATCCGACATGGAATATCCGATCGCGTTCAATCCGATGGAACAGGTGGGAAACGAGTTCCGCCATCTTGTCGCGTCAGGCATCATGGGCGTTTTCAAAAAGATCTGGGTGGACGCGTGGTCCGCGCGTATGGAATATATTTTAAACAACACGCTTCTCGCCCTGCTTGAATTTCCTAACTCGACCCTGTTGGGTGTTTTGAGGATGTTTGCCGAGCCGCCGTACCGTAAAAAGATCGTGGATAATCTGCAAGACCCGGTCATTAAAGCGTTCTGGCAGAACGAGTTCGCACGTTACAGCCAAAAGCTCGAAACGGAAGCGCTCGCCGCCATTCAAAACAAAGTAGGGCAGTTCGTATCGAATCCATTGATCCGCAATATTCTGGGCCAAGTCTCGCTCGACGATCAATATGCGCGAGATCATGGACACGGGGAAAATTTTCATCGTGAACCTTTCCAAGGGAAAAATGGGGGAAGATAACTCCGCCCTGCTTGGTGCGATGATCATCTCGCGGCTCCAGCTCGCGGCGATGTCGCGCGTGGATATTCCGGAGGATAAGCGCCGCGACTTCTTCATGTATGTGGACGAGTTCCAAAACTTTGCGACAGATTCCTTTGCGAGCATCCTTTCCGAGGCTCGCAAATACCACTTGAGTCTCACGCTTGCGCACCAATACATCGGCCAGCTCGTCACGAACGATGGCAACACCAAAGTCCGTGATGCGGTCTTTGGCAACGTGGGCACGATCATCACATTCCGCGTGGGTGCGGCCGACGGAGAATTTCTCGAAAAAGAATTTATGCCGGAATTTTTGCAGAACGATCTGGTGAATTTGGCGAAGGCCAATATCTATATCAAGCTTATGATCGATGGTGTCTCATCCAAACCGTTTTCGGCGACGACACTTCCACCACACACCGAACCGCTCGTCTCTTATAAGGATATTATTATAAAGAACACACGCCAACATTATGCGGTGCCACGCAAAATGGTGGAGGAAAAAATCGCGAGCGAATGGCAGACGAACAGTGATATGGCCATTAACGAAAAGATCGGCCGGCGCGATGAGAAATCGCTTTCACAGGTTTTACGCCCGGACGCACCACGCACTGCCCGGCCATATTCCGCAACGCGCCCGGCAGCGCCCACACCGCCAACGTCGCGGCCGCATACGGCATCCACCGGCTTCCCAGCTCGCGCTCCAATAGCAGCGGATTCGGCGGGCGCCACAAAAGAAGCGCCGCGCGAGACAGCGCCTGTGGCTGTCACTTCCACATCTCCCGCCGCCCCGGTCTCTGCTCCTGCGCCGGCCTCCACGTCAAAGCAATTCATCCGCCCAAAGGTGGATATCAATGAACTGCGCCGTTCCATCAATGAATCGCTCAAACAGCAGGCGGAAAAATCCCCAGACGAGGTGTGATGCGCTTTCACGTCGTCACCATATTTCCGGACATGTTCGATTCATATCTTGGTGAGTCGCTTTTTAAACGCGCCCAAAAAAATAAGGTTGTCTCGGTTCGCACATATGACCTTCGCAATTTTACGAAAGACCGGCACAAAAAAGTTGACGATCGGCCGTTTGGTGGCGGCCCGGGGATGGTGCTCAAAGTCCAGCCGGTGTGGGATGCATTAAAAAAAATAAAAAGCCCGGCATTAAAAATGCGTAAAACGCGGGTAATACTTTTTTCTACCCGCGGAAAACGATTGGACGGCAAACTCGCCCAGCGTTTGGCAAAATACGATGATCTTATTTTGATTTGCGGGCGCTACGAAGGCGTTGATGAGCGCGTCGCGGAGCATATTGCCGACGAGGAGATCTCGATTGGTGATTTTGTGCTCTCCGGCGGAGAGATCCCAGCGCTCGTGCTCATGGAAGCGGTGAGCCGGCATATCCCCGGATTTTTAGGTAAAGAAGAATCACTCGAGGAGCACAATGGCTCATTCCCCACGTATACCCGGCCCGAATCTTTCGTTCCGAAAAAAGGAAAAAAATGGGATGTGCCCGGCGTTCTATTGTCCGGCGACCATAAGCGCGTCGCTGAATGGCGGAAGAAAAACAGTAAACAGAAACTCCTTTCTTTTTAGCTTCTTTTAATCCCTCATTCGCTATTATGGCGATATGAAAGGGATATCAACAGGGGATTGGGCCTTCTGCGTTGCCATAGCTTTTCTTTTTGGGGTCTTTGCCGCCAATATCGGTTGGAATAGTTATCTATTGGCCACCAGCGCCGTAGTGTGTTGCGTCTTATTTTTGTTGTTCTTCAGAGGTCAATTCATGGGTAAATTCATTTTATCTCTCTTGTGCACCGCCACCATCGGCGTCGGCTATTATCATGCATATATTTCTTGGCAGGCATCCTCCATGAACCTTCCGAGTGGTAAGGAAGCCACCTTCCTTGGGATCGTCGTGGATGAGCCGCACAGTGCTGGCGATTTTATGATGATAAAGGTGAATGCACAGCACCCCTACGCCGGTATGATCGATCTTTTTGCGTCACCGCATAGCCAGTTTCATTACGGCGAACTTTTATGGATAAAGGGAACGATCGATGCGCAAAAAAATGGGGATGAGATCCCGACGATGTTTTTTCCGCAAACAAGGACGGTCGCAGAGCACGATGGTTCAAGATTGGAAGAATCATTGATCGCTGCAAAAAACTTTATTATTCAAAAATTTGATGGGATGTTTTCGGCAGACCAGGCCGCGCTCCTCGCCGGGATCGTCATTGGTACGACAAGCACGTTAAGCGCGACGCTAAAAGCACAGATGGAAGCTTCCGGAACCTCATATATCGTTGGGATGTATGGATATAAGATCGCCATCATTTCGCTTGCGCTCACGACGGGACTGAAGGATCGTGTTCCCCGCAAAATAATGGTATTTATCACATTGATCGCCATCTCACTATTTGTGATAGCGACCGATGGGAGCATCTCTGCCATCCGCGCCGCGATCATGGGATCGTTCGCGCTCATCGCCCGCGGTTCGGGGAGGGTATTCAGTGCTCGGAACGCACTCACATTCGCCGCGATGGGAATGGTCCTCGCGAATGCCACGATCCTCACCGACGCCGCATTTCAGCTTTCATTTCTTAGTTTTTTTGGCATCTATCACCTCGGGCCGCCGCTCAAAAATCTTTTTCATTGGAGCGATAAAGGGGTTCTCCATTGGAAGGAGCACACATTGCTCTCTCTTTCCACCAACCTTGCCATTCTCCCGATCACGATGCGTACGTTCGGAAGTTTTTCACTTACCTCGTTCATATCAAACGTATTTATCATGATCCCATGGCCACTGCTCTTAGCGGGCGGTGCAAGCATCATCGTTCTTGGATCCATCTCGTCATATGCGGCACTTTTTATTGTGCAGGTCGTAAAAACGCTTCTGCGGTACGAACTATGGATCATCGCCCTATTTTCCCGATTCGTTATTCCGACGCCCGCCATATTCGGTTCCGTCGAGGTCATCGTGCTCTATTACGCCGCACTCCTTATTTTCGCGTACTACTATGCCACGCCATCGCAAGAAAATTATTGATGTCTGGAGTGCTATCATTCTCCTTGCTTTGATCACGCTCGATGGGACGCTCTGGTATGACATTTTTTCCATTACTACTGCGGGCGGTCCAGCCGCGCCTGGCATATATTTTTTAGCCGTTTCTCAAGGAGAGTCCGTGCTGACCATATTGCCGGATGGCGTGACCATTATGACGGACGCTGGGTCTGACGGCACAGCGGCAGAGGCGGTGCAAAAAATATTCTCTTCGCGCGACATGCCTTCGTATATTGACCTCGCCGTCATATCGTATCCGCAGTCGGGTGATTATAATGGATACACTTCTCTACTTGATCATGATGCCGTCGGCGCATTTTTATATGATGGCCGGAATGATAGCAATGACACGAGAGATTGGCAGGCGCTCGTGTTACAGATTAACGCCAAACATATTCCGCTTATCACGATCGGAGCGGGGGATAGTATCCATTATGGCCGTGATGAGATAGACATCATTTCGCCGAATAAATATTTTGTGGGTAGCGCAGAGCCGAGCGATGCGGCCATCGTTCAGTATGTGATCACACAAGAGTTCCGCGCACTGCTTGCGAGCGACGTTGGCACCAATGTGGAGAATATTCTTCTCTCGAATCATGCCACTCTCCGCGCCGCTATCCTAAAAGCTCCTCTTTCCGGGTTGAACACCGTCGCGGGAGGCGATTTTTTGAAAACAGTTGACCCGAACATCATGGTCATTGCGCCTGGCATAAAGAACACCCCAAGTGCTCCGTCAAAGGCGATGATCCAAAACCTGGCATCTTCGACGAAAGTGACCATTCTTGGCACCGCGCAAAGCGGCACAATAGGGATTTTTCCCGATCATGGGCACTTTTTGTTGTATAATAAATGAACATGACATTGCTCATCAAGAATGTACAGATCGTGGGCGGCGCTCGCGCCTTCGGCGAGAAATCCGACGTGTTTGTTAATAACGATAAGATCTCCGCGATAGGAAGTTTTTCCAATAAAAAAGCCGATATCATCCTCGATGGCCAGGGTGCATACCTGAGCCCGGGCTTTATAGACAGCAATACCGACTCAGATCACTACCTGACGTTGTTCAATGATCCCAGCCAAGAAGATTTTCTCCGACAAGGGGTCACGACCATCTTTGGAGGGATGTGCGGTGCTTCGCTTGCGCCGTTGTTGTACGGAAGCCTTGAATCCATACAAAAGTGGGGCGTGACGGATCACGTGAACGTCAATTGGCACACGATGAAAGAATTTCTCGCGGTGCTTGACCAGCATCCGGTGGGAGTGAATTTTGGGACGCTTGTGGGCCACGCAACGGTGCGTCGGGCTATCATTGGCGAAGCGCTTCGGGAGCTCACCAAAAACGAACTCGGCGTTTTTTGCCGGACACTTGAGTCCTCGCTCGCGGAGGGCGCGTTCGGACTCTCAACCGGACTTGGCTATGTGCACGCGCGAAAAACTCCGTACGCGGAATTGCGGACGCTTGCCGAGATCGTAAAGAAATATGACGGCATATATGCGACCCACCTCCGGCAGATGAACGTTGGTATCAAAGCATCGGTCGAGGAAACAATAAAGCTTGTAAAAGAGACCGGCGTTTCGGGATTGATAAGCCATTTTGTGCCGGTCGTGGGCGCGGAAGAAGAATACAAAGAGGCGCTTGCGCTCATCGAAGAACTTCCCTCAAGCGTAGACCTGCGCTTTGATATTTATCCGTCGGCCAGCATGTTACTTCCTATTTACACTTTTCTGCCAGAATGGGTGCAGACGGGCGGACTCAATATCATGCTTGCCAATATCTCAGATGAGTGGTTGGTCCAGCGAGTAAAAAAAGACATTCCCAGCCTCGACGAAGATAATTTTATTGTGGCACAGGCACCGGGGAATGAATTTTTTGTGGGAAAATCGCTGAGGCAGATAAAAGACATCTATGGATTTAAGGATGCGCACGATGCGTTATTGCGTCTTATGCATACCCTCCAACTGAGAGGAAGCATTCTCTATAGAAATCTTAACGTTGAGCTTATCGCCCGTGCGATTGCGTCACCGCGAAGCCTCATCGCTTCCAATGCGCCAAGTATTATCGGCAATGATGCGGTGATCGGCAACGGGCGCTTAACGTCCGAACGTAATAAAAATACGTTTTCTGCATTTTTATCTCTCGTGGAGGAACAAAACGCAATGCCTTTTGCGGACGCGATCCGCAAGATCACGATCGATCCCGCAAAAAAGTTTGGTCTCGCGGGCAGGGGAGAGATAAAAGAAGGGAATATTGCCGACCTTGTATGTTTTAAGGGAACAGAGACAAAATTCACCGTTCTGAATGGCAGAGTGGTGGAAAAAGATTCCGCATTTCAATCCCTATTCGCGGGACATGCGCTACGCCGACGGCCAACAAAACGATAGAAATATAACAACTGATCATGGCCACAACGACCTCACGAAGGACAAGTGCCGGTAAGCCTGATTATTTTTTGATGGCAGCGTTTTTCATACTTTTGGTGTTCGGGCTTGCGATGCTCGCTTCGGCGTCCTCCGACTTGGGGAAGACGCAGTTCAACAACAGCTATTATTATCTTGAGCATCAGATCCTTTTTGGACTCTCTATCGGTATCGTGGGTTTTTTATTGGGATATTTTATTCCCTATCAGAAATTCAAAAATATTGCATTCATCCTTTTACTTATAAGTTTGATCGCGCTCGTGCTCGTCTTCACGCCACTCGGTTCGCTTGTGAACAGCACGAATCGCTGGCTTCGCTTGGGCCGCTGAGCTTCCAACCCGCGGAACTCATGAAACTCACCTATATTATGTATCTCGCCGCATGGCTTTCGAATCCAAAGTTCAAGCGCGCCACCGACTTTCAGTCAGGACTTTTGCCATTTGCGATCATTTCCGGACTTATCGCCGTTTTGTTAATCCTTCAGCCGGCGACGAGTACGGTCGCGATCCTTTTGGGCTCGGGTCTCATCGTGTATTTCGTGAGCGGTGCCCCGTGGAAATATGTATTGGGAATCATCGCAATCGCGCTTGTCGCGATAACGCTCGTGATCGCAGTGACGCCGTACCGCCGTGCGCGCATTCTGGGATATCTTGACCAAAGCCAGAATGCGCAGGGGCAAAACTATCAGGTCGACCAGGCCCTGATCGCGATCGGGTCGGGTGGATTCTTCGGCGTGGGGTATGGCGAATCCGCCACAAAAGGCAGTTACCTTCCGACGCCGATCGATGACTCTATATTTGCCGTCGTCGCGGAAGAGCTGGGATTCGTCGGTGCCGGCGCACTCGTCGCACTTTTCGCGATCGTCACATTCCGCATGTTCTGGCTCGCGCGAAAGGTGGGGGACCAGTTCGGGCGATTGCTCTTGATCGGGTTTGGCACGGTCATCGCCTTGCAGGCATTCGTCAATATGGCATCGATCTCGGGGATCATTCCGCTCACCGGTGTCCCATTGCCATTTGTAAGCTATGGCGGTACGGCGCTCGCGGTATTCGTCACGATGAGCGGCATAGCCCTCAATGTTTCGCGGTATAGTTAAATATATAGCTAATGGTATGAGTGATACAAAATTCAGGGTGGTCTTCACTGGCGGAGGGAGCGGGGGACACGTCTATCCACTGCTTGCCGTTGCCGAAGTACTGGAGAAGCGACTTGCGGAATTGAAAGCTCCCATAGAATTTGCATATCTTGGCCCGAACGATGCATATAGTGTTTTACTTTCCAATCGTGGTATTCCCGTCCATCCGATCGTGTCCGGCAAGGTGCGCCGCTATTTTTCCGTGGAGAACTTTTTGGATGCGCCAAAGTTCGTGATCGGATTTTTGCAAGCACTTTTTAAG
Source organism: uncultured bacterium (assembly GCA_963718515.1). Classification (GTDB taxonomy): domain Bacteria; phylum Patescibacteriota; class Minisyncoccia; order UBA6257; family 2-01-FULL-56-20; genus JAKAGE01. Next base: position 545,137 of record OY970354.1, on the reverse strand, counting down.
CTTTATTTCATCATGCCCGACGTTGTGTTTTCAAAAGGCGGGACAGGAGCCTTGCCCGTCGTCGTTGCCGCATGGTTCTATCGCATCCCCATTGCGATCCATGATTCCGATGCCCAGCCGGGACTTACTAATATTGCCTCCGGCCGCTTTGCCACAAAAGTATTCGTAAGTTTTGAGCGCGCGGCGGCGTACTTTGCCCGGGCAAAAGTGGAAGTAAGTGGCCAGCCGCTACGCACCGAATTGCTCGGCGAGCGGACCTCAAAAGACGCGGCAAAGGAGATCATGGGATTCGACAGGGCCCAGCCGCTCACGCTCATCCTCGGTGGCTCGCAAGGCGCACAGCGCATCAATGAATTTATATTGGGCAATCTACAGCAGTTTGTTACCCAAACCTCGGTGCTACATCAGACCGGCGCGGCGAACTTTACAGAAGTGCAAAAATTATCTTCGGTCGCGCTCGCGAACGCGCCAATAACGTATCGCTACGTTGCTGTCGGATACTTTGGCGATGACATGGTCACCGCGCTCACCGCCGCGGACCTCGTCGTCGCGCGCTCCGGGAGTTCCGTGTGTGAGCTTGCGGCATTCGGCCTCCCGGCCATCCTCATTCCACTCACCGAATCCGCCAACGATCACCAACGCGTAGACGCCTACGAATTCGCCAAGTCTGGCGCCGCGATCGTCATAGAAGAGGCGAATCTTCTGCCCGGCATTTTCTTTACCCAACTCAAACAAATTTTAGGCGACACCGACTTTCGCGCAAAGATGACCGCCGCCTCGAGCGCGTTCTTCATTCCGGGCGCTGCGGAAAAGATCGCGGAAGGGCTGATGGCAATCAGCACCAAATAGGAGACTAGATAACACCCTAGAAATCCGCCCATTTTTATAGTAAAATAGGGGAAATGGAAGCTTTTGCGCCTAAGTCTATCCGCGTGCGCTTCGCGCCGAGTCCTACCGGGCCGATCCATATCGGCGGCATTCGGTCGGCGCTTTTTAATTGGTTGTTTGCCCGGAAGTACGGTGGCACATTCGTGCTTCGTATTGAAGATACGGACAAAGAGCGCTCAGAAAAAAAATATGAGGATGAGTTGTTGAAAGGGCTTTCATGGGCAGGTTTGGACTGGGACGAAGGCCCTCAACCAATTGGCGATGGTGACCAGCTGGAACTGGGTGGCGAAAAAGGTGAGTATGGCCCGTATCGCCAAAGCGAGCGTACCGCGATCTATAGAAAATATTTGGAACAATTGCTTGCGAGCGGCGATGCCTATTATTGCTATTGTTCGAAAGATGACATCGAGGCCATGCGCCAGTCGATGCTCGCGCAAGGATTGCCGCCAAAATATAACGGCCATTGCCGAAATCTCAGCGCGCCGCCCGAAGGCAAAAACCCTGAAGTCATCAGATTTAAAACGCCGGAGATAAAGGTTGAGTTCAAAGATCTCGTGCGCGGCAAGGTCGTCTTCGATGCGGCGCTCTTTGGCGATATGGTCATCGCAAAAGATATTGAATCACCGCTGTATAACTTTGCGGTCGTGGTCGACGATGCGCTGATGAAGATCAGCCATGTCATCCGCGGCGAAGAGCATCTTTCCAATACTCCAAAGCAGATCCTTATGGATCGCGCGCTGGGATTTAACGAGCCTATCTTTGCCCACATTCCACTCATTCTCAATCCCGACCGGACCAAAATGTCCAAACGGTTTTCGGACACCGCATTGGTGAGTTATCGCGAGCGGGGATATTTGCCGGAAGCGATGATCAACTTTTTGGCGCTTATGGGATGGCATCCGACGGGGGATAAGGAAATCTTTTCTATGGAAGAACTCATTGCGGCGTTCGATCTGGAGCGCGTACAGCAGGCTGGAGCGATATTCAACGAGGAAAAACTTGATTGGTTGAACCGCGAGCATATGAAGCTCCTGCCGCTCGACAAACTCGCCGCACTTGCCGCGTCATTCTTCGAAAAAAATAATATCATCGTAAAAGACAACGATATGTTGAAGCGCGCGATCGGCGTGCAGGTGGGCCGTGCGAAAACGCTCGATGAGCTCGCCGTCTTAAGCGGATTATTTTTTACTGTTCCGGAATATGACGTAAAGCTTTTGATCTGGAAGGATTCATCAACGCTCAAAGAAGTTGAACTGATCTTATTGAACACAAAAAATATCCTCGATAAGGTTCCTGCGGAAGATTTTAACAAAGACACCCTCGCGGCGTTATTGCCGACCATGGTGGGTGATAAGAGCAGGGGAATAGTGCTCTGGCCTCTCCGTGTGGCACTTTCGGGGCAGGCTACGTCCCCTGATCCATTGGAAATTATGGCGGTGATCGGTAAGGATGAATCTCTACGGCGCATCGATACGGCCATCAAGAAATCCGCATAGCGAGAGTTGTGCTAGAATAATAATCATAGAGCGATGAACAGGAACGCCTCAACGTCCTTTACCGTGGTGGCTATCAGCATATTTGCTATTTTTATTTTTTCTTTTGCATCCGCACCGCACGCAGAAGCATATGCGATCGGTTCGGACACTCCTGGCAATGACTATAGCGTCAGCACCTCGTTCCAGAACCTTCTTTCGCCATTCGACGGCTTCATTGAGGATCTCCAGGGGAGTAATAACGTATCCATCAGCCTACCAGCAGCCAGCACAACATTACCGTCGTTAAACATTTCATCCGGTCTGAAAAACATTTTGGTGGGGTGGTTAACGGAATTCGACAATTGGTTTTATGGACTCACCGGAGTGCGCTTGTCGGGAATATTTTTTGTCTTACTGAACGCGATCCTGTGGTGCCTGCATTTGGCAGAGGACGTAGTGAATTGGCTTCTAGGATTATTCCATTAAAGGAAGACAAAATGGCCGGAGAAGCTATTCTTGCCATATATATGACGTAAAAGGTATATTGTGCGACAGATAAGATATTCAAATAGTCCTATTCCCTAGCGGCCTCCATTAAGGCACAATGACCCTATGACAAAACGACTTTTGATCGTCTGCGCAGTTTTCTTCGCTATCGTTATTGGCTATGACCTTGTGGCCACAGCCGCGCGTGCGCTCACATCCGGTTCAGCATTCTCATTCATGGCTCTCGCCACCCCTCCCCTCGTCAATCAGGCCCGTGGCAGTCTGACCTCCGTTAATCTCAACGTGCTCTTCGCAAAGAATGGCGACGGAGATGAATATATTACTCAGGGCTATGGAAACACGCCGTACTCATATATGTATATCGATCATTGGCATAACGGGATCGATCTCGCCGCCAACTATGGCGCACCCGTCTACTCGCCCACCACCGCAACGGTCCTCGCGACGGGAGACCAGGATAATTATTGTCCGCACATCGCTTTCGGACGATTTATTGTCTTACAAGATAATACCAACCACCTCATGCTTCTATTTGCGCATCTCGATAGAATTGCCGTCCAGTCGGGCACGACGGTAAAACAAGGCGATCTTATCGGCACGATCGGCACTAGCGGCGACGAAACGGGACCACACCTGCACTTTTCTATTTTTGAGGCCGCAGGATTCAGCATGGCTCCCGCGCACGGATGCGGTCCGTATCCCCAGGGCAAAGATGTCGATCCTTTGAAATATCTCGGAACTATTTATTAAAAGACAATTAAATTTTGGGTGTATACTAGTATCCAATGAGTGATGATAAAAAAGAATGCGTCCGCGTCCACTTTATCGGCATCGGTGGGATAGGAATGAGCGGCCTCGCCCGCTATTTTTTGGCATTATCCAAGGGTGGTAAAAAGTGGCTGGTTTCAGGCTCCGACGCCACAAAGAGCCCAATGACGGATGAGCTTATAAAAGAGGGCGTAGAGGTCAAAATTGGGCATAAAAAGGCCAATATACCTGCTGGCACAGGGCTCGTCATCTATAACAGGGCCATCCCCTCCAATAACCCCGAACTCCGGGCTGCCCATCAAAATAAGGGCATGGTGGTGATGTCTTACGCCCGGGCACTTGGCCGCATCACGGAAGATTACACAACGATCGCCATCACCGGCGCGCACGGCAAAAGTACGACCACGGCGCTCGCGGGACTTGCGCTCATGCGTGGTGGATTGGATCCCACTATTTTGATCGGCACAAAACTCGTCGATCTTGGGGGGAAAAACATTCGCGTGGGACATAGGCCGTATCTCGTCCTCGAGGCGGATGATTACGGCGCGGCATTTCTGGAGTACTCCCCTTCCATTTCCATCGTGACGAATATCGACCGCGAGCATATGGATTTTTATAAAAATTTTACGAACGTAAAGCGCGCATTTCTACAATTTTTAGCGAGGACACGGCCGGGCGGCACTCTGATATTAAATCGCGACGATGTGCCACTATATTCGCTGAAGGCGCCTATCATACACCTCGCTAAAAAAAATCATTTGAGGGTCATCTGGCATTCGATGTACAGCACTACATCATCGCAGATGGCAAAAAAGATAAAACGAATCATACCGATTCCCGGCGGCCACAATATCTCGAATGCACTCGCGGTTGCCGAGCTTGGTAAAGTATTAAAAATTCCTGAAAAAAAGATATTGGCGGCGATCGGTTCGTATCGCGGCGCCTGGCGGCGGATGGAATTTAAGGGAAAAATTCACGGGGCGCTTGTCTATGATGATTATGCCCATCATCCGGCAGAGATACGGGCGACCCTTGCCGCATTCAAAGAAAAGTTCCCGCATTCGCCGCTTGTATGCGTCTTCCAGCCTCATCAGGCAAAGCGGTTGGAATTGCTCTTTAAGGATTTTACCCGAGCATTCGACGCGGCCGATAAGGTATTTATTTTGCCGATCTACAAAGTATTGGGCCGTGATGAAAAATTCCTGCACGATTCGGCGGCTCTCGTCCGTGCGCTACAAAAACGATCGCCACAAAAACCGATCTTCTACCTTACTGAGCTCCGAAAAATAAAAACCGCTCTTATGGGACAACTTACCCACTCCCCGGTCGTCGTTATGATGGGTGCCGGCGATATTGCCGACCTCACTAAAAAGCTGTTGAAATAATTTATTGAAACACAATAGAAATATGTCTCTCTTCGACGAATTTAAAGATGTCAACGATTTCAAAGACCAGTGTGGCTATACGATCGGCGGCGATTGGTATCCGCGCGTCACAAAGATCGTCACGATCAAGGCCAAACCCGCGCTCTATTATTATTATGGTGAGGCAAAGAGCTACCGCGCCGCACAAGAAATGACCGAACGGTCGGCGCAGGAGGGCACGATGTTGCATGAGGCGGTGGAGGGACTATTGCTCGGCAAAATGGATCCGATCCCGGAAGCGGTTGCGCCCGCGGTGCGCTCATTCCGGGAGTTTTTTGAGAAGAACCATATTGCGGTAACGCCGGAACTTGTGGAGCGACGTATCGTGAACCGCGACCATCGCTATGCGGGAACGGTCGATGCGATCGCGCGTATCGGTGGCAAGCTCGGCGTGCTTGATATCAAAACATCGCAGTCAATCTACCGCGACTATTGCCTGCAAACCTCGGCGTATATGGATGCGCTCAAGAACGAATTCGAAGAACTGTCCACGCGCTGGATATTAAAGATCGACCAGATACAAAAATGCGTAAAGTGTGGTGCGATTCGGCGCTTAAAAGGCGGCCGGGAAAAGATCAAAACTGATTGGAAGAATTCCGTCATGCGTGGGTGCATACACGAGTGGTCCGAGCTCTATGGGGATATCGAATTGCAGGAATTTCCCTCTTGGCACGATGATTTCACTGGATTTCTTGGGGCAAAAAAGCTTTGGGAATGGGAAAATGAAATATGGTTAAAAAAAGTGGGGTATATATGATATTATAATATGGCAATACGGAAACATATATCCGCCGAAAGGTCGCCTTATATAAACCATAATCGTTCATAAAAATAAACGTAATATATGTCTAATACAACAAAAGTAATCATCGCCGCCGTGGCCATTGTTATCGTCGGTGGTGGCATATGGTGGTGGATGTCCAGCAGAAATAGCGCCATGCCCGTAGGAATGCAGATGAATAATCAGACTTCGACCAATCCTGCTCCTACTGCATCCTCCACCGCGAGTTCAACTGTCACATCCCCTTCTGCATCCGCATCAAATGATTCCGATGCGGCGATGAATGCAGAATTGAATGCGGCAAATTCCCAGATGAATAATTTTTCTTCCGATTCCGCAAGTATCAACTCGGGCTTGAACGATCAGCCCGTTCCGCAAGGTCAATAATCATCCTCCAATAAAAACATGAAAAATACATTAAAGATTGGTTTTGCGGCGACCGTCGCCGGCATGCTTATCGCTGGAGTGATGATAGTTCCCGTATTTGCAGAGACGAGTACGCTTGGCGTGACGGCGGGGGTAGGCGTGGGAATATCGGCCAGCGGCACAAATGTGGGTCTCGGCGCAAGGATCAGCGCTGCTCTCACCGCGCGCATCAATAATATTCAGACCCGCGCGAACGAAGAGATCACCCGCCGGATCAATGCGCTGAATGCCCTGAGCGCTCGTGTGACCGCAATGCAGAAAATATCTAGCGCGGATCAAGCCAGCCTCGTGGCGACGATCCAGGCGCAGATTACCGCGATGAACACCTTGCAGACGCAGATAACTGCCGACGCGGCGGCGAACAGCACGACGAGCCTTCTTTCCGACGTGAAGTCCATCACGGGATCGTACCGGATATTTGCGCTCGTCATTCCGCAGGGGGCCATTGAGGCCGCAGCAGATCGCGTCTTGGACGTGGCCGGCACGATGGGCAATCTTTCCGCCGCATTCTCGGCACGCATTACCACGGCACAATCCGCAGGAGCGGATGTGACGACAGTTCAGGCAACTCTCGCCGACTTCAACGCAAAGATCGCCGATGCAAATACGCAAGCGAATGCGGCCACGGCCGAAGTGGCGTCGCTCGTGCCGGATGGCGGCGTTACCGCCCAAATGCAGGCCAATACGGCGGCGCTGAAGGACGCGCGCTCGAAGATCCAGACCGCACAGCAGGACCTTATGACCGCGCGAACCGATGCGCAAAGCATCATCAAGGCGCTCATGGGTTTTGAAAAAGCCGGCCAGGGAGGAAATGCTTCCGGGACGGTTTCTGTATCAGCCTCCGCCTCAACGTCCGTTCAGTAGTTAAGCTAAAAAAATAAAATAGCCAGGGTATTTCGCTCCGACGTAGGAACGTCCCTCAATACCCTGGCTATTTTATTTTGCCTTTATTGCCACACCGTGATGACCGGAACAGTGGATGACGTCGCGATACTTGGCAGGCTTGATGTCGTTTGTGAAAGCGTTCCTATATTTGCCGTCCAGACACTACTCGATGCATTCAGCTCGCCAAAAATAAGAAGGTTAGTGCCGAGCGGTCCCGGCGCACAGCCATAGTTGGCGGATTGCCCATCGGCAGTGAACGGCAATGTCCCCGTGAATGGTGTGCAGAGAGTCCCATCCTGAAGCTCCACGAGCCATGCCCAATCGGAGGGTGGCACTACTTGCGGGGCCTCGGGCGTCGGAAGTGCCTGGGTAAGCTTCAATACGAACGTAGATGTCGAATTGGGCTCGGTCGGGTTCACGCCGCACAGCAAATTATTACTGTTCGGGATTTGGAAGCATGGATCGCTAATGCCATTCCCCACCGCACAACGCCATGCGTCAGTGCGGAACGGTGCGGCGATGGAACTCGTCCAGCAGGAGCCGCTTTCGGTCGGCGTGGAGCTCGCTGGCGGCAAAGGAACATACGCGACGACCTGCGTGGCATCCGGGATGGGCGGTACTTGTGTTGCGGTGGATGTGGTCTGGTTCGCCCCCGGTGCGACGATGTTCGATGATGCGAAAAACTGCCCGACGCCAAACAGGACGATGACCACGAGCACTACAATGACGATGATCTTATTGGTCCGTTTCATAACAAACGAAAATGATTAAAGGAATTTAAATGTGCCGACGATCGTGTTCATCAATGAATCTATCTGGCTTTCGCTGAATGGTTGGAGGTTATATGAAGAAGGCCAATTCGCGATTTGGCTCGAGTGTACCGTGTATTCGATGGCGTAGCATTGCCCAGCATGGAGCATGCGATAGCTCGTCGTCTCGTAGATGCTTCCTGCACCTGCGCTATTCGATTTAAAGACGATGAATGGGATCCCATTGATCGTTACGCTTGAGGTCGCGGTGACCGATCCCCCGCTTTGATCGGGCGTCATGCATTGCGACACCGCGCCGTTATTGCCGCTTGCACCGACGGTCAGCGTCGCATCTGCAAAGTTCGTCTGTGGTTCAAAAGAAGGCGGTACGGTAAGGGTAAAATATTTAACCCCCGGCTCGTTGTTGGAATTTATCCGCCAATCGGTGGAAGGTGTTGCGGGATAATTATCTGCGTAGGAAAAATCCGTCGGATAGCTAATGCTGAATCCCCCCTTTGTGTTATTGGTGTCATTTTGCCATTCGGCGGGGTCGTTATAGTAACCAGAGCCCATACTGGTGACCGCCGTGCTTGTCGGCGCGTTTTGCTGAATATAAAAAACCGTTTCTCCATACTGCGTTCCGTAATAAAAGAAAAGGAACGGCAAGGCCACAAAAAGGATAAGGGCTAGAAGCTTCGAATACCACGTTACTTTGTTCCATTCAAGATTGCTCATGATTTTTTAATTATACCCTATTCAATGGTCATATGCATTTTCGACCAGCGACGCAAGGCTTTTAATGAATAATGGGTCGATATTTGGCAATAGAATGCGGTGATAGGCGATCCCGAGGTCTTCACATTGTTTTTTCGCCGCTATATCAAGATCGTATAGAATCTCCAGATGGTCGGCCAAAAATTGTATCGGCGCGATAAGGACCGTTGTTTTTCCATCTTTCTGAAGGTCAGCAAGAATATCCGCAAGGTCCGGCTTCAGCCATTCTTCGGAAGTGTGCCCTGCGCTTTGATATCCGGCATACCATTCGAGCGTGGGATCCGCGATATATTCGACAGTGGCGTCTATGGTCGATCGCAATTGGTCGAGATAGCCCGGATCTTTTTCAACCACGCGTTTGGGCAGGCTGTGAGTGGTGAATATTACGGGAACTTTTCCCTGATGAGCGCGCTCCAGCTCTTTGAGTGATGCCCGGATATGATCGCCGAGCAATCGTATAAAGTTCGGTTCCGTTGGCCACGGCTTAACCACAAAAATATCCTCTTCCCGAAAGCCGCACTCGCGGGCGGCGAGGGTAAACCGGGAGCGGTACGCTTCCATGATAAACGATGAGAACTGTGGCGAGAGAATGATGCCGATACAGCGCTCTGCGCCGGCATTTTTGCAATCCCGAACAGCCTCCTCGATGAATGGCTTTGAGTGAAGCATTCCCACGCGGACGATATAACGCCCCTTCCCTTTTTGACCGAGCATATCCTCCAATAAATGTGCTTGTTTTTGGGTTATCTCCGTCAGTGGCGAATGCCCGACCAATCGGTAGCGCTCCTCAAAATCTCTGATCAAGTCAGCGGAAGCTTTGCCATGATAGATATGTTCAAAATATTCGGGGACGTGTTCGGCGGTCGTCGCCGAGCCGTAGGTCATGAGGACAACACCGGTCGTGCGTTCGTCGGGGTTATTTTCCATGGATATAATCCACTAAATATTTTATTTTTTTGTCGTCCGTTTCGGGCAAAACGCCATGCCCGAGATTGAATATAAACCCCTGCCGCGAGGGTAGCGATGCAAAGATACGGTCGACATTCTTCCGTATGACGGATTCGTTTCCGAGGAGGGCTACGGGATCCAAATTCCCTTGCAATGCTTTGGCGCCGATCATCGTCTTTGCGTATCCAAGATCTATTCGCCAGTCGAGCCCGATCACCTCACAATCAACATTTGAAAAGTCCGCGAGCATACCGCCGGTGTCGGTACCAAAGTGGATGCGCGGAATATTTTTTTGTTTGAGCGCAGAAAAAATATATTGCACATGAGGCAGTACGTACGTCCGGTAATCGGCGGGGCTGAGACATCCCACCCAACTATCGAAAAGTTGTATTGCCTGAACGCCCGCATCGATCTGCAACGAAAGATATCCAATGATCGCGTCGGAAAGTTTTTTCATGAGTTCATTCCATGCTTCAGACTCTTCCATCATAAAGCGCTTCGTTTTTATCCATTGCCTCGTCGGCTTTCCTTCAATAAGATAGCTCGCAAGCGTAAATGGCGCGCCGGAAAATCCTATAACAGGGATCTGCAGTTCCGTGCGAAGAATTTTTATTGTTTTTTGCAGATAATCAGCGCGTGCAGGATCGAATGGCAGAAGTGTTTTTATGTCTTGGGCGCTCGCGATCGGTCTTTCGATGACCGGGCCGACCGCTTCCACGATCCGCAGATCGACGCCCATGGCGAGCGGTAGCAGCATGATATCGGCAAATAAAATGGCGGCATCAACGCCGAGGAGTCCCACCGGTTCCATGCTCACCCGCGCCGCAAGTTCGGGCGTCCGCGCAATGGTAAGGACGTCGTATTCCTGGCGGATCGCACGATAGCCGGGGAGGGATCTGCCCGCCTGCCGCATGAACCATACCGGAACGCGCTCGGTTGGTTCTCTCCGGCATGCGCGCAAAAAGCTGTCATTGAACATCGTCACAGGGATCCTATAAGCTCCGCCAATGGTTTATAGATGCACGTGAATGTCGGGGTGTCGACGAGCGTATATTTGCGTCCGACGGTCCTTCGCATCTCGATCACAAGGTCCTGAAACTCTTCCAGCGTCTTTGTCTCATACGACACGATGAATTCGTAATCATCAACGCCGTATGAGTATAAAAGGCATTGTCTGATTTCCGGATGGCCCAGGCCGACTTTTATATGCTGTCCCATAATGGCGGAACGATTCTCGCGATCAAGCAGGTGCCACTCCGAAGTTTTCGTGAATGGATAGAGGATAAAATACGGAAGCCGGTCCGGATAATTTTGCATCACTTGTTCCGGCTTCCCGGTTCGCCCGCTATATTCGGAATTACGTACGATACCAAAAAATGTGTATTCGACGCTGAGGTAGCGGCCGAGTTTCGTACGGAACAGATGGCCGAGCATTATGGATATCTCTCCCGGATCTTTCGCCCGACACCATAGCATAAACGTTGTTTTCGCTTTCAAACCGAGCGTCGCATAGGAAACGATGATGAGGTGATCAACGGCGGAAAGGAATGCCAAAAATTCCATTTTCAGCTGATCTTGTTCCCCTTTTGGCAATTGATAGAACTCGTTGCCTAGATTAAAAAATAAATAATGGTGATAGGGATGGCTATCCATAGGGGTCATTATACCATGGCTTCTGCCATACTCTTGGGGTTGGGATCGTTCGCAACATGAATATCTTTAAAGCCCCATTTTTTGAGAGTTTTGGCCACGGTGGGCCCGATTGCAACGACCGGAATAGCGAGTGCTTTTTTAGATATTTTCCCGTCGATGCGTTTAAAAAAACCTTGCACTGCCGAAGGGCTTGCAAAGGTGAGATAGTGAATAGCCCCTTCTTTTAATAACCGCTCGAAACGAAGATCGGAAGTGCCAACGGATACCGTTCGATACACAGCGAGATCGGTCACTTTCGCGCCTCGTTTGGTAAGGACATTTGGGATCGTCCGCGAAGCAATCGTGCTTCGTAAGAATAGTACCGAAGACTTCTTGGCCAGGGGAAGTTCTTGGGCTAGGGTCTCACTCATCGGCCTGGGGGGCCGGAAAGCGACGCGATACCCCATGGCACGCGCGGCGACCGCGGTTTCTTTCCCCAGTACCCCGAGCGACCTTATATGATGTGCCGACAAGTTGATGTCCGATTGTTTCGCGATGGTTTGCGCGGCGCGCAAGGCTTCGATGCTCGTGATGATCACCCAATCAAAAGCATCGATGTTTTTTAACACATCGATCACCTTGGCACTCGGCTTCACGGGGATCATTTCGATCGTCGGAAATAAATACACATAGAATCCCCGAGCCACAAAATAATCTTTCCAAGCACGATTTCCCGAGGCACTTCGCGTCAGCACTATCCGTTTCATGCCAACAATTCCCGTGCCAGTACCTCGCCGATGGTTGGCGCAGAGGTAATCTCGTCAACTTTCGATTTCCTTTTTATCACTTCCCCATCGGCGTCTTGGATAAAGGCATCGATGTGGATAAGATCATCGGCAATTCGCGCATAGCATCCTATAGGAACTTTACAGCCGCCGCCGACCGTCTGTGAAAATAGCTGTTCGACTTCGGCGGCCACCTGCGTGGGCATATGTTGAATACGCCTGAGCATCGCCAATACACCGCTCGCGTCGCCCCGGTCCGTTGTTTGTGCGGCCAATATTCCCTGGCTGATGGCGGGGATAAATTTCGATGGATCTAAAAATTCAGTAATACGGTCCGCCATCCCAAGGCGTTGCAATCCGGCGGCGGCGAGCATGATCGCATCATATGGTTCATCGCGTAATTTTTGTAGCCGGGTGTCGACATTTCCCCGGATGCTCTTTACCACAAGATCGGGCCTTTGTTCGAGGAGTAATATTTTCCGCCGGATGCTGTCGGTGCCAATGACGGCGCCATGCGGAAGGTCTTTCAGCGAAGCCCCTGATCTTGTAATGAGAACGTCGCGCGCGTCGGCGCGTTCGAGCACCGGGAGCGTAATGAGATCTCTCGAAATATCCGGCGGCAGATCTTTCATGCTATGGACCGCAATGTCAATCTCACCCCTTAGAAGGGCATCTTCTATTTCGGCAGTGAACCAATTTTTCCCTATGGTATCGAGAGGTATTGGGGATTGATTGACGTCTCCCTTCGTCACGATAACTTTCGTTTTTATCTCGATCCCGGGATGTTTTTGCTTCAAGGCTTCCGCAACCAATTGGGTTTGGGCAAGCGCAAGCTTGCTTCCTCTGGTTCCGATGGTGAGGGATGTTATTTCCGACATTCTCTAATACTACAACAAACCACTATACCTGTATCTTCGAGAAAAAATAGCTGCCAAAGCCAAGGAAAATGGCGGTGACGACGGCGAGGACGGTAAAGTCGACGCCGAGGCCAAAACTGCCGGAGTTCACGAGCAGGATGCGAAATGAATCAACGCCATACGAAAGTGGATCGAACTTGACGATGCCGCTAAGGATCGCAGGCAATCCGTTCAGTGGAAAAAGTGCGCCGGAGAGGAAGAAAAGTGGCATTACGAGGAAGTTCATGATGAGCTGGAATCCCTGCATGTCGTCAAGCAGAGATCCGATCATCGCGCCGAGCGCGGCGAAGAGGAGCGCGACAAGCAGCATAAAGAGAATCGCGACTGGCACAAGCGCCCAGTTGTAAGGGCGGAACCCGAAGATTGTCACGAGGATAAGCACGAGGAGGCCCTGCATGGTGGCAACGGTCGCTCCGCCGAGCGTGCGGCCGATCATGATATTGAGACGGTTCACGGGCGCGACAAGCGTCTCCTTAAGAAATCCGAACTGCCGGTCCCAGATTATCTGGACGCCCGAGAATATCGCCGTAAAGATGATGCTCATGCCGATGATGCCCGGCGCAAGGAATTGGAAATAATTCCCCTCCCCCGCTTTTGCAAACACCGAGCCAAGGCCATATCCGAGCGCAAGCAGGAACAGGATCGGCTGTCCGAGCGAACCGATGATGCGCGACCGCGACCGCAAATAGCGCTTGATCTCGCGGAGCCATAATATATAGATCGTTTTCATGGAATTTTGATGTTATCTCCGCCCGCGCCACATTTTACTTTGTAAGCGCAAACGATCGGTCGAGCTCACATCTTCATCGCGGATCACCGTACCGGTCAATTTTAGGAATGCGTCTTCCAGGGAATTGGTCTCTGTTTTTTTCTTTAATTCATCGGCGGTGCCGGACGCGATGATCTTCCCGTGATCAATGATCGCGATCCGCTGGGCGATGCGCTCAGCCTCTTCCATATAATGGGTGGTGAAGAACACCGTGATACCTTCGGTCTTGTTGAGCTCCTGGAGATAGCTCCACATGTGGTTGCGTGTCTGCGGGTCAAGGCCGAGTGTTGGTTCATCCAAGAACAATACGGCTGGATGATGCAACAATCCGCGCGCGATCTCGAGACGGCGTTTCATGCCGCCGGAGAAATCTTTCACCTGGCTGTTGCGACGGTCCCAGAGTTCCACAAAATTAAGTAATTGCTCTATCCGCTCTTTGCGAACCTTGCTCGGCACGCCGTAGAGCACGCCGTGGAGGTTCATGTTCTCGAGCGCGGTAAGGTCGTCGTCCAGGCTGGGATCCTGAAAGACGATGCCGAAGGAATGCCGCACGTCATCGGCATCCTTTGCCGCGTTGTGCCCATTCAGCACGATGCTCCCGCCCGTGGGGTTAAGGATGGTGGTCAGCATCTTGATCGTGGTGGACTTCCCTGCCCCATTCGGCCCCAAAAAAGCGAAGATTTCGCCTTTTTTGACGTGAAACGATATATCTTCAACCGCGGTGAAATCCCCGAATTTTTTGACGAGGTGATCTACCTCAATGATGTTTTCCATGGATCGTGAACGTACTTTAATTATAAACCATAACTGTTAATTCACTTAACTAACCCTGTGGATAAGTGCTATTATGGCGGCAATAAGAGATAGGTCTCTGCGGCTTCTATGGTATACTACACCATATGGGGAGAATAATAACAAAATTCGGAAGAAAGAAAACGATCGGCGCGGTCGTTCTTTTAGTCGTGGTAGTCGGAGGGATTTATTTTTTGATATCGCATAGCGCTGGCGGCAAGTATCAATTTGTCACCGTCACGCAGGGCACGATCACCGAAGTGGTGAGTGTGACCGGCAATACCACACCGGTGCAGAGCCTCGATCTTTCGTTTGAGACCGGCGGCACTGTCGCCGCGGTATATAAGAATGCCGGAGATAGTGTGAATGCCGGCGATGCGCTGGTGAGCCTCGATACGAGCGGCTTGCAGGCACAACTTGCACAGGCGCAGGCAAGCGTCGATGCGGCGCAGGCGACGCTCGAGAATCTCCAGGCGGGGCCGACGCCACAGGCGGTCCAAGTCTCGCAGGCGGCGGTCACGAGCGCCGAGCAGACACTGGCGAACAGTTACGCGAGCATCGATGATGCCGTGACGAGCGCATACGCAAAAGCGAACGATGCGGTTCGCAATCAGATATCGGCATTTTATAGCGAACCCGACTCGAATGCCCCACAACTCACCTTCACCGTCAACGACTCCCAAATTCTTAATAATGCCAACTCCGAACGTGAACAGGTCACAGAGGAACTGGATAATTGGCAGAACGAATTAGCGCTTCTTTCACCGACATCTCCTACCTCAACGCTTTTGCAATCACTCGCTTCCTCGACGGAACATCTTTCCGTGATCGAGATAATGTTTACGACCGACGCGACGGCGATCGTTGATGCAAATAATCTGACTCCCGCGACGGCGAGTGCCTATAAGACCGATATCGCGAGTGCCGTGACAGAAGTGGATACCGCCGCGAGCGACCTCAACACGCTTCAGCAGAATATCGCTTCTGAGGGCGCGGCGGTCGCGCAAGCACAAGCGCAATTAAATGAGACGCTCGCGGGTTCCACCGCGCAGGCGATCGCCGCACAGCAGGCGCAGGTTGCGTCGGCGCAGGCGAACGTGCAAAGCATTCAGGTGAATATCGCAGACGCATCTCTCGTTTCCCCCATCGCTGGCATCGTCACGGTACAGAATGCGAAGGTCGGCCAGCTCGCCACCGCGGGACAAACGATAACATCGATCATTTCCGCTGACGATTTTGAGGTTGATGCGTACGTTCCGGAAACGGATATCGGCAAAGTTTCTATTGGGAATGTTGTGGATATGACGTTCGATGCCTTCCCCGGAGAAACCTTCACCGGAAAAGTATTCTATATCGATCCCGCCCAAACGATCGAGTCCGGCGTCGTTGATTATCTCGTGAAAGTTTCCTTCGATACCGCCGATCCACGCATTAAGAGCGGCCTTACCGCAAATCTCAACATCAACTCGCAGACGGACCAGAACGCCTTGATCCTTCCACAATTTGCGATCATACAGAATGCAACGGGTACATTTGTAGAGGTGGTCAATAATGGCACAGAAACGCAGGTTCCCGTCGTACTCGGTATCCGCGACCAGAACGGGAATGTGGAAGTTACTTCGGGCGTGACCGATGGCGAGCAGGTCGTAAATGTCGGCCTTAAAGATTGATTTGAATGATCGTCGTTAAAGACCTTAAAAAGGATTATACCGACGAAGGCGAAGTGACTTCCGCGCTTCGGGGCGTTTCCTTCACCATCAAAAAAGGTGATTTTGTTTCGATCATGGGGCCGTCCGGTTCAGGCAAGTCGACGCTTGTGCAGATATTGAGCTTCCTCGACCGCTCGACGGGCGGTACGTATACGTTCAACGGTAAAAATATCGATGAGATGTCGGATGTCGAACTCGCGCACGTCCGTAATAAAAGCCTGGGATTCGTGTTCCAATCGTTCAATCTTCTTACGCGCCTAACGGTATATGAAAACGTGGAGATACCGCTCATCTATTCCAACGTGGCTCCGGCGTCGCGTAAAAAACTGATCGAAGACGCGGTGCGTTCCGTGGGCCTCACGGATAAACTGCACGTCGAGACGGCAAAATTGTCCGGCGGACAAAAACAGCGCATCGCGATCGCGCGCGCCCTCGTGAACGATCCGGATATCATCTTTGCCGACGAGCCGACGGGAAATCTTGATTCTGTTTCCGGTGCTCAGGTGATGGATATTCTCGACGGGTTGAATCACGAAGGGCATACCGTGATACTCGTTACGCACGAGACGGCCACCGCGGAATTTGCTGATCGCATCATCCGTTTGCGGGACGGCGTCATCGAGAGCGACACGCCGGTAAAAAATCCACGCCATTCAAAAGAACAATTTACCAAATAAATTATATCTTCGCGTATGCGTATTAACGATCTCATCAAGTCGTCACAGGCGACACTGAAGCATGGCAAGATGCGGTCGCTTTTGACGATGCTTGGCATCGTCATCGGCATCTCGTCCGTGATCATTCTGATGTCCATCGGCGCCTCTGCGCAGGCGTATATTTTGAACCAGGTACAAGGGTTGGGATCGAATTTGATTATTATTATTCCCGGAGGATCGGGCAATGGCAGATTCTCATCCCCTGCCGCGGCGCAGGGCATCATCGTGACAAGCTTGGTCCAACAGGATGTGGACGCGCTCTCGCGCGACCCGTCGGTGGCGGCGGTCACGGAGGAGGCGCGCGGACAAGCTGACGCGGCGTTCGGTGATAACAGTGAATCCATCACCTTTGATGGCGTACCGGCTAATTTCTTTAGTGTACGCAACTTTGTGGTAGCACAGGGATATCCATTCACCGATGATGATGTGCAAGCGTATAATCACGTTGCGGTGATCGGTTCCGACCTTGCCAATACGCTCTTTGGGGCTGGATCGGATCCCCTCGGGCAATATATAGAGGTAAAGAACATACAATTCAAAGTGGTCGGCGTGCTTGCAGCAAAAGGCACCGGCGCGTTCGGCATTGACCAGGATGATCTTGTGATGGTTCCCATCACTGTTGCGCAAACGCAGATGCTCGGTATCAATTATTTTAGCGACATCATGGTGCAGGCAAACAGCAGCTACAACATCACGTTTGCGCAGGCGCGTGTGGAATCCATTTTGGAACAGGACCATGGGATCACCGATCCAAACAAGGATGATTTTACCATTGAAACCCAACAGGATGTGCTTTCATTGCTCGGCAACATTACCTCTATCTTGACGTTATTCCTCGCCGCAATCGCGTCGATTTCACTCATCGTCGGCGGCATCGGCATCATGAACATCATGTTGGTTTCGGTGATCGAACGCACAAAAGAGATCGGCCTGCGCAAGGCAGTCGGTGCCACGAACAATGATATTCTCCAGCAATTTCTTGTGGAATCGGTAATGCTCACTTTCATCGGCGGCGTGATCGGCATCGCGATCGGCGGCCTTGTGGTCGGCCTGGCGTACTTAATCATCGCAAAGGCGCTCGCCGTCGCGTGGTCGTTCGAATTTCCATTGTCCGCGATTCTGCTCGCAGTCGCGGTCTCGAGCGTTACCGGCATTGCCTTCGGCATCTATCCTGCGCGCCAGGCGGCGAAAAAGAGTCCGATCGATGCCCTCCGGTACGAATAAATAAAATATCCTATATT
This sequence comes from uncultured bacterium, assembly GCA_963718515.1. Taxonomy (GTDB): domain Bacteria; phylum Patescibacteriota; class Minisyncoccia; order UBA6257; family 2-01-FULL-56-20; genus JAKAGE01. The sequence goes on along the minus strand of OY970354.1, from coordinate 526,951 downwards.
GTTTGCCTCCCTGGGGATGATAGTTCGACAAACAATATAAGATATTTTCTACTACGGTTGTGGAGCGGGGGTTTTATTGGCGGGCTTTTTTCTTGTGCGCAATCTTCCGTATGGAATGTCTGGCTTTCTTTGCTTCGGCTTGGATCTTTTTCCACTCACCTTTTAGCTCCTTGCCCGCTTTTATAAGATCCGCCGCGCTCAATTTTTCCATCGAGCCATAGTGCTTGATGGCCTGCTCAACGATGCGGCCATATTCTTTTTCACCGAGCTTTTTTGCGGTTTTGGCGTGTTCTACGATTTTTTTCTTTGCATCGTGAACCCATTTCTTGGTTTTCGCTTTGGTCTTTTTATCCGACAGCAAGTATGCTCCTGCCGCGGCGGCGATGGCGGCGGCAGTCACTGCGCCACCGATTTCCCACGCCTTTGTGCTACTCCCCCTTTTTGTGATCTTCTTTTTTGTTGCCATAATGATAATGATTATTCAATAATTATTTCTTCGACCTTGTGCTGGTTTTCTTGAAAAGATTACGGATGAACATGATGAAACGTTCTACCCGGAATCCTTCTTTTTTAATATCACCCCGCAATCCTTTGATGTCTTCTCGAAACAAAACCGTTTCTTCTTTTACTTGCTTGGTGATATCTTTGATATCGCTTAATACTTTTGCAAGGTAAATGAGCGCAACCGTAAGCGCTATCGAAACGATCACGACGGCGATCGTCGTCACAAAGAAAAATATGTCCGCATGGACGAGTGTGTTCATATATGCGGATTATACCATATGCGTGTCGTTTAGTCGGCTGAGCGCTTTTTCCTTATCCACCGTCGGTAGCCTTGTCTTCCTCACCGCGCGGCCGAGCATCATGATCGTCTCGTCGTACGTGGTGCGATCCACCGGATAGGGCGTGGCATCTTTGCCACCGTGGGCAAAGCTGTAACGCGCAGGGTCCTCATAGGATGGCGATGCGCCGTAGATAACCTCACCAACGAGCGCGAGCGCACGGACCGTCTTTGCGCCAACACCCTCGATCGCCACCAGTTGTTCATAGTTTTTCGGTTTCCGGTCGGTCACCTTGGCCAATATCTTTTCCAGATATTTGCTTTTAGAGAAATCTTCAAAAACGACGGGGTGATGGGTGAATTCCACGGACTCTAAATTGAGCAAGGTAAGTTGCTGACTGTTTCTGCCGTCGCCACCGATCTGTATCTTCGCCATTTGTGAAAGCTCTGAAGAATATTTGCGGAGCAATGTGATGTCTTTCATGAGCGTCGCATAGCCTGCTTGCGTGAGCTCGGTCGAGATCTCACGGGTCTTGTCGCTTTTCTGTGCGCTCAGATCGAGAACGGTTTTTAGCGTGACCGGCGATGAAATGCCGGAGTGCGGTTCGGAGACCAAGTCATTCACATTTTCTGAATACCAGTGATAGCGCCGCGCGGATGCTTTTTCGGTGTTCATCCCCTGCTGGACGACGGCCCACGCGCCGCCGCGCGAAAAAAAGAACGCGTGATGATAAAGCTGGAACCCATCCTGCACAAGCGCGCTATCCACTTTTGCACTCATCTTGGAGTTATAAACAAGGTTGTTCGCCTGCGCAACGGGCAATGACAGCCGCTCACCCCACGCCAATATTTCGTCCGGCGTTTTGCGCGATGTCTTTCCTTTTCCACCAGCGATCACAATGCCAAAATCCGCTTCATGGCCACGGATCGCTTCTTTTAATGCCGCCGTTAAAATGGTGGTTAGGCCTGAGGCATTCCAATCGAACGCCAAAACAGTGCCGAGTGATTGGAACCATACCGGGTCCGCGATGCGTTTTATGAATTCCTCCGGGCCATATTCGGCCACGAGCACGTACATCATTTCGCGTCCGAGCTTTACCATGCGCTCAAAAAGCCACGGCGGGCAGTGGCCTGAATCAAGTCCGAAGGAAGCTATGCCACGTTGGATCATAGCCTTATTATATCGCGCTTATTCTTGGGATAGGAATCGTACGAGCAGGCGCACGGGAGCGCCAGTAGCGCCTTTTGCCAGGAAATCCTGTTTGACCGTCGTCATGCGGGGTGCGATGTCCAAGTGTATCCATGGATAGCCTTTTATGAACTGCCAAAGGAAGACCGCACCATTACTGGCGCCACCGCCCTCGCCGTTTTTCCCGGTATTTGCCCAATCTCCGAACGTGCCCTTAATGCCATCTTCATAGTCCGTGGAAAGCGGCAACGGCCATACGCGATCATCCACTGCCTCTCCGATCGCACGAAAGCGCTCTTCCAATTTTTTATCCGTTGCGAATAGTGCGGAATAGAATAGTCCGAGTGCCGTTATGGCGGCTCCGGTCAGTGTCGCCACGTCGATCACGAGCCCCGGGTCATATTTTTTTGCATATTCAAGCGCATCCGCCAATATTACACGACCTTCGGCGTCGGTGTTCAGTACCTCGATCGTTTTTCCATTCATAGTGCGAAGCAGATCGCCGGGGCGGTAACTTGATCCAGAAGGCATGTTTTCCACCGCGGGCACGAGGGCTATAATATTTTTCTTTAGTTTCAACCGCGCCGCCGCTACGATCGTGTGGATCACCGCCGCGCCGCCCGACATATCCATGTGCATCTCATAAATGTGCTCACTCGGTTTTAAATTAAGGCCGCCCGTATCAAAGGTAACACCTTTACCAGCGAGCACCACCGGTTTCTGACTTTTCGGCCCTTTCATATACTCAAGAATAATAAAACGCGGCGGCGAGTCTGATCCTTTTCCAACTCCTAGAACACCGCCCATCTTAAGCGCTTTCATATTTTTTTCATCAAGAATGGTTGCGCTGATACCGTTCTTTTTAGCAACTTTTAATGCATGCGCCGCGAGCGTCGCCGGGGTCATGTCGCCCCCAGGCGTGTTGGATAACCTGCGACACTCATTCGTCTCTTCGCCGATGATCATGCCCCGGCGTAGGCCTTCTTTAATATTCGGGTCGGGGCGCAACGCAACGCACGTAATCTCTTTAATAAAAAAGAAGCCTTCGGGCGGCGCGGTCTTATATTGTATGAATTCGAAATTCGCCATGATTGCGTTTGTAGCAATGAGCTCATAGAAATCTATGGTATTTCTCGGATCGGCCATGAGAGGAGCGGAAACAGCCAGGGCTGGTATTTTTTCGCTTCGCGCAGTCTGTGCTGCAATTCTTATTCCGAGAGCCGCTTTTCGGGGAACAAACTCCGCTACCGTTCCCATCCCGATAAGAATTATCTTTCGCATCGAATCCGGCAGGGTGACTATTTTTACTTCTTGGTCTTTTAATGGAGCGGTTGCACGGATCTTTTGAAGATAAGACCGTTCTGTTTTATTAAGGAAGGTAAACAGTAATTTCTTCGTGATATCTTCTTTATCGAATAAAAAGAAAATAAAACCATCTTTTTTGCCCGGTTTTTGCGCAAGGGAAATTTTCATGATCTTTTAATGATTATAGCAACCCATGTATATCCCGTACGGTGAGCACCACCATGAGCGCGATGATGAGCGCGAAGCCAATGCCGTTCACCACCGTCTCCATTTTATATGACAGCGCAGAACCCTTTATTTTTTCGATGATGATCATGAGGAAACGCCCGCCGTCGAGCGCCGGGAATGGGATACAATTGACAATCATGAGGTTGATCGAGATGATACCGAGGAATTGTAAAAGATATGCCAGGCCGATCTTCCCCGTCTCTTCTGCGATGCCGAAAATGCCGACGGGACCAACGACATCCGCAGGGATCGTCGCGTGGACGAAGAGCTGTTTTATTAGCTCATAGAAGGCCTGGAGGGTAAGCCATGAGATGATCGCGGCGTCCTCGAGTCCGTCCCGGATCGCCGCGAAGGGATTTTCCCGCGCCGCGCCGCCGTCCTCAAGTGCCACGCCGAGCGCGCCCTGGTCGGGCGGCGCGTCCGTACGCGGAGTGACGGTGAAGCTCTCGTCTTTATCGTTACGCGTGACGGTAAGTGTTATCGGCGTGCCTTTATGTGCATCCACAAAATTAATGAAGCTCTGCGAGTCGGTATATCCCTTTACGATATCCCCCGCCTGGATGCCGGCCGCCGCCGCGGGCGAGCCCGTTTCGATACCCGAGATCACGAGTGTTTGCGGCACGCCGACCATGAGCACGGCGGCGATGAGCAACCACCCAAGGATAAAATTCATAAATACTCCGGCGAGCACGATGATACTCTTTTTCCACGTGGGCTGTTTGTAGAAGAGGCGGTCCGTGTCGGCGGTAGCGTCCGTTGTGCTGGTTACGTCATTTTTTTCCGGGCTGACTCCCTCAAATTCTCCCCGTTCGCCCGAGATGCGCACAAAGCCGCCGAAGGGTAGCCAGTTGATGCTGTATTCCGTGTCACCGAATTTTTTCGCCACGATGCGCGGAGGGAAGCCGATACCGAATTCATCCACCTTTAACCCGAACGCCTTGGCCGCAAAAAAATGTCCTGCTTCGTGGCCGAGGATCAGGAATGAAAGTCCAATGATAACGAGAATGATAATAAGGATAGACACGGTAAAAATCCCATTAAGTCTAACAGACGGGGCTCAATAATAAAACTTGACTTTACTCCCTGATTTGTTTTAATACTATAAGTTCAATTAAGAGGTGTGGAATGCGTGTGCGCATGAAGATCCCAAAAATCCCGATCTTCCACCTGCTGGCGGCATTGTTGGTAATACCGCTGGCGCTCGGATTTCTCTTTTTCAGCGTGTTGGGTGTGATGCTGGGTCTCGACCTGGGGGTCATAAAAGATATCCCTCCCGCTCTTAACTCCCTTAACAAGGCAGCACTGTTCGCGTGGGCAACCTTCTTACTGTTGGCGGCCGATTCGCTTTTCTTAGCGACGAGGTGGCCACAGCCATCCAAAACCTGACCGATTCAACAAGCCGTCTCCGGAGCGATCCTGAGGCGGCTTTTCTATTCGCCTAGCTCTGCTAACTTTCCGTCTACCATTGCCTCCACTTCCCCGTTTGCCTTGTCGGTCGCCTTCTGGATCTTTTCTTTACCACGGAATGAATCGTCTTCCGTTATCTCTTTTTTACTTTCCGAATCCTTAAGTCGCTTCATCGCGTCGTCGCGTCGTGCGCGGATCTGGATGCGTGCCGCTTCGGAGATCTTTTTGACGAGCTTCGTCATTTCGTCGCGGCGTTCGTCGCCGAGCGGCGAGAGCGTCGCGCGGATCGTGTTGCCGTCGTTGTTAGTGGAGAGACCAAGGTGCGCATCGTCGATCGCCTTCATGATCGCGGCGATCGCGCCCGGATCCCAGACGGTGATCTGGATGGTGCGTGGCGGAAGAACGTTCAGCGACCCAAGCTCGCGAATGGTGAGCATCTGATCGTAGAGGCTAAGCCGGATATCCTGGATCATGTCCGGCGACGGGCGGTTGCCACGGATTTGCGAAAAGTCCTGTTTGAGCTTTGTCGTAATGCTGCCGAGCGCGACTTCGAGATCCTTTGTTATCTGTTCGGAAATGGTCATTATAATTATTTCATAAGTGCTTCCAATTGAAGTCGTGGGTTGAGGCTGAAGTTATTTACGCCCTCATACAATTTTAATGTTTTGTGCCAAAACTCGGCTTTTGTTTTTGAGGTTTTCTCCCATGCAAGGGTCATTATAACAGCATCGAGGAATATGCGTAAATTAAAGTCGTCGGGCTCGATAAGTTTTTTAATGAAGTCACGGCGTGCGGTCGGCACCGTTTTTAGGAATTGTTCCGCCAACGCGAGATTTTCCTGAAATACCGCATCGTGCAACAACCTCCACGCGATGCCGGGTTTACCGAGAGAGCACTTTGCCAACGCCTCGGCCTTCGCTTTTGTCATACCTTCTCCATCGATGAGCCATTGCGTGATTGCCGTCTGCGTCACGGCTCCTAAATATATTTTTGGCAAGCGCGAGGCGATCGTCGGCAAAATACTTTCTATATCAGAGGTTATTAATATAAGGAGTGATGATGCCGGCGGTTCTTCGGTGATCTTGAGCAATGCATTCTGTGCTTCCGTCGTAAGAAGCTCCGCATTATCAATAATGAGCGTCCGCCGCGCGCTCGCGTTCGGTTTTTGCCATAAAAAGTTCTTTACCTCGCGCGCGGCATCAATGCCGATCGAATCACCGCTCGCGGCCGGGTCGAGCGATCGCATGAATGCGACGTCTATCAACTTCATCTCCTGAAGCACTTCGCCTTCTCGCGGCAACTCGAACACTCCCTTTTCAAGATAATGTCCAAGCGATATCGCGAGCGTACGCTTTCCCACCATCGCCGGTCCGACTAAAATATATCCGTGGCCGAGTGCCGCGCGCTCGTATAGATCTTTCAGATCATGAATGGCCGCCTCGTGCCCTATCATTCTTAGTGTTTGTTCAAGAGCGTGCGCTTATATGTGTCCAAATGATTCAAAATGAGGCCGGTGCCTTTTGCGACACAGAACAACGGATCTTCGGCGACGTACGCCTGCACGCCCAAAAATCGCTCAAAGAATTCCGGAAGATGATGGAGCTGGACACTGCCGCCGGAAAGGATGATTCCCTTTTCCATAATGTCCGCCACGAGTTCCGGCGGCGTCACATTGAAGACGTTTTGCACGGACGTGGCGATCTCGATAAGAAGCGGATTCAAGTGCTTCGGCGATCTCATTGGAATTGATAACGATATCTTTGGGAAGGCCGGTCACGAGGTCACGGCCGCGCACCTGATATTCCATTTTTTCCTTTGTGGGCATGGCGGAACCGATCGCGATCTTGACTTGCTCGGCGGTTTGCTCGCCGATCGCGAGCGCATATTTCTTTTTAATGTAATCCATGATCGCCTGGTCGAATTTATTGCCGGCGATGCGAAGACTGTTCCACGAAACGATGTTGCCGAGCGCGATCACCGCCTGCTCGGAGGTTCCGCCGCCAATGTTCATGATCATGTTTCCACTGCGCGCGTTGATCGGGATGCCGGCGCCGAGCGCGGCGAGGATCGGTTCGCGCACGATGAACGCATTGCCCGCTCCGCCTTCGCGCGCGGCGTTCATCACTGCGCGGCGTTCGGTTTGCGTGATGCCTGCGGGAACGGAAATGACGACATCCGGTTTTATGATATTGAACCAGCCCGATGCCTTCGAGATAAAATATGTGAGCATCGCCTTCGTAATATAATAATCGGCGATCACGCCGTCTTTCAGCGGGCGGTATGCCACGATCTCATCAGGCGTGCGGCCGATCATTTCCTTCGCTTCCGCGCCAACCGCGAGCACGGTATTGTCGGGCTGCGTGAGCGCCACGATCGTCGGTTCGTTGATGATAAATCCCTTGCCCGGCACAAAAACGACGGTGTTCGCCGTGCCCAAATCGATGCCGATTTTCTTTCCAAACATGAGATATATTTTATGCGAAAACGAGATGAAAGTCGAGACCGTTTATTTCCTCGTGATATCCGCGCCCAACTGGCGCAAGCGCTCATCGATTCGTTCGTATCCCCTGTCGATCTCTTCCACGCCTTCCACTTCCGAGACGCCGTTCGCGACGAGTGCGGCGAGGATGTCGACCATGCCGGAGCGGAGATCGCGCACGGCGAGGTTTTTGCTCGCGAGCGTGGTGGGTCCGTCGATCACGGCAAAGTGATATGCGCCTTTGCCATTGAAGCGGCATGGGTCGTTCGGTGGACAGTCGGTCGTCACTTTTATCTTTGCGCCCATTTCGTTGAGATCGAGCGCGTAGGCGAAGCGGTCCTCGTAAATGGTTTCGTGGATACTCGATATGCCATGCGCCTGCGTAAGGAGCACTGCGAGCGGCTGTTGCCAGTCGGTCATGAAGCCGGGGTGGACATCGGTGCGGATCTCGAGGGGTTTTAGTGCGGCTGCGCGAGTTTTAGAGAACGCGATGCCATCGTCCGCTACCTCGTATTCCCCGCCGAGTCGCCGCACGGCGTTCAAAAAAGTGATGAGATGTTCCTGAACGGCGCCTTTCAGCACGATGCGGCCGTTCGTTGCGATGGCAAGACACGCCATAGAAACCGCCTCGTTGCGGTCGGCAATCACGCGATGCGTGACGCCGTGCAACTTCGTCGACGCCTTCGATAGTGATCGTGCGCGGCGGGCAGAGTTCCACGATCGCGCCCATCTTTTGCAGCATTTTCATCGAGCTCTATTATCTCCGGCTCGAGCGCGGCATTCTTGATGACGGTTTTGCCTTTTGCCAATACCGCGGCAAGCATGATATTTTCGGTAGCGCCGACGCTTGGGAATCGCAATTCTATTTCCGCGCCGTGCAAGCCGTCCTTCGCCCACGCGTGATAGCTGTCTTTTGTTATCTGGATTTGCGCGCCAAGCTTGGCCAATCCCTCAAGATGGATATCCACCGGCCGCGCGCCAATCTTATCACCGCCGAGAACGGGCACTTCCGCCTCACCCGTGCGCGCGAGCAATGGCCCAAGTGCCAAGATGGGAATGCGGTTGCGCCGCGTGAGCGTGGATACGCGATTATTTTTTATGGTTGGCGTCGTGAGCTTTGCGGTCGAGCCTGCTATTTCTACGTCACTTCCAATCGTTTTGCAGTAACTCTACGATGATGGATCGTATCTCCCGATATTTGGAACATTTTCCAATATGCAGGGCTCTTCCGTAAGAAGCGATGCGACCATCATTTTTGAGGCGCGCCCATCTTTGCCCCGGCGATAGTGACCTCGCCGAACAGCGGTTTCCCGCCTTTAATTATAAATTTTGCCATGGAGGAATTCCGGAAGCTCATCTATTGCCACGCGTTCTTGCGTGCCGGTGTCGCGGTCGCGTACCGTCACCGTATTTTTATTTTGCGCTTCGCCTTCGCCAAGCGTATCGAAATCCACCGTGATACAGAACGGTGTGCCGATCTCGTCCTGCGCATAATAGCGCTTGCCGATGTTACCGCGGTCATCCCAGGCGACGAGAAACTGCTTTTGGAGATGATCATAGATCTTCGCGGGCGCGATCCAACGAGCTCCGGTTTGTTGGCGAGAAGTGGAAACACGGCGCTTTATAGGGCGCGAGGCGGGGCTTGAGCTTGAGGTATACACGGTCGCCGTCTTCGGTGTAGGCATCGAGCATGACCATCGCCATAAGCCGATTTATGCCCACAGCAGGCTCTATCACGTGCGGCACGAACTTCTTGCCGCTCGTCGGATCGGTGTATGAAAGATCCACACCGGAATGCTTCATATGTTGGTTCAAATCATAATCCGTGCGATACGCCAAGCCCCATAATTCCTTGAACCCAAACGGAAATTTATATTCCAAGTCTTCCGTCCGCTTGCTATAAAAACTTCGCTCTTCGTCACCGTGCTCGCGCCAGCGCAAGCATCTTCTTTAATACCCAAATTTCCCGTCACAAAACTTTTAACATCGCCCTTCCACTGCTCATATAGTTTTTTCCAATCGGCTTCCTCGGGATCAAAGAAATATTCTATCTCCGCCTGTTCAAATTCGAGCGTGCGGAAAATAAAATTACCTTTCGTGATCTCATTGCGAAAACTCTTGCCGATCTGGCCGACGCCGAACGGCAATCGGACGCGCGTGGAGTCGAAGATATTTTTGAAAGCTGATGAATATCCCCTGCGCGGTTTCGCCGCGAAGATATACTTTTGATTGCGCCTCCGGCACGATGCCGACATTCGTCTCGAATAATAAATTGAACTTTCGTACCGGCGTCCAATCAAACTTCCCGCACGTCGGGCATTTTATCTTATTTTCATGAATGATCTCGTCGAGCTCCTTTCTCGGTTTTCCCTTCCACGCTGATCTTTTCGCCCTTTGCCTCGAAATGATTCTCTATCAAATGGTCCGCCCGCGTGCGCGTGTGGCAATGTTTGCATTCCACCATCGCATCCACGAGTCCCGCCACGTGCCCCGACGCTTCCCATACTTTGGGATGCAAAATAATAGATGAATCGAGGCCGACCATATCGCTTCGCTCGCGCACGAACACTCGCCACCATTCATCCTGGATATTTTTTTTGAGCTCCACGCCCACCGGACCATATTCATACGAATTTGCCAACCCGCCATAAATCTCTGATCCTGGAAAAACAAACCCGCGTCGCTTGGCGAGTGAAACTATTTTTTCCATAAGTCCGCTATCATTTTTTTTGGCTTTTTCCATATTTTTAATCCTTATTGTGTTACATCTCCCGTGCCGCCCGTAATCGATGGATCATTGGGGAATTGCGTAGTGACTTCGGCGGCCGATGCTTGCACGGTAGAGCTCGTGAAGACGTCGGTGGCGGTAAGCGTCGTCGGCCCAAGAAGCGTGACGGTCTGGCCAACTTGATTGACCGCGGGCGTATTCGTCACCTGAAATACCATTTGTGCCGGTGGGCTGATCACCCCTGTCGTCGCCGGAATGTATGGGATGGTCCAGCTGATAAGTCCGGTACCCGCATTATACGTCGGCGTGGATGATGGGATGCTGCTCGTAGAAACGCCGGTGAACGTGGTGCCCGATTCAAGGTACGCAGATACGGTAACATTTTCCGCGTCGGTTGAATAATTGGTAATGTCCCAGTGGATCGTGTCCTCACTCGGCATGTTGACCTTGGGCGGATAAGGACCGGTGTTTGTTATCCCCCTTGTCGGTTCATGGGAATATCCCGTGGCCGCAAGCGCGATATCCCCACCGACTTTGGTAGTGAGCGAGGTGATGGAAACCGTATTCGATCCGGCCGTGTTCGGCGGTACCGTCGGTGATTCGATCTGTGCCGTCACATTCAGTGAGAAATCTTTATTGCTCGGCAAACGGATGGGGAATGATGGCAAGGTATTTACGGTAAAATTGACGGATCCCGATTGTCCGGGGGCAAGCGAGAGCAACTGCGGCGCATTCGCCGCGTACCAGGTGATGGTATTGTTCTGCGAGTTAAACGAACCGTCGCTTTTGAGTGATGAAAAATCGTACATTTGCCCAAGGAGTGCAGCGGAGATGTTCAACGTTTGGAATACCACATCCGAATTATTGGTATAGGTCAGCGTGTAATCGAGCGTATCTCCTTCATTACTAACATACGTTGGTGAATTATTAAGACTGATCGAAAGAGAGAGCGGCGATGCGGCGATGGCAAAATTCGCCGCTGCGCTATACGCCGGATAATTTTGCCCCGAAAAATTTGCGCTCATCGTACCGGTCAATTGGTATTGCGCCTGGGTCGGTCCCACGATATTTCCCGTAAGGATAAGGGTCCCCGTCGCGTTCGGCCCCAGCGTGCCCAGATTCCATAGAGTGCCTCCCCCATTGGTCGGCGAACTGCCGCTCGCACTCACAAAAGTGTATGCTGGCGGATACTGCATTTTGAGCTCTACCCCTTGCAAGGTGCTTGTGGTGTTATTTTGATAATTGACCGCAAGGTCAAAATTTTGTCCACTAAAGATGCTCGATGGCCCGGTATATGAGAGTGAGAGCGCGGATTGCGACCCGATCACGAGCGACGTATTCGCACTTGATTCAAACTGGGTGTTGTCCGTAGCGGCGGTTTGGTACGTAAGACCGGCGCTGATGGATTGCGAGGTGCCAGGATTCCCCGTGACGATCAGTTGGACGGTCTCCGGGGGATTTATCGTTTGCGAGCTAAGCGTACCGATGGCTTCCGTAATGACGCTTTGTGGCGCGCTCGGGTCGTCGCCCGCGAGCACAATGCCACTCGGGAGAGTGATGTTCAACTCCCCGTTCTGGAGAACGCTATTTGATTTATTAGAAACGGTGATGGTAAGCGGGAATGGAACGCCGACCACTATGATTCCCGGATTGGAGAAGGATATGGCCACATTCGGCGTCGGTGCGGGAAGTATTAAATACGCAACGAGTGCGATGAGTGCGAGGCCGAGCAATAATCCTATGGTAAAAAAAAGCAGGCGATGCCGGTGAAAGAATGATGGGGGCCTTTGTTCGATATCCTCGTGGCCTGGTGGGGTCGGTTGCTGTCGTGTTGGTTGCGTTCCCCCATCCGCCGGCTTCTGCGCCGGGGAATTTTTAGTATCGTAAGTATATTTTTTCTCTTTACTTCCCCAGATCGAATTCGGATTATAATCGGGCATATATTGATATTACCGCATCGCGGCGCACTTTTGAAGCGCACCGGTTGCAATAAAATTCCTGGCGGGGGATATAAAAATATTCGGGACGGACGGCTTCGCATCCGATGCATTCCGCATGTTCCGGATCCCATCCCAATATGGCGAGCGCCCTGGCCCAAGAAAAGCCACCGCTCGCAAGCAGATGCCATAGATCTTCTTCGGGCTGGGCGTCCGGAAGAAGCTGCCCCAGACAATGAAGATCGTTAAGAAGCATTTCCAGGCGCCGGGATTTAAGTGCGTCAATGATCTGCGTCCCCTTCGCTTCCACGAATCGCACTTTTGCAACGATACCGGGCTCAAGATGCGGGGCGAGCTTTGAGGTAATTTTCCGCGAGCTCTTCGCCTTCCCGATGATCTTGCCAAACCGCTTCGTAAAAAGGGTATAGCGGCCATCGAGGTCGCCGAGACTGTCTTTTCTTAATATGACCGCATCCGTCACGTATTCCTGCATCGCTTAATGGTATAACAGTATTCCTAAGCGTGAAAATCGGCGTGTTCAATCCCCGTGTTCCGATCGCACTTCCTGCATACACCGTAGAATTCCAAGGCATGTTCGGTGATCTTCGCAAAATGTTTCGATGAGCGGAGCACTTTTGATTGCGCCTCCTCCAGGCCGCAGTGATGTACATCCTCCACTCTACCGCACTTGATACAGATAAGGTGATGGTGTTCGGCAAGGTTCGCAAATTCGTAATGTGCGTGGTTATGCCGCAGATCGATAGGAACGATGATGCCTTTTTCCTTAAGGGATTTTACGGTTCGATATACCGTCGCCCGATCAAGGTCTTTGGCAAGCATTTCGAAGATCGCCTGTGCGCTCATAGGTTTTTTCACCGCCTTCAAGGTTTCAAGGATGGCAACTCTCGCCGATGTCGCTTTAAGACCCCCTTTCCGAAGAATGTGCTTGAATTCCCGTTTGGATGCCATAATCGCATAATATTCTAATTGCGAACTATTTGCAAATAAATTGACGCGTCATTCTTTGGACTTGAGAATGAAGACACTGGTTCCATTGGGAGCCAGCACATCGCTCTTTAGGAGGGAAAATATGTCGTATCCTTCGGTGGTTGCAGTGCTCACGGAACGAAGGGTTAATCTCGACACCGCGAACGACGCCGAACTTGAAAACGTGCTCAAGGAAGCGTTCGTCCGGGATCTCAGTATCGGAATGTCGTATCTCAAGCGAGTCGCAAACACCGTGAAACGGACGGGAAGGCGCTTTCTTGAGGCGGAAGATCCCAATTCGGCCGTCGGCAAACAGTTGATCCGCCTTTTGGGAACCGACATCGCCCGGGGTATCGTCGAGCGGGATCTCGGCGTTGCCTTCGGACTCTATAATTGCTGCGGCGTTGTCGTAGCCCCTACCCACGAGGAGATGCACATGACCATGCGCGAACAGGTCATGCTGCAAAATGGAGTGCTCGCATCGGCAGATTGTTGAGCAAACGGTGCTCGATCCCATCCGGGTCGGGCACCACAACTTTATCCATAAATCAAAACACTCAAATGATCTTTAATCTTATTATGACCGGCCTCATCATTGGGAGCATTACAGTGATCTGGCGAAAATTATTAAATGACCTGCCATCGCTTCGCGAAGGCATTAAGGCGCACGTCCCCTACCCTATAAGTCGGGCTTTAACCTGCGGCTTCTGCTTCACTTATTGGTTCTCGCTTGGTGCGCTGATCGTTTTCAATCCATTAAACGGCTGGCTCCCGACCATGCAACCAATCGTTCCATCAATACTGGATCCGTTCATTTATCTTTTTATTTCATGGATGATACTCGGATTTACCGCTCTCTTATGGCGGTCACTGTGTGTCATTATCCAGGAATTTATCGATTACGAAATGTACACGTGGAATGGACGATTCCATCCGATCGACTCGGATCATAAACACGTCGATTGTGCACCAGATGGGACGAAGTTGGAACGCTGATTGCGCTCCAACAATCCCGTTAGTATTAGCCCTTAAAGCCCCGCTCCTGTGTCCGCCGGAGGGTTTTGTTGCATCTTTTGCAAGACAGCATCTCTCAATGTCTCTGCATCCTGTCGCGCGAGACCGGGAATGTCTATCGTGTTATTCCAAACCGTTGCGGCCTCTTGTTCGCGATCCCTTCTTGATGGACCACTCCACATCGTCTGCTTTGCGGCCCCGGTAGCTGCCGCAGAAGCGGCCGCAGCGTTCCGTGCCCTTAGCGATGCAATTCCAAACATTTTATCGAGTGGCCCCTGAACGATCCATACATTCTGGATCGTCTCGTAAGGCATGTATTGCTCTTGCCGTGAAAATAAACCCTTCTTCACGCTGATGTTGGAGTCGTCGAGGGCATAGTGGAAATTGACCTTCATACTAACTGCATGGATAAGGAAATAAAAAGCAAAAATCACGAAGAAAATTGTGAATGCGTACAATACATAACTCATCCCGCCTTGATTACAATTTCCCTTATTACATAACACCATCGCCTGAACAGCGGGTTGTATTCCGATCAACACCAAAACGCCTCCAATAATGAGAGAAATGAAGAAGCTTACCCAAAGCTTTCCAAAATACGCGCCGCGAATGGGATAGTTCTCTTCGGTAATGGGCATATTAGGAGGTTGCGTTTTGTTTTTGTTTGCGACCTATTTTCTGGCGTACCGTCTGAAGGAGTAGAGCTTTTAACCCATCGGCCGCGTCTTTCCCCACGCCGTCAATGTGCGCCTCCATGCCGGACGCGAATGTGGCGCTCGAAAGATGGACATCATAGAGACCAAACATCCGATCCCAGATGTCTTGGTCCACATAGATATCCTGTATGCGTTCCCATGGAATAGTGATTTCTCGTGGAGCGATAGGGCCTTTTCTGACGACAACAAAATCATCGCCAAGATCGTAATAATATACTTTGAAATACCAATACTGATAACAGTATGTGATGATAAAAACGACTATAAGAATCGCCAGAGCCGCCAAAGATATATAAGGCAATCGCTGCGCGGCCACGCCAGTGGGCATCATGGCCGCTTCAAGCATCGGCAGTCCAGCAACGACAAGAAGAATGACGATCCACATAAAAATCGCCGCAATAGTCTTCTTCCAAATTTTTCGCTCGCTGAGCGGAAATTGATCGCGAGTTTTGCTGTGCGCTATCTGCATGAGGTCAATTCAAAACAATACCTGCGATAATCTTGTTAGCCATTGACTCGTTTGTTGCCTCCACGGAAGAAGAATTGGGAGCCGATGAGGCGTTGTCATAGTAGGCAGAGACTACGAATATAGATTTCCCATTGGTAAAAATATAGAGCGCACCATTGTCATCCGGTTTTGAAAGCGAAAACCGCTGTGCTGAGTAGCCCGCGATTGTTGCCGTGCTGGTTGCGAAAGTATATCGCCCATATTGCAGATTGCTCGTCCATTGCGCGACTTCCGACTGAACGCTATCAGTACCCGCAGGCGTAATACTAAGCTTCATGAGTTCGATACCGCTCAATTGAGGTACATCACTGGGCCTCACGGTGATATCCTCCGATCCCGCATCAGCGATGCTCGACTGAACCCAGTAGCCGGGTGGATACGGGAATGTTATTCCAAACTGAGAATCAGTATACGACTGCCAACTGGAATTACTAGTTGTCCCCGCCGATGATGAAATCAACTGAAAAGTAGCAAGGATACTATCCGCGAGGGTCTTATTGGATGAAACATTCGCCGCACCACCCGCATCGTAGTTCATGGAAACCTGATAGATGGCATTCCCTGCCTCAAAGACATACGCCGCATCATCTTGGCCACTACCAGAAGTGGTTAATACCTGCGCCGAGAACGAACCAATAGACGCCGTACTCGTAGCCACAACGACGGATGGGAACCTCTGGCGGATAAGCGGAATTTCAGAAGTGATGGTATCGAACGCCGACTGTGCGGTCTGCCCGGCGGCGGAAGAATAATTTACCACAACCAGTGGCGCGCTCGGATTTGATGCAGGGTAAATATCCGTCTCGCCCGTACCGCTGATGATAACTTTGTCGTTGCTTGAATATCCGGAAGGATAAGCAATGGAAAATCCACCAGCATTGTTCTGATGCGTCGCCCATCCAGCAGGAGTCGCGCCTTCCGAAGCAGGCGCGGACTGGGAAGATGTAGCGGATAACGAGGGAGCTGCAGGAACCGATGTCGTCGAACCTGCCGATGTCGAAGAATTCTCCGCAGCCATTTTGGGGAGGTAATAGTAATGCACCCACAAAACAGCGCCTATTATGACCAATACGAGAACCAGAAATATCACAAGCGCCGCCGCGAATCCGTCTCGGGATTTCATTACGTTTATAGTACCATATTTCTCCCTTGCGGCAACCACTGGACTTTCCGTGTCCACAACTGCTATACTACGCTTACGCGAACGCGCGCCCACCTGATTATGGCGCACGAACCAAGCGTAGTATAGATTCCCGACGCACCCCTGATGCGCCGTTTTATTTTCTGCTAAAATGAAGTCATATGTGGCGTGATTTTTTTGACATGTTGTGCGCGGGAGAGGAGTCGAACCTCCACGCCTTTCGGCGCTACCACCTCAAGGTAGTGCGTCTGCCATTTCGCCACCCGCGCAAAAACTTCAAGCTCAATGATATATGATGCACTAAAAAAAATACAGTGCCTCATAGAATCTATGAAGCACTCTGACTCTTACGCAATGCCGCCAATTTTGCATTCTGATCTCTTTGCAGAGAAATCTTATGAACGGAAAGAAGATTATTCATAGATCTCGACAACATTCCCGAAAGAGCAGAAAGTTGAATTTCTTCTTCTTTCGTGTGATCAAAGACCTCGCCAGCAGTCCCTCTATAAAAACGAAGCGAGATCCGGGCTACCGCTTTGATGGCTTTCCAATAGTGGACGTTGGCCTTTTCATAGCTTTCCAATGCAGTTGGTAGGTCGGTATTAGCGCTACACTGCCTCAACACATCAGCGGTAAAGTCATTAAAAAGCCGCCATTCCTCTACTGCTTCAGCGTACAATTCTTTGAACTCTCCCGGATCCCAAGGAAGTATATTGCCCATAGAGAACCTCCTACTGCGAGAAGTATATCATCAAAACCAAAAAACCGGCAAGCGGCGGTTTTTCTGGGAATTTCACGCTACCCCTACATCGACACGTCCAACTTCTGCCTGATCTTAGCGCCCGAAACATTCCGGACGAAATACAGCTTGGAGCGATGCACTTTCTTGGGGCTTGAGACGACGTCAATCTTGACGATCGAGGGAGAATGGATGGGATACACCTTCTCCACGCCGACGCCCGCGAGAACGGTGCGGACGGTGAACGTCGCGCCCGGTTCGGAACCATGTTTGCGTGCGATCACCAAACCAGCGAACGGGGTCTTGCCCTCGTACACTTTAACCTTCGCACCCGGCTTTATTTTTTTGAGAATTTCTCCTGAGACCATTTTTTTATCTATATTTTTGCACTATGCCACCAATGTTTTTATCCTTCCAATGAGATCATCGATCGAAACCTTCACCTTTACGAAATATTCCTTCGCACCCAGCTCCTGTGCTTTCTTGATGTCGGAATCCTGCGCGAGATTGGTAAGGATAACGACCGGCACTTTGTCCAAGCTGCGGCGTGATCGAGATCGTTTGCAAAACCTCGAATCCCGTTACCTGCGGCATGATGAGGTCGAGGATGATGAGTGCCGGCAACTCGGTCTTGAGCGCCTGCATCGCCTCCTCGCCATCGAACGCCTGGGCGATGAGAAATCCCTCCTTCTCGAGGCGGGCTTTCATCAAAGACGACAGAAAACGGTCGTCCTCTATGATCATGATTTTCTTAGGCTCGTTTGCCATAGTTTTATTTTAACACAAAATACAACCTATATCATCAAAGAGCTTTTTAGTTGTCCCAATTACCTCCCTCGCTTTCGCCTGCGATCGATCGCTGGCCAAAGAGAAGAAAGTTCGACTATATAAAAATAAATTTTTATATATTAGTTTAATTGATCCACGCACAGCTTCCGCTACGCGTGCCTTGTTACGACTTAGCCCATGTTACCGATCTTAAGTTTATTCCACCGAAGCGAAATTTCACCTATTACCGGCTCCCTTGGCTTGACGGGCAGTGAGTACAGGACTCGAGAACGTATTCACCGCAGCGTGGCTGATCTGCGATTACTAGCGATTCCGGCTTCATGAGGGCAGGTTTCAGCCCTCAATCCGAACTGGGGCCGGGTTTGATGGGATTAGCTCCCCCTTACGGGTTGGCAACCCATTGTCCCGACCATTGTAACACGAGTGTAGCCCAGGGTATCAAAGGGCCATGCGGATTTGACGTCATCCCCTCCTTCCTCCCAGCACTGAAATATACATGCGAACTCACGTTCACGAACTTTAGTGCGGGGCAGTTTCACGCGACACATGTAACGCGTAATAGGGGTTGCGCTCGTTACCCCACTTAAGGGAACACTTCAAAGCACGAGCTGACGACAACCATGCAGCACCTGTCCATAATGTCCTTGTGAGAAGGCCAACGTTTCCGCCGGCTGTCATCATAGATTTCTAACCCTGGTAAGGTTCCTCGCTTACTGATCGAATTAAACCTCATGTTCCACCGCTTGTGCGAGTCCCCGTCTATTCCTTTGAGTTTTAGCCTTGCGGCCGTACTTCCCAGGCGGCCTGTTTAACGCGTTAGCTACGCCACTCCGAGGGTCGATACTCGAAACAGCAAACAGGCATCGTTTAGGGCGTGGACTACAAGGGTATCTAATCCTTTTTGCTCCCCACGCTTTCGCATCTCAGAGTCAGGAAGGTCCCAGTGCACTGCCTTCGCCTTTGGTGTTCCCCACGATATCAACGGATTTCACCCCTACACCGTGAGTTCCATGCACCTCTAACCTCCTCTAGTTCTGCCGTATCTCCTGCACTTCCAGGGTTAGGCCCTGGGCTTTAACAAAAGACGCGCAAAACCTCCTACATGCTCTTTACGCCCAATAAATCCGAATAACGCTTGAGGTCTACGTATTACCGCTGGTGCTGGCACGTAGTTACCCACCTCTTTCCGTATGACAGTCATTTGCATTCTTACCATACTACCGCAGTTTACGACCCGAAGGCCTTCATCCTGCACGCGGTGTCGCTCGATCAGGCTTTCGCCCATTGTCGAATATTCTCGACTGCTGCCTCCCGTAGGAGTACGAGCCGTGTCTCAGTCTCGTCGTTGGGGGTCAGGCTCTCACCTCCCCTACCGGTCATAGCCTTGGTAAGCCGTTACCTTACCAACTAGCTGATCGGACCTAGGCCGATCTCAAAGCGGCTTGCGCCTTTCGTCTTGCGACAATATCGGGTATTACCTCACCTTTCGATGAGCTATCCCCGTCTTCGAGGTACGTACCAGGGTGTTACTAACTCGTTCGCCGCTAAATTGATCCTTCCGGTGCCTTGATGTAATCGCAACACTTTCAAAATCAATCCCGCTCGACTTGCATGCCTTATCCACACCGCCAGCGTTCATTCTGGACCAGGATCAAATCCTCTGATTAAAAGGTTGCTTGAAGACTCAAAACCTTCAAACGCCCAGTAAAAATTCATTGCAACATTTTTTTACTTCTAAATGTTGCCAAAAGAATAAATTGGGACAACTAAAAAACTCTCTTTATTTCCTTACCAATATCATGTAAAGGGACGGCTCGATACAACGAGGTCTATTGTATCAAATGGTGAGATGGTGTCAATCCCCAAGAAAAGAAGGGTCTCGTACCTCCTGGCAGATGATAGTTCGGTACGAGACCCTTCTTTTCTCTCTAGCTACATAGTGTCTTGTGATATTTGACAAAGCGGCGATTTATATGTTATAGTCACCTTGGTAATCCCAACTAGGGATAAGGAGTTTTCCATGAATCCCCACGACCAGAATGTCGGACTAGTGATGCTTGATGAGCGCCAGGCAAAGATCGTGCACGAGAAACACATCGACATCCTCCTCGGCGTCCTCGCGATTGTGTTCCTCATCATAGCAATACACCCCCACTGATCGGCCGCCGACACCGGCAAACCACAGGACCTCCCCCAACGGAGGTCCTTCACTTTTAAATAAATTTGACTAACTAATTTTTATCGCATATAATAGACAGCATCATGAAAACAAACGTGCATCCTAAATATTTCCCTCACGCAACGGTCATCTGCGCGTGCGGCAACACCTTCACAACAGGCGCTACTCAAGAAGAGATCCGCGTTGAAATTTGCGCACAGTGCCATCCGTTCTACACGGGTGAGGAAAAGTTGATCGACACCGCAGGCCGCGTGGAGAAGTTCAAGTCACGCCGCGCCGCTAAGGTTGAACCGAAACCGAAAAAGATCCGCCCCAAGAAACAGTAAAGACTAAAAATAGCGCTCTCGCTTGCCGAACTATCATCTGCAAGGAGGCGAATACGGCTATTTTTTATTTTCGCCCCAGGATCTCCCGCACTTTTGCCACGATCAGATTCAGATCACCGGTCTTATCAATAAAGTCGTCCATACCAAGCGATTTTGCGAGGGCATTGCGCGGCGATGTTGTCTGCGGCCACGGATCCTTCATATTGCTCAAAAACGCGATCCTGATATTTTTTGTCTCCGGATTTTGCTTGATCTCAAGCGCCGCGTCGGTGCCCGATGCGCCGGGCATATGGATATCCATAAGGATAAGGTCGGGGTGGATCTTCTTGGCCGCATCGACAGCCTCCTTGGCACTGTAAGCAACGACCGCATCGAATCCTGAAGCGGCGAGCTTCAAGGACATGATCTCGAGAAGATCGTGTTCATCATCGACGACGAGGATAAGCGGCCGTGGCCTCATTGGAGAAACGCTTTTATTCTATCGTTCAACAAATCGAGATCGTCCGTTTTTCGGAGATATCCTTGTGCGCCAAAATCCTGCGCCATCTTGGCGCTCATTTCCTGCATCTCCATGCGCGGATCGCCGAGAGCTGGTAAGAAACGCCACTTTTATATCTTTGGTCTCCGGATCTTCGCGAAGTTTCAGCACCGCGGTAGGACCATCCATTACCGGCATCCGGACGTCCATAAGAATGAGGCTCGGTTTGAGCGCTTTGGCTTTTGCCAATCCGATTTCGCCGTTCTCGGCCGTCTCAACGCGATATCCGTCAGCGCCAAGCTTGGCGCTGAAAATCTCGCGAAATGCCGCTTCGTCATCAACGATAAGAATGAGAGGGGTTTCGTCCATGGCTGAACTTAAGATTTCTTCACTATTATGATACCATAGTGAGGGAAAATAGAGACCTCATGAGTACCAACAAGATCATCATAGAAATACGCGCCGGGGCGGGCGGCGACGAAGCCTCTATCTTTGCCGCCGACCTCGCGCGCATGTACCAGCGCTATGCCGCAAAGCGAGGCTGGAGCTTTTCAATACTCGATTCCAGCGAGAACTCGCAGGGATATAAGAGCCTGACCGCGGAGATAAAAGGTGAAGGATGTTATGAGGCTTTGAAGCATGAATCCGGCGTCCACCGCGTGCAACGGATTCCAAAAACGGAAAAGGCGGGACGGGTGCACACGTCCACCGCATCCGTTGCCATTCTGCCGATCGTGGAGGCGCGCGAAGTGAACATTAATCTCGGCGATCTTGAAGTGACGTTCTCGCGCGCCGGCGGCCCGGGCGGACAGAACGTGAACAAAGTGGAGACGGCGGTGCGGATACTCCACAAGCCGACCGGCATCGTCGTCGCCTCACGCGAGGAGCGCTCGCAGTATGCGAACCGGGAAAAAGCGATGGATGTGCTTCGCGCCAAGCTCTACGAGATCGAACAGATCCGCGCCGCCGGCAACATCGCCCAAGACCGCCGCGACCAGATCGGCACCGCCGACCGCTCGGAAAAGATCCGCACCTATAACTTCCCCGACGACCGCATCACCGATCACCGCATCGGCAAGAAGTGGCACAACATCGAAAAGATCCTCGAGGGCGAAATGGATCCGATTGTAAAGGCGTTTGAGGAGGTGAAGTAACTATCCCAATGATAGTATCGCCTTCTCGGCTTCCTCGATCTCTTCTGCAATTCCCTCGATCATGTCATAACTCTTTGCATCTTTTGCATCGATCCATTTAAAATCGCTCATTTCGTGGTTGAGCGTAACCTCTCCGCTTTTATATTTTGCCCAATACGATATCGTAAATACGGGATAGCCGTCGGGCCGCACGAAAACAAGATCGGTAAGGTAGTGTGGTTTCTCGATCTCAAGCCCCACTTCCTCCCGAACCTCTTTTCTGACGGCCCATTCGGCCATGTTATACCACTGCGGATGGCTCGATGCCGAAGAAGGCAAATGATGATATTCCGAGAACACCAATTTGCCTCCCGGAGCAGTCCACTTTCCTGGAAAAACTTTTTCGTTGTCTGCGCGCTTCGATATCAAAAATTTCCCGTCTTTTTCGATGATAGCAGTGACCGCTACTATATGAAGGCGCGGATCAAGCTCCATACTTCCTAATTTCTCTCTTCGTCGCTATATACCGTTTCGAAGTCGATACGCTGATAGGAGAAAAGTTCGTGAGGCTTAAAGAAACGTGCAATTTCTTCCTTTGGATTTTCCGCAGGATCAGAAGCATGAATAAGATTACTTTGGATGCTCATCGCGAAATCACCACGAATAGTGCCCCCAGCAGCTTCGCTCCCTCGAGTAGAGCCGACTATCGTACGCACGGTGACAACCGCACCGATACCGGAAATAACAACGGCAACCAGCGGAGAGGCAGACATATATTTCTTTAACCCATTAAAAAAGGGCTTGTCAGAATATTTTCCATAATGCTCCTTGAGAAGCACTTCATCCATGTGAAGCATCTTTAAACCAATAATCTTCAAGCCCTTTCGTTCAAAACGATGAAGTATTTCGCCCAGCAAATTTCTCTGTAATGCATCGGGCTTCAACAAAACGAGCGTCTGTTCCTCTTTGGGATGATTCATATTAATTATTTTATTTTTTCTTTATTTCCAATCCTAGCTCATCCAACTGCTTCTTGTCCACCGGTGCCGGCGATTCCATCATCGGATCGCGCCCGTCACCGGTCTTTGGAAATGGGATGACCTCGCGGATGTTCGGCTCGGCGGCAAGCAGTGAAATCAGCCGGTCAAGACCCCACGCGATCCCACCATGCGGCGGCGCGCCGTAGCTGAATGCTTCAAGCATGTGCCCGAAATTCTTATGGATCCGCTCCTTCTCGAATCCCATGATCTCGAACACCGCTTCGAGCGCCTTCGCTTCGTGATTGCGGATGCTTCCGCCGCCGATCTCCAATCCATTCATCGCTACGTCGTATTGAGTGGTAAGGATCTCGCCGATATTCTTTTTCTCCAAAAGATCGTTCATAAATTCCGGCTTTGGTGCAGAGAAAGGATTATGCGTGAACGTCCATCCGCCTTCTTCCGTTTTTTCAAAGAAAGGAAAATCGATCACCCAGCAGAACGCCAGAAGGTCTTTGTCTTCCTTATCGGTACGCATATCCGGTCGGTCGGTGCCATATTTTTCCATCGCTTCCTTATACGTGATGCGCGGAAAAGGAATCTCCTGGATCTTTTTTTCCGGCGCAAGCGCCTTGACGAGTTTTATCAAAAGTTCTTCGTTCAACGCCAAAATATCCTCCTGCTCGATAAAGCTCATTTCCATATCAAGCTGGGTAAATTCCGGCTGGCGGTCGCCGCGGGTGTCCTCGTCGCGGAAGCACCGCGCGATCTGGAAATACTTATCCACTCCCGCCACCATGAGCAGTTGCTTGTACTGCTGGGGCGATTGCGGCAAGGCGTAGAAACTCCCCTTCTGTATGCGCGATGGCACCAGATAATCGCGTGCGCCTTCGGGCGTCGAACGCGTAAGGTTCGGCGTTTCAATTTCCAAAAAACCCCGCTCATTCAAAAAGTTACGAATAAAAGTGATGATATGATGGCGGAATGCAAGGTTATGCGCCAGCCGCTCGCGGCGAAGATCGAGATAGCGATACTTGAGCCGCATCTCCTCGTTGATCTCATACCCATCCGTATCAACAGAAATAGGCAACGCTTCTGAAGGATTTATGATCTCGAGCTCCGTGGCACTTAGTTCATGATGCCCGGTGGGAACTTTTTCGTTTACCATATTCGCCGGACGCTTTTGCACCTTTCCTTTTATCTTCACCACATATTCAAGACGCAGGTCGGACGCTCCCGCCACATTCGGGCCGAGCACCACCTGAAGCATGCCGGTCCGGTCACGCAAATCGATAAACACCAATTTTCCGTGATCGCGCCGTGCGTGTACCCAACCAAAAAGCTCGACTTCCTGGCCTTCCCGTGTCACCACATCCCTAATATAAGTACGTTCACGCATATGATTATGCTAATATTAATACAATGTTGACGTTTGAACAAATGTTCGTGAGGTTCATGATCGCGCTTGTGCTCGGCGCGCTCCTTGGACTTGAGCGCGAGCTGGTCGGCAAAGAGGCCGCGGGGATCCGCACGACGATGCTCGTCACGGGCGGCGCGTCCATCTTTGCGATGATCGCGCTCACACTCCCCTATATCACGGCATCCACGCTAGGCACCGTTCCCGATATCACGGCATTGAACACCGGCTTCGGCGTTATTGCGAACATCGTCGTCGGCATCGGATTCCTCGGCGCTGGCCTCATTATAAAGTTAAATGACCACCCTCATGGCGTCACAACCGCAGCGCTCGTCTGGACGGCGGCGGCGATCGGGACATTGGTGGGCATCGGCCTCACCCGCTTTGGTGTTGCCGCGGCGCTCCTCCTGGCACTATTGCTGTACCTGCTCCGCAGACTAAGCCTCTCCGAGATACTTGAGAAGGAAGCTAAACCCAAGGGCAAAATAAAATAATAGGGTGATGTCGAACTATCATCCCCAGGGAGGCATCACGCTATTATTTTATTTTTCTATTTGAAAAATTCCCTCCGCACCTGTACCACCTCGTGGGCAAAGGTTGCTTCGTTCTCCCTCCGCGGCCGGGGCAACAAGATCAAGAATGTGTGATCGACGCCGTAATTCTTAATGAGAAGAATGCTATCGGCGAGCGATACCGCTTCTTCTATAAGGTGCGAAACCATCACGATGGTCTTTTTTGTCTGCGTCCAGATCGCAAGCACATCCTTATGGAGCTCTTCTGTGGTTTTTGGATCAAGCGCGGAGAATGGCTCATCAAGCAGAAGCACTTCCGGATCGACGGCGAGCGCGCGGGCGATGCCTACCCGCTGGCGCTGTCCGCCGGAAAGATCCCTCGGATATTTTTCTTCCATGCCACGCAGACCCACCATCGCTATATATTTATCCACCGTCGCCCTGATCTTATTCTCCGGCTCGTTCTTTGCCCGCAATCCCAACGCGACGTTCTCGAACACGGTGAGCCACGGAAGAAGCGCACCGGCCTGGAATACCATGGAGATGTGCTCCGGCTTGGTGATCGTCCCGGATGTTTCTTTTTCAAGTCCGGCAATTAGCTTGAGGATTGTGGATTTGCCCCCGCCCGACGGGCCGATGATGCACGCAAACTCGCCGTTCTTCACCGAAAATGAAACGTCGCGCAGAGCCACCTCTTTATTCGGCTCGTAGATCTTCGAAACCTTATCGAAGACGATGATGTTATTCGAACTTGTATCGTTCTGCATAGTGTAATAATTTTTGCCACACGAAAAAATTAATGAGGGCAATCGCCGCGATCATCACGAGGATCGCAACGATGAAGGTTCCATTCTGTCCGCTCGCCGCCGCCTTCACAAGCACATTGCCAATGCCAAAAAGGTCATCTCGCGAAGTCCCGCCCGGAATATACGTGTGGAGCACTTCCGCCACAATGACAATATTCCATCCCTGCGCCCACGTCAGGATCGAACCGGTAACAAGATACGGAACGATCGCGGGAATGAGTATGCGTTTAAGATAGGAAAAGCCGGTGATATTAAAAACCTTTGCCGCCGCTTTGATGTCCGACGGAATCACCTTAAGGCCGCCCACCAAACTGAACACCATCGTCCACACCATGGTAATAAAAATCGTGAACACGGCGGCGCCTTCAAGAAAACCTACATGAATAAAAAGAACAATGATGAGCGGAAAAAATGCGAGCACCGGCACCGATTGGGCGACATCGAAGGCGGGCAATAATATCCGCTCCGCAAGCGCATTTTTTTCAACGAGCAGGGCGAGAGGGATGGAAAAGACAAGGGCGGCGAGATAGGCAACAAAAAGGCGCGCGAAGGTAGCGAGGAGAGCAAGGCCGATCTGCTCGGGAGTCAGCGTATTAGAAGGAAAGGCGGGGAAAATCGACGCGGCCTTAAGCACCACAAAGAGCAGTGCAATGAGGGCGAGCGGTGTGAATGCCGAATGGATCCTTTGCCACAGCGATACCGGATAGCTGAATGTTATGTGGCGCGTGGAATGGTGAATATGGTTACGATTGTCCATTCTCCAAGAATATAAATATCATACCACAAGAAAAAACGGGGTTGCGCGTGGCAATCCCGTTCGGTGTGAACCATACGGTTGAGTGGGGAAGCAACTGCTTCAGATCGTTTACCTTCTCGGTTCGCTTTCGCAAGCCTCAATGGCTAATGATCGATGAAGCAGAGCTTCCTCCACTCTCCGCATGTGGACATGTTGGAACAGGAACCTCCTGCGAAGAGACTTTCGTCTCGACACGGTGAAACACCGTTATTCTCGAAGCATCCATTGACTCCGAAGGCAGAAATTGGGGAAAGGAATACCTCTCGCTGTGTTTGCTTCGTCGCTGGACGAGGCGCGCAATGTGCGAAAAGACTTCCCGCGGAGCATTCCCAGCTTGCGCCGGGTCAACCTCCCCTTTCCGATACACGCCTCGGTGGCTTTTGGCCGCTTCAGCGTTTTCCTG
The DNA here is from genome assembly GCA_963718515.1 of uncultured bacterium. Taxonomy (GTDB): domain Bacteria; phylum Patescibacteriota; class Minisyncoccia; order UBA6257; family 2-01-FULL-56-20; genus JAKAGE01. Next base: position 499,976 of record OY970354.1, on the reverse strand, counting down.
TTTTTGTCCGACCAAGTAGGCCGAGATCGATCCACTAGGATCATTCTGTTGCATTCCTCCGTCAGACGGTGGAACACCCCATCATTTTCCAAGGACTCATCCCGGGCGCAAAGTTTGTTCTTTCGGTAAGAACCCACCGCGATACTACCCGTCGCACCAACAATCTCAAAATTTTTTCCGTCTAGCTGTATACAAATATATACCCTGTAAAAATCGCGTCAAGTCCAAAAAGCCAGTAAAAATGGCCCTAAAACCCAGCAAAGTGCATAATGTGTGGAAAAGGCCCCCGAAACTGGGGAAAAAAATATCCCAGATCAGTGCTCTGCGTCATATAGGGCCGCAACTTCCGCAGCAGAAAGCGCCCGACTGTAAATACGCAGGTCATCAAGACTGCCCGAGAAGAATGCCCCCGTAGTTCTTGCCCCAATCCTCAAATCAGCCGAAGAAACGCTGTACGGAAGCGCATCGGCCGCCCAACTGCCATTATTCAATAGGCCATCAATATATATCGTGGAGGTCTGGAGTGCGGCGTTTGTGGTATTCGTCGTGATCACCGCGGCAAAGAAATGCCAACTGCCGTCGTCGAGAGTCTTGTTTGTCGAACATTCATAGTATTCATTATTCGTCGCATCTTTAATGACCACCACCAGATTGCCGGAGGTATTGCAATATCCATCAATAACGACTCCCCATCCGGCCGTATTACCCTCCTTCCCGACCAGGTAATCATCCGCCGTGGTCACCGTCTGGAACCACCCCGCGACAGTAAAGGTAGTGTTCGGAAAGCTGAAATTTCCCTGGTTGGCGATGTCGCTAAAATCCGTGGTTCCGTCAAAATCCCCGGCATACGCTCCCACTTTGCCCGTAGTGTAGTAGGTATTATTATTCCCGATCGGCGTTCCATTCCATGTTCCATTACCCAAATTCGCTGATTGATCAATTGTCGTAGAGCCAGATCCCTCATCCATCGGCCAGTATCCCAAAAGCCCCGAAGGATTGTAGAGCGCAGACACCCCGGGAGTTCCTCCGGAGATAACCTCGGGGAAGTCAATGGTTTGGGACAAACTTCCGAAGTTGCTTTTATATTTTTGGGATTCAAGGTCCGTCACCACCTCAAACTGGGTCCCCAACGCATTGTAGCTATAGAACAAACCCGACGAGGTTTGGTTGATAGGATCTACGGGGAGCGCCGAGATGGGGGCACCGGATGATATGTGGGAAAAATTGACGGGAACCCAGCCGGTGGCGTTTGTAGCGCGATAATTTCCGGTAGCAGCGCATTGCCATGATTCACCAGTGGAAGCGAGGAATCCGGGCATGCCGAGTCCCTGGCACTGATCCCCTGCAGTGGAGGTGGCGGAAGGATCGGGTACCGAGGGATAGGTATCCGAAGCAACGCCCAAAGAAAAATTGGTGCTTCCCGTCTGATCGGCGGCATAAACATTCAATGCGTTGGTGATGGTGGAAATATCAGAGAGCCGCCGCGCGTCGCGCGATTGCTTAAGGAGCTCTGCGGGATTCAAAGCAAGAATCACGACCACTGCAAGGATAGCGATGATTGCGATCACTATCAAAAGCTCAATAAGCGTAAAGCCCCGTCGCCTATCATGTGCCTCAGGATCCATGAAGATATTATAACACGAAAAATGGCCCAGGATGCGTTGGCGATCGCCTGGATGATATTTTTTCCGTGCGTCGCTTCGTAGGGTTGCTTAGTGGTGACAGAAAAGTAGCACCGATCGCCGACAATAACCCAAGTCGCTTCCGAAAAGGATGGTTGCCGTTCGGCTACGTGATCCGGAACTGCGTACTGCACTCTTTTGAGCAAAACCGTTCTCCTCTCTTGGTCTCAAATCTTGAATTCAAAATTCCGCTCTAGTAATACCACCACATCAGGCAAAAGTCAATTTCACCGCTACTGAACGAGCGCCACGCAAACAAATGCGATCACGGTCAAAATAAAAAAGAAAACGATCATCCACGAAAGGAGTTGAATTGCCTCTTTCTTTTTGCCATCCAGATACCACAGCGCCGGTCGAACAAACGCAAGGCATGCCATGACGCCAAAGGAAAGAACGAAGAGCATCAGCGCCGCCATTGGAGTAAAAGGACCGTCCTTTTGTCCGAACCAAGTATTTCCGTTACTCATCACAAACGCAACGACGCCGATATATGCCGTCGCGGCAGCGGCGTGAAGCAATCCTGTTAATGCTATGCTCTGCTTTTTCATATCGTTATAATAGCATAGCCGAAAAAAAGGACGCACCGTGTTACTGGTGCGTCCCATACATCTTTTATCAATTCAATTTATTGTTGAACTTCTAAAGTACCCCTTATTGATTACTTCCGTCCGTCCGTCGGGAAGTTCGACCTTTAGCAGGTTCCTATCCGGCACTGGTTTTGAAAATGAAGGTCCCCTGGTCTGCTTGGTCTTGGCCAGAGGAGCTTTTTTGAACCACTCGCCCGCGAACTCCTGATGGTCGTCAGCAGAAAGCTCAATGCTTATGGCATAGGGGCAACGCGATTGTACGCCCTTGCGATGAAGCCGTAAGCCGACGACTTTGAATGGCCCTTTTCCGTGACGGCTAATCATATCCCCTACAAGGGTCGGATAGACTGCTTCATCCCAAACAACCACGTCACCTAACAGCGGATGATTCATACTTTGTCGCCTCCCAGCTGGACATACAATATCACAATTTTACTAACTTAGCAAGGCACAATCAAAAACCCGCCATTTCTGACGGGTCTCTGATTGCTGGCAATACATAAGCCGGATTTTGTCGGCTCCGCTTGCGCGGAACGGACGATCATTTATCTGGGCCCTTGATTGCTCGCGGGCTCGGTGCGGCACTCTCTCCGGCTATCCTTGCGGATGGACGAAGAGCACGGCCTTGCACTCAGTAAGGATTTTGCCGTTTCACTTCCGCTTTTTTGTCCCTATGGCGGAATTAGACCATCAAGCTCGGGATGGGGTCCTCCACGTCGTTTCCAACGTGGACGTCACTGCTCGCACCTCTATTCTTGCGAACGGCGGCTGTTAGCCGCTACTATTTTATCCGTGTCGCGCGACGCTTTCGCATTACACAACCACGGAGAGTGTCCGGACTTTCCTCTGCGCGGCGCGGCGCTTTTGGAGCGCGCACCACCACAGCGACCGTCTGGATTGCCAGCAAAAAGATTATAGCACGCGCGATGAAAATTGACAAGAATGGCGCATGGTGTAATGATGGAACGCGGCACATCAACCTAAGGAGAGCAATGTGAGCAGAAAGTTTAGAAAGCTATCGGACGAGAACGGGCCGGACGACAAGGAGGCCAAGCGGTCAGTCGCGCGCGCTGAGCTGGGAGAAAAATTCACAGAAGTGCGCGTCGCGGCGGGATTTCAAACCAAGTACGCCCTCAGCATGGCGGCGAAGGTAAGCCTTCCCATCATCGCAAGGATAGAAGCAGGCAAAACGACGGGCCCACACCTCACGGTTGCTAAGATGCATAGGATCGCAGAGGTCTGCAGCCATACGTTCCACGTGGATGCCAAGAACGGCAATTGGAACCACACGACAACCCTTGGCACGCTCTTCAACATGGAAGCCGAGATGACATTCATTCCCCTCCTCAAAAGATCCGGCTAGAGAGGATCCGGCCAAAACCGGCGCGCGCATGATCGCGAGCGCCGGTTTTTTATTGACAATAGTAGAGCACGCGGTACGATGAAAGACAGTTCAGCACGCATCCCGGGTCGCAGAGGAGAAACCATGTCTGATGTTGTTCTTGAAGGTAGACCACAAGTTTCCGAAGAACGGCGACAACAGCTCCGCACCGATTTCGGTGAGGATTTCATCCGGCTTTGCGGAAAAGGAAAGTTTACCAACACTCAAGCCATTGCGGATCGGTGCGGACTGAGGCCGTCCACCATCCGGGCTCTGCAGACAGGGCGCAAAGCGGAAGAGCAAGTAACGGTCAGAGCTCTCCACAAGCTTGCGCAGGCGCCGGCCTTTACGAAGGAAGGCGAAGAGATCAATTGCGGAGCGACTACTTCCCTCGAATCCCTGTGGAGCGTGGGCATTAGAGTGGCGTTTCTCACGGAAGGAGTGTGAGATCGTTCTTTGCGCTTCATAAAACGAAGCCGACGCCCCCAGCGTCGGCTTTTTCTTATTGACATGCCGGATGGATGCCGTATCATAAAGTCTGCTTTTTTTCGAAAAATCCCAACTCAAACGGAGGCAGTAGAAAGTGCACCCAGATGATCTCCACGAGCCGTCACATGAGCCTCGTGTTCTCAAACACCATCACCACCCCGGCACTGCGGATGTTCTCGCAAAAAATGTTCAGCGTAGGCGATATGCATTGAAGCTCACCCAGATCAAACTTGCACATCGGGCACACATCAAAGTAAGCAAAATGCGCGCCATAGAATGGGGCAATGGAAATCCGACCCTCGGAGAACTCATCCGGCTCGGCGTGGCGCTCGACGTCTCCGTGCGGGATCTATTTACCGTGCATCACGCACCCCCTGCTCACCACTGATCACTGCCTCAACAGCCACCCACCCGGCGGCGCATCCCCACGATGTCGCCGCTTTTTCTATCTATGGAATCCCAGATCCGCGGGATTGAAGTCGCCGGAGATGCGCTCTATGGTGCCGCCGATCTTTTCGAATGCTTCGCGCACGCGCGACACCTCGTCCGCGAGCGCGACCGTCTCCTCGGGGAGGTCTTTGCGCTTGATCCGCCACTGCGACCAGAACTCGATGACGAGCTTGCTGTCGCCGAAGATTTTTTTTACGCGCGTTGCGCGGGCGATATCGATCGCATAGCGAAGCGCGAGGAGCTCGCCATAGTTGTTGGTTGCCGCCGCATCGCCGAGCAGATGTTTGCCAAACTTGTTCAGCTCCGCGCGGGAGAGCGCTTTATGGAGAAGGTTTTTGCCACGCTCGTCGGTCACGCTGATCTCCACGCCCGCGCCGCGGCCGGTGCCCGCATCAAAATAAATCCCGGGCTGGAGTTTCGGCCGCGCCTTCGGCGCGCGCTCTTCATACATCGCTCCTTGCGCAAGCCACGCCTCGGCATTGGCCCTGTTATCGAACGCCTTGAACCGCGCACCCACCTTACCCGACACCATTTTTTCGCATGCGGCCCAGTTGTCGACGACACCGCTTTTACCCTTGCTACTGCCCGCCGTTTTTATACCAAAAACAGGCACAAAGTATGCATAGAATTTTTTCTTCTTAGGAGGCATGGCGTATGGGGCGGATATTACGAGATACGTTCTTTGCTAAAGGCCGACGGCAGAAGTTTCCATGGCGTTCTCTTTCCGACCGGAAACGAGAAACCCGACGATTGCGTATGTCCTCCGCCGCCATATTTCTTTGCGATCTTTGCGACGTCAATCCGGCCCACCGAGCGGAGCGAGCAACGGATCCTGCCTCCCGATTCGTTCCATAACAGAGCGAACGAATGCGTCTTCAAGGCAAGCTCATGGCCAAGATCGTCCGCAAAATAATACGGGCAGTTGAGTGCGTAGATCTTCTTTCCGGCAAACTTTACGAACTCTGCGTTTGGCAAAAGTTTTTTATAGAGCGACCGGTAATATAATTCCAGTAATGTCCCCTTTTTTATATTGACGGCATGGGTCCGCGGATCGTCCAATTCTTTCGCAAGCTGACTCCACGCCTTGAAGTCAAGCGGCGCAAGGTCCACGAATGTTAAAAGTTCCTTGGAGTGCGGAATCTTCCACTTCCAGATATCGCGGTCCTCAATATAACGAAGGAGTGCGGGCACGGGCTTGCCCGGATGGAAATAATTCCACGCAAGCACGGCGCCGGAGTGCCGCACATCGTACAGCGGTTTTTCGGTCATCATCGTAAATTCCTTCTGGCTGATATGATGGTCGATCGCCGTCACCCGAATATTATCTTTGATGAGCTTTTTGACGATAGGCCCCTCGTAGGTGTAATCAATAAGGTACACTATTTTATTTTTGAGCACCGTGGGCGGTGCGGAACGGTCGCGCGCGGGCAAATATGCGGCCTTCGAACCAAATTTTTTCCATGCGGCCCATGCACCACCAAACCCATCCGGACATTTGCCATGGTAGATGACCACTATTTTTTGGCGCGGAGGTTTTACTAAAGATCGCTTCATATTATTTCTATCATTATTTCAGGGCCTCTATCCCCGGCAATTTTTTCCCGGCGAGAAAGTCCACCATCGCACCACCGCCCGTTGAGATAAAGCTGAATTTTTTATCGAGCCCATACTGTTTGAGGAACATCACCGTCTCTCCCCCGCCGGAAACGGAAAATGCGCGGCGATTGCGGCCGATCGCGCGCGCGATGGCGACGCTCGCCTTAGCGTACTGCTTTTTTTCAATAAGGCCGAGTGGACCGCTCCAAATGATGGTGCGTGCCGCCGCGATATCTTTATTGAATGCTCGGATGGTACTCGGGCCGACATCCAATATTTTAGTATTTTTTGCAGTATCGCCCGCAACGGTGCCCCATACAAAATCCGTGGGTAGCACCACACTTTTATATTTAGCTATCTTCTTCAGTACGGGAAGTTCTTTCGGATCGCCGTCCTTAACAGACTTCTTTACATCCATACCGCCAAGCCAAAGGATCGTGTTAGCGCACCCTCCGCCAAGTAAAAAGCGATCCGCTTTATTTTTAAAATAAGTGATGACACCCAACTTATCCGATGCTTTTGCGCCGCCGAGTATGAGCACCACCGGATGCTTGGGTGCGAGTATCGCCTTCGAGAGGGATATAATCTCGCGCTCGAGTTCGATGCCCGCGTAGTTCGGCAAAAACTTTGTGATGGCGACGACGGATGCATTCGCGCGATGCGAGACGGCAAAAGCGTCGTTCACGTAAAAATCCGCGAGCGACGCAAGTTGTTTTGCGAGCGCCGGATCATTTTTTTCTTCGCCCGGCAAAAATCTTAAATTATCCAACAAGAATATCGAACCACGCGGGGCGGCGGCGACCTGCTTTTTGATCTCCGCGAAGCGGAAATGATTTATGAAAGTCACCTTTTTCCCGCCAAGTAATCCCGACAATTTTGCCGCATCGCCCTTGAGGCTGAATTTCTTATCAAACCCGTTCGGCCGGCCGCGGTGACTAATAATGACAATATGTCGAGAAACCTTTAATAATAATTTAATCGTGGGCATAACCGCGCGCATCCGCCAGTCGTCTTTGGTATTGAAATCAAGACGAAGCAGAGCCGTTCCCGTAAGCGCCTTGGGACGCGCGGCGCTAAGGTAATGAATCATCTGCTTAATGGTATCAGAAATAAAAAGAGCATGCCACTTATTGAATAGTGAAAGCCCCCGACGCTTGGCGCGTCGGGGGCTGTTGTGTGTAGATACGTACCGCTCGATGTATTCGCGACACACATCGTGCCGCCGAAGACAGGAGCAGTAATTCATGTGAAGGACGATCAAGGCAATGAGAGGCTTGTGCACTTTCTTGATGAGTTCTGCCGCCTGGCGTAATTCATCCATGGAAATGTGACCTCGCGAAGCAATTACTGCAAGAGCGCGAAGATCCGGCAGAATGCCCGACCGAAGATCTATAGCGATGGGATCGGGATTGATCGGTAATGCCATGAAACTTCCCAGGGCCACCGAAAAATAACCTTTGACGAAAATACCCATTTCCCGATCGAGCGCCGCGCTGACTGTTCTATATATCTTCGCCGCCGCATCGACGAGGTTATGGGCGCCGGTCTTCTTTTCAAAGCGCTTGAAAAGCTTGTCTGCATTGCCCCATGCCTGCAAACACTCTTTCGACGGTTTGAATCCGATGAGCCCGGGAACGATGGCCAGGAGGGCATTCCAACTCTTCATTGCTGGAACGATGTCAAAATATCCCATCCCATACCTTGAAACCAATCCGATCTTCCTTATCTTCTTCCCCATATAACCCCCTTTTCCGCGTATGAACGCGATACAATGTCCTAGAAAGATTATATCCTTAATATAAAAATATGTCAATAAGAAAGGGCAGCCACAACAGTGACTGCCCTCGCGTTTGGGACCAACGATCCGATATCTGGACCATATCATCAGATGGAGCAATGAGAAGCCTCCAGTCCCTGCGGGCCTTCGCAAAGTTCGGTGAAGCGCCCTTTCTCCACCTAGTACGCACCCGGCGAGGCATACACTCATTGAAGCGTCCTGAGCGGCTTTCCAGACAAGCCATCCATGGCAGAGCTCTCTCTGCAGACGTCCAACCGGACAGATGTAAAACTAGTAGGAACCAGTGGCACGAGCGACACTAGGATAGTGAAACTATGTGCCTGCGTTCTTTGTGCATTATAGCATAGGCATTATTCCTGTCAAGTAGGGTATAATGAAGCATATGGATAAAAAGAATGTCGTGATCCTCGGCGCCGGGTTTGGCGGCCTGCGCGCGGCGATGGATATCGCAAAAGGATTGGAGCGCGTAAAGTTGCTCGAAAAATACCAAGTGACGCTCATCGACCGAAACGACTGCCACACATTCACTCCCTTGCTCTACAAAGTGGCCGCACGGCCGGAACCTGAGCACGAGAATACGTGCTCGTATGATATCACCGAATTGGTAAAAGGCTTTCCGATAACTTTCGTCGAGGGCGAAATAACATCACCCGACGTCACGACCGGCAGGATCGTATTGAAGGATGGCCGCACCATTAACGCGGATTATCTTGTGATCGCGCTCGGATCCGAAACGAACTATTTTGGGATTCCGGGCCTAAAAGAGCACGCGCTCCAGCTTAAAACGATCGAGAGCGCGGTGGAGGTACGCACTGCGGCGGCGGCGGCGTTCGCAAAGGGCGGCGCCGTGGCAATCGTCGCCGGCGGCGGCGGACCGAATGGCATTGAGCTCGCGGCGGAACTCCGCTTGTGGGCAAACGTGGAAGAGAGAAAAAATCCCAACCTGCACGTTTCCGTCTCTATCGTGGAGGCGATGCCCACGCTCCTGCCGGGATTCGATCTGAGTGTCGTTGCGATCGCCATGCGACGTCTGGCGAAGCTGAATATTAAAGTCATGGCGGGAATGAAAATATCTTCCGTTTCGGAAAACGGAATCTCCGTAGGCGATGCGGTGAATCCAAACGCGATGAATATTCCTTTTGATGTATTCGTCTGGACCGGCGGCACAAAAACGCCGGATGTGCTCGCTTCTGCTCCGCTCCAAAAAGAGCCACGCGGAAAAGCGGTAACGCAAAGCGGTATGGAGTGCCTGCCGGGGACGCCGGATCTTAAGCTCGCGCCAATGATCTATGGTATCGGCGATAACGTCTGCTTCGTGAATCCAAAGACCCAAAAGCCGGTGCCGGCTGTCGTGCATGCGGCCGTCACAGAGGCGCAGGTGGCTGCGCATAATCTTTTGGAAGAAATAAAAAAGGCGGAGATGCCCGCGTACGTGGCGAGGCCAAGCATCTATATTCCGAACAGCCTGACGATCTACACGTATATCATTCCGATCGGCGACAATTGGGCAGTGGCAAAGTTCGGCGCACTCATCTTTTCCGGCTGGCTCGGCTGGGCATTCAGCCGTCTCGTGGAACTGAATTATCTTAGGGGCATCATGCCGCCAGGGAAAGCATTGAAAGCGTGGCTGAGGATGTAGTAAGAGTGCCCTACACGCGCAAGCGGCGATAAATATCGTCCTCGATGGCCTGCCGATCCTGGCCATACTTCATGCGCGAATATTCTTTTAATTTTTCCGCCAGCTCCTTATTGCCACCGCCCCACGAAGTGGTGCCGATCTTGAGATTGAACGGCGTTGAGGTTTGCCCGTTGATCAAAATTTTTGCATAAGCATTGAGGTTGTCGATATTGATAAGATCGTTTTGGTTGAACGCGGGTTCGAACTGTTTTACGAGAAATTCCGCGTCCTGCACGCCCACGCGGAAGACGAGTTCTGAGCCGACGTTGCCAAACACGGCGTCCTTTATTTTATCCGTAAGCTGTGCAATGAACTGGTGCGCCATCGTCAGGTTCAACCGGTATTTACGCGCTTCGGAAAGGATCGTCGCGATCGAATCCGTCGTGAAGTTCTGGAACTCGTCTATGTAGAGATTGAAGTCGGGACGCTTGTCGGCGTCCGCGATGTCCACGCGCGAGAGCGCGGCCATCAGGATCTTTCCCGTGAAGACCATGCCGAGCAGTCCCGCGTTGATGTCCCCTATCTTTCCTTTTGAAAGATTGATGAGCAATATTTTATGGTTGTCCATCACGTCACGGAAGTTGAACGATGATTTCGGCTGGCCGATGATCGGGCGCATGTAATCGTTCGAGATGAAGTTATTGAATTTGGACGTGATGTACGGCGTCATATTCGCGAGCGACGCTTCGCCGCCGGCCTTGACCGCTTCCTTTTCCCAAAAATCGACGACGACGGGATTGTGAATGCGCGCAAGTTTGCGCGCGCGGTACGCACTGTCGGTAAAAATGCGCGGAACCTCCACGAGCGTGGCCGGTTCATTGGCCATGTCCTCCATCATGAGGAGCAGCGCGTTGCGCATATACTGCTCGAACATCGGGCCCATCGTTTCCTGTGAAAATAATTTATTGAAGATGCTCTGCATCTCGTTTACGATGAACGTTTTTTCCTCAGGACGATCCGGGTTGAAATCGAGCATATTGAGGCCGAGCGGGCGCTCAAGATCGCCAGGATTAAAGTAGATCACATCATCCAGCCGCTCCTTCGGCACAAAGCCGAGCGCGTTCTCCACAAGATCGCCATGCGGATCGATGATCGCGACGCCTTTGCCGTTTTGGATATCCTCAATGATCATATTGCCGAGCAGTGTGGATTTGCCCGTGCCGGTCTGGCCGATCACGTAGACGTGGCGCCGCCGGTCGTCGTCCGTGATATACACTGGCTTCGTCGCGCCGCGGAAGACGCTCTCGCCTACGAGCAAGCCTTTCGACGGCAAGTTATCCGGTGGAGGTGCCTCTTTTGACTTGAGCCATTTGACGCGCGGCGTCTCGGTGGACGAAATCGGCAAATGGTAGATGCTCGCGATCTCCTCGCTCGACAATATCATTTTCTTGCTGGCATCAAACGTGCGGTAAATAAAGCTATCGATGAGGTCTTTTGGATTGCGAGGTTTGACGATACGGAAATCGTTGCGCATCGGGCTTCCGAACTGGCTAAATCCGGCGGCAAGTCCATCCAGAATATCGTTCGCCTGGAACGGCGACCCGGCGGACGCGACCAACCGCAGATTCACCTCAAAGAGCGGCTTCGTCACTTTTGCTTGGAGCGTCTTGATCGCTTCGTCATCCACCACGCGATCGCTCTTTTCCTCGGCCTTCTCTTCCTTTGTTTTCGGGTTAAATACCTCCACCACATCGGATACCCCAACGCCGCCCGCCATCCCGTGTCCGAAAACTTTCTTGAGCGATTCCCCTTTTTTTAATGATTCAATATGGTGGTATATCTCTTTTTTGTATCCGCTCGGCGCGGGACGCATGATGAGCTGTAACGATGCGCCCTCGCCGATCTCGCTGATCTTCGCGAACGCGCCGATAATAGACTCGAACGAATCGACGCCGAGCTCCGCGTATGTGCGGATCGGCAATGCATGATTCTCTTTCTGCATGACATATGCCGCGACGGTGGCGCCATTCGCGTTGAAAATATTGAAATCGTCTTGGACGAGCTCCACACTCGCGCCATTCCACAATCCTTGAATTTGTTTCATGGCCACCTCAGCGGACAACTTTGGTACGCCGATATAAAAGTGGATTTCCTCGCCCACATGCGGCACTGCCATCTCGAACACGATCGGCTTCTTAATGGAAGTTAAACTGCCAAGCAGCTGCTCAAAATGTGCGAGCTCCGTTTTGAAGTCCTTGCCCTCCGCGCCGCCATTCGACTGGTCCGCAGGCGCCGCCTTCGGAATTTTTATTAAAAAAAGCGAAAGTTGCAGGGACTCGATGATTTTCCGTTTTATAAGTGTACGAATGATAAAAAATGCCGCGATACCCGCGATGACGCCGAGCACGATCGCAAGAAATATATAAAAAAATACCATGTTACTTTATCAAGCCCCGCTTCTGCAATTCCGGATAGAGCCTTCCCGCGAGCGCGTCGTGGAATGCGTCCTGCACAAAATACGGTGACTTCTCGGATTCCGCGAGCGCGGGGCCGATGCCCTTATGCAGTGCGAGATCCAATAAATATTCTATCTCGAGCTTCACTTCGGCGGGTGCGTCCTGCGCGTAGGCGGGCAGGGGGCTATTCGCCTGCCCCTGCGTCGCGGGCACGACCGGCACACCATTGTTTCCTGCCTGATGATTCAACTGGGGAAACGCCCGGATCGCTTCTTTTACCACATCCATCCCTTCCGCATTCTTCACATCCTTCAATTCCTTTGTGCGATGGATCTCCGCCGCGAGCGTTTTTATGTCTGCTTCGAGTACTTGATGTTCAAATGAGGGTGAGTCCATTTTGATATAATAATAGAATGTCCAAAACGCAACGATGCCTTCTCCTATCCGGCATCTTGATTATAGCAATCTTCTTCCGCTTCTACCATTTAACAACGACGCCGCCGGGACTTTATCCGGATGAGGCAATGGACGGCAACAACGCCGTGGAGGCGGCTGAGACAAATCACTTCCAGGTATTTTATGTTGAAGACAATGGCCGCGAAGGGCTGTATGTGAACATCATCGCCATCATCCTCAAGATCTGGCCCGTGTATAAGCCTTGGATCATCCGTTTGCCGGCTGCGGTCGCAGGCGTGCTCACCGTCTGGGGATTGTATCTGCTCGTCGCAGAGCTTTTCGGCAACGGCCCCGGACTTCTCGCCGCGTTCCTCTTGTCCACAAGTTTTTGGGCCGTCACCTTCTCGCGCATAGGATTTCGCGCGATCTTAGCGCCGCTCATGCTCGTGTGGGCATTGTGGCTACTTATGAAGGCGTTTAAAGAAAGTTCCGGCACTCTATCTTCATCCAGACGCGCGTGGTGGTATGCGATCGCCGCAGGCGTTGTGTACGGGCTCGGTTTCTACACCTACATTGCCCACCGCGTGACGCCGATACTTTTCTTGCTATTTATCCCTTTCTATAGAAAAATTCCGGGATTTTGGAAGCGCACCGCACTTTTTATTCTCGTCACGTTCATCGTCGCCGCGCCGATCGGGTGGTACTTCGCCACAAACCCCGGATCGTTCTTCGGACGGACAGCGCAGATATCCGTCACGAATGCGGCGAATCCCGTGCACGACTTTGCGGTGAACATCGTAAAGGAAGCGCTCATGTTCAACTTCCACGGCGACTATAACTGGCGGCAGAACGTGAGCGGCGCGCCGGAGTTCTTTTGGCCGGTCGGCATATTATTCCTCCTCGGCATCGTGCTCGGTATCTATTTTATTATCCGCCGGTGGCGTAAAAAATATATCAGGGCGGAGGATCAGGAACTTTTTCCGCTCTTCGGGGTCCTGCTCACTTTTGTGTGGCTCGTATTCGGCATTTTGCCCGCGGCCGCGTCAGACGAAGGCATCCCCCATGCGCTACGTTCAATCCTCGCCCTGCCTCCGGCAATGATCCTTGCCACGCTCGGCGGCGTCTGGCTCTATCGTATTATTAAAAAACATTGGAACACTCGCGGCGCGCAGGCCGTCGCCATCATATTTCTCGTCGCCGTCGGTGTCTTCGGCTATTACGATTACTTTATTGTATGGGCACAGAATCCGAACGTGCCAGGCGCTTTCAGCGCAAATTATGTGACGATCGGTGACCAAATCAATGCACTCCCCACGAGCACGCCAAAGTATGTGGTCGTGAACGCGGGCGGCGTCCTTGCGCGCGGTATCCCGGTACCGGCGGAGACCACGATGTTCATCACCCACTCCTTCACCACCGCCGATGCGGCCGCGGCGAACATCCATTACTTACTGCCGAATCAGACGAGCACCATCCCGGCGGGGACGCCGAGCGCGGATGTGTTTTATATAAATTAATAAAAATCAAAAAGGGCGGCATGCGTATGCTCGGCCTTTTTTTGGAATCTCTATTTCGTGAACAACTCCGAAAACTTCAGCCTACACACCGCAAAAAGATAAACAATCTCCAAAATACCGAGTGTGTTTACGATCAGGATGATCACGAACCACCATGGCTGTCCCCGTCTCCCCGAATGCCATAACGCAAGGCCTTTCCAAAAAAGGCTCCAGACTACAAGAAGCACCACCCACGGACCGAACCACGCGAGCCCCGCACCGCCAGTGTTTAATATATCCATATGGTTTATCTTACCACATGTATAAAAACTGCGGTACTTGCCGAACTATCATTCTTCAGGAGGCAAGTGCCGCAGTTTTTATATCTTCGTGATCTCGATTTCCGTGTAGTCCTGCCTATGGCCCTTCTTCTTCCGTGCACGCGTCTTCGAATGATATTTGAAGATGATGGCTTTCTTGCCGCGGCCGTCGCCGATCACTTTTGCCTCGGTCTTTGCACCCGTCACGTACGGAGCGCCCACCTGCACGGTCGTGCCAACGGACTTCAAAAGCACGGTGTCAAAAACGACGGTGTCGCCCGCCTTTACCTCCAGCTTTTCCACTTTTAATTTTTGGCCGGCAGAGACGCGGTATTGCTTACCGCCGGTCATGATGACTGAAAAATCGTTTGCCATGGTTTTGTTCGCCTGTTTAGATACCTTTAATTGACATTGAGTATAGCCGTGAATCCCAAAAAAAGCAAGACGGCGAGAATTAAGGTCACCGAGGCCACGACCTTGCCCAAAAAATGGTCGCGGGCCTCGAGCTCGATGGCGATAAAGAAATTAACGATCACGATGAGGGCGCCAAGGATACCCATAAAGAGCAGATTCGAAAAACCGCCCGTGGCAGTGATCCCATCCATATCATTAAAGTGAAGAATAAGCGGCTCCGCACCGACATTCAACAGTGCGCCATATGCCCAAAAAAATCCGCCTGCTACGAGCGCGAGCGACGCCAGCGAGAACAGGCTCACCAACCGGTACCGCGCAATCTTCTTGATCATACTTTTTTGCCACGCAAGATGATGGCGGCGTTGTCGGGGTCGACGATATTTACGGCAATTCCCGTGGAGAATTCGAAACCGGCATCATACGACAGCCGCGGGATAACCTGGATATGCCAATGATGATGGATGTAACTCTTGTGCTCAAGCGGCGTATCGTGGATGAAAAAATTCAGGTCGGGGTCGTTCACGCGCTTTTTTACCTTACGCATCACATCCTGAAGAAGCAGGGCGATATCACGCACGGCGGCAGGCGGCGTTTTGCGGAATGATGCCCAGTGCTTCTTTGGGAGAACGCTCATCTCGAATGGATGTTTTGCGGCATAGGGCGAAATGGCGATCGCGTGTTTGTTCTCTGCAATGATCCTTATTTTTTTCTTTCGCTCCACGGTGAGGATATCACATCGGACGCACCGGCCATGTTTTTTAAAATATTCACCGGCATTGCGTAAAGACCGCGCCGCGTGCGATGGGATGATGGGAAGCGTGAGCATCTGATAGTGCGGATGCCATACCGACGCGCCGGCCCCAGCGCCGTAATTATAGAATGACGAAACGTACGCCGCGCATTTATCTTTTGCGTACATGATATGGAATGCCTGCAATACCTCAAAGACCTTCACCGCCTCGGTATTGCTAAGGTCTATGAACGGCTTGTTATGGTCGCGAGTGATGAGAAGGTTGTGATTTCCTACCGCAGTGCGGGCGTGATAGATGCCGTGGCGGAACGGCACCGAACAATCGGCCCCGGGAGTGATGATCGGATATTTATTCGGGATCACGGCAATGGACCACTTTTTTATGTTCGGATAACTAAAAACCGGCGGCCAATTGCCGGATTTCTCAAGATCCTCAAACGGGCACGCGCTCACCGGCGTGGCTTTGCGCGGCTCTCTTTTTGTATCCAAAAACTTCGGCCGCGCGGCGCGTGCGGTTGCAAGCAACACCCAATCTCCGGAAACAAGATCCTGTCGTAATTCAGACATAATTAATAATTCTTAATCTCACTGCCCAGCCACCATCCTATTTTCATAATACCAATCAAAGACATTATTTGCGATAGGAACGGCATTGAGACTCCCCTGTTTGGAATTCTCGATAAGGATAAGGAGCGCAATCTGCGGGTTATTGCACGGCAGATATCCCACAAAGAGCGCATTCTCCTCCTGGTTATTCTCCACCTGTGCGCTTCCCGTTTTGGCGCACGCCTGCGCCGGAAGGTCGTGCATGGTGTAGGCGGTGCCCTGCGGCGAGGTCACCGTTTCGAGCATCCCCTGCTGTACCTCCTGGATCTCCGGCAAAAGCGACGTCAGGTCCTCGCTCACGGATGGCGTCGTGCTGGCGTTAAGGAACGGACGATAGATCTTTCCCCCGTTCGCAATGGCGTCGATGTAGCTCAATAACTGCACGGGGGTAACCGCGAGCGATCCCTGCCCAATCGAAACATTGTACGTATCCCCAAGCGACCATGGCCGTGTGGACACCGTGCTCCACCATCTCGGTGTCGGTAAAAATCCGGCGGCCTCGTCCGGCATATCGATTCCCGTTTTCTTGCCCAACCCGAACTGCGTCCACCAGTTGAAGAGTTCGGCGGGGCCGAGGCCGGTGATCCCGTAATCGATCACATTATTGAGCGGCGGGGTGGTATATTCCGGCGACCCGCCGCCGACGATATAGAAATAGACGTCGGAGGATTGCGCGATCGCATCCGCAAGATCGATATATCCATGAGGTTCCCAATCCGCATAGCGAGTGGGCGTGGAGGAATCATATGGATCAGGCACCATCAGATAGCCAGGAGAAAATAACTGGCGATCCGGCGCGATGACGCCCTCCTTCAACGCCGCGACGCCGTCGAGCGGTTTGATGGTCGATCCCGGCTGATACTGTCCGGAAATGATCCGGTTAAAGAGCGGCTTGTCGGGCGATGTGAGCAGATTTTCGATCTCTATGGTGTTGCTCGCGGGATTTGAAAAGACGTTATTATCGAATCCGGGAAGGTTCACGAGCGCGAGCACTGCGCCGGTCTGCGGATCGATCGCGAGGCCAATGCCCACCTGTCGGTTGAGTTTTATTAATTCACTCTGGATATCAGAGTACAGTGCGGCCTGCAATCCGCCATCGATCGTAAGGTGAAGCGGCGCGCCGATCGCAGGAGAAGATTGTTGTTTTTCTCCCAAGACGGCTCCCTGGGCATTCGTAAAATTGACGTTCACGCCCGGTACGCCGCGCAGGGTACTGTCATATTCCTGTTCGATGCCCGCCTTTCCCACAAAGTCGGCGGCGGTCAATTCGGAATCATTTTCAAGATCGTTTTGACTCACGCGACCGACATATCCCACGACCGATGAAAATATGGGGCCATTCGGATAATATCGTTCAAAGTCGCTCGCGACCCGGATGGTGGGAAGGGTGAGCGCCTGGAGGTTGACGAGTTGGTTCTCATTAAGGTCATCGCTCAGCACGACCGGCGTGGAAAAATCCTGGGCTTCGCTTTGATCAAGCAGGGACCACACGGTAGACGATGCCAGGCCGAGGATGCTTTGCGCCGCGTCGAGCGTGGGTTGTTGAAGCGAGGAATTCGAGATAAATGTATTGGCATTGAGCACTGCGGTGAATACCGCCTTATTTTCCACGAGCGCGTCCCCTTCCGCATCGTAAATAATGCCGCGCGGCGCGGGCGTTTCCTGCGATTGCGCCGCGTTATCCTCCGCGCGGGCCTCGTAATATGCCCCGTTTGACCAGTTTAAATAGACCACGCGGCCCAACACAATGAAACCAACGCAGGCTATTACGATCGCGAGCACCCACAACGGCCGGGTGCCGAGCGGTACCTCGACCATATTGAGGTCATGGCTCCAGTCATCGTTCAGCGAATCTTCAAAGGGAATATCCGTCTTTTTTTTCATCAGGAAGAAGGGTGCAGATATTCCAATGCAAACGACACGAGGGTGCCGAACACCAGACCGCCGAAAAGATCTATTAAGAATAATTCCCAGCTCGCAAAGAAGGTGCGAGGGGCTATCGTGATGTAAAGCGCAAGGAAACCTCCTACGACCGCCGTCGGCACCCCTGCCCATAGCGTCCACGCAAATGCCCGGTGGAACGCATGTGCCGCAATCGGGATAAGGCCGAACATGATAATATCGAGACTTATAATTGGAGACCAATTGATGACAAATATCGCGAAGAGGATAAACACGAGCAATTCCCAAATATCAAAAAAGAATGCGAATGCGATGAGCGTGGCGAGGATGAAGTTCACAAACACATCCGCCGATGCGAACCAAAATTGGAGCGCGCACGCGAAGAGAAGGATGAGAAGCGCAAGGATAAATCGCAATCGCATGTTATGGAATGATGGCTACCGTCTGGATGGTGTTTATGTCGTAAGAAAAATTAAGCGATGCCTGTTCAAAAAGGCTGTCGGCGGACGTGCTCGTCGCCGCCACCTCCGCGATCGGCAATCCGTACGGAAGCCCCGGCGCGGCGGAGTAGACGACGTCGCCAGCCACGAGCGGCGCGGCACTCGTGATCGATCCCACCATCGGCTCCGACCCGCCACGCAAGAGCCCGTCATACCCGCCGGAGCCTATACGCACCGGCATCTTGAGGGCATTATCAAAGATCGTCTGCACGACTGATGACTCGGGAGAGACCGACTTGACTTGACCGATCAAAATTCCCTGGAAGGTCGCCGCCGCGCCGACCGCAATTCCTTCATTTGAACCGACGTTCACTAGGAGTTCATTTTTAAAATCCATCGGGTAGCGGGAATAGACCATCGCGACAACACCGCCTTCCGGCGAAGAAGATGAGGGCGCCTGCGCCGCGATCACTTCCAACTGTGCGATCTGTGCCTTGAGTAGGGCATTTTGCGCGGCGAGGGTGGTTGTATCCGCCGGCGGAGCGGACGGACTAAGAAATTGCCGAATGTCCCATCCATACGAAGGAGCAAAAAAAATAAGGGTGGCGAGGATCACGATGAGCGCGCCCATGATCCAATGAGGGTTGGATATGCGCCTTCGGCCCATTACAAATTAATATACAAAGGCTTCAACGGATTATCGAGAAGCTCGCGATGGGCGTCGAAGTCGTCCACCATCTGCCCCAACCCGCGCGCGACGCAGGTGAGCGGATCGTCGGCCACCGTAACCGTCACGCCGGTTTCCTTTTCGAGCAATTCGTCGAACCCGCGCAGGAGCGCACCGCCGCCGCAAAGCACGATGCCTTGGCGGAGAACGTCGCCCGCGAGCTCGGGCGGAGTTTCTTCTATCACCTCATGAACGGAATCGATGATGGCGCGGAGTGATTTGGAAAGCGCGGCGCGGACATGGTTGTTTTTCATACCAACCTCGCGCGGCAGGCCGCTCGAATAATCGCGGCCGCGGATGGGGACTTCCATGCGTTCATCCAGCGGGATCGCGGAACCGACCGCGATCTTGGCGAATTCCGCCGTTGGCTCGCCTATCGCCAAATGAAATTCGTCGCGCACAAAACGGATAATGTCCTCGTTAAACTTATCCCCCGCCACCTTGAGCGTGCGCGACACGACGGTGCCGCCCATCGAAATGACGGCGATGTCCGTGGTCCCGCCACCGATGTCTATAATAAGGCTGGCCGATGGCATCATAATGGGCAATCCTGCGCCAAGTGCGGCGGCCGTGGGCGATTCGACAAGGTACACCTTTGAGCACCCGGCGTTCAGCGCGGCATCCTCAACGGACTTCCTTTCAACCTCCGTAAGGTTATTGGGGATAGCAAGAATGGCGCGACGGTATGACATGATCGGGCTCGCCTGCGGGCGGCTCAAGAGATGGCGCAACATCTCTTCCGTCATCTCAAAATCGGAGATGACCCCGTTCACGAGCGGGCGGATCACATTGATGTGCGGCGGAACGCGGCCAAGCATTTTTTTTGCCTCATCGCCGACGGCGATCACGTGATTTGTTTTTGTGTTGATCGCCGCAACTGACGGCTCGTTCACCACGATGCCTTTGTGTTTTAAATAAATGAGTGAATTTGCAGTGCCGAGGTCGATACCGATGTCTTTAAAAACATTGTCGAAGAGTGCCATAATATGTTCCGTTGCGTAAAAATTTTATTGTTTTTTAATGAATGCCAGCGCTTCCTTGAAATCTATAGTTCGAGAGTCTGTTTCGGTTCGCTTTTTGATCTCTACCTGACCGTCGCCCAGCTTGGCGCTTACGATGATCCGCCAGGGAATGCCTATCAAATCCGCGTCGGCAAACTTTTCTCCGGCAGACATTTCCCTATCGTCATAGAGTACTGTGAGCCCCGCCTTTTGTAAAGATTCGTATGCGTTGCGTGCCATCCGCGCCACCAAGGCTTAAAAGATGGACGTTGAACGGCGCGACCGCCTCCGGCCAAATGATACCTTTTTCATCGTTATATTTCTCTACGATCACGCCCATCAGGCGCGAGATGCCGATGCCGTAGCACCCCATAATCGGATATTGCTTCTTGCCATCCTTGTCCGTGTATGTCACATCAAAATCTTTTACGAATTTTTGGCCGAGGTCGAACACGTTGCCCACCTCCGACGCTTTTGCTTTCGCAAGTGTGCCCTTTCCGCACCGCATGCATTCATCCCCTTCTTTTTCTTTTGCGATCTCAACGTTCACGCAAAACTCGCACGCATCGCAATATAAAATGTCATCCTCTCCGGCGTCGGTCAACACCATGAACTCGTATGATATCTTTTCCGTGAAGGCGCCGCCGGAGGCTTCGGTGACCTTCGCCATAAGGCCCAGCCGGCTATAGATCTTCAAATAGGCCCGTTTTACCTCGGCATAGAAGCGGTCGAAGTCCTCCTGGGTCTCGTGGAAGCTATACATATCCTTCATTAGGAACTCCACGCCGCGAAGCAATCCTGACTTCGAGCGCAAGCTCGTCACGGAACTTCCAGTTGATCTGATACACCGCCTTCGGAAGATCTTTGTAATTATTCACGTAACGCATGACAAGCGGCGTCACCACTTCTTCTTCGCTCTGCCCCAGCGCATACTCTTTTTCCGTGCGGCTCTCCAGTTTAAAAAGCACATCGATCTTATCCCATCCGCCGGTCGTCGCCCAGATATTTTTCGGGTGGATCATCGGCATAGAAACCTCCTGGCCACCGACGGCATTCATTTCCTCGCGGACGATGTTCTCTATGTTATTGAGCGTCCGCAAGCCAAGCGGCAGATAGCTATACACCCCCGCCATCAGTTTTGACACGAATCCTGCCCGCGCCAAAAGCTGGGCGTTTATGGTCGTCTCGTCCTTGGGCGCATTCCGCTCGGTCTTGGTGAATAATTGAGATTGGCGCATATAGGGCAATTTTAACACTCGCCGCCACGTGAATCAATTGGCTTAATATCACCGCTCGAGGATCTCCGCAAGCGTACTCAGCACCTCGGCAATACCGCTAAAGAGGCGCTGGAATCTTTCATCCAAGATATCGAATTGCACGTCCAGATATGCCATAAGTATATCCAGCACAGGAGAGATCTCCTCGCGAACAACGGCCCGCATCTCTTCAAGTAATTTTTCTTTTTCTGATTGTTCCATGGAACAATCATAGCTACTGCAGATTAAAAATGTATTAACTTCCTCTCTTTGCTGATGAGTTGATTTCCCCGCAAAAATGCTACCAAAGGAGCGGCACAATCATCGCAAAATCGATACTGGGAAAGCATGCCGAGCCATTCAATCTTTATATAGTGATTCCAAGCGAGCTCTTTTCCACACAGATCACATTTTCTCATAGAGATTTTTATTAAATTTAATTAAAACGACCTTTCGTGGATACAGTATGCGTGCACCGCACTGCCAAGTCAAAAAAAATTTAATGAAAATTTAATGTATGACGCCTCCACCGAGCATCTCTCCTTCAGCACTATAAAATACCACTGACTGCCCTTCAGCCACAAATTTTTGGGGCGCGGAAAAGGTCAACTTATAATTCCCGTTTTCGAGCTTTGAAAGAATGGCTTCCGAAAGCGGCTGACGGTAGCGAACGCGTGCGCGGACGGCTGTCGGATGATTGTTTTCCATGCCATTTCCCTTAATAAAATTTACCTGATTCAATTCTACTTCACTCCGATAGAGGGCGCTATTTTCTTTTCCCTCTGCAACCACCACCGTATTAGTTGCCGCGTCTTTTGAGGCCACGTAGAGCGGCTTGCGCTCATTCACGCCACCGGTCTTTGGGAATGCAAAATCGGCATCGATGTGCCGCTGGCCTATCGTATAAAATTCCGCGCCGGAATGTTCGCCGATATGCTCGCCTGTCGTCGTCACGAGTGCCCCGCGCTTCTCCGGAATATATTGCTTGAGAAAATCATCAAGCGAGAATTTTCCCAAAAAACAGATGCCCTGGGAATCTTTCTTTTCTGCGGTCGGCAATCCCGCGCGGCGGGCGATCTCACGCACCGCCGGCTTTTCATATTCACCGATCGGAAAAAGGCAATGCGCGAGTTGTTTTTGGCCGAGCGTCCATAAGAAATAAGATTGGTCTTTATTCGGATCATTCGCCGCGAAAAGCGCAAAGGTTGGCGTTTTATTTTTCCCATGCGGAACCTGCAGAAGCTTTACATAATGTCCCGTTGCCACATAGTCCGCGCCGCTCGCGAGTGCTTTCTCCAAGAACAATCCGAACTTGATCTCGCGGTTGCACATCACGTCCGGGTTTGGCGTGATCCCGGCGCGATAGCCCTCTATCATATACTGCACCACGCGATCTTTGTACGCAGTCTCAAAATCCCAGACGTAGAAAGGTATGCCAATATGCTCCGCCACGCGGCGCGCGTCCTCGGCGTCGGCTTCCGCACAGCCGTCGATGTTATAACAACGCATAAAAACGCCCACGACATCATAGCCCTGTTCCTTCAATAATAGAGCCGCGACGGAGCTATCCACCCCGCCCGACATGCCGACGAACACCGTTTTCTTCATCATATAAAAAGAGTCCTACACCCGCTCCACGTAATCCCCCGTTTGCGTGTTCACGCGGATCGTATCGCCTTCGTTGATGAAGAGCGGGGCGGAGACCTTTGCGCCTCCTTCGATCGTCACCACTTTATTGCCGCCCTGCGCGGTGTTGCCCTTGAGCGACGGCGGCGCTTCGATCACTTTGAAATCCATCTTGACCGGGATCTCGATCTTGATCACGTTATCCTTGAACACCATCGTCTGCACGCGCGTATTCGGCTTTAGGAATTGCGCCTGCTCGCCAGCCACGTCGGCCTCGAGCGCAAACCGCGCCTTCGGGTTGCCGTCCTCGTGGAACCAGTACTGCCCTTTGCTCTCATAAATGAACATCGCATGCTTGCGCTCGATCTCCGCCTCTTCAAACGAATCGCTTGCCTGGAAGTTGCGATCCAAAAGTTTGCCCGTGATGAGGTTGCGGATGCGGGTCTGGACGACCGCCTTGCGCTGTTGCATGCGCAAAAAGTGGGTCTCCAAAACCTCATACGGCGAGCCGTCCATGATGAATAAAACTCCCTTGGTTAAATCGGTGTATGCTAAAGCCATTTCGGATATTATTGTAACAAAAAACCGCGCTTTTGCAAGTGCGGTTTTTTATCAAAACTCGAAATTAATTCTCAGCGTGCTCTTCCGGCATCTGTGGATGCTCGCCGCGCGGGACGCGCGTGCTGCCTTCCGGCTCTTCGATCTTGAGGTTCACGCGGGCATTGTTCTTGATGCCAACAATCCTTAAAAGCGAGCGGATAGCCTTCGCGGTCGCGCCTTGGCGGCCGACGACCTGACCCATATCCTGGGCGTTCACATGGAGAGAGAGCAAGACGCCCATTTCGTCGACCTTGCGGTCGACCTTCACGTCATCCGGATGGTCCACCAGCGACTTAACGAGATATTCGAGAAATTCCTGATCTGCTGAAGATGAATTCGTCATTGATGTTCTGTGTGTTCTTTCGTTCGGTGATCCGAACCGCCGACCTTTCTATCGCTAATCAATTAAAGTACGATTTCGGCTTCTGTCGTAGGGGTGGCCGGCTCTTCCGCAACTGGCGCGGCGGCCGCGGTGGTGGCCGCAGGCGCTTCAACGGCGGGTTTCGCAACCGCCTTCGGCATCTTTATCGCGCGCGTCGCGGCGGTGATGATCCCCTGTCCCACCAAAAGGTTATGCGCGGTCGTGGTCGGCTGGGCGCCCATCTTTATCCAATGGGAAATACGCTCCTTCTTGAAGCTTGCAACCTTAGTGAACGGACTGTATGAACCCAAATCCTCCACCGGCGGAGCCGCCATCTTTGAGCGCTTTTCAGCGATAACCAACCGATAGCTCGGCTGATGCTTCTTCCCTACGCGTTGTAACTTAATAGCCAACATGGGGTTCATTATACTAAATGACGGGGAAAGGTCAAGCGAATATTCGATATCAATTAAAAACCCGCACGAATAGCGGGCTTTTAATTCACCGATAAAACGCCTATCGCTTACCGATTCTCCGTCCTATCCTTCAGTTTGTTCAGCAAGTGGTTTGCATAGTCCTTGCCGCCGAGGCCGAAGGCCAAGCCGCCGGCGAGCGCAAGCATGGCGATGAATCCGGTCACAAGCGTCTGGATGATCGTCGACGCGATGTTCAACTGCGTGAGCGCGGTCAAAAATCCGAAGACAACAATCGCCCACCAGGTGGCGGTCCCAAGGAACGGCCCCGAGTGGAGTTTTGCGCTCATCACCGATGCCGTGACGACGCGGCGCAAGAAATGCGCAAGCACGAGCGCGGCAAGCATGATGAGCACGGCGGCGATCACGCTCGGCAAGTAGTTGAGGATCGATGTCAGGAATTCCGACAACGCATACAACTGCAAGCTATCCGAGACCGCAAGCAGAAACGCGATCACGACGAACCAATACACGAGCTTGCCAAAAAAATACGCCGCACGAAGCTTGAGTCCGGCGCGCTCAAAGATCGGTTTCAATCCGATCTTTTCAAGGAGCGTATCAAGGCGGATGCCCTCTAAAATCTTTTCCACAAGCGCACCCAACCCCGCAGCCACAATGAGACCGATAACCAATACGACGAACGCCCCGATGAGGTTTGGCAGGTAATTGACAACTCCCCACCAAAGGTTCTGGAGCGACCCTACCACCACATCTGTCCAACTTTGTACAACCATAGTATTTGATAAATGTTATATAGCTCTTCCCATCGACCTTTTATTCAATACTATTATTATAGCAAATGGCACAGCGACCCTTGAAATTGCGGCGGGTTTCCTTATAATCATTGAGCAAAGGGGCCCGTAGTTAAGTGGTATAACGCGGCATTCGCATTGCTGAGGCGGGAGTCCGATTCTCCCCGGGTCCACCCTAATGTGAACACGCTCAAGAACTTGGCGGCATTCGCATTGCTGAGGCGCCAAAATATATCGCAGACGATTCTCCCCAGGTCCACCACAAAAATTATTCTTTTGATGAAGTAGCCGGCTCCAGCTTCAACGACACCACCTTTGAGCTCCCATCCTCCGCGAGCGTGACGCCGTAGAGGATGTCGGCGGCCTCCATCGTGGCGCGGTTGTGCGTGACGACGATGAACTGCGTGCGCTTGGAGAAGTCTTTGAGCATCGTGCCGAAGCGGCGGGCGTTGCGTTCGTCGAGCGGCGCATCGATCTCGTCAAGCACAAGGAACGGCGGCGGGCTGACCGACACCATCGCAAAGAGCGCAGCGATGCCGACGAGCGAGCGCTCGCCGCCGGAAAGCATATCGAGCGATGTCGTCTTCTTGCGCGGCAGTTTGATTTCTATATCCACGCCACCGTTCTTTTCCTGTAGGATGTCATCCTCGGTCTGCTCCACGCCGTCTTTTCCCGTTACATCCTCATCGCCCTCGGCGCCATCTTCGTTTTCTTCATCGCTGCGCTCGGCCTTCGGTTTCAAGACTTTTAATTTTGCCGATCCCCCGTCGAACATCAGCGCAAAAAATTTCTCGAATTCGCTATTTATCTTGGAAAGTGACTTATCAAATTCGGTTTTTATCTTTTCATTCAGCTCACGCATGAGCGCCGTAAGGTCGGCGACCGCCTTCGTAAGGTCCTCGGATTCTTTCATTAAAAATTGATGGCGCGTCTCGGTATCTTCGGCCTCTTTCATGAGTGCGTGATCCACTTCGCCGATGCTCGCGAGGTCGCCGCGCAGGCGAAATATCCGATGCTCCATTTCGGAGAAACTGATTCCGCCGGCGCCGCTCATGGTGGCGGATGCGCCGTTTTTTGATGCGCCATCCCTAAACTCCTCCGCCTTGCGGCCGGCCTGATCGACTTGGCGCAGGACCTCACTCGCGCCGCAGATCAATGCGTTCCTTTTCTAACAACAATTCGCGATTCATCTTTTCCCACGCATCGAGCTTTCCCTGGGCGAGCTGAACATCGGCGACGGAGCCTTTGAACGTGGTATAAAAATCTTCCTGGCTCGACTCGAGCTCTTTTTCTTTTTGGCGAAGTGACGTGATGCTCTTTTCAAGCGCCGCAAGATCCTTCGCCGCCTCCTCGAACTCCCGGCGCAGGGCATCCGGCACCGCCGCCGCGCGCGGTTCGTCCTTTTCTTCGAGCGCGAATGTGATCTCTTCCAACACCGTCTCGATCGCGGCCTGCACTGCGATCGGCTCTTCGTTCAAGACATCTTCCAATGCTGCCTTTATCTTTTGCAAGACGTCGATAAAATGTTCGGATGAGGTGTCCGCACCACGCGAACCGCCGGAACGCTTCGCCATTTCTATCTGCGCCTCGATGCGGCCCACGTCTTTTTGGATCTTGCTCCGCGCATCCATGAGCGCGGTCACTTCTTCTTTTATCTTTGCCAAACGCTTGCGCTCTTCCGGCTGGCTCTCTTCAATCGCCGCCTGGCGCGTTTGCGCGGCGCGCTTTTCTTTCTCCAACACCTCATATTGCTTTGCGTGCTGCGGCAGCCTGTGCCTCAACGGCCGCGCTCTTTTTATGAAGTTCGCCAAGCTGTGAGCCAAAAAACTGATCCTCCAAGCCACGCAATTCCTCTTCCAATGCGCCGCGGCGCTCCCAGCGACCGGTCTGGCGCTTGAGCGAACGCAAATGCGGCTCGATCTCTTCGATGAGCGCGGTCACCTTGTCAAGGTTTATATTACTATTTTTTAATCTTCGCTCGGCGTCGGCTTTTTTGATCTGATATTCGCGCAGGCCCAATATCTCCTCTATCATTTCGCGGCGCTCGAGCGGCGTGGAGCGGATAAAAAGATCGCTGTCCCCCTGACCGATGATGATGAGTCCCCGACTGCCCAGGCGCGCCTTGGCAAAAAAATCGATGAGGTCGCGCAACAAGTATCTCCGATTTATTTAAATAATATTTGCTCTGTCCCTCGCGCGGTCGATCTGGCGTGAGACGACGACCTCTTCAAAATCCACCGGAAAGAACTTGTTCTTGTTCTCAAAATAAAGGCTCGCCTGCGCCATGCCGACGCGCGCGCGCTTCTGCGTGCCGGCAAAAATAAGATCTTCCACGCGCGCGCCGCGAAGATTCTTCGCATCGCGCTCGCCGAGAAGCCATCGCACGGCATCGACGATGTTCGACTTGCCGGAACCGTTCGGCCCCACGACCGCCACGATCCCCGCCGGAAACTCCAACACCGTCTTTCCTGCAAAAGATTTGAATCCGTTCAGTTCGAGGCGTTTGAGAAAATGGGACATCGTCGTAATGATATTCGTAAGTGAATGGCATCGCCTCGCTTACTTATTTTTTTTGAGCGCATTCTTTGCGGCCTCAAGTTCCGCCTCCTGCTTGGACGGGCCACTGCCCTCCGCGATCAGCTTCGGGCCATAATAGACCCCCATGGTAAATATCCGCTTATGCGCCGGGCCGGTCTCGCCCAGCGTTTGGTACGTCGGGGTAAGCTTCAAGTTCTCCTGAACCGCTTCTTGCAACTCGCTCTTTGCATCCTTATAGCTCTTCGTCTTAAGCACTTCGTCGAGATTGCTCATCACGAACTCGTGCACAAACGGGCGCATTTTTTCGAATCCCTGGTCGAGATAGATCGCACCGATCAACGCCTCCATCGCATTCGCCAAAATGACCTCACGGGCGCTTGCCGGTATCCTTCTTTTCGCCGCGCGACATGAGAATAAATTTTTGCAGGCCGATGCGCTCGGCCACCTTCGCCAAAATCTGATAGTTCACCAACGCGGCGCGAAACACCGTAAGTTGTCCTTCTGGTTGCGTGGGAAATTGTTTGAAAAGCTCTTCCGAAACGAGGAGTTCGAGCACCGCATCGCCCAAATATTCCAATCGCTCGTTATGCGGCAAGGGCCAGCGCGGATATTCGTTGAGGTACGACCGATGCGTGAGCGCCTCCGTCAGAAGATCTTTGTTCTTAAACCGTATCCCGATATTTTTTTCCAGTTCTTCAGGTGATGATGCCATTATGCCATTGTATAGTAGGGTCTCTTACTGCGCTGCGGGAACCTTCTCACGATAGATCGTGCCGAGGACGCCATTCACGAAGCGTGCGGCGTTCGGGCCGCCATAATTTTTTGCCAATTCGATCGCTTCGTTGATGGCAACTTTCGGCGGCACCTCGTTAGGATCGGCGTAGAGCAACTCGTACAACCCGATGCGCAAAATATTTCGGTCAATGACCGCGATCTTTTCGAGTGGCCACTCGGGAGCGGCCTTCCGGATGACCGCGTCAATGTCGTGCAAGTGAACCGCAACGCCCTGGAGTATCTTCCAGCCGAATTCCGGCTCATCCACACCCGGCGCGAACTCCGCCATGTTACGCTCGAGGATCTCCGTGATGTCCTTTTTTTGGTGATAAAAATCCCACTCGTAAAGTGATTGAAGAACGACGGTTCTGATGAGATGCCTTGTGGCCATTGTTAGAAAAGGGCGATTCTTGCAAAGAGCGACTGATACATACTGATGATGCGACTACATTTTTCCGCACTGCGCGCACGTCCGATGCGGCAGCCGCGGCGCTCCGCAATTCTTGCAAACCAGCAGTTTCTGCTTTTTCATCGCAAGATGCGATCGCCTGCGGCCGGTTTTGCCTTTGGTATGATGTTTTACTGGTACGCCACCCATGAAATGATTAAAAGTTAATTTATCTGTCTATAATAGGTCGTTTGCTTAGGAAAGTCAATCGGTGGGCGGCGCAGACGCCCTCTTTTTGTATTGACCGGAAGTGAGCGGCCGTTCCATATCCCTTGTGGGCCTCAAAGCCATATCCGGGATATTTTTTTGCGAGGCGGGTCATAAAGCGGTCCCGCGAAACCTTTGCCACGATTGATGCGGCGGCGACCGCAGGGATCTTTTCATCGGCTTTTATAAGGGTCTTTGCCGATCTTTGGCGCTCAGCTTGCCAAGCCTTGTTTCCCAAAAATAACCCACCATCGAGATAGATGGGTGTTGTGGATGGTAATTTGTTCGCTTTCGACAATCGTAAAAATGCCTTGAGCGCGGCACGATTTGCGGCACGGGAGATGTTCATTTTTTCTATACCCCGCGGATATACCCGTGCGAGTGCGAACCTCACCTTTGGATCGGTGATAAATCTATTGACCCAAACCTCCCGTTGCGGCGGACTCAGTTTTTTAGAATCTTTTAATCCATGTGATCGCGCGCGACGCGCGACGGCGCCAGATGGGAACATCGCGGCGGCGACCACGACTGGTCCCGCGAGCGCACCACGTCCCACCTCATCGATACCCACGACCCACTTCATATGTTCGTCACCATTAACTTACCAACTGTTGACGTCATTCACCGACGACTGGATATATCCCTGGATCCAAATGTACGTTAACCAGAATGCGATGATGCTCGATATCACGAGAATGATGAGTGCGATCAACCCGACCTGCTTGGCCTTTTCATCCGGCGAGCGCAGATACTTGATGCCCGGCCATTTCGTGATTGCAAGATACGCGATCCACGGAAGTACCGCACTGAACGCATAGATCAAAAACTGGTTAAAAAAATCCGTTGCAAGTGGCGCTTCGGTAAGCTTCGCCCCGCAGTTCGGGCAATAATAATATTCCGGCTTCACCACGAAGTGGCAACGGGGGCACATCAATGCCACGGGCGATGTAGGTGCCGACGCGAACTGTTGCGGTTGTGTAGCAGATGCAGACTGTGCTTGTTGCGGCAATGGGATCTCATCCATAACCATTTTATTTTACCACGCTATCTCATCACGAGGCGAGGGGGATATTCTTTTTGGTTTGCCGTGCCCCCACCTGGATTTGAACCAGGGACCATCTCCTTAAAAGGGAGCTGCTCTACCGGGCTGAGCTATAGGGGCAATCACCGCTAATCTTATTTTTTCTTGACGAAAACCGCAAGGCCGTCGCGGCGGGCATACCCGCATTTTTTTGCGAACGCAAAGTTTTTGCGCTCGGTCTCGAAATAGATCGAGGTGCCATATGCCTGCGATGCGATCTTCTTCATCATTGCCTGGCCGAGACCATGCCGCTGATATTCTGGCGCGATGACGAGATCGAGTATCTTTGTGTCGATCGCAAAGTCGGAAAGCGCGCGGCCGATGCCGACGAGCTCACCTGCGGCATTACGGGCCGAAACGACGATATCACAATGGGCAAGCGAGCGCTTCATCCGTGCCACAGAATACTCCTTTGTGGTTCCCCACCCGAGCTCAACGTACAACGCGGCCGCCTCAGCAGATTTGACGGATCGCTTATCGGTCGAAATAGTAACGCCGCTCGACATATTTTCTTTATTGCTCTCTCTCGAGCTTATCCAATAAATCCTTTGCCTTAGCGCTCGGCTTCTTTGGCGCCTTGATCATAAAATTGACCAAGAGATCGCCGCGGGCGCGTGAACCGATGTGGGGCATGCCCTGGCCTACGATGCGCAAAGGTTCCTTTAAGTTGAAACCAGCGGGGATCTCAACGACGGTCCTGCCGCCAGAGATGACCGCCACCTCGATCGTTTTGCCGAGCAAAACGTCGATGAGCTTCAATTCCTGCGTGACCACAAGATCGGCGCCGTGCCGCGCAAACACCGCGCTCGGCTTTACGCGCACGCGCACATAGAGATCGCCCGTGGCGGCGCCACGCTCGCCGGCCTCGCCCATGCCGCTTACTTTGATCAGCTGGTTATCGTCGATGCCCGCCACGATCTCGATCTTGATCTCGCGATCCGATTCAATGCGTCCCGCGCCCTTGCACGTGGTGCAGGGTTTTTTGGGAACCTCGCCTGTGCCATGGCATTTGGTGCAGATCTTCACTTGCGAGAAGCTGCCAAAGAACGTCCGGCGCTGTTCGCGGATCTCGCCCTGGCCATCGCACGTGGAACATTTTTCAAAACCGCTTCCCGGTTCCGCGCCCTTGCCCGCACACTTTGCACAATGGACGAAGGTCTTTAACCGCACCGTCTTGACCGTGCCGCGGAACGCCTCTTCGAGCGTGATCTGTTCCTGGATCTCCAGGTCGGAGCCCTTCTCATACGTCTTTCTGCGGGGCCGGACGCCAAGCCCTTCAAAAAAACTTTCGAAGATGTCGCCGAAATCCCCCATGTCCCCGAACTGCGAAGGATCGAAACCGCCAGCGCCGCCCCATTGCGCCCCCCCCGGAAATCCGCCGGCGCCGCCAAAACCGCCGGCGGGATCGGCAGTGCCAAAGCGGTCATACTGCGCGCGCTTGTTTTTATCCGAAAGCACCTGGTATGCCTCATTGATCTCCTTGAACTTCTTTTCATCGCCACCGGCCTTGTCCGGATGATATTGATGCGCAAGTTTGCGATATGCTTTTTTGATCTCCTCTTCGGAGGCAGATTTTTGTACGCCCAAAATTATATAATAGTCTTTCATAGTAATATTCTTAATATCCGATGACCTCGCGCGTGCGGTTCTCTTCAGTCACGGTCATGAATCCCGACGCGAGCAATATTTCATAAAAGATGAGTGAGACGAATTGCGCAAGCCAGACAAAGAGAATGCCGACTGTGCGCAAGCCGATGAAGAGCACCGTTGCCCATCCGACGTCGAACCAACCGGACGACTCGCTCTGCCACGCGCCGAGCACGCCGTTCAATACGTTATAGAACGCGTCGCTCGTGGGCGAAGAGGTGGCGACAGGTACCGCCGAGCTCTGAAGAAAGTTTTGGGTGAACTGCGTGGCTCCCTGCTGGATCGCAACATTCTGCTCGGCCGTGCTCAAATTTTGGAAGCTCGGATTGTTCTGCAATTCCATCTTGGAAAAGCTCTCGGCAAAATTCCCGAAGGAGCCGGTGAACGACAATTCGGGATAAAATCCGTTTACCAATCCCGACGTCCAGTCAAAAAATGTGCGAAAGCTCTGCTGGGAGATCACGAGCGCGTTGCCGCCGATCTGCGGCACATAGATGAGGATCATAAAGAGCAATGCGGCGGTCGTGAATTTGCCAAGCGCGTTGCCACTGGCCGAGAAAAACGGTATCTCAAGGCTATTGCGCACGCGTTCGCGCCCGGAAAGATATCCCCATATGAGCATAACAAGCATGATGAGCGCGGTGATGCCAAGGATCTGGAAATTATCCTGCCAGAAGAAACAAAGTAATACCACCACTTCCAAAAAAATTACGAGTGTTGCGCGCAAATTCTTCTTTGCAAGGAATACTTGGAGGACCGACATGACACCAAAGAACATGAGCGTGCCGATCACGACCCATACCGACAATCCTTGTGTAAGATAGCGGTAATAGGCATACCCAAACCCCGCTGCGGAAAGCACCGAGACAACATCGAGGCACAGGGACTTCCAAAACCCCGCTGGCCGCTCCGCGGTGTTTAGCCTAGACTGACTGATCAGGTTTTGGCCCGTCTGTTCCGCCGGGCTCACCCCCGCCATTACTGACTTCAGATCCATTATCTTTATTATACGCCGCTTGACCTATTTTTTGTATCTTCTGTGGAAAGCGCTTCGATAGCCGACTTGATCGCCGTCCCATCCTCGCCATCCTTTACCGCCTTCAATGCCGCGATCTTTTCTTCGATCCCGGTTTTTATATCCGCCGCCAATTTTTCGCCGGCATCCTTCACCGATTTCTCGGCAAGGTAGACGATCGATTCCGCCTGGTTGCGCACTTCGATCAGCGCCTTCTTTTTCTCATCCTCCACCGCATGTTCTGCGGCCTCTTTCTTTAATCGCTCGATCTCATCCTTGGAAAGATTCGTAGACGCTTCTATTTTTACGGACTGCACTTTGCCGCTCGCCTTATCTTTTGCAGAAACGTTCAAAATGCCGTTCGCGTCAATGTCGAACGTCACCTCAACCTGCGGCACGCCGCGCGGCGACGGCGGGATGCCGTCGAGCATGAATTTGGCGAGCGCCTTGTTGTCGGCAGCCATCGGACGCTCGCCCTGGAGCACGTGCACTTCCACGGAGGTCTGGTTATCCGCAGCCGTCGAGAACACCTGCGTCTTTGCGGTCGGCACCGTCGTGTTCTTTGGGATCATCGGCGTCGCCACGCCGCCGTATGTTTCGATGCTCAAGCTGAGCGGCGTCACGTCGAGCAATAAAATATCTTTCACATCGCCCTGTAAGATGCCCGCCTGCACCGCCGCGCCGATCGCAACGACCTCGTCCGGGTTGATGCCCTGGTGCGGATCTTTGCCAAACAGTTTTTTGACCGCTTCGACGATCGCCGGCATGCGCGTCTGGCCACCGACGAGGATGACCTCGTTGATCTCGGAGAATCTGGAATCCGGCGCCCTTCGGTGCCGGCGGCTGTCACCGTCTCTTTCGTGAGCGCGATCGAGTGGTCGATATATTCCTGCACGAGCGACTCAAGCTTTGCGCGGGTCATTTTGATCTGGAAGTGCTTCGGCCCGTTTGCGTCGGATGAAATATACGGAATATTGATCTCCGTCTCCGTCGCGCTTGAAAGTTCGTGCTTCGCGCGCTCGGCGGCTTCTTTTAAGCGCTGAACGGCGAGCGCGTCTTTTGAAATATCGATGCCTTCCTGTTTTTTATATTCCTCAACAAGATATTGCTGGATCTTCTTGTCGAAGTCATCGCCGCCGAGATGCGTATCACCGCCGGTCGCCTTCACCTCCACCGTATCATCACCGACCTCAAGCACAGAGATGTCGAATGTGCCGCCGCCGAAATCATAGACGACGATCTTTTCGTTCTTCTGCTTGTTCAATCCGTACGCGAGCGCGGCCGCCGTCGGCTCGTTCAAAATGCGGCGTACTTTAAGGCCCGCGATCTCGCCCGCGTTCTTCGTGGCCTGCCGCTCCGCATCGTCAAAGTATGCCGGCACCGTGATGACGGCCTCGTCAATTTTTTCGCCAAGCTTTGCCTCCGCGTCGGCCTTGATCTTCGCCAAAATAAAAGATGATATCTCCTCCGGCGAATACCACTTGTCCCCCATCTTTACCTCAACACCGCCATTCGCACCCGCCTGGATGTCGTATGGAAGCCACGCCTTATCCTTTTGCACCATTTCGTCGGTAAATTTCCGGCCGATCAGCCGCTTCACTGAAAAAATAGTGTTCTTTGGATTCGTCACCGATTGCCGCTTCGCGAGCAGGCCGACGAGGCGCTCGCCCGACTTAGATACCGCCACGATAGACGGTGTCGTGCGATTGCCTTCCGCGTTCTCCAAAATTTTTGGCTCGCCGCCCTCCATCACCGCGACGGCAGAGTTGGTGGTACCAAGATCGATTCCAATAATTTTTCCCATAGTTTTGTTTTAATTATATTTTAATTTTCGAAATTTATCCGTTTCCTTTACTGAGGATCACCCGCGCCGGCCTGAGCAACTTCTCGTGCAGGCGATAGCCCGGCTCGACTTGCTCGACGATCGTCCCTGGCGGTCGGTCCGACGGCACCTCCGCCATGGCTTCCGCGATCGCGGGGTCGAATTCATCTCCCACGTTTACGCTCACCTTCTCGAGTCCACGCTTCTTGAGAATATCCTCTATCTGTGACCGAATGAGGTATATCCCTTTCTCCACCGGCCCGGCTTTCTCGAGCGTCCGCAGGGCAAGGTCAAAGTTATCGAGTACGGAGATGAGGTCTTTTATCATGTCCGCGCTCCCATATCGCGCGATCTCTTCCAAACGCTTCATCTCCTCTTTTTTATAATTGATGAAGTCTGCTTTCACGCGCTGCCATCCACCCAGATATTCGTCGCGATGTGCGATCGCTTCATCCAACTGCTCCTTCAACTCATCGATCGTCGGCTCTGGTAATTTATTTTCTTCGTCCATAATTATAAACTTCTAAATATGTGTATGACCTTTTTATAATCCATCCGTTTGGGTCCTATCACAAAGATCGAGACGGTCGCGTCACCCACATCATAATTGCCTCCGACGACGGACAAGCTCTCGCTCCTCGTGACGGGACTCTTCTTGCCAATGAAGATCTTTGGACCGGCGCCCATTTTTTCTCCGGCGCTTGCCGCGCGCTCATCAACTTCTTTGAAATCGTGGATGACCGAACGGATGCCGTTCTGATCGCGCCAATCCAACTGGTCGATCAATTGCTCGAGCCCGGTTTTATAGACCGCATCGCGCGCCATGTCAGCGGCGACGGATAGTACGCCGAGCTGGGCGGAAAGTTCATTGAGCAGGTCAGGCCATGCACGCTCGGCAAACAAATCGTGAAAATTATTCTGCTTGGCCGCCGCAACGGCAGTCGTGGCGGACGTTTTTGTTCCAAGCATCCGCTCGGCAAAAAATTCATAGCCGCGATTGGTCGGCACACGCCCCGCCGAATGGTGGGGCTGTTCCAAATATCCCTGCTCTTCAAGCTCATCAAGCTCAAGGCGGATCATCGCCGGCTTGATGCCGAATTCGTAATGATCATAAAGAAACCCCGAGCTCACCGGCTCGCCCTTTTCTATGAATTCATGGATGACTGCCTCCAGGATGTTTGCAGTTCTATCGGTCATCGCTTGGTAATTATATCGCCGTTGGCAATCAAGTCAAGAGATTGCCAGTAGCCACGTGTTATTAAAAATAACAGAAAGAAAAGCGGCCGAGTGGGGGGACTCGGCCGCGGGTGTGTGGCTGTGGGGGGTATCAGCAAAGAGCATTGAAGTAAATCTCCCGAATCGGCTGAACCGAATGGGAGCGGCTAAATGGCCACACAGCAGAAGGCGCCCGCTCAAGCTCTGAGCTATTCAACGCCTGGAGCTGCATGAACTTGAAATCAGAGTCTTCTTCTGACTCCGATCCAAGGTCGAACGCCTGCATTACGAAGGGAGGTTCGACCTTACTGCGAACGTGATCCTGAGTGCTCGCGATGAATGCGGACACTCCCGCCAAATACGCACCGTCGGTTTTGGTTCGAGCCCAATCGATTTGGCCGGAAGAGTATGCTTCCCGTCCCGCCTGAAATGAAGCGTTTGCTTCTTCTTTCACTGTATTTCCTCCGGAGGAATTTACTACCTTTAATCATTATACCATAACCATAAAAAATGGGAAGTCCCGTCTCTGATGCCCATGCTGGCTGTTCTCGGCGACCGCCAACGCTCGCGACTCCGCGAGAACAGCCAGCATGGGCATCAGAGACGGAATATGGTTTTTCTTTATGCTAAAATAAGCATATGGAAATAAAGAAGGGAAAGAATGTCCAGTGGATCGATATCGACAAGCCGTCGGAAAAGGAACTGGCATGGCTTTCCAAAGAGTACGGCATCCATCCGGTGATCATCGACGAGTTGCGCCGGCCGTCGGCACGTGAACGGGTCGAATCATACAAGGATTATCTTTATTTCATTTACTACTTCCCTCTCTACGATCCCGAAGACGAGGCATCAACGCGGACGGAAATCGACTTTGTTATTACGAAGGACAGCGTTATCACTGTGCACTACGACAGTCTCAAAGAAGTGATGAGTGGATTGGATATATCAAAAGCAGACTCTTCGCTCGCAGTCATGTACACGCTCGTCGAGCACATCATTAACTTTGAGGAACGGGAACTGCGCCACATCCGCGAGAAAGTGGAAGCCGTCGGCAAACAAATATTCAAAGACAAAGAAAAAGAGGTGTTGGAACAGATCACTTATTTGAAGCGCGACGTT
Organism: uncultured bacterium; assembly: GCA_963718515.1. Lineage (GTDB taxonomy): Bacteria > Patescibacteriota > Minisyncoccia > UBA6257 > 2-01-FULL-56-20 > JAKAGE01. The sequence continues at coordinate 462,932 of OY970354.1, read as the reverse complement.
TCCGAATATCGCATCGTCGTGCGGCTTCAGGGACCGATATTCCGTTCCTTGCTCGCAAAAGGAAAAAAGTTTTGGGGAGGTGACGCCGAAGTGTATTTGAACGATCTCATCGGTAGTCAAATGAAAGTGGTGAATCAACTTGAAGATTATCGCGAGGCGATCAGGGATTTTGAGGACACCAACAACCAGCTGATGAACCTCAAAATCAACAGCGTGATGAAAACATTTACCTCGCTCTCGTTCCTCACATTTCCCTTCCTGCTCATCGCGGCGCTCTTCAGCATGAACACGCGCGACACACCGATCATCGATCTGCCCTACGCGTTCTGGATCGTCGTCGGCATCATGGTGCTCGGCATGATCGGGATGACCGCCTACTTTAAACGAAAGGGGTGGTTCTAGATCATGGTCACGCTCTATAACACGCTCTCGCGAAAAAAAGAGGAGTTAAAGCCCATCCATCGCGACTGGGTCGGCCTGTATACCTGCGGCCCCACCGTCTATAACTTCGCGCACATCGGGAATCTGCGGACCTATATTTTTGAGGATATTTTGGAGCGTACCCTACGCTACGACGGGTATACCGTGAGGCGGGTGATGAACATCACGGACGTCGGCCACATGACCGGCGACACGGATGCTGGCGAGGATAAGCTGGATCTCGCCGCACAGACGCAGAAAAAATCAGTGCAAGAGATAGCCCAATTCTATACCGATGCGTTCTTTGCCGACATCGCAAAGCTGAATATCATAAAGCCGGACATCATTGCGCCCGCGAGCCACTATGTCCGCGAACAAGTCGCCGTCATCCAAACACTTTTTGAAAAAGGATTCGCATATGATACACCGGCTGCTGTGTATTTTGACGTGAGCAAGTTCAAAGACTATGGCGCATTGTCCGGACAATCGCTCGCGGAAAAGATGACCGGCGCGCGGGAAGAGGTCGTCGTGGACGACAAGAAACGCAACCCCGCGGATTTTTCGCTGTGGTTCAAACTCCACGGAAAGTTCAAAGAACATTTGCTCCACTGGCCATCGCCGTGGGGAGAAGGATTTCCCGGATGGCATATCGAGTGCTCCGCGATCTCGCGCCATTTTCTCGGCCAGCCGTTCGATATCCATACGGGCGGCGTCGACCACATCGGCACACACCACACAAATGAGATCGCGCAATCGGAGGCGGCGTATGATGTTCCCCTCGCGCATATCTGGGTGCACGGCGAACATCTGCTTATGGAGAACGGAAAGATGGCAAAGTCGGAAGGGAACTTCCTTACGCTCGAGAATCTGGAACAAAAAGGATACCATCCCCTCGTCTATCGCTATCTCGCGCTCGGGGTGCACTACCGGACACCGCTCAACTTTACCTGGGAAAGTTTGGATGCCGCAAAAAATGGGATAGAGAATCTTTACGGAACGATCAATGAACTTTATGAACGTGCGGCGCACGAGGCGGATGGCGGCGGACACAAAAAATCGCCGGAAGCATATGAACGGCTATTTAAGGAGGCGATAAGCGACGACCTTAATACATCACAGGCTCTTGCCATACTCCATGAAATGCTGGCTGATAATGGCGACCGCGCAAAAACGCTGGATCTCGTCAAGCGTTTTGATACTGTCCTCGGTCTCGGCCTCACGACCGCGATGCAGAGCCAGGGAATCCACGAAAATGACGAGGGAATAGCTGAAAAAATGAGGGTGTATAACGAACTCCGGAGTAATAAACAGTTTGTCCAGTCCGACGCTTTGCGAAAAGAGATAGAAGCATTAGGATACTCTGTAAGGGATTCCAAGGAGGGGTCTATTGTTAAAAAAAGATTTTTTTAAACTTTTGCAAGAACCATGGCGGTAAATAAAAAATCACAATTAAAAATTCCGCCCCAGAACCTGGAAGCGGAACAGGCGGTGCTGGGCTCCGTCCTCATCGATAAGAACGCGATATTCCGCGTATCGGATCTTTTGGTGCCGGATGATTTTTACCTTCCCCAGCACGAGCGCATCTATGAAGCGATCCTTTCCTTATACGAAAAGCACCAGCCGATCGATGTGCTTAGCCTTACCAATTATCTTAAAGAGCGCGAGACCCTCAAAGAGGTCGGTGGATCGGCGTATCTTGCCGAGCTCACCAATCAGGTCTCGAGCGCATCGCACGTGGCATCACTATGCGACGATCGTAAAGGAAAAAAAGGTCCTGCGCGACCTCATTAAAGCCTCGGCGGAGATCGCCGAAAATGTTTTTGCGAACGGCGGCGAAGTGGAAGATCTTCTTGATGACGTGGAGCAGAAGATCCTTTCGATCTCGCAGAAATCGATGCCGCAAAATTTTGTGTCGCTGAAAGACGATCTCACGAGCGCGTACGAACGCATCGCACAACTCCACGCTGGCGGCGGAAAATTACGCGGCGTGCCGACCGGATTCCCCTTGCTCGACGAGACACTCTCGGGATTGCACAAATCCGAGCTGATCATCCTCGGGGCGCGGCCATCGGTCGGCAAGACATCGCTTGCGCTCGACATCGCCCGGAACGCCGGGAAAGCGGGATTCAGCGTCGGCATCTTCTCGCTTGAGATGTCGCGTGAATCGCTCCAGGATCGCATCATCGCCGCAGAATCGCACGTGCCGCTCTGGAACATCCTCACCGGCCGCATCAAGAACGACAGCGAATTCTCCATGATCCAAGACGCGCTGGACCATCTTTCGGGGGTCAAGCTCTTTATCGATGATTCGCCGTCACTCAACGTCCTCCAGATGCGCTCGATGGCGCGACGACTGCAAGTTGAGCATGGCCTCGATCTCCTCGTCATCGACTACCTGCAACTCATCCGCCCGCGCACAAACAGCGATAACATGGTGAATATGATCACCGAGATCTCGCGCGGCCTCAAGGCGCTTGCCCGCGAACTTAAAGGTGCCGGTGCTTGCGCTCTCACAGCTTTCGCGCGGGCTCGAACAGCGCGATCACAAGATCCCGCGGCTCTCCGACCTTCGAGACTCCGGCTCCATTGAACAGGATGCGGATGTCGTCATGTTCCTATACCGCGACGAGCGGAATCCGAACGACACCGCATCGTCCGCCGACAACACGGTGCACTTGCGCATCGCCAAGCACCGCAACGGAGCGCTGAAAGACATGGACTTCTTCTTTGATGCCGAACGCGCGAGCTTCAAGACGATAGAGAAGAGATACGAAGAGTTGCCGGCGTTATGATGAAACTCCCGGACCCTGTTCAAAAGGTGGTGGACGCGCTCGCTGAACTGCCATCCATCGGCCCGCGGCAGGCGGTTCGGCTCGCGTTCTATCTGATCGGACAGAACAAAGAGGACCTTCGCACGCTCGCGCAAAGCATCGACGCGCTCCGCTCGATAAAGATCTGCGAGCGATGCTTTTTCATCCACCAGAACGAGGGCGTGCTCTGTGACGTGTGCGCGAACCCCGCGCGGAACCAGCGCATCATCATGGTCGTCGAAAAGGAAACGGATTATCTTTCGCTTGAAAACACCAAAAAGTTCACGGGCCGGTATTTTATCATCGGGCCGATCCCAAAAACCGGATTTTTCGAGCCGTGGCAAAAAACACGATTGCAAAGTCTAAAAAAATATATCGAGAGTGATCTCGGCGGTGCGGCGGACGAGATCATCGTCGCGTTCAACCCCACCACGCTTGGGGATTTTCAGTCATCATTATTATTGAAAGAGCTCGCACCGCTCGCCAAGAAAATGAGCCGGCTGGGTCGCGGCCTGCCGACCGGCGGCGAGATCGAATTCGCGGACGACGAAACGCTCGGGTCGGCACTTGAAAGGAGGAATTAAAGTATAGTATCCTCTAGGCAGGCATCTAAATGAATCCGTCACCGGGGGGGAGCGGAATCATGTGGATGAATAGGGGTTGAGGCCGGTACGCCGCCACTGGCCTCCCCCGCCCTATTTTGGTAAAAGATACCTATGTTCGTTTCTCTTCCACGATCTTTCCCGCTTTTATCTCCACCGGATCGGCCCGACGCAGGCGCCGCTTCATAGCGCCTTTTTTTATTATCTCAACGTGGGGCGATTCATCGAGCGCAAGTGCGATATCAACAAGTTGTTTGCCACTCGTGAGCCATCCATCACCGCACCGCGAAAGATCAAACGGCCGCGAGTAGCTGTAAAACGTTTTCACGCCATCATTCAAGAAATATTCATTAAAATAAGACATCGCGATCTCGCGGGGGTCGCGGTACACCGCGTCGCGATAGCGCAACACGGCATGATTGGTCTTGCTGATCGCACCCCAGCGATTCCCGTCTTTGAAGAGCGCAACAACGTGATCAACGTCGCGGTCCGTCGTCCTCAGATCCATGATGAGCGGCGGACGGCCGTGGAGCCACAGCGCCGCGGCGGCGATGAGCGCGCCCTCCATGCAATGCGCTTTTTTTGCCGCGAGCGCGCGCGACGGCGAGCGATACGTTTCCCCGCCTTCCTCAAAATTGAACGGTATCGCGTTTAAAAAATCCTGGATCCGCGCCGGTGTGCGCAGTTTTTTCAAAATTACAAATTCTTTTGGAAAATCTTTGAATTGGGAAACGGGAAATCGCCGCATGGGAAAATATAGTTATTTTTCAAAGAATTTACTTTTTAAAAACGCTGTAAGTGCCATCCTCTCCGCCTGTTCCTTTAATAGATCCGATCGATATTTTTCTAGATCTTGTTCGGAAATTTCGCCGACACGCCCCTGCGCAGCCCCAACCCTGAAACCTCCTGATGGACCCACGTCGACGATACGAAGCAATCTTGCTTCTTCCGAAGTTCTTCGGCTATAGAACTCGGCGATCAACTCGGCTACTTTCTTCCTTAGCTCCTCATTTTTCGCACGCACTTTTTGGTATTCAGGAGTTTCTTGTATGTGATGTGCTGAAATATAATCCCAATAAGCCTTCTCTGCATCTTCATTCTCTTTACTATCGCCGGATGCGGTGGTGAATCGGTCCGCAATCTCTTTTTTTATCTGCGCCTCGGCAACAAAACGCTCTTTCGGTTCTTTCAGCGCTACTCCGATATACGGGGCAATCTTTCGCATTTTTCCAAAACGCCTTTCAAGATGACCCCCACAGGATTGGCTTGTAGGAAGCTCATTCACCAAAAAACTGGCGACGGATTCCTTTATGTTCTCATCGACACCTTTCCCCAACTTATCTTTCAATTGTTCTACATCCGCAAGCACGCTATTCCACCGTGCAATTTTTTCCGGATCCGCAACAACTTCCCTGGATTTTTCGAACATTATCTTATTAAATTCAGAATAGCATAAAAGCGTCTCGCATCACCCGTGCCGCACCTCCACGACATCCCCGTCAGCCACGACATATTCTTTTCCCTCCACCCTCAGCCAGCCTTTCTGTTTTGCTTTACTCCATCCACCCGCTTCTAAAAGTTTGTCGGCATGAATGGCCTCCAGGCGGATAAATTTGCTCTCAAAATCGCTATGAATAACGCCCGCCGCCTGCGGCGCCTTCATCCCCCGCTCAATCGTCCACGCACGCGTCTCGTCCTCGCCGGTCGTAAAGAAGCTGATCAAATCCAAAATATGATACGCCTTCTTTACCAACTGTGGGATGCCTTCCGCCTCGGCCGCAGGCGATGCAAGGTCCATCACCAGATGGTCAGCGCCCAACGCTTTTATCTTCGCCAATAATTCCGGTGACACATCTGACTCTTTTCCGTTGATAAGATAGAGCTGGTGTTTAGTGGTCAGCAATCGCAGATCGTTGAACCGCGGATGGTTTTTAATGCTCTCCGCAAGCGCCGCATCGCTCACCGGAAGCACCCCGCTTTCGAGCGCCGTTTTTAGCTGCATCAACAAGGCTTTATCCTGGATCGCCTCCTTTTTTCCCGCGCGCGCTTCGGCTTCGGTCCGCACCAAACGCTTATCCACCGCCGCAAGATCCTTCAACATCAGTTCCAGATTGATCACGTCAATGTCGCGGACGGGGTCGACGGAATTCTCCACATGGATGATATCGGGATTCTCGAACGCGCGGACCACCATGACGATCGCCTGGGTCAGCTGGATGTCATCCAAAAAATCATTGCCCAATCCTTCGCCCTTGTTTGCGCCTTTCACCAATCCTGCAATATCAAAAAACTCGACGACCGCCGGGATCTTTTTCTTGGATTTGCTCAACTCGTTCAGTTTTTCGAGACGTTCATCGGGAACCGCAACGACGCCCACGTTCGGGTCTATCGTCGCGAACGGGTAGTTGGCGATCGTGACGTCCTGCTTGGTGATCAGTTTGAACAGTGTCGACTTGCCCACATTCGGAAGTCCGACGATGCCGATGGATAGAACAGAATGTGACATTGGAGTTATCTACTGGAATATAACCATTTATGCGTAATTCATCTTTTGAAATCACGCCCTTTTCTACGACGCTCCTAACTATCGCTTGTTTTGCTTCAAAATTCAAGCGTTTTAACATCACGGTTGCTTTGGTTGCAAACTCCTCAATTGGCTCTATTTTTTAGTGATCTCTTGGGCTATCATGATATTTATCATAGCTAAAATGGGGATTTATTTCAACTAAGAACAGCAAATTATCAAGTCTGGCTTAAAGAATGAATCTTTTCTTAAAGAAAAATAGTGGCTCGCAAATAAACCCATAGAACAAATTCTATAGTCAAAACTTGCTATACTTAACGGATATGAAAAAGATTATATTGAAACAAGATAGATATAGGAAAGCGCGCGGAGGATATTCGCGCCTTCTTGAAATTCGCTGCGAACATTGCGACCACGTCATCGCGCTGTACCAAAAGGACGGCCCCGGGCCGCTCAAGCGCATGTACATCGATCGCATCGTTTCGCCGGAGCATTTTGCGAAACTGCAGCACCTTCCCATAAAGCAAGTGCCGAATCTCGCCTGCCCCCACTGCAAGCGGCTGATCGGTATTCCGTATATCTACGAAAAAGAAAAGCGTCCTGCATTCCGCCTCTTTGAGGGATCGGCGACGAAGAAGATAGCGAAGGCGCACGGATAAGAAAAAACCCCGACATTTCGCCGGGGCTGTGCGCTATGGATCAGAAATCCATAGCGCGCGTATATTCATGGTAGATCGCATGGGCGACCGAAGCCACTTCGCCCTCACTACTCACCACGCGATGATCGATTGCATCATCGTAGGTGCCTTGCGCGAGCGTTGCGAGTTCTGCCGTTGCCGCATCAATCCGTTTTTCCTCGAGATCTCTCCCGTCTACTAATCGTTGCCGAAGCGTTTCTGCATCCGGCGGTTCGACGTAGACGGTAAAGAGTTTTTTCGGAAAAGCCTGCTGCATAACGTGAAGCCGGTCGATCGGCCAGTCGAGGAGAGGAAATTGCTCTCCCGCGAAGGCTTGCTCGATCGGTTCTCGGGGAGTCGCGTAGCGAACCCCGTAGAGTTCGTTCACGACAAGCAGCTTGCCTTGCCGTTCCATCTCATCCATCTGCTCTCCGGTGATCGGGATTTTGTCCGTTTCCCCGAAGCGCAGTTCTCTTGTCATAAACGGCGAGATATAGATGAAGCGAGAATCGAGCTTGCGAAGCTCGCGGATGATCGTACTTTTGCCGACGCCCGAAACGCCGAGAAGGAGCAAGAACTTGGAACGGCTCCTCTCAATGTTCAAGGTGCTCTGCAATGCCTTTACGGCTTGCACAACCGTATCCCGCCACCGTAGGTCTTGGACATCGTACGGATACAGGATTCCCCGTGAAGAATTCACGAAGACGCCAGATCGCTCCGAATCCAAGAGCTGCCGCAGATGTTTCGTTGTGCCGCCCTGAACTCCGTAGCCCGCAAAGAGCACGGGCATTTCGTCCGGAATGATTCGCCGCACATCGCTCATGTCGATGTCCGCCGTCGAGCCGATTACAGGAACCATGTTCCCGGCACCGTTCCAACGATTGGCCGTCAATTCAAGAATGTATTTCCAGAGCGGTCTTCCGTCCTGAAGAATGACATCCTGAACGATAGCGGCATCGGGGTTGCTCGTTTTGACCGTCACGATCGCCGCCTTGTCGGGCAGCTCCGCGAACGGCCACATCACGTCATCGCCGAGATAAGGGTTCACCACAACGCCGTCGGCATCGAGTTCGCCGAAGATGGTACGGAGGTAGATGTCCATCGTGTTCCCGACATCCCCGATCTTCGCGTCAACGAAGACGGGGAGTTCGGGATGATGGGTGTGGATGTACGCGATAGTGTACTTCAGAAGGTCGTGGCCTCCGGGGAAAATATCGAAGAATGCTTTCTGCACCTTGTAGCAACAGACGTGCGACGCGGTGAGATCAATGACGACCTCGAGGAACGGCCGCACCGTAAACATCTCCGACCAATTTTTGCGGCGGAAGAACTCTCTCGGCATCTTGTCGATGTCGGGATCGAGTCCGCAGCAAGCGAGCGTGTTATTGCGTATCATTGCTTGACGGAGCAATTCAAGGCTTCGGCAGGATGTCTTCATCTTGGTCTCCTTCCCTTGGCTGAATGAGGCCGATATGGCCGAGATGCTCTTGTTTCGCTTCGAGGTGTTCCCGCGTAAGGTCGGTGGGCGGAATCACGATCGGCGTGTAATCGGCGACCGCATATCCGTTCGCTGCGAACACTCCCGCTTTATCGGGATTGTTTGTCGCGAGATTGATCTTCGTCGCCGTCGAAATCCCGAAGTATTTCAGGATGCCGATGACGCCACCGTAGGTGCGGATGTCGATCACGCCGTTCGGCGCAACCGCATTCGCCGCTTCCACGGTATCGAGCTTGAGTTCATCCTGAAGCCGCAATGTCGCGAGCTTGAAGGGCAACCCCAATCCTCGTCCGTCTTGGCGCGGGATGTTTACGATGAGTCCCTCGCCATGTTCGGCGACGGTTTTCATCGCGAGCGCGAGCTGCTCTCGACATTCGCATGTGCGATCGCCGAAGAGCTGACCCGTTTCGCATCCCGAATCGATCCGCATCAAGAGAAGTTCCTGCTGCGCGAAGACTGGCATGAGATTATCGTCGAGCGTTCCGAAGAACAGCACTGAGTACTTGCCCCACGCATCATCGATGCCGAAATCGAATTGATGAAATCTCCCGAAGTGGGTTTTGATGAGGCCGACGCCTTGCCGGGTTACGATGAAAAATCGAGTGAGTCCGTTTTCGGCGACACTTACTTGTTTGCCGAGTGGAATCATTGATTGCTTGGCTTTGTCGATGAGGCGCTGAACCTCCTCGACAGTTCGATCCGTGCGCTTTGCAACTGCCTGAAGATTCAGTTCCACGGTCATTCTCCTTTCACTATTTTCTTGGCGTACGTTCCCTTCATGAGGCGGTACGCGAGTCTGCCGTCTTCGTACCGCATCGGCGTTCCGATGACGGTACTGCATTTCGGACAGGCGAGGTTGGACATGTCTTTCGGTTCCCTAATCCCCGGATTGTGCTGCAGCGCAGCGAGTTCCGGCGGAGCGAAAATCCGATTGAGGTAACAGCGCAGGAGTTGCCCTACGCCATCCTTCTGATACTTCAAAACCCAAGCGGCGCATCTTGCGCAATGGATGTCGAGAATCCGTGCCGTGCCGCCGCGGGCGCGCAGGTACTTATCCTTTTTCATGCGTTTCTCCATGATCTGATCTGTTTTGAAAGAGCTTTTCTGCCCGCCTACTATACGGAAAAAACACTCATCACGCAAGCATAAAGCTCAGGTAACACAGCATGGTAACTTTATACGAAACTCGAAAGGAATTAAATGCGACGAGATTTTTTTCTGCGTGCTTGAACTGCATCAAACTCGGCTTGCGTCATTGGTTTGTAAATCAGCTGCATTAGCCGGACTAGCTTCGTGCCCTGCTCAAGTGCTTCTTTTTTATCAATATCTTTTCCAAAACGTTTTTTATAAAGTGCTTGGAATGATGCGATATCTTTATCAGAAAGTTGCATGAAATAAATTATTTAATATGGCGTTATTGTTAGATACTCAAGCGTGAGCTATACAGAGTCAGATGCAGAACTGATTATCCTTCCCTTTTCATCGCGACTCACGATCACCCGTGCATACCGAGGCAAAGGTAGCCGTATTCTAAATTCGAATGGAATTACTTGGCTTTTTTTGTTATCGATTGTGTTCCCACTATGCCGATGGAGAGTTTCATAGGATATGAGTATCGCTTTTTTCGAAGAGAAATTCAAGCATCCTACTCCGCCGGCTCGGCGCTGATATACGAAGGCAATGCGCTCTGGCTCAGATCGATCCCCGACGTGCCATCGGGATTGATGATGAACGTGAACCCGAACGGGTCCACCGGCACGGATGGGATGATCCCCTTTTCAACCAGTTCAGCGGTGGACGTGGGATATTTGCCGAACAACGCCTTATATTGCTTCGAGGCCGCATCCAGATAATCAAAGTCCTCAAGGTGGTCGATGTACGCCTGCGCGCGCGCCTGCGTGGCGGGGTCATTCGTGGAATCCTTGATGGTCTCCCAGAGCTGTTCGGTTTTTTCGCGCTGATTCGTCTCTATCCCAAAGTTGAGCGAGAACCGTTCTGCGTACTGCGGCACCCCCGGCGTGTTGGCGGCAATGTTGTAATACCACGCCGCCTCCTGATCGTTCTTTGCATACAAAAATTCATTGGTCGCCATGTAGTACGCGATGCGCCAGTCGGGGTCGGCGGCGGCCAGACCCTGCTCACCGATCGTATCCGCCTGCGCGATCTCTTGCGGATCGTCGGCCAGCGGCACCGCCGGCAGGGTGAGCACTGAGAATGCGTAGGGGTAGCTCAATTTGGGGTCGATGGCCGTCACGATTGCGAGATCGGAAAGATACTCATATTTTTTATTGAACATATCCAAGATCTCCGGCATCGTGGTGGCCCACATGAACGACGCGACCGCCGGGTGGAATCCCATATCAATGATGCGCACCACGAAGGGCGATACGGCGGACTGCCCGGCGGATGCCGGAAGCGTTATTTTCGTCGCGTCATATTCGTACTGCAGGAGCACGATGAGCGCGAGAAGTGCTACGATGACGAATATTTTTGCGAAGGGCGAAGTGAGGCGCATCGTCATCGCTAGATTTCCTTCTTATCGAAGATCCAGATGGCGGCGGTGAGGAGAAGGATGATATATACTGCGGCGTACGCGGCGGCGAGGCCGAACGAGGTCCATGGCGTGGCGACGGCGTGAATGGCCAGGTCGCGCGCATCGAACTTTTCAAGGTTGGGGAAAATATAATAAAGGACCTCAACGAGCAGGAGTTTGACGCCGCCGAGGTGGATCGCTTTTGCGTCCGCCACGAGCTGGCTTACGATGTGGCCAAGGAAGAACACCGCCGAGGTATATACGATCGATATGAGCGAGCTCGAAAACGTGGAGACGAATATCGCAAACGCGAGGAAGAGCGCCATCTCGAGGAACTGCATCGCGATGGCGAGCAGACCAAGGCCGTCGAATCCACCGTGTTCAAAGAGCACGACGCCCAGGTACGCAACGCTCAAGATCGCGCTCGTAAGGAGGAGCACGAGGCAGAGCCCGAAGAACTTTCCCAGCACGAATTGCATGCGCGACACCGGCTTTGAGAGGATAAAATAGACCACCTTGCGATCCACGTCCTTAAAGAACGATGTGGTGCCCAGAAATAGCGCAATGATCGCGTTGAAGAAATAGATGCCGGTCAAGCCGAAACTTTTCAACATCGGCAATTCCTGGAGCACCAAGTTAGAAAGAAACAGCATGAAGAATATATAGAGCAGGCCGAAAATGATGATGCCATAAAGGATCTTGTCCCGGATCTCAAGCTTAAGCGTGTTCTTTGCGATGATGAAGATGTTTCTCATTAATAAAGATCAAGTGCTATTTTTTGTGGTGAACTTCGTGCGATTCATATTTCCGCTCATGTTCTTCCACGGCCTCCATAAAACGCTCCTCGAGCGGCTTGCCCGCACAGAATGCCTTTACGGAGCCTGCGTACAGCAATTTTCCCTGATGGATGATCCCCACTTCGTCGCAGATCTCTTCGACGTCGGCCAAGATGTGCGTGTTCAAAAATATCTTGCGGCCTTCGTGTTTGAGGTCGAGCATCACCTCCTTCATTTCGCGGCGGCCGATCGGGTCGAGGCCGTCGAGCGGTTCGTCGAGAAATAAATATTCCGGATCGTTCACAAGCGATTGCGCGAAGCCGAGGCGCTGGCGCATGCCCTTGGAATACGTTTTGATCTCAAAATCGCGCGCGCCGTAGATGCCCACTTTTTTCAGAATGTCCTCATATTTTTTCTGCTGACCGCGCACCGGTTCAAAAAGCTCATCGCAAAACCGCAAAAATTCCATGCCCGTCATGCGTTCATAAAAATACGGCGTCTCCGGCATATAGCCGATCTTCTTCTTGAAAATCGGATGCGACGAGATCGCCCCGTCGATCGTGATCGTGCCGCTTCGTGGGCGTAAGCAGACCCACGATCATCTTCATGATCGTCGTCTTCCCTGCCCCGTTCTGGCCCAAAAACCCGAAGATCGGCACATCCACGGAAAGCGTAAAATCATCCACCGCCACCCGCTTTTTATAGGCTTTCGTTAAATGCGAGAACTCAACCATAGGGAGATTATAGCAAAAAAGTGGGGGATGAAAAAGTTACCGCCATCCCTTACGCATACTCCACCGGCACGCTCTCAAACTTGTTTTTGGCAACGATGACGTGGTCAAGCAGGCTGATGCCGAGGATCTTACCTGCCTCCACGATCTGGCGCGTGATCGCGATGTCCGCATCGCTCGGCTTCGAGACGCCGGAGGGATGGTTGTGCGCGAGGATCAGCGCCGACGCGGAGTACTCGAGCGCGGGGCGGAACACTTCGCGCGGATGGATGATGTTCGACGTAAGCGTGCCGATCGAGATCACCTCGTCGTGGATCAATTGATAATGCGCATCCAGATAGAGGCCGCGCAGATGCTCTTTCGGCAATTCCTGCATATCTTTAAGATATGTATGCACCTGGCTGGCGGTACGGATCGTGATCGGCTTCTTGCCGTCCTGCGCTTTAAAGAACCGCCGGCCGAGCTCAAAACACGCGACGATCTGGCATGCCTTGCCAAGCGGGATATCGAGCATCTCACTCACTTTCTTGGGATCCTTTTGGTTGATGATCGCGTTATCGCCATATTCTTTTAATACGCGACGAGACATACTGAGCACTTCTTCTTTTTTGGTGCCTACGTTCAAAACGATGGCGAAAAGTTCCTCAAGGGAAAGGACGGATGGTCCGTACTTGGCGAGTTTCTCGCGCGGCTTTTCGTTGGTGGGAAGATCGCGAAGTTTCAAAACGTACTGCTTATCCTGGCCGTTGTTATCAAGGACGAGGTCTTCCGACGACGGCTGAAGATAGATTTTTTTGGAGGCCATAGTGGTTGTTATCATGAGTTAATTATAGCAAACGCGGATGCCTACGAGGGCGCAAGCGGCAATTCGATGATAAAGCGGCTTCCCTTCCCCCGCTCGCTTTCGGCCAGGATCTTCCCGTCGTGCGCCTCAATGATCTGTCGGCAAATATTGAGGCCGATGCCAGTGGAGGGCACCTTGAAGGGCGGCGGCGTGCCATTCTCCCGAAAAACGACTGCGCCGTTCCGGATCCTATAGAACCGTTCAAAGATGTGCGGCAGAACTTCTGGCGCTATCCCGCAGCCCGAATCCGCGACGACAATGCGTGCGGCACTCCCGATCTGCTCAGCCATAAGCACGATCGATCCGCCGGGCGGAGTGTGTTTGAGCGCATTGCTGATAAGATTCAGTATCACTTCTTTCAACGCATCGCGGTCAAGGCGCACAAAAAGAAATTCTTCCGCCTCAACCAACAATTTGACCTCCTTTGCTTCCGCAAGAAGATAACAATCCTCCCGAGTCTCCCACAGCAAGGTTCCCACGCCGACATATTCCTCGTGCGCAACTTTCTTGGAAAATGTCAGTTTGGCGCTTTCGAGCACATTACCAATGAGGTGCGACATGCCGTCGAGAGTGCCCACGATCACCCGCTCGGCCGACGCGCGCTCCGCATCCGTCGTGCTTCTTCTTTGCAGTACCTCAACGTTGCCACGCAAGATAGCGATCGGTGTTTGTAGCTCATGGGAAATGTTTGCAATGAACTCGGCATGGACATCACGCTCGCCGCGGAAGAAGATCCTGTCGGTCACGCGGTCAAAGAACCGCCGGCATTCCGCGAAGGAGAGTGCGCCGACTATCGCTGCAATAATATCGACCACTTCATCATTAGGATAGAGGAATTTCTCCGTGATGAATTCTACGCTGAAAAAGATGGCCGCAACGGCGACAAGGGACAGAAAATAGGAAATGGTCCGCGCATACCTTTTCATAGGGTGAGGATACCAGAGCCAACATAAAGAAAAGCTATGGATAGCAAAAAAGATCCCTCCTTACGCCTCGTGATAAGAATAATTCGGCGTAAGGAGGGATCTTTTTTGCTATATGGCTATTACTTACTGAGTTGATTCGATATGATCCTCGCTGTATTGCAAGCTGCCACCCACTTTTTTGCCGGGATTGAAGATATTCAACGGGTCAAAGATATGCTTTACCGCGACAAATAGCTCCTCTATTTTGGGCCCGTACATTTCCTCAAGATATGGCGTGCGGATCGATGCCATCATTATGTTCGGCAGTGATCGAGCCCTTATATTGGAATATGAGCTGATATACTTCCTCACTGATCTTCGGGATGAGCGCACGGACACGCGGGTCTTTGAGATCCATAAGCGGAATGATATGGAAATTGCCATTGCCCGGATGGCCGGCGATCGTATAGATGAGGTCTTTTTTATATTTATCCAAAATGGCGTTCACCTTCGGCAAAACCTCCGGCATATATTCCGGCTTGACGATGAAGTCGTCGATGAACGGCGCGGTATCCTTGCCGGTTGTGTTGTTGTGCAATAATGCAAAACTTTCGCGGCGGATCGTCCAGTATTTCTCCTCTTCTTTTTCCGTCCGCACCGGATGCACCTGGATGCCCGCATGGGTCGTTGCAAATTTTTCGATGGCGACGGTTAGCGTCCCGAGCTTCGCGTCCAATGCCTGTCTCATCATCACCCGTCAATTCCACAAGCATGATCATCTTTGGCATGCCGCCGCGGAGCACCATCCACGCCTCCGGCAAAAATTGGAAGCCAAGCGTGATAATATTCCCCTTCATGGAGCCGATCACCTGACGCCACAGCTTGACCGCGAACTTGCATGGTCTTGTCGTCATATGATTCGATGCTTTCCGGATGGAACGGCAGAACCGCCTCCACAAGTCGGCCGACCGGGCCAAGGTCTTTCAAGAAAACGACGCACAAGCGCGAATGTTTTTTGAGCGGCACAAGCCTGAGCTTCGCTTCGGTGAGCATGCCAAGCGTTCCCTGCGAGCCGACGATGATCTTCGTGATATCGAACACACCGGTTTGCCGATCCCATACGTTCCACAAATAATAACCGGCGGAATTTTTTGAAACGTCGGGCTTGGCCGCCTTGATGACGTCATAATTATCTTCTATCAATGTATGCAGATTGCGATAGAGCTCGCCTTCAAAACTTTGCTCTCTCAAGCTTTGCCGCAAGCGCATCGCCCGAAAGCGGCCACAGCGTATGCTCTTCGCCATCGCTCATAACGATATTCACCGCCTCCACATAATCCTCGGTTTTGCCGTACGCAAGCGTCTTCTCGCCGCCGGAATTATTGTTGACCATGCCGCCGAGCGCGCACAGATCTTTTGATGCAGGATACGGCGGGTACAACAGCCCGCGCGCGGTCAGCTCTTTTTCAAAATCGCGGAAATAGACGCCGGGTTCCACCTTGGCCTCATCGGCGCCGATCTCTATGATATGGTTAAAATATTTTGTGAATGAAATGATGATGCTTTGGCTGAGCGGGCCACCGGTCATATCCGTTCCCGCCGAGCGGCCGGTGATAGAAATATCCTCACCTGCCGCTTTTTTTCGTGACACGAACTTTACCAGATTCTTTATATCATCAACGTCCTTTGGAAAAACCACCACCTGCGGTCGCACCTTGAAAATAGAATAGTCGCGGCTGTAATTCGTGAGCGTCGCATCGTCCACGGCAACATCCCCGTGGAAAAATTCTTTTATCTCGTCGGCGATCATTGTTTTTTAATGATACCATCGCGCACTCGTTTTTGGTATAATCGAACGATGGATATATTGAAGGCGCGATGGGTCGCGATCGCTATTGGCGCGGTCATCGTCGTTGCGGGGGTAACCCTCGCTATTGTTTTTTTTCACGGGCAGGGTGCGACCGGGGTGCCGTCGGCGCAAAATAACATAGCACAAACCAGCAC
The DNA here is from genome assembly GCA_963718515.1 of uncultured bacterium. GTDB lineage: Bacteria > Patescibacteriota > Minisyncoccia > UBA6257 > 2-01-FULL-56-20 > JAKAGE01. The sequence goes on along the minus strand of OY970354.1, from coordinate 446,608 downwards.
CGAAGCTTCGGATACAACGACGACCGTCACCACGGTGACGAATGTGGATATAACCACATCTCCGGCACCAACGACGCCACAAAAATCATCCGGCTCGCGCGGCGGTGGCTCGATCCCGGCACTTCCCGGGCCGAGTATCACGATCGATCTCATGACGCCCATCGCGAACAATGTTTGGACGATCGGCCAGCCGAACCCGATCGCGTGGGACAACCCGGCTAATATCACGGGTGAGATAGAGCTGGTCAACGCGACGACAAAGGCCTTCATCGGCGTCATCCTCTCGGAAACCGGCCCGAAACAAACGTCGTACAGCTGGGATGCCCGGTCGATCTACCTCTCACGATATGGCGCGGACCAAAAAGATGTCGTGCCCGGCACGTATTCGATCCGTATCCATTTTGACGGGAACGGCCTTGGAGATCTCGTAAGTGGTCCGATCACCATCATTAATTAGTGGAGTGACCGAATACCACGGAGTGTTTTGTGATATTTGATCGCGAACCGGTGGGCCTCGTTGCGCACTTTTATCAGCGTCTCTTTTTGGACCCCTTTTGGAATAAGCCCGATGATGTCGTTGCGGTCGCGCTTTGGCCCTTTTGCGATACCAACGATGGGAATTTTAAGCCCCGCGCGGAGAAGAACGCGCCGCGCCGTGTTCACTTGCGCAAGGCCGCCGTCTATCAATATAAGATCGGGCATGGGCCAACGGTCTTTTATTGATACCACACCGCGCTCGGTCGCTAACGAATGCGCAAAGCGCCGCTCGAGCACTTCTTTCAACATACCGACATCGTTCGGCTGGAAAATACTTTTGATCTTGAATTTACGATACTCATTCTTGTTCGGCTCGCCATCCTCGAATACCACCATGGAACCGACCGCTGATGTGCCAGAAATATTCGAGATATCATATCCTTCGATGCGGTGGCCGGATTTTAATACCGCTACGCCATTCATTAACACTTCGTTGTCAGAAATGAGCGCAGTATCGCGGATGTGCTGAAGCGCAAACATCTGACGCCGGAGCTTTTCCGCTTTCTCGAATTCCTGCGCCTTGCTCGCCGCCTTCATATCTTTTTCAAGCGCGCGAATGACGCTTTTCTTTTTTCCCTCAAAAAATAAGTTAAGCCGGTCGATATTTTTTATGTAATCCTCGTGCGTGACCGCGCCCACGCACGTACCCGGACACAGTCCGATCTCGTAATTGAAGCAGGGACGTTTGAGGGTCCCGATCTCTTCCGCATCGTGCGTGCTCCACGGAAATATCTTTCGCAATATCCGCAGGGCCTCGCGCGCGCTCGATGCCGAGGTAAATGGACCGAAGCGCTTGCCCTGCGCAACGGCGCCGCCCGCCACACCAGTTCCACGCACAAGCAACACGCGCGGATACTTCTCTCGCGTGATCTCGAAATAAAGAAAGCTCTTGTCATCCTTTTCGCGCACATTGAACGGTGGCGTGATCGTCTTAATCAGCTCCGCCTCGCGGATGAGCGCCTCGAGCGCGGTATCTTTCTCTTCAAAATCGATCGTGCTGATCTTGCCGACAAGCGTCTGAATGCGCACGTCATGCGGCCGCTCGAAATAGCTCGACACGCGGCGGCGCAGATTGCCCGCCTTGCCCACATACAAAACACGCCCGGCGGCGTCTTTCATAATGTAGACACCCGGCATTTCGGGAAGGGTTTTGTATGATTTAGTGGCGATCATGGGTTTAATCGAATTTTAATCATTAATAGTATATGCCAAAAATAAAATCTCCGCGGCCAGCTTTCGCCAACCACGGAGGTCCTCCCCCGCTCCACCCCAAGGAACAAGGAAGTTGAGACGATTATAATAGTAACTACTATACTCTGTCAAGTAATGCGATCGATGGGTTAACCCTCCATCAACACATGCACGGCGCATTTTGTGAGCAAGGGGTCTGTCCCCTCTATCTCGGCATTGACACGCTCAAGCGGGATCGGCGAACTGCCATTCTCAAACACCAATTCATTCTCGTGAATATAGGCGACCTTGTGGCCCGCCTCGTTAAAAATAAAGTTATTCTGGAAATACCCGATCTTGGCGTTGGATATATCGCGGACATGCTCGCCATCGATCCAGCCCATTTTTTGCCCATCGTGATAGATTTTGTGATCGACGATCTTCATATGTTCTATTATATCACTTCTCCAGCAACGGTCGTAAATATTCCCCCGTCACACTGCCCTTCCTTGCGCACGATCTCTTCCGGCGTGCCAGTCGCCATGATCTTGCCGCCGCGGGCACCGCCTTCGGGGCCGAGGTCGATCACCCAGTCGGCACACTTGATGACGTCGAGATTGTGCTCGATGACGACGATCGTGTTTCCTCTATCAACGAGACGCTGGAGAACTTTGAGCAGTTGGTCGACGTCGGCGAAGTGCAGGCCGGTCGTCGGCTCGTCGAGCAGATACAATGTGCGGCGCGTATCGCGCTTGCCGAGCTCGGCGGAAAGCTTGATGCGCTGGGCTTCACCACCGGAGAGCGTCGTCGCCGACTGGCCGAGTTCCAAATATCCCAAACCAACCTCTTCTAATATAGTGAGTTTGTCCATCAGCCACGGAATGTCCTCAAAGAATTTCACGGCTTCTTCGATCGTCATTTGGAGAACGTCGTAAATATTCTTTCCTTTGTATTCCACGGCGAGTGTCTCGCGGTCGAAGCGCTTTCCTTTGCACACATCGCACGTCACGTACACCGTCGGCAAGAAGTGCATCTCGATGGCGATCGTGCCGTGGCCTTCGCAGTTCTCGCACCGGCCGCCCGGGACGTTGAAGCTGAAGCGGCCCGGCTTGTAACCGCGCACGCGCGCGTCTTCCGTGGAGGCAAAGAGATCGCGGATGTGCGTCCATGCGCCGACGTACGTTGCTGGATTCGAGCGCGGCGTGCGGCCGATCGCCGCCTGGTCGATATTGATGATGCGGTTGATATATTCCAAGCCCATGATGGATTTATAACCGCCCGCTTTGAAGCTCGCGTGATTCAGCTTGTCCGCAACCGCTTTGTACAGCACGTCATACACCAAGCTCTGATTTGCCACTGCCGGAAACGCCGGTCACCGCGGTGAAGCGCCGCAACGGAATATCCACATCGATATTTTTTAGATTGTTCGCGTGTACGCCGCGCAACTTTGAGATGTTCCTGTTTATCGTCCACCTTTCGCCGCACTTCCGGAACTTCGATAAATTTCTTGCCGCGCAAATATTGCAGGGTGAGCGAATTCTGCTTCGGATCTTTTAATATCGCTGGGATCGGACCCTCCGCCACGACTTTGCCACCATGCACGCCAGCGCCCGGGCCAATATCCACCAGATAATCCGACGCGCGGATGGTGTCCTCGTCATGCTCCACGAGTATGATCGTATTGCCGAGGTCGCGCAGATCCTGCAAGCGTCTTGATGAGCTTCGCATTGTCGCGCTGATGCAGGCCGATCGTCGGCTCGTCCAATATATAGAGCGTGCCCACCAGGCGTGAGCCGATCTGCGATGCCAAGCGGATGCGCTGGCGCCTCGCCGCCGGAAAGCGTTCCTGCTTTGCGGTCGAGTGTCAGATATTCCAAACCGACGTCCATCATGAATTTTAAGCGGTTTTTGATCTCGCGCAAGCGGCGCTTCTGCCACCTCGTCCAGCGATGAAACTTTGAACTTCAATCCCGAGAAAAACGCGTGTGCATCTTCGATTGATAGCGCCGTGACGGTATTTATATTCTTATCATCGATCAAGACATTCAAGCTCTCCGCGCGAAGCGCTTGCCCATCGCACACCGGACATATCTCTTCGGACCACAGATCTTTTGTGCCCAGGCCGTGGCACTCCGGACACGCGCCGTACGGACTATTGAAAGAGAACAAGCGCGGCTCGATCTCCGGAAACGAGAAGCCGTCGTGCGGGCACGTGAACTTTGCCGAAAGCGAAATTTCCTTGTCGGTGATGAGCGTCACTACGGCATTGCCATATTTTAAGCCCGACTCGATCGCTTCCGACAAGCGCAAGCGATTATCTTTTTCTTTAAAATTCATGCCGGACGGCAGGCGGTCAACGACGAGATCGATGTCATGCGTTTTGTAACGGCGAAAGCTCCACGCGGTCGCGGAGCGAATGATATTTGCCGTCGATGCGCACTTCGGAAAATCCGGCGTTCAAAAAATCGTACAGCATCTGGTAATATTCGCCTTTTCGTGCCGCGCACCACCGGCGCAAGATCACAAAATTCTTTTTATCTTTATTCTCGTTCGAAATATCGATCGCCACGTCCACGATCTCCTCGTTCGTCAATTTCTTTATCTCGCGGCCGCACGTCGGACAATATGGCTTTCCCGCGCGCGCAAAGAGCACGCGAAGATAATCGTAAATTTCCGTGATCGTCGCGACCGTCGAACGCGGATTGCCCGAATGGGACTTCTGGTCGATCGAGATGGCGGGCGAAAGCCCTTCGATGTCATCCACATCCGGCTTATCGAGCCGTCCCAAAAACTGCCGTGCATACGCGGAAAGTGATTCGATGTAGCGCCGCTGGCCTTCGGCAAAGATCGTGTCGAACGCAAGCGATGATTTGCCGCTACCCGGAAAGCCCGGTGAAGACGACCATTTTATCCCGTGGGATCTCAAGATTGATGTTCTTAAGATTGTGCTCGCGCGCGCCTTTAATGATGATTTTGTCGTGTTTCATGATTCGCTATTGCCGCTCTGTTCCTTCCAAAGCGCCGAGTAGAGTCCGTCCGGATTCTTAAGTAATTGGGCGTGGCTCCCCTGTTCCACCACATTGCCTTTGCGCATGACGTAAATGCGATCGGCGCGCGCGAGCGTGGAAAGCCGGTGCGCGACCATCACCGTGATAAGATTCGGGCGCGACTTCGCGATCTGGTGGATCGTCTCCGTGATCGATTTTTCCGTGATGGAATCCAGGCTTGACGTCGCCTCGTCGAAGATGATCAATTCGGGATCGCGCAACAGGGCACGCGCAATGGCAAGGCGCTGGCGTTCGCCGCCGGAGATCTTGATGCCGCCTTCGCCGATCTTCGTGTCAAGACCGCTGCCGCCGCGTTCCGCGATCGCCTCTACGGACGCGCTTCGGAGAGCATTCCAGCAATCGTCATCAGTCGCTGTGGGATTCACGAAGATAAGGTTCTCGCGCAAGGTTCCCGCAAAAAGCTGGGTGTCCTGCGATACATATCCGATCTTCCGGCGCAGGGCATCGTAGTCGACAGTATCTCCGCTCACGCCGTTCAATAAAATCGTGCCCTTGGTGGGCTTATACAATCCGACGAGCAGTTTGATCAGGGTCGTCTTCCCCGAACCAGAATATCCGGCGAACGCCACCGTCTCGCCGCTCTTGATCGTAAGATTCATGTTCTGCAATGCGGTAAGCGCGCCGCTCTGATATCCGAAATCAACATTTTTGAACTCGACCGTCTTCAACGAATCAACCGTAACCGGATGTGCGGGCTTTTCTTCGGAAGGAATGGCGAGGATCTCCTCAAGCTTCTCCATGCTCCCGCGCGACTCCTGGTATTGCGACGCGACCGTGCCGATGTCACCGAGCGGCGAGAAGATATAGAAGGAGTAGAACCACAGTGCGAGGAACTCTCCAAGCGAGATCTTCCCCAGGAATATCAGCCAGAGCATGACGAACAAAATGATCGAACGCATGGCGTTCACAATCGTGCCTTGGGTAAAGCTCAACTTGCGGATCAGCGTCAGCTTGGAAAGCTCGAGCGACAGCACTTTATTATTGACGTCATTCAGACGCTGGGTTTCCTGTTCCTCAAGCCCCAAGCTCTTCACGAGTTCGACGTTGCGGATCGTCTCGGTGGTAGAGCCCGCCAGATTCGCCGATTCGATGACGATATTTTTCTGGATCGCTTTTATCTTTTTTCCTAAAAAGAACAATGCCGAGCCCATGATCGGAATGACCATAAAGTACAGCAGTCCGATGATCCAGTTGACGAAGAACGCATAAATGAGCACCAGTATTATACCAACCAACGAAACGAAGATCACGTCAACGAAGCTGATGATGAGCTGTTGCGCATCGAGCCGAGCCTTCTGCAATTTTTGCAGTAGCTCGCCGGAGCGTTGATCCTCGAAGATCGCGTACGGCAATGAGAACGAGTGCGCGACGCTATGTGCATAGAGTTCCGTGCCGACACGCTGGGCCACCATGTTCTCGTAATATTGCTGGAAGTTTTTTGCCGTGCGCGAAATGAGCGCCGCGGTGACGGAAACGAGCAGGAGCAATCCCACACCGCGCAGGAAATCGCTGTTGGATATCGAGCCGATCTTTGCCACGTAGTTATCGATGATCAACTGAAAGACCTGCGGATCAACGAGCGAAAACGCGATGTTGACCGCCGCAAAGACGAGCGTCAGCGTGAGCGCCTTCTTATGCTTTTTTATATAGTCAAAAAGTAATTTCATAATCTTTTAATACTCCCCATACACAAAAATCCCCCGTCCTCGGGTTTGTAGGGGTCTATGTAAGAAGATTTTAATCTTCTTTGGAAGGGAGGTCAAATGCTATTGCGACTGGAGTGGCATTGCCCTTAAGCCGCCGCCGGTGACCGTGAAGACGCCAATGCTTTGCGTGACGCCGTTTGAAATAACGCTCACGTTATATGAGCCCGCGCTGACGAGAAGGAGGAATTCCGGGCAGGCCTCGTCCGGCCTGCAGTTGGGACCCAAATTTAAAGGCACCACGAACGTGATTGTCTTTCCGTCGGGAGAAGATAGTCCCTTCAGCGATCCCGAAACCATGCCGTTCAATGTCACTTGATTACCGCTTGCCGCAAAGCCACTGCCGTGGATGGTGACCGTGGTGCCCACGGGACCGCTCGCGGGTGAAAGAGAATCAACATCCTGCGTCGATGTCGGCGTGGTCGAAGTGGCCACGACCGGCGGATTACCCATAGTGGGCGAGGCTTTGTGGAAATAATAGAAAGCTCCGCCGAGCACTGCAATGCCGACGACTATCAATAAAACGAGCACAACAGGAGCAAACCCTCTTCGGCCTCGATACATTCGAGTTCGACGCATACTTAGTAGAACGATACTGCCACCGAATAGTTACTTCTTTTTCGTCGGCGCTTTTACTGCAATCTTTGCGCCTTTCATCACTTCTTCCACCGTCGCCGCCTTCTTGCTCAACTCGCGAATCTCGTCCCGCAATATGCCCGCAAGCTCAAAGTTTAGCTCCTTCGCCGCCGCTCGCATATCGCGCTCTTTTTCCGCGATCAGGCGCTGAAGCGCGGTCTTTGAACGCGGCACCGGCGCGGTCTCCAGTTTTAATATCTCGTCAATATTTGGCAGGATGTCGGATATTTTACGCACCACGGTGCGCGGCGTGATGTTGTGCTCTTTATTATAAGCAACCTGGATCTTGCGGCGGCGATCGGTCTCGCGGATCGCGCGCTCGATGGAGCCGGTGATGTTATCCGCATACATCAGCACTTCGCCTTCCACGTTGCGCGCGGCGCGGCCGATCGTCTGGATCAAAGAAACTTCGCTACGAAGAAATCCTTCTTTGTCCGCGTCGAGAATCGCGACGAGCGAAACTTCGGGAAGGTCGAGGCCTTCGCGAAGCAGGTTCACGCCGACGAGCACTTCTATTTTTCCGCGCCGCAGATCGGTCAGGATCTTGATGCGATCCATCGTCTTCACGTCGCTGTGCAAATAGTTCACTTTTATTTTCTTTTCTTCCAGATATGCAGACAGATCCTCCGCCATGCGCTTTGTAAGCGTCGTCACAAGCACGCGCTCTTTTTTTGCCACGCGCTCCTCGAATGCGCGGAATGAGGTCTTCCACCTGGCCGCGCGCCGGCATCATCGTGATCTTCGGATCAACGAGGCCGGTCGGACGGATGATCTGCTCTACTATCTGGCCACCCTCCGCCGGATCGCTCACTTTGCGCTCGTACGGCGATGGCGTTGCGGACGTATAAATGACCTGGCCGATGCGCGCGTCGAATTCCTCGAACCGCAGTGGCCGATTGTCTATCGCCGACGGCAAACGGAATCCATATTCCACGAGCGTCTTCTTGCGCGCGGCGTCGCCGTTGAACATGCCCTGCAACTGCGGCACGGTCATGTGCGATTCGTCGATGACGGTAAGGAAATCCGGCGTGCCGTCCGGCTTGTGCGGAAAATAATCCAAGAGCGTTGCCGGCGGCTCGCCTGCGGCGCGGCCGGAAAGATGGCGCGAATAGTTCTCGATGCCGTGGCAATAGCCCACCTCCGCCATCATTGCCAGGTCGAACTTGGTGCGGCGCTCCAGACGTTCCGCTTCCAAAAACTTCTTTTCTTTCTCAAACATTCGCCAGCTGGTCTTTTAATTCTTCTTTAATGGCTCCGATGGCACGCTCGCGAGCCGCCGGCTCGGTGATGAAATGTTTCGCCGGCGCAAAAAGAATATCCGGAATCGACGGCGTTTTGCCCGGCTGAAATCCCGCCACCGGATCCACTTCGTAGATCGTGCGGATGACGCCGCCAGAAACTTCAATATTATAAATGATCTCTCGATCCGCCGGCATGATCTCCCAATTCTCGCCGCGCAAGGCGATAGGTGGCACGCTTCAAATCCGCGGTCGTGCGATTGAACTGCAACGTCACGAGCTTGCGGGAAAAATCTTTGCGATCAACGTCGTCCCCCACTTTGAATCGAATGATGTTCTTTGCATATTCCTCCGGCGCACCCAAGCCGTAAATGCACGAAACCGATGCAACGATGATCACATCGCGGCGCGTGAGGAGCGCCATCGTCGCCGCGTGGCGCAACTTGTCGATCTCGTCGTTGATCAACGCTTCCTTGTCTATATATGTATCGCTCGACGGGATGTACGCCTCCGGCTGATAGTAGTCGTAGTACGAAACAAAATAATTCACCGATGCGTGCGGGAATAATTCGCGGAACTCGTTGCACAGCTGTGCGGCAAGCGTCTTGTTGTGCGCGATCACGAGCGTGGGCTTGTTGATCTCTTTGATCACATTCGCGATCGTGAACGTTTTGCCGGAACCGGTCACGCCAAGCAAGGTCTGATCGCGCAGGCCCTCGCGCAAACCCGAAACAAGCGATGCGATCGCCTTCGGCTGATCCCCTGCGGGCTGGTTATCGGATTCGATCTCGAAATAGTTCATACGTTTTTATAGTGTATACAGTAAGCAAACGCCCCCGCGTCCGGAGACGATAGGGGTGGCTCATCCGAGTCTCTACCCCACCATTTTAATCATTATTTAATGATCGGTCAAAATGCCATAAAAACGAAAAACCGCTTTCCGGCCTCACACCGGGAAACGGTCTTTCTTCTAACTAACAATAATGAGTATAGCACATCCGGAAGGAAAACTCCTGTGGATAGAAGCCCTAGCGATTCTTCGACGTCCAGATATCATCCCACCAGGCCGAGGGATCCTGCTTAAAAATGGCCTTTGCGAGCTTGCGGGCGCTATCCGAAACCAAACGCGCGGCCTGGTCATTTCCCCGCTTGCCACTCTTTCCCTGGAGCCAGATGGCCGCCTCTTTATTCCCCTGCCACTCATACTCGCGGAGAAGGAGCATCTGGTCGAGCAGGTCGGCATCTTTTGCCAAGATAGATTCCTTGCTCTTGCGCTCTTCATATTCGAGCGCAAGATTTTCAAAATCACTGTGCGGCAATGATCCCAGCTGATCCTTAATGATCTCGTCGTCAAATATTTTTACATACTTTTTATGCACCCAGTTATGGTCGCCGGTGCGCGCTTCCGCAACGTCGTGGAGCAAGGACATCATCACCGTCTTGTAGAGATCCGCGCCTTCCATCTTGGCAAGGTGCCATCCAATAAAAGAAACGCGGTAGGAATGCGCCGCGATGCTGTCCGAGAGATCGTCGGTTAACAAAGTCTGCCGATGCATGCGCATCAGTTTCCGCATGGTTCCTATTTCAAAAAGGAAATCGACGATCTTATATTCTTCCGCAGTGGGTTCTGCGTCCATCGGTTTTTCGTCCATGAGAGTATTATATCAGCGCAAAATTATTTTGCTAACACCTTTGTCAGCGGGCACAATTCGTGTTTATGTGGCCTCGCCACGCAATATTTTCGGCCGTAGTCAATGATCATGTACGTGGCGGTGAACCAGTCTTTTTTGGGGATGATCGCCATCAAATCCTGCTCTATCTTTTCCGGCGTCTTTTCGCGCGTGAGCCCGAACACCTGCGAAAGGCGCATCACATGCGTGTCGACCGCGATCCCCTCCACCACGCCGTACGCGTTGCCCAAAATGACGTTCGCCGACTTTCGGCCGACGCCGGGGATAGTGATCATTTCGGCCATCGTCTTCGGCAATGTGCCATGAAACTTTGCCTTCACAAATTTTGCCGCCGCCAAAATGTTCTTTGTCTTTGCGCGATAGAACCCGCACTGGTGGATAGCATCCTCGAACGCCCGGATACCCTTCACGGTGGCACCCGCCTTTATATACGCATCAAGCGTGCGATATTTTTTGAAGAGCGCGGGCGTCACCTCGTTCACTTTTTTATCCGTGCACTGCGCGGAGAGCTGTACCGCCACGAGCAATTCCCAGCTATTCCCGAACGTGAGCGCGATCTTGGGATGCGGGAAGAGTTTGCGCAGGGTCTTCGCGATCGTCGCCCAGCGCTTCTTGTAGTATGGCAAATCTTTTTTGGAGATCATGGTGTTTATAGTATAAGTGAATCCGCCGTGAATGGCATCTTCCATAGGAATTGCCCATATTATAATTTTATGTTAAAATAGTTTTTGAAAGGAGTCGCACCTTGGTAAATAAAAAACTCAAAAAGGAGATCCAGGCGCTCGCCGACGACGCGGTAAAAATCCGCAGAAAGACAAATTGCCGTAAGTGCGACGCGATATACGCCGCACTCGACCAGCACAACATTCAGCATGGACCGACAAGGCGGGACAGATACAAAGCCGTCAATGAGGAATTCCGACTAAGAAACGTCGTCCGCGCCCAGGCAAAACAGAACAGAGTTCAACGGAGGCAAGAGCTAGCAGTATTACAGCCCTCCCTTTTCTAATATCCCCCACCACCGATATATCGCGTGGTGGGGGTTTTTTATTTATATCGCCAGCCCGTGCGCCGGATTATAAAAAATGAGTATCGCAAGCAAGGCAACGATGATAATGCCAAACACGATCACGAGTATTTTTAACGCTTTCATACCTTTACGAACCGCGATGTTCCCATTAACGCGCCCTCGCGGCGCAGGATCGCGATCTTTTTTGCCGTCCCCCGCGCGTAGCCGCCCACGGTGCCGTCGGAACGGACCACGCGGTGGCATGGCACTTTCTTGGTGTCGGGATTCTTGTTCATGATGTTGCCCACTGCGCGATAGGCGCGCGGCCGTCCGGCGCGGCGGGCAACCTCCTGGTACGTCAAAACACTCCCGCGTGGGATCTTCGCGACGACGGCATATACTTTTTCGGTGAAGGATGTGGGGGACGTTTTCATTTTTTTATAGTATACCCCAAATCCGGGCGATGGTGAAAAAAAAGGGCCATCCACAACGTGGATGGCCCAGGCCGCCGCTCGGCCTATCGGATCTCTTCAAAAACGACGCACGTTTTTCCCTCGTCCGCGTAGCGCAGGTAGTACTCTTTGAGGCAAAGGCCTTTTGCCGCAATTGAGGTAATGCGGTCTGTCGCAACATGAAGGTCTTGTATCTGAAGATGTCTCAGCACCTGAAGACCGCGGAGAAAATCCTCTCCTGCGGCCCTTTCAAATGCCTTATAGCGGGCACAATGCTCATGGTTGATGCCAACGACGCATTCCAGTGATGGGAAATGCGCGAAGCAAAAGCTCACAACATCATCAAAGTGGAGTACCTCGTGGGGAGCGCCGGTTGGGTCCGAGGCCTGCAATACGCCGCCCAATTCTCCGAGGAGAAGATACTGGCCGTACCATAGACCAAGGTCTTCATGGATGAAACGTTCTATTGCCTCCTGAAAACGCGGATCGGGACAGGCGATGACAAGCGTGGTTGGGGAAGTTGCGGCCAAAGCGGGGTAGGTTTTGCTGGAGGGGGGTACTTGAAGGGTAGACAACGATTTTCTCCGAAGTGGATTTGATGTGCTGAGGGGGACTATATCACCATTATGCCACTTCGTACAGTCCGTCGAAGTCGGCGAAATATGCTTCCGCGGAAATTTCGAGTAATTCCTTTTTTATAAAATCTTTTGCCTGATGCAATTGGTCGTGAAGATAGTTCTTCTCGGCATCCGCGTCGGAAAAATTCTTCGAACCGCCGTACGCGCCGCAATCGCGGTGGAGCATCAATATCACACGCTTCGTCCCGTGAAGCCGGATCGATGTCTTGATCTGATTCATCACAAAATCGCGATCCGGTGAAGCATCGCCTGCGAGCGCCTTTGCCCCGCCCGCGATCTTTACGAGGTCAATATGAACAAATCCCTCTTCTTTTCCAAATGCTTTCAGTAATTTATAAAAACGGTCGTCAAAACACCACACAACGCATGCGTCGGCAGTATAATGCTCTTTTGACGAATCAAACTTAATGAAATTCATTTCGCCACCTCAACGAGGATCTTTGCGTGGCTTCCCGAATCCACTTCGAGAAAACCCGATGTAACGGGGATATATGTTTCCTGGTGATTATGGTCGACGATCGTGATCGTCCCCTTTTCTAAGATGGAGATGAGCGGCTCGTGGTGGTCAAGAATGGTGATCTCGCCCGAGCGCGTATTGCAATTCACGGACTTGGCATCGCCCTGAAACAATACTTTTTGCAATGAATAAACGCCGAGCTTCATTATTTTGCGCGAGAAAATTATTTCGCCGCCGGCGCGCTCACTTCTTCGATGCCGCCCTTTAGGTAGAAAGCCTCTTCGGGAAGTTCGTCGTACTTGCCATCCAAAATATCCCGGAAGCTCTTGATGGTGTCCTTGAGCGAAACGTATTTGCCTGGCGTGCCGGTGAAGGCTTCCGCCACGAAGAACGGCTGGGAAAGGAAGCGCTGGATCTTGCGTGCGCGGTAGACCGTCTGGCGGTCGATGTCCGAAAGCTCCTCAATACCCAAGATCGCGATGATGTCCTGCAACTCTTTATATCGCTGCAACGTTTTCTGCACGTCGCGTGCCACTTCGTAGTGATCCTTACCGACGATCTTTGGATCAAGCGCGCTCGAGCTCGACGCCAACGGATCAACGGCGGGATAGATACCGATTTCCGTCAGCGCACGAGAGAGCACGATCGTGGAATCCAAGTGCGCAAAGGTCGTCGCCGGCGCGGGATCCGTGATGTCGTCGGCAGGAACGTAAATGGCCTGCACGGACGTGATGGATCCTTTTTTGGTGGAGGTGATGCGCTCCTGGAGCTCTGCCATTTCGGACGCGAGCGTCGGCTGGTAACCCACCGCCGACGGCATACGGCCAAGGAGCGTCGATACCTCGGAACCCGCCTGCGAGTAGCGGAAAATATTGTCAATAAAGAGCAAAATATTTTTGCCTTCTTCGTCGCGGAAATATTCCGCCATCGTGAGCGCGGAGAGTGCGACGCGGGCGCGGGCGCCCGGAACCTCGTTCATCTGGCCGAAGACGAGCGCGGTCTTATCGATAACGCCCGACTCCTTCATTTCATTATAAAGATCGTTGCCTTCGCGCGTGCGCTCGCCGACGCCGGCGAACACCGAAACGCCGCCGCCCACCTCCGCCACGTTGCGGATCAATTCCTGGAGCAACACCGTCTTGCCGACGCCCGCGCCGCCGAACAATCCAACTTTGCCGCCTTTAATAAACGGGCAGATAAGGTCGATCACTTTGATCCCCGTCTCGAACACCTCCGTCTTCGTGGACTGCTCGGTGAACTTCGGCGCATCGCGATGGATCGGCGAATACTTCTTGAACGGCTTCTTCGGCACGGTGAGCGGTTTGCCCAAAACGTCAAAAATATTGCCGAGTGTTTCGTCGCCCACCGGCACTTCGATCATCTTGCCCGTGTCCGTCACCTCCGCGCCGCGGTTCAAGCCATCGGTCGGTGCCATGGAAATGGCGCGAACCTTTCCCGGCTCCAAATGCTTTACGACTTCCGCAGTGATGGTAGTGGCCGCACCGCCATTATGCCCGCCCAGCTTGATGTGCACCGCATTGATAGATCGGTGGCAAAACCGTGCCTTCGCCGAAATCGATGTCGACGACCGGCCCGATGATCTGCGTCACTCTTCCGATTTTTTCGGCTTTTTTAATAGTGGTATTTGCCATGGTTATTGTAATGATTGCGCCCCCGACGTGATCTCGATGATCTGCGCGGTGATCGCCGCCTGACGGGACTTATTATAGACCATCGTGAGCGACTCCGAAAGGTCGGAGGCGTTGTCCGATGCGTTCTTCATCGCCACGCGCCGCGCAGAGTGCTCGGATGCGTTCGCCTCGAGAATCGCGTGATACAAACGAATTTTTAACAATTTTGGCGCGAGCTCGTCCAACACTTCCGCAGGCGACGGTTCGATGATGTACTCTTCATCGCCGCCCTCAAGAAATGTTTCTGACTTTGCGTATTCGGAATATTTCCCTGCGCGCGGGATCGTCTCTTCGATCGATTCCTTGATGGCCTCGTAGCCGATCGGAAGATATTCACGGACGACCGGATCCTGGCGAAGCGCGCGTCACAAACGTGGTGACGAATGCGATCACCTGATCGAAGTCATGCCGCGCATAGCCGTCGATCAAAAAATCCGCGATCGGTTCCGCCTCGATCATGGTGCTCACGTCACCCAGGCGATTGAATGACGCGATCACATTCGCCTTCCGGCGCTCAAGATAACTTTTTGCCTTCTGGCCAACGGCAATAAAAGAATAGCGCGAGTCGAGGATGTCGATATTGTTCTTCTTCATGTAGCGCTCGAACTCGCGGACGATCGCGCCGTTGAAGGAGCCGGCGAGGCCGCGATCGGACATCATAAGCAGGAAAGCGGTGCGCTCTATGGGGCGTTTTTGTAAAAGCTCAGGCATCGGCACGTCCTTCAGTGATGACAAAATGCCTAACAGCTCAAGTGCGGCATACGCGTAGGGCCGCGAGTTGAGCGCGAGCTCCTGGCTGCGCGCGCATCTTCGTGGCAGCCACGAGCTCCATCGCCTTCGTGATCTGCCCGATATTTTTGACGCTCGTCATGCGCCGCTTGAGGCTTTGTCCGGATTCCATTTATTTTGCCAAGAAGCGCGTGATCGCCTCCTTTAATTTCGTCTCGACGGCTTCTTCGAACAGGCCTGTTTCGCGGATCGGCTTCAAAATATCATCTTCGTGCAGACTGCCAAGATATTCCACGAGGTCGTTCTGTGTTTTCTTGATGTCCTCCACCGCAACGGTCTCGAAATAATTGTTGAGCACCGCGTAGAACACGCACACCTGCTTCTCCACCGGCATCGGGTCGAGGTCGTCCTGCTTGAAGATTTCGTTGATCTTTTGCCCCTGCAGAATGCGCTTGCGCGTCGCCTCATCAACGTCCGTGGCAAATTGCGCGAACGCCTGGAGCTCGCGGAACTGCGCGTGCGCCAGCTTGAGCTTGCCCGCCACTTTCTTCATCGCCTTCGTCTGCGCGGCAGATCCCACGCGCGATACGGAAATGCCGACGTTCAACGCCGGGCGCTGGCCCTGGTTGAAGAGATCGGTCTCAAGGAAAATCTGGCCATCCGTGATGGAGATGATGTTCGTCGGGATGTATGCCGTCACGTCGCCGAGCTGGGTCTCGACGATCGGGAGTGCGGTCAAAGAGCCGCCACCCTTCTCTTTTGAAAGCTTTGCCGCGCGCTCGAGCAAACGCGAGTGCAGATAAAAGACGTCGCCCGGATATGCTTCGCGGCCCGGCGGGCGGCGGAGCAAAAGCGAGATCTGGCGGTATGCCCACGCGTGCTTGGAAAGATCGTCGTAGACGATGAGCGCGTCCATGCCCTTATCGCGGAAATATTCGCCGATCGCGGCGCCGGCGTACGGCGCAAGATACCACATGGATGCCGGCGATGACGCCGACGCGGAAACGATGATCGAATACTTGAACGCGTCGAACTGCTTCAACGTCTCCGCGATCTTTACCACCTTCGATTCTTTTTGCCCGATCGCCACGTAAATACAAATCGGTGTGCGGCGGCCGGTGTCGTTCTTTTGATTCAAAATGGTGTCGATCGCGACGGCGGTCTTTCCCGTGGCGCGATCACCGATGATGAGCTCGCGCTGGCCGCGGCCGATCGGGATCAATGCGTCGATCGCTTTGATACCGGTATGCACCGGCGTATTCACCGACTCGCGCTCCAAGACGGATGGCGAGCGGGCTTCCAGCGGATTGCGCTGAACTTTTGAGCCGGCCTTGAACACGGGACCCTGCCCGTCCTGCGGCACGCCCAACGGGTCAATGACGCGGCCGATCAGTTCATCCCCCACTTCTATAGAAAGCACGTCGCCCGTGCGGCGCACGGTGTCACCCACTGCCACGGCAAGGAAATCCCCGAGCACGAGTGCGCCAATGGATTCCTCTTCCAAGTTGAGCGCCAACGCGGCGCGCTCGCCGCCATGCGCCGTCTCTATAATCAAACACCTCCTGGCTGACGGCGTTGCGCAGACCGAGGATCTTTACGATACCGTCGCCGACCTCAATGACGCGGCCGACCTCGTTCCATTCGGGCTTCTCTTTATATCCTTCGATATCTTTTTTTAATTTTTCGATTATTTCGTATGACATATATTTTATGTTCCTGCCATTCCGAGCTTTGCAAGGTTTTCATAAAACCTTTCACGTTGTTCAGAATGACAGCAACGATGCTATGCGGTCCCCAACACTTTGTTCAATTTATTTTTTAACGACCCATCGAATTGCACTTCGTCGTTCAGGATGATCCTCACGCCCGCGATGAGCTCCGGATCGATCCGCTCCTCCACCACATCGCCCGGCTTGAGAAAATCCTTCATCATTTTTTTCTGGGATGGCTGAAGTTCCCGCGCCGATTCGATCGTCACCTTCCTCACGCCGCTCTTTCCGCGCGCGAACCGCGACGCTTCTTCCAATATCTTCTTAAGATGCGACTCGTCGCCATTCTCTTTGACAAGCGCCAGAAAGTTTTTAGCGATCACATCATCCTTTACCCGGGGCGTATCATGCTTCGAGGTATCATCGAGCACCTCCACGAGCGCCTTTGCGTAAATATGCGGGGCGTACTTCATGCGGCGTGTTTTGCTTCGCTGACTGCTTTTGCAATGAGCGCGTCATCGATATTTTCCGGCGAGAGCTCGACCGTCCTCGTGATCGCAAGGCGCACCAGCGCCGCCGCTTCTTTATCCAAGGCCCGGCGCGACTCCTCTTCCTGCGAACGCAAGCGCACCGCGGTCGTCGCGACCGCATCCTCTTCCTTTCGCTTCACTTCCGCGAGCAGTTTCTCCTCGAGCGTCTTAGCATCCAGTTCCGTCTTCTTGAGAATGCCAAGCGCCTCCGTCTCCGCATGCTTTATCTTGCCTTTGCCGATCTCATCCACCTCGTGGAGGCGACGCTCGGCCTCTTCGGCCTTCACCAGGCCGTCCTCTATCTTTTTCCGCCGGTCGTGCAGTAATGTCAATAACGGTTTGTATACAAAAATACGCAGAACTATGAGGAGCAACACAAAATTGACCGCCTGACTGAGCAGGAGCTGCCAATTGATACCCAATTGATCCAATAGTTGTTGCATATATTTTTGCGCGAATAATAGATTGTCTGCGCGCCGTAGGCGCATACCGCACGACTCGACTACGCGACGAACTTTATGATGAGCGCAATAACGAGCGCGTAAATGGCGACCGCTTCCGCGAATGCGATGGCAAGGATCGCCATGGTCTGCACTTTGGACGACGCCTCCGGATTCCTTCCGATGGCCTCTACCGACTTTGAACCGATCCAGCCGATCGCGAGTCCGGGTCCGAGCGAACCAAAGCCCATCACGATCGCGGTGGCAAGAAGCCTCATACTGTCAGCATCCATAATGATTGAATAAAATTTAATTGATTTTTAATGACTGCTACGACCTTTTCACCCGTGTTATATCCGGGGCATTAGTGGCCAGCTTCCTCACCTTCGTGAGGAGTGACCGCCAATGCTACGAATACAAGCGTGAGCATCCCAAAAATGAATGCCTGAATGAAACCGACGAATATCTCGAGGAACATAAAAGGCAATGGTACCAGGTATGGCACCAAAAGCGCCATGATGGCGAGGAGCACTTCGCCCGCGAACACGTTGCCGAAAAGACGGAACGTGAACGAGATAATTCTAGCAAATTCCGAGATAAGCTCAAGTATTCCCACAAAGAATTTGAGCGGGCTTTGAAAGTTAAAAAATACCGAAACGCGCTCGCGAAGGCCCATCGCGGCGATACCGAAGATATTGATCATAGTAACGGCGATGAGCGCGAGCGCCAAAGTAAAGTTAAGATCGCTCGCCGGTGATCGGAGCAGGGGCACCGCATTCGCCCCCTGGCCGACAACAATCGATCCCACGCCCGGCAAAAGCCCGAGCCAGTTGGAAAATAGCACAAAAAGGAAAATAGTCGATAGCACGATCGGCAAATATTTCTCCGAAGTCTTGCGGTTGCCGAGAACGGAATCCATAAGGCCAAGCGCGCCCTCAAGCACGATCTCCGCAATGTTCTGGAAGATACCCGGCACCATCGCGAGCTTGCTCTTTAATATGACCGAGAGCACGGTGAGTAAGACGAGCACCACAAACGCCAATAAAAGCGCGTTCGTGACCGGGAAACTGCCGATATGGAAGATGTCTTCAGCCTTCAGAGAAATTGCCAACATATAGGGAAATGGTAGCAAAAATATGGGGATTTGACCAGAAAGGGGGCCTCTTGGTAAAAATCCTTGTGTAGAAACTATCCCCCTCCTGGCGTTGGAATCGCCTGCTCGAGATTCTTGAACTTGTTCTCGATCTCCAGCTTGATGCGCGCGCTTTCTTTATCTGTCCGTAATGATTCGCCGTCGGTGCTGTTCATGCGGTAATCAATGCGCGCTTGCTTGATGTTGTCGATGGCCTCGAGGTAATTGAGCCAATCGCTCGCGAGTTCTATACGCTTGTCGCGGTTGTCCTTATATTGTTCGGAAAGTTTTGTATAGAGTTCTTCGGTCATGCGCAGGGATTCTTTTAAGCCTTCGATGATCTTTTCCCCCAGTACTTCATCCATAACGATCGAACTATATGAGTAAACCCCTCCCCCATCCATGCTATCCGGCGCGGCGGGATCTTTTTTTGATTGTGACGCCGCAGGTGCTTGTTGTTTTTGTGCCGCTTCCGTCTGTTGGACCTTCAATCGCCTGTTCTCGGATGCTTCGTGGGCAATGAATGCAATCAAAAAGACGATCGCAAAAAATGCGACACCTATCGCCCCCCATAGAAATGTTTGGGCATTGAATGTCATGCTATTTATCGTCTTGGAGGCGCTTTAATTCCTCTTTCACATCATCCGTGATATGGCGAAGTTGTTTTTCGAGCGACCGCTTTTCTTCCAGGAAGTACGATTGCCGCAGGTCAACCTCGGTGCCGGTCACCTTTTTGACACCCGCCTCCACCCGCTTGAGATCCTGCTGTAATTCTTCCTTGAATTTCTGAAGATCTTTGCGTGATTGCTTCCTCCACCGCAAAAGGTAATAAAGGAAGCCGTACAACACAAGCACAAGGAAGATGAATATCGAGGAAATGAGCGCTCCCCACTGCGCAAAGAAGAGCGATATCGAACACGAAAAGCCGTTGCCTTTGCAGAGCACGGCTGGGGCGAGGACGGTAAAATTCGTCGTGGCATCGGTGTAATTCCCCGCCTTATCGAAGGCTCGGACGGTAAGCGTTCGCGCGTTCGTCGGAGACTGCGGCGGTAATATGTACGATGAGCTCCCATTCTGGATGGTCGAAGCGTCGAACCAATCGCCATCGCCGATCTTCACCTCATAATGGTCGATGCCCGACGCCGCGTCATTCGCCACCCACGCAAAAACCGGCTGGTTATCCGTCTGGTTCGTATCCTCCCGGGTGATGATGAACGGCTGGGGCGGCGTCCGGTCGAGCAGAAGCTCCTCCGACGCTGGCGGCGACCACGCACTGCCATTATTGAAGCTTACAAAGAAATGCCATGCCCCGTCGGAAAGATTTGAGAGATCATACGTTGCCTGAGAAACGAGCCCCTGGTTCACGTCCGGAAGCTGAAAGTTCGGATTGGTGGAGATGCTGTAATCAACCCCTTCCGCATTCGTGGGAACGCTCCAATCAAACGTGATCTGATTGATGTTGTACCATGTTCCCGACGCAATCGGTGGATTGGAATTGACGATGATCGATCCGGGAACAGGGCTTGTGGACTCGGATGTGGGGGAAAGCGGCGTGATGATAAAGTTTGCACTCCCCATTGAACTAAGGATGTTCGTCCCCTTCCCGTCGTTCGCAAGGACAGAACCAGAGATGAATGATAGCGGAGCACTCCCGGTGTTCTTCGCCTCGAATTGTATCGTTACGATGTTCCCGTTATTCCCCTGGAATCCCGGACTCACGGCGACGCCGCCGAAATCGATCGTGCCGTCCTGGTTCGAGAACGTCGGATTCTGCACCCAGAGGTTGATGATGGAATTGGTTTCAGAGACGGAGAGCACTTCAAGCTCGGCTGGCGGGAACGATATCTCCGCCTGCACGGCATTCATCGCCTGGTTGGGCGAAGAGACGACGACCGAGACGCTAAAGCTCCGCCCCGAAAAATATGTCCCGGATTGCGGGGAAAAAGAAAGTGTCGCCGCGAAAGCGCTGTGCGTGCCAAAAATGCCCGCAAGCACGGCAACCGTGCCAAGGATCAACCAGAGTCTCGTGATCGCTTTCTTCGTTTCCATTTCCGGATACGTCGTATGATTCCGCCCATTATCAATAATACCACTATCGCCCCGAGCAGAACCTCTACATCATCCAATGTCTTGTCTGTTTTTGAGGATTTTTGCGTGGCGGGGAGCTCTTCCACGCGGAAATTGCCCGCTGAATCGACGGCGCGGACATAGATATCGCTCGAGAGCGTTTGGTCATTCAAACGATATGGCGAAGTGGCGATCGTCCATACCGAAGAACTCGTGACCTTCGTTCCCGCCGGAACCTCAAGCACGTCATAATGGTCGATGCTCGACCCCTGGTCGGTCGTTGCGAATACAATAAAATATTGCCCGCTGAATATGTTGGGATCCTGGCCGATCTCCGGTGTGAAGGCATTCGGCGCCTGCGTGCTCACGGCGGTCTGTCCGCCCATTGTGACGCCAGTCGCAAATGGATCACTCACGACGGAAAGTGCGGCGGGCGTCCCCTGCCCGTCGTTCAAAAGCGCCTGTGCCGAATCGAGCGTAAAGCTGGTTGCAACACCGGGCTCTTTGGGAACGATCGCGATCGTGGCGATCACACCATCGGCCGTCGTCTCGCCACCCGGGATGATGCCTGCAAGGTCAAGCGTGCCGGACGCGTTCGAAAAGGTCGGACCACTGACCCACAAATTAATGATGGATCCTGCCGTGTCCACACTGCCGATGGCAAACAGGCTTGTGTCGAACGAGAAGTGGGCCTCGACGGCGTTCACGGTCTGTCCCTGGGTATCAAGGCTGATCGTGACCATCCCGGGATTTCCCGCAGACGGCGCAACGGTGAGCACCGCGGCGAACGAGCGCCACGGGAACAAGAGCGCCGCGCCAGACATCAATATAAAAATGTATATTGTTTTCTTCATATCAGCCGGTCCAATAATACGCAAGGATGCTGAAATCCGCCAGATCGACCGTCGATCCCCCGTCCAACAGATATGCAGGTGGTGGATTCGGCTTCTGCCACCAATACGCCAAGATGGAAAAATCCACGAGATTTACCTTGCAGTCGCCGTTCAGATCTCCCTTGACCGGACACGCCTTGACCGGCGGCGCGGCAACGTCGCTATTCCCGACGGTGAATGCCACAAGGTCCGAATCCGCCGTCACACTCCCGTCCGCCGCCGCCCACGCATGCGCCGTATGACCGCCATATTCCAACTGGTCCGTGTTCAACGCGTATACCCACGCGCCGGCACCGGTGGAGGTCACCTCCTGCGTGACCTCGTTCGTGGAATTCACGACCACAGTGACCGTCGCGGCAGGCGCGGTGTAACCAAGCAGCGTCAGCACATCCCCGCGCTTCACTTGCAGTTTGTCCGCGCTGATCGTCGGCGCAAAAAAGATGCCGCTGATTATCGTCGCCGCGCCGTCCGTGAGCGTCACGGAAAACGTCTGTGTGATCGACTGGTTCCCCTCCGGATCCTTTGCCCACACGCCAAAGTTATAGGCCCCCGGAGCAATATCCGAAAGGTCGATCTCAAACTTTGCATCAGGGCCCGATTGTGTCGTCGCAACCACCTGGCCGTTCTCAAGAAGCGTGATCGTGCTCAAGGGATATGCGATGCCGGTGAATTGTGCGGATGTTTGAAAAACTGGCGGCTGGTAGGTTGACCCTCCGGCACCGCCGCCTCCACCACCTCCACCGCCTCCACCACCACCAGAACCTCCACCCCCACCGGAACTGGCCTGTGTAGTCGCCGCGGCTTCGTTCGAATAGCCGCTCTCTCCCGCCGCATTAACCGCAGCCACGCGATAAAAATAGGTCGTGCTCGGCAGGAGACCGGTGCGTGAATACGTAGTGGCGGTACCGCTCACCGTATCGATCGGCGTAAACAAAGAATCATTCCCCACGGACTCTTCTATGGAGAAAGCGGTTTGATCGGTACCGGACGCCACCCAGGAAAGATTTATTTGAGAGCTCGATGTGGTGGTGGCAGTAAGGCTGTTCGGAGCCGCCGGTGGATATACCACCGTGACGAGCACCTGCAAGGCGTTGTTAACAGTCTGGGCGTGTACAACAAGGGTCGCGAGCAGTGCGATAAAAAATATAGTGAAAGAGATGGCTTTTCTCACCTTCTCACTGTATCACTTTACCCGCACTATTTTGAAGTTCTTCTTCCAAGTCCTGAAGATAAAGTAAAGAACAAGAAGCACGATCAGTATGCCGAGTGCCTCCTCCCACGGGAAAGCAAAGAATGTGATCGTCTGGACTATGGTGCTCGTGTTGTTCGGTATCGTGATGGAGAGCGTTGCGGTGATCGGTCCGAATGCATAGCGTCCGGGCCAGCTTGCGGTGAACGTGCGATCAAAGCCCGGAAACACGATCCCTGAATTGAACGGGAGTGTCGCGTTACCGAACAAGGGCCCGCTTAATGTGACCTGGCCCGTCGGGGTAAAGTGCGTGTTGCCAGTATTGTTGACCGTAAAGGTAAAAGTAAATGGGCCGTGGGAAACGTACGCCGCGGGTCCTGCAAAGCTCGCAACATTGCCCGTCGCGTAAGAATCACCCGGAACGTTCAAAAGGACGACCGATCCCACCCTGCCGGAAATGCCCACGCCGGGCGTCGTCGACGATGCCGGAAGGCCACGGAAAAGGATTGCGCCATAATGTCCGCCCGGCTCACCATCAAGCGGCACGTTGATAGTGAAAGGTACCTGCAATTGCTGTTGAGGCGCGAGCGTGAACTCGGTCTCGTTGATGGATATCCACGCGGACAGGCCGTGAGGAATATCCGTGTCGACGAGATCGATCGATCCCTGATTGCCTCCGGCGATATTTTCAACTTCCGGCTGGACGCCGATCGGAAAATCGTTGGGATTGATGACGGTAACCGTATCGGAATATGACTGGCCTGGCGCAACGGTAACGTCAAATTTTATTGGAAATAGGGAGATACCGACCTGCGCATGACTTGTGCCGGGGAATAAAAAGAGGGAAGAAAAAATCGCAACGACCGCAAAAGAAAACAGTGCGATATTCTTTTTCATAAATAGATTTAAGCACAAAACCTACGGCAACGCAATTGCCGTAACGGTGATAGTTCCGGTATACGCAGTAGCCTGCTGGGTCGCCGGAGCATTAGCCCTCACTTCCATCACCACAGTCTGCGAAGAACCGACATATGTGCTCGTGCTTGCGTAGATCTGGGGGGAAGTCGGAAAGCCGGCATACAAGGCATTCGGATCGACATCATTCGTTCCCCACGTTGAAGTACTATAGAGGCCCACACTGGTTCCGGTTGCGTTTTCGCGGAAGCTAAGATTCGCGCCAATACTTGTCGCCGAGGTTGCGTTGGCTCCGCTGAATGCGGTTGCGTCGGGGAACGTTATGGTGCCCGAAGCGATCGTTGACGTTGCGCTATTGCGGTTCACTTCCAACTGAAATCCGGAAGGTGCGTTCGTCGTGACCGTAGCGCTCGAGGTCGCCGTCACTGCGATTCCCGGCGTAAGGGCAGGGAGGCTCAGCGTCGAACTGGCAAGCGAAAGGGTGATCGTCTCGTTCACCGTGACGTTTATCGTCTGAGTGGTCGATGTCGTAGTGGACGCCTGAGCCTGATGCACGAGGCGGATATGCCCGAGCGCGCCGGCGAATATCGCAACAACGGCAACGACCGAGGCAAACACGGCACACCACTTCTTTACCGAAGTCCCAAACCATTTATTATCCATAAATCAATTGTAACACACCCGCCACTCGACAAAATATTTTCTGGGGATAACTTCGATTAATGGTTCGTCACGGGTTGGCGATGGCAGTGATCGTGACACTCCCCGTGTAGCTCGTCGCTCGCTGACTGCCCGGGGCATTGGCGCTGTAAAGAATAGTGACTGTGGTGGTGCCGTTTTGTGATGCAGATGAGGTTGAATTTACGATGATTTGAGAGCTTGTCGGCACGCCGGCATAGATCGCGGTACCGCCAGAATCGCTTGCGCCCCACCAGAAGGAGCAGTAATTAGCGGATGTGCCAGATGACGCCACCCGAAATGAGAAGTTAGTGCCGGGGGTCGTCGTCCCATTCCCCTGTCCAGACGCACAGGTTGATCCGGAAGGAGCCCACGCGGTGTAATCAGGGAACGCGATGGTTCCTGAGGCAATCGTCGAGGTGGCCGAGTTGCGATTTATTGATAGCGTGAATCCGCCCGTGGCGCCGGTCACGTTCACCGTTGCCGTCGTTGTGGCGGACACGTTGATCCCCGGAGTGAGGCTGGGGAGAGTGACGGTTGATGTATTCAGCGTGAGGGTGATGGTCTGGGAAGAGCCCGGCGTGAATGGTGAACCCGTGGGAGTGACGCCGGTGGAATAGTTCGTGAAGGCATCTTGCGCGAATATTTGGTAATAGTATTTGGTGCCGTTCGTAAGGCCTGTATCGGTACAGCTGGAAGTGCTTGACGCCACGACGCAGGCAACGGTCGATGAACCGATTGTCTGCCCTACGGTGTAGGTGGTACCGTTCGTGGGAGTATCGTATCGATACGATGGAGTGATCTCCGTCACACTATTGCCTACATAATTTGTAACCCATATGTCGCCAGTGCCGTCGAAGGCGAGACCTTCGGGAACATTTAAACCGGTGATGAAATATGTTGTCGTGGCGCCAGTGGGAGAAATCTTTGTCACGCTGTTATTACCTTCATTCGCCGTCCACATATTGATGCCATCGAAGGCGATAGCAAGGGGATCCGTCGAAGCTCCAATGTTATACGTTGTCGCGGTACCGGTGGGGGAAATCTTTGTCACGCTGTTGTCGCTATAATTCGCCGTCCACATATTGGTGCCATCGAAAGCGATGCCGTAGGGCGACCGCGATCCAATGCTATACGTCGTCGTGACGCCGGTGGGAGAAATCTTCGTCACGGCCTGGCCGGAACTATCCGCCGTCCACATATTGATGCCATCGAAGGCGATGTCGTAGGGTACCGTCCCGACTCCGATGCCATAGCTAAACACAAGACCGGTGGGGGAAATCTTTGTCACGCTGTTGTTAGCATGATCCGCCGTCCACATATTGGTGCCGTCGAAGGCGATGCCGTAGGGCTGCGTCGAAGCTCCAATGCTATACGTCGTCGTGGCGCCGGTGGGAGAAATCTTCGTCACACTGTTACCAACATCCGCCGTCCACATATTGGTGCCATCGAAGGCGATAGCAATCGGTCCCAGCGCAGCTCCAATGATATACGTCGTCGTGACGCCGGTGGGAGAAATCTTCGTTACGGCCTGGGCGCCACCATCCGTCATCCACATATTGGTGCCGTCGAAGGCGATGCCAACGGGATCCGTCGAAGTTCCAATGCCATAGGTCGTCGACGTGGCGATCCCATTTATTGGGGGCGTTGATGAGGTCCTCAGAACGAGCGTTCCCGCAAAATAGGTGCTCGTGGGATTCGTCCAACTGAGTGTAACTTGGCTGGTTCCAACAGTACCGGATGCATTTGTCACTGGATTTGGAGGTTGATTATCGATCGTGACCACAGACGAGGTGGTATTCGCTCCCGCCTGCGGGAGACCGAGGGCATCCGTCCAGCCCGTGACCGTGGAACTCACGGCATACATACCCTGCCTGGTGCCGGTCGGCATGGACGCAAAATTCTTCGGTTGCATGAGTATCTGGAATGTCGTCGCTGTCGTGCTCACATTCATGGCGGATACGGGGATGCTGATCGTCGTGCTCGCGAACACGGACGATGAAGCGACCAGATTGGTACTCGAGCCGAATATCGTCGTGCCGCTCGCATTCGTGATTTCCACAAGGCCCACGCCCGTCGTCGTGGCAAGCGTCGTCGTCACGTTCGTAATGGTGCTCGTACCACTAGCGGTCGTGAAGGTGAAGATGTCGGTCGTTGTGGCGGACGATCCTGGCCCGATCGTGACCGGCGCGGGTTCCGTGCCATTGCCAAGGGTGATGCCGCCGGGATTTGCGATCGTGACGGCGGACGATGTGGTGTTCGATCCTGCCTGCGGCTCGCTCAAGGCGTCCGACCAAGCGGTAATCGTGGAGGTGACCACGTAATTGCCGCTCGTGACCGGCATGGAAGAAAGATTTTTTGGCTGGACAAGTAAAAGGAACGTGGTGGGTGTGGAACTCACATTCATGCCGGTCAGAGAGATGCTCAGCGTCGTACTCGGAAGCGTGAGCGGCGTCACCACATAATTTGTGCTTGAGCCGTAGACAACGGTGCCGCTCGCATTCGTGATCTCAACGAGACCCACGCCGTTCACGGTGGAAATGGTGGTCGTCACGTTCGTAATGGTGCTTGTGCCGGCAGCGGTCGTAAAGGTAAAAGCATCGGTTGTTGTTGCGACGGCGCCCGGTGCCACGGTGACCGGTGCGGGCTCCGTCCCGTTGCCGAGGGTAATCGAAGGGTTTGCGAGCGTCGCTTGGGGATATTGCGTGTAGGTAAAATTGTTGGCCGAACCGACATTGGTCAGGCGGAAGCAATACGTGGCGCCTCCCGTGGAGCTTGATAGCGCCCGAATGTCGAATTCCATATCGATGAACGAATCGCTCGGCACGGAGATCGCGGCCACGGTACTCGTCGTGGTCTTCACCCCATAGTTCGGGGTTATGAATGTGTGGTTCATATCCAACACGCCGCCGGTCGAGGTGGCGATGTCGGTGGTACTCGACCCGTCGCTTATATTGCTCGAGTTGTACATGCTCCAGACGGCACCCGATGCGCCAACCGCCGTCCAGGTTGAAATGGCGGAGCAGGTGGTGCTCAACGTGCCGTATTGCAATTGAAATGACTGCGGAGAATAGGCAAGGATCGTGCCACCGTTATTTGTTATCTCTGTCCGGAGCCGTATGCTCGTGCTCGCCGCAAGGCCGGTGAGCGGCGTGTCCTCGATCCCGCCGGTCGCGGAAGTGGCCCCGGTCTCGCTCCCATCGTCATTCCGCCATTGGTAATGAATCAATGTGTAGTTCGGCTTGACCGGCTGGAAGATCGGGCGAATTATTCCGGAGATGATCTCAAAATCAGTGGATGACATGAGAGGAAGCGCGAGTGCCTGGCCGCTGTTGAAAAGACTAAAGTCCGTTGAAACCGAATTTCCAAAAATACTCCCGTATTCACCACGCAGAAAAAAATCGGTGGATGAGGAGTTGATGATGGGCGAGTTAGAAACCGCTGCAGCCGCCTGATTCACCGCCACAAGGCCAGTCAGATAGGCCTGCGAGCTGATCGTCCAGGCAGTGCTATTTGCGGTGGAGGAGACAACGTCGATCGTGTTTAGTGTGGCAACGGCGGCGCCGTTCGGTTCTAACCAACGACTGTTCCAGCCCGAGGGAGGCGTAAGGGGACTCACGTTGGCGCCGTTGCCGGTAATGTCACCGATGAAGAGCGCGGTCGTGCCGGGGGTCACCGTTCCGGTAAGCGCACTCGTTCCACTCCCCGCGTTCGTGGAGGTCGCATTCCCTGCCGGGATGGGATTTGTGGGATCTGCGTTACGAATGTCGTACATGCCGACATCCATATAGGTTGCGCTGTTTGCGGTGACGGTGACGGTGAAATTCCCGCTCGGGGTGCCGATGTTCTTCGCGTAGTAATAATAGAGGCCTCCATAAGGGGTGTTTGCGGTCGTGGTCACGACCAATGCGGGGACATAGGTGTTGCCCGTCTGGTTGTCGACTATGGATTTGATGCCTACGTTACCGT
The DNA here is from genome assembly GCA_963718515.1 of uncultured bacterium. Classification (GTDB taxonomy): domain Bacteria; phylum Patescibacteriota; class Minisyncoccia; order UBA6257; family 2-01-FULL-56-20; genus JAKAGE01. The sequence continues at coordinate 418,067 of OY970354.1, read as the reverse complement.
CGTTGTTCTCCGCAATGGCGACCATGATGAGATCCCCTGCCCGGGGAAGATTCCCAAAGCTGAGTGTCGTACTCGCAGTATTGTTGATAGCCTCGTTTGGCTTAACACTGAGCGGCGAGATCTGTGCAATGAAGATGCCGGAGGGACTCGAGGTCGTTGCCCCCGTTGCAGGAATGGCGACAATTGCTTGGGTATCATAGGAAGCAAGGGTGGTTGACGCAACATACCCGATAGCGGCAGGTCCTGGTGTGGACTCTGTCTGATGGGCAAGGAACTCAAGAGTGCCAGCTGCGGAGACACCTTCGAAATCGACCGCAAACGTCGAGCTTGTGTAGGTCTGGGCACTGCTTTGCGCATTTATGGCGGAGAGGACGATGTCATGGTTATACGCGGCATCGATGGGCGGGCCTTCGTACCAGCTGGTGCCATAATTGACACCCCCAAATGCGCTTCCATCGGTCGTTGACTGAACACCGGAGAGTTCCCATGCGTCGATTAAGATAACTGCCGCGCTCGTCGTCGCAACGCTCGAGGTGAGGGTGCATGCGGCGGTCGAGGTCGCCGTGCCGATGGCAATATTCTCATAGGGGTAGGTTTGAGCGCCGGTCGTGCTTGCGACGGTCGTCCAGGTGACGCATCCGGAGATGGCAGTGCCAAAGGGTTGACTCACATTGGTGACGGCGACGAGGACATCGCCGTTCGTGACGTTCGAGGAGAAGGTACAGTTTCCGGAGGTATTGAAGGCGCCGTTCGCGCAGGTCTGGACGACCGCCGGGGCGGCGTGGGCGAGGGGGGTGAGCCCGAGGAAGAGGAGGGCAAGCGGGATGAAAAGGTATTTACGAATTTTCATGGTCGCAGATAGTGAAAACCAACTCGCCCGACGATGTTTTTGAAAATTTTAATGAAGATACGGGAACGCGGGATCGTCGGGCGTCAAAAATTTAAAATAGAGGACGGCGGCGCGGTTGATGAATAATTGCGGGGTATCACTGACCGGAATGAGTGTCGGCTGTTGGGTAGCAGACGCGCCCAGCGTTGCCCCCATCGTAAGGTCGGTGGAGGTGGAAACGATCGGCGTTGTCGTCACTGGCGCGACCTTATCCAAGAGATAGACATCGCTCAATCCGATCGTCGTCCCATTCACGCCAGCGAGATGGCCATATAAGATCTCTCCATCCGAAAGCTGGACCACCGCCCACTGATTCTGGAACGGATCGTTAAGCGTTGCCCACATGATGAGATTATTGATATTAAAAAATAGCGCGGCGATGACAACGATCACGGCCGCACCGGCGAGAGCGATCTTCAAAACGGAAAAATTTATTTCTCTCATGCTCATCTTGGATTATACCATGTGCCGCTCGTCCCCTGGTCGGCGATGATCAGATAATAACTCCCGAATGGCGCGGTTGCGATGTCGCTCGTGGCGATCACGAGCGTGAACGGCTGGTCGGAGTGGCAGGGAGACGCCTCGTTGTAAACGGCGGCGTTGATATCACCGCGATAATCGATCTTGGCCGGGAATAATAAAACGGTGATATACGCGGCATTGCACGTTGCGGAGGCCAAGAGCGTCGAGGATCCGTTCAAACCATTTGCGTTATAGGTGACAGTCTTAAATTGCGTGGGCGGCGGAAATTTTGCGAAATCGGGGTCGAGATATTGCTGATCTTGCTCCCCTTCTGATTGTGACGACTGCACGGAAAGGGTGTGCGAGGTGGTAGCGGGAGGCGCGGATGGCGACGACGCGGGAGGCCGGTCGAGCCAAAAAAACAATAATCCCGTCAGAAAAAAAAGGGTGGCGATCGCGAGCACCCGATATTCCCTATTGTCCCCTCCCGGCAACCTCATTTAATGACTTTTAGTTCAACGCAAATATCGGAAATGACGTTCCAATAGTGCTGTTGCGCGAACTGCCGCGCCTCCTCCGTCTTCTTATCCCACGGCGGGTTGAAGAACACCGTCATGCGATCAACGCCAAAATCGCAGGTGATGGGATAGTGGTCCAGCTTGTTGGCTTCGCGCCAGCCTTTGTTGTAATACAGCCACGTCGCCTCGGAGAGGGCGCGGGTGTGCGTCGGATCCTGCCATGCGCGGATGGAGGTGTAATACGGCCCCACGATCGTCACCTTCGCGTCGTTCTCGCAAATGCGCCAGACCTCGTTCATGAACGCTATGAGATCTTTGGTATGCTCGGCGTAGTGGCTCACATAGACCTCGGTGACGGAATGGTCTTTGAACGGCTCCCAGGGATATTTTTCGAGATCCCACACAAAATCGACGCCCGGCCCCGGCGCGATGTCGACCCCCATAAATCCTTTCTGCTTATTTTGCCCGCAGGCGATGTCGAGTTTCATAGATATGTTTTACCACACAATGTCCATCGTGGCATCATAGTGCCCCACTTTGATGCGCGTATCGCACGCGAATTTGTATCCAAGCTTCCCCGCGTTCTCATAGAAATAAAGGTCTTGCGTGTATCCACGCGCACCCTGGCCCGGCACAAATTCATTCAATGTTTTAAAAAAGGGGCGCGGTAAGTTTGGATTTTTGAATATTTCTATCTTAAAAAGATTAAATCCCATACCGAGGCCGTTCGCCGGCTGGAGACCTTCGGTTTGCGGCACCTGCGGAATAAAATTCATCGGTTCAACAGCGGGATCGCCGTAGATCATCGGCTGGCCACCTTCACCTTTCGTCCAATACAATCCGCCGACCACGTCATACTCATCCATGCCTTCATAAAGTTTTAATAATCCGTCCGGCGGCGGCATATTATCTTCCTCTATCGTCAACACATACTTCCAGGTCGATAGTTCCGGGCTCGCCATAATCATTTCGACCATGGCGTTATATGCATCCCCCACTTCCATGCCGATCGCAAACAACGGCCCAATCACCTTTTGGTTCATTGGCTTCATAAGGCTCATCCATGATTGCACTACCTTGGCAGAAACTTGCCCCCGGGTCGGGCAAACGATAACCGTGGACAAGTCTCGATAACTTTTTGCCTGTAGCAATCGCTCCTGGGATTTTTCGAGATCCCGGTTATGCGCACCTTCGTAATTGGGAATGATGATCTGGGGTTTCATATTAATTGTCCCTGATAAACTGGAAATAAATTTCGGGGTTGTTGGCGGCATTCGTTATGTTGCTGAGCGCGACGTTTGCCGTACTCATAATATTGACGTTCGTCGTCACATAGCCAAGCCCCGGCTGGATCTGTACCTGCGCGGTAGCGGTCGACGAGGCCGTCACAACCCCCATAAGGCCGAACGAAATCGCGGGCTGGCTGACTCCCCAGGCGCTCAAGCCGATACTCGCGGCGGACAATGCCGCGCCTGCGTTTCCGGCAGTCGAAGTGCTTCTTCCCAACCCGATCCAATAATCTCCTGCGGAAAGGGATGACGCAAAAGGAATATCCAAAAACCTCGTGCCAGAAAAATTGGTCAATGAGCCAGTACATACCACATAGCTCGAATTGGCAAGCGTGTACGTTGACGCGTAGTTACTTGTACTACCCGTGACGGGATATCCTATGTTGATTGACACGCTATACGACGACAGACTAACGCCTGTCCCCGTGGCACTGTAAATGGTTTGAGCGCTCCATGTGGCCGACCCAGAGAAAATGGATGCGAGGGACAATGAGTTCCCGCCGACGTTCTGGGTATAGAGGACAAATGCATCGGTTTCGTAACGTCCCATCGAAAATGTGGTGGATGAATTGGTGGTTGTATTCACCTGTACCGCAGAGACGCTAGAGAGAGATACCGACACCGGAATACGTATATATGAAGCAGAGATGGCTTGAGGGAGAACGAACGGAGCAATGGCAACCGACTGCCCGCTCGTGGAACCCATCACCGTCGATCCCTGAAAGTCGGGAAGATTCGCCCAGTACGAAAGCGTCGATCCGGCGCCCGGGTTCGGCGCGGAAATATTTATGGTCTGCCCCGTCTGGCTAAGAGTGATATTCGCAACCGCGGAAAGGAAAATGTTATTAAAGAGTAATGTACTCGTGCCGCTCGTGCCAACGCTCGTGACGCTCGTCGAACCGTTCGAGATCGGCTGGATGGTGGAATTCTCGCAGACAAGGGCGCGCTTAAGGCTAGAGTCATACCACAGCGTGCCGTTTTGGGAACAACTCCCGCCGATGCTTTCGCTCGAAGACACATTCACTACGTCGAGCGAGAGCAATGTCTGACTGCCGGCCGTCACGCCGCCACCCGTGCCGACCTGCACAATATTCGTCGCATTAAGCGTGCGAAGTTGGTTTCCGTAGACGGATTGGGCAGTCTGCGACCACGCATCAGACGTGATCTGCTGGCGCGGAGAAAGCGTTTCGACGCCGGAAGCGCAGGTGAGCGATGATGTGCTGACCTGCACCTGCAAATAATACGTCGAGGTTCCTGTGGTATCGGCCCCGAAATCAAGTGTCCCAAATGTATCCGTACGACCAAGCTCATCGCTGAACACGCCATCCGTGACGGTGGTGGTGGAATTTGAGGGAGTTGAAGACGCATCGCCAAGTGCCGCGAGCGGCCATATTTGATTCCCACCGCTTTGAGAATCCCACATGGAATAACGGAAGCAATAGACCGACCCCGCGCCGCCAAGAGGGTTCCCCGAAGTATCGGTGAGTAATCCCTGGTAGGCAACAAGATCGGGAACGCCGGCCGCAGCGCCGGCAGGTGCCACCACAAAAATGCGCTCGGCGAGGGACATATAAAGAAAGATGGAAAATACGGCCTCAAGTACAATGATGACCGCGGCAATCCCCCGCCCGGGTTTCCGGGATGGTTTTAGCTTAACGCCATTTTTTGGATCGATGGATAAGCTCATAATGCAGTGATCATAATTTGAGCCGCGCGGCGGTGGCGTTCATAAGCGCATATGACTCACGGAACATGGCTTGGATATCTTTCTTTGGCGGCAATTCCCTCGCGGAAAAATGCGCGTTGTGATGCATGGTGAACTCAAGCGGCGCCGTCACCTTGAGAAAATATCCACGGAGTGTCTTGCCATCCTTTTCGGCAAGCGTCCATTGCCATCCAAAGTCCATAAGCCCGGCGCCCAGATCAAGAAATGTCCCCGATATCTCATTAAAATGATCGTTGATGCGGATCACGTCCACCGTCTGGAAGTACACCTCAAAATTAAATCCGAATGAATCTAAAAATATCTTTCGCGGCGCGACGAGCGTCTCGTACGCCATCACCATTTCATCGACGAGAAGTGAATCTTCCGGCTCGGCGGCGCGCATATCCTCGATGCGCAAACGCCGCGCCTCCCAGGCGATCTGCAGACCGCGCGCGGGAACGTCCAATATCTTCATGCGCATCATTGGATCATCCACCAACTGCGCTCCCTTGGCCGCCTCACCGGCATAGAGGCCCACGATCTCATGATTTTCAGGCGGCGGAACGGTATGTTCCTTAAAGACGAGGACGATATTACTTTTATGCAGGGAATGGGATTTTATCATTCTGATGATGGCGATGATGTTGCGGGTGCGACGCCGAGGACGATGGGATACACCGTGGGATCAGGTTGCCACGGACCGCGCTTTCCCTGGTTTGCGATCATGAGATAATACGTGCCGGACGCGAGCTGTGGCGGGAGATCATAATTCCCGATCGTCTGGCTGAAACTATTATTCACGCACGGGCTCGCCTCGTTGAAGAGTGCGAGAGCAGGATCCATGCTGTAATCACCCGGATTCCGGAAGATGAGAATCGTATAATAATTTCCAAAGCACGGCCCCGAGACCTGGATGGTGCCTGATGGCGTCACGCTCACCACAGGGACAACCCCGATCTGTGAGGTAGGAGGAGTCATTGTGGCGGTCGAGGTAGCCGCCTCGGGAACCCATGAAAGATTTTTTGTATTCACCGTAAAAGTACTGCTCATATGTAACGTATATTGGGGCGGAGGTGGCACGCTTGGCTGTGGCGCGGCGGAGGCCGCCTGCGTGTTCGTGTCGGGCGAAGTTTGCGGCGCGGGATTTGTGGGGCTGGTAGGCAAGAGATTTGTGATGGCATCGGTTGCATCGTTCAGTGCATTGTCCACGGTATCGCTAAGGTCCCCCACCGCGTTGAGCGCATCGGTGGCGCCACTTTCCAAAAGTCCGAGCGGTGTCTGGCCATAATTCACCTGCAACCACATCCCATCCAGGTAGATGGTGGGCGGCTCAGTGGTGATCAACGGGTTAAGCTGTATTTGTAATTGATTAATCTCGCTCCATGAATTCACCGGGATGGTGACGGAGAAGCCCTGCCAGTCGGATTCGGTCACCTGCCCGAGATCCTGCCACGTGGTTCCATTAAGGGAATAACTCACATCAATGAACGATCCTGGCGCATCGCTCACCGTGGTCGTACTGGCAGTGGTGGTGGTAAGCGTGCCGCTCGCGATAGTACCGCTTGAATCGGCAAATGTTTTTTCTATAAGGAATCCGAGCGGGTTGCCCATAAGATCCTGCAGGAACGAAGTGCCGCTCGCATTGGAAGCCGGCGAGGAGGAGGAGGGCGCCGCGGGAGGCGGGGTTGTCGGCGGCGGGGTGCCGACGGTGGTGCTGGCAGGAACAGAGGGTGGCGTTGTGGATGCGGAAGCCGGGGTGGAGGTTGGGGCTACAACGGCCGAGCTTGTGGAAGTGACGGTCGCGGGAGTGCTGGTTGGTGATGGTGATTTTGGCGTTGATGGCGGCGGCGTAACCGGCGGCGTCGAAGAAGGCGTTGACGATGCAACACCCGGCGTGGTTGTCGTGTTGCTCACCGTCGACGAGGGGGTGGACGACGCGGTACTCGTCGTATCGAGCACCTCGCTCCACAAAGCATCATCCGGATCGGTGCTCGTGGCCTGCGAAGTCTCGTCGGGGAATATGACATTCCATGAGAAATAAAGTGTGACGGAGGATGGAGGTTGCGATTCGTCGCTCCCCTGGAACGATCCGCAGAATATCTGCGCCTGTGCCTGGCTGAGAACGGCAGAGTTGTCGCCGGTAAACGAATCGCCGCCCGGAGGGACATCCGGGGTACCGGCGGCATTGCCGGGATTTTGCCATCCCCCAAGACAGACGCTCGGATATGCATCAAGAGAATCGGCGTTCGCCTTTTTTAAAGAACTGCCATTTTTGAGCGGAAAAAGGACGAGGATAAAAAGGAGGCAAAAGAAACCTATGGCGATGAATTTTAGAACTTTGAGAAACCGTTTCATTATTTTCTATATCGATAAAAATTATCTACGCCAAAACAAGCTCCCGCGACAGAGCATCCCGCTTTCTAAGTATAGCAAGTAAAAAAAATCCTTCCTACTCCGCTAGGCACGTATTGAACGCATCCACCTGGGAATCGTAGTCTACGATGGCATTTTTGGTCTCCGCGGCAAGATTGTTATATTGCGCCGCAAGGTTATTGTAGTCCTCCACCTGTTCATTATAGTCAGGGCCGGACTGTGGATCCATGGCATCGATCGCCGCCCTATCGGATGCGAGCTCGCTCGCCATCGTGGCTATCTGGTTCTCCGAAAGCTGGATGCTCGTCTGTAAATTTGCATCGGGCGCGGGACAATCGGACGAAGGCCGGCCAAACACCTGCACCGCGATCCACGTGCTTTGCCCTTGGAGAACTCCCTCACGGACGGCGACGCCGATCTGCGTGTAATGGATGTCGAGGATGTTCGCGCGATGGCCGGAAGATCCCATCCATGCGTTCACCACACCGGCGTCACCGGCATACACGCCGAGCGCGAGGTTCTCGCCGAGCGCAAGATATGAATATCCGACACTGCTCGCGACGGTCACCGCGCTCTCGCCCTGCGGACCGACGTGCGCAAAATATTGCTGGGCAAACATGTCATCGATGCGAAGCGTGGCGATGTCATCGAGCGTTGCGTTCTCCGTGAGCGGCGGGAGGTTGCCGTTTTGCGCGCGCGCGGCGTTTGTGTCCGCGATCACGCCGGCGACAGTAAGAATGTTCGCTTTTTTGGGTGTCGCTTTACCCACCAAAACGAACGGCCCGGGTGCGGAAAAATTTTGCGATGATGACGGTATCTGGCCAACCGCCGATCCTTCGAGGGAATTTGCGAAGGAAGCAATGTCCTCCAATCGCAACGAGAAAAAATTCTGGAAATACCAGTAGGCGCCTGCAAGGATGATCACCCCGAGGGCGATCATGATCAACCGCTGTTTTGCCTTTTTTTTGCGCACCACGTGCACGGCATCCCCTAAGGGTGGACGTGGCACGTCGGATGGCGTTTTGTGGGGAGCGTTTTCGTGTGTCATCGAAAACCCATCCTAAGATGGGCCTATGTTCTCAAATCTAGTTTCTTAAATAACGCCGAACCGCCCAGAAGCTGGACAGCGCGCCGATGACCACACCGAATAACAGGTCATACAAGAAAAGCTGGACGATATGCGTGTAAAAATACTGGAAGATGTCCAGGCCGGGGATGAACTCGTTCAGATAGGGCGAAATAAAATACAATGTGGGGGCGACGAGAATGAGACTTATCACCGCGGCGATCGTCCCCCATAACATCCCTTCCACGACGAACGGCCCGCGCACGAGGCTGTTCGACGCACCCACCACGCGCATCACGCCGATCTCCTCGCGGTTGGAATAGATGGCGAGGCGGATCGTGTTGAACATGACAAGTCCCGCGACGAGCGCGAGGAAGATCGTCACGATCCATCCGCCGATCTCGACATCGCGCACGATCGTCGCCAGGCGGTTGATGACATCCTGGTTCTGCGCGTAACTGATGGTATCGATGTACGGAGCGAGATCCGGCGAGCTCAGATAATCGTTTATGGCACCGTACTGACTCGGATCCTTCGCCTTGATGTTCAGCGACGCCTCGAGCGGGTTAGTGTCAAGCTCGTTGATGGCCTGACTGACCGTCGGATCGCTCGCATGGTTCTCCTGGAATGTGGCGAGTGCCTGGTCCTGGGAGACATAATCCACACTTGCCACCTGCGATAATCCTTCGAGCGATTGCTGGATGTTCAATATCTCATCCTCCGAAGTATTGCTGTTGAAATAGACACTGATGTCTATCTTGTCCTGGATGGATGTCGCCGCCGCGTTTGTGATGACGCCAAAGATGATGAGGCCGAGGAATCCGATCGATGCGAGCGTCATGATCGCGACCGTCGCGGTCGAAAGCCAACCGTTCCGCCAAAAGTTCTTAAATCCAAAATGAAAAATACGTGAGATGATGGTAAACATAGGTTAGACCAATATATATTTTCCTTTCTTTTCGTCGCGAATGAGGCGGCCTTTGTCCAATGTTATCACCCTTCGTTCCAAATTGTTAATAACTTCTTTGTCGTGGGTGGCGAGCACGACCGTGGTGCCTAACTGATTGATCTTTTCAAGTAATTTGACGATCTCGAACGTGTGAAACGGGTCGAGGTTCCCCGTCGGCTCGTCGGCGATCACCACTTCCGGGCGATGGATCATCGCGCGTGCGATCGCAACGCGCTGGCGCTCGCCGCCGGAAAGCTCGCCGGGGAAGTTCTTTGTTTTATCCCCAAGCCCCACCATGTCGAGCACCTGCGGCACGAGCTCGGCGATCTCTCTTTGTGGCCGGCCAGCAACTTCCAGGGCAAACGCCACGTTTTCATATGCAGTTTTTGTGGGAAGCAGACGGAAATCCTGAAAGACGACTCCTATATGCCTACGAAACGCCGGCAATTCGTTGTCCTGTAATTTATTCACCTCATATTGCCCAAAAAAAACACGCCCCTTTGAGGGTTTTTCTTCTCCGATCAATAATTTTATGATGGTGGATTTTCCTGCGCCGGAGCGCCCTGCGAGGGAAACGAATTCCCCAGGGTCGATCTGAAAGTTAACATCTTCGAGTGCGGCTCCGTGGCCCGTATACTGTTTTGAAACTCCTTGGAATACGATCACGTAGTTAATGATACACTATTTTGACTTCTTCTCCAACATCGCCTCGATAAATATATCGATATTTCCACCCAGCACGTCGTCCACGCGCGATGTTTCGGCGTCGGTGCGATGATCTTTCACCATCTGATAAGGATTCAAAACATACGAGCGGATCTGATTTCCCCATTCGGGCTTAACCTTCGTGCGCAATGCGCCGACTTCTTCGACTTTTTCCTGTTCCATCAATTGAAAAAGTCGCGCTTTGAGGATCTTGAGCGCCTGCTCCCGATTCTGTTGTTGCGAACGCTGTGCGCGCGAACTGATCGCGATGCCGGTCGGGATGTGTACCACGCGCACCGCCGTCTCCACTTTGTTCACATTCTGTCCGCCCGGGCCGCCGGAGCGAGAGAATTCAAAGCGCAGGTCGCTCTCCGGGATCTGCAATTTTGATTCTTCGAGCGCGGGCAGGTCGGGAATCACTTCCACGAGCGCGAATCCCGTATGCCGCAATTTTTTCGGCGAGAACGGCGAAATGCGCACCAAGCGATGCACGCCTTGTTCGTTCTTTAGATAACCGTAGGCATAATCGCCGTTTATTTCGATCGTACGCGAGCGCGGATTGTCATCCACCACGCGCATCTTCCAACCGCGCAGTTTTGCATATCCCTCATACATTATGCCGAGCATCCGCGCCCAATCCTCCGCGTCCTCGCCACCCGCGCCCGGGTACACCGCAAGCACCGCGGACTGCCGATCATAGCGGCCGGTGAAGAGTCGTTGAAGCTCGAATTCGCGGAACGCGCGCTTTATCTCATGGAATTTATTTTCGTCGAACTGGATTTTTAGATCATCGATCCCCGCGCAAATGTCTGTATATTTTGAGACGACGTCATTTAATTCTCCGAGTTCGCGGATCTTCTTTTCTGCTATCTCGCTGCCGCCCCGTCCCAAAAACCCGCGGATGCCATATCTGCCTCAAGCGCCGCGATCTGTTCCTTCTTTTTCGAGACGTCAAAGACGCTCGCCCAGATGGCGAGCTTCGATGTCCAGTTCGTTGAGCTGTTCGGCGTAATCCATATTTTTAATTATCTAATGGTGGATACGGCGTTGTTTCATAACTCGTGCCAGACTTCATGGCGCCAAGAGCGATCTCCGCTTTCGCACGCATGGCGTTTTCATTATCCTTTATGTATTTATTTTGGGGATCGTTTTTTAACCGCTCGATCATGGCTTTTAGATCCGGCGGCGTCGCTTCTTTTTTTAATATATATCCATGCCGCTCCTGGTCCCATTCAAACGCATCACCCTTTTCATTGTAAAACCTTCCCTCTCCGCCGACGACGAGATCTTGGTTGTCACTGCCAATTTCATTGAAGCACAATGCCCCCATAATTATTTCCCCCTCGAGCTTTAATTCTCCCTGTCCCTCTGGCGATCTTTTACCCATGTCATCATTATATCTATTTTCCCTTCCTGGAGCCACCTCCCGGATTTGAACCGGGGACCTTTGCTTTACGAAAGCACTGCTCTACCAACTGAGCTAAGGTGGCAATGTCCGCATGGCGGACTGCGGAGAGTACAGGGTTCGAACCTGTGAGGAGGTTTCGCCCCAACCGCATGTCCTGCCTAAGAGGCAGGCCATGAAGAAATCTACATATGCAAAGCGGAAAGGGTGGGATTCGAACCCACGGTACCCTTTCGAGTACACCGCATTTCGAGTGCGGCGCCTTCGACCACTCAGCCACCTTTCCGCTTTGCATATGTGCGGCGCGTTAGACCCACTAGCCAACTCTCCCCTCCTGATAGTTAAGATGAAAACACTAAAAAAGGCAATTTTAAAGGCGCCGCATTCCAGGGGGAAAAACGCGGCGCCGGGTGGCTAGGGAATTGAGATGTCAGTCGAGTTTGGCGACATTGTTCGCACGCTTGGTTTCGAAGGCACGACAGCCAGGACAGCAACTAACATGTACGTGCATTGCCCGCCCGTGAGCCGGCCTCAACTTGCGGGCAAGAAAACGATCCATGAATCTGCCGAAGTTTTCGTAATCCGTGCAGTCGATGTTCCCTTCTGTGGGGACGATGGTTGAAAGTGGTGGGCGTTGATCTTGGATGGAGGGAACCATCCCGTGAGTGATGACCGCTGATACGCTCGACATCTCTTATTTCCTTTGGGGTGAAATTGTGCCCTTGATCTTTGGGGAGGAAGAGCAACTCCCTTTACCCTACTCTTCCCTCGTAAAAAAGAAAAGCCCCTGCGGTGGATAGGTACACCGCAGGGGAAAAACGTTTGGCTCAGTCGAGGGTAAGTCGCGTGCCGATCGAAATATATGAGTAGAGAGCATGTTGCTCGCGCGCGAGCTTCAATGCCCTCCAATCTTCGACGAGGATCTGGCACGGGATACACTCGTGGGAGTTGGCCTCGCAGCCGAAGAGGTGATTGAAGAAGGCGCGATACTCGGGTTTGACGAACTCGAGAGATGTGCCGATCACACAAGGATCGCCGCCGGCACGGATCGCTTGAAGAACCCTGTCTTCGTCTTCCTGACGCATCATCTGCGCATAAGGAATGGGGAATTTCGACGAGGCGTCGCGGTTCGCGCAACGGAATGCCTGGTGGCTCTGCCACCCGGCAAGAATCGACTTGGTGCGCGCCTTAACGACGGTGCCTCCATAGCGCCGCTCAAGCAGATGGCACAGACAGAGGCGCAATTGGTCGTTGTCCATCGGGGATTCGGAAGTGACCGGCCCGTTGAGTTTGATGAAGGTAAATCTTTTCTTGTTGGCGTGGTCTTGCAGCCACGAAAACCCCTGGACATATGCATATCCGGAGGCGGAAAGAAGTGGTGGCGGCAAGGAACTCGGGGCAGATGTAGCGGTGTGAACAAGCGAGCGTGTCAAACCGTATTCTCCTCTTGGTGAGATTGGCCTTCTCAATTAGCTCAATTAAAAAGGTCTGCCGACTACTGTAGCACTGCGGCCCTATCTTTACAACATCCTTCTTTTTGCTGGTGCCCTCGGGGAGAATCGAACTTCCATTTTATCCTTAGGACGGATTTGTTCTATCCATTGAACTACGAGGGCTTTCACCCCACTATAGCGGATTGACGCAGGCGCGGCAATATATATAGAATGAGTGTCAGGCTCGCGCGGCGGATTACTGTTCTGCGAGGGCTCATAGTAAAATGGTATTACGCCTCCATGGCATGGAGGAGGTCGGGGTCCGATTCCCCGTGAGTCCACAAAGGTGAGGTGGCCGAGTGGTTTAAGGCAGCGCTCTTGAAAAGCGCCATACGGCAACGTATCGTGAGTTCGAATCTCACCCTCACCGCCAGTCAATGCGTTCTCAATAAGGTATAATAACCTCATATGGCCGAAGCATCTTCACAGACGATTCTGATCCCCGAACCGAAGCTCTCGCGCTTTCTTTTTGCCGACACACGCATCGCGTGGGTGTGGCTTTTGCTCCGCGTGTATGTGGGCTATCAGTGGGTGATGGCGGGATGGGAGAAAGCGACAAGCGGCGCGTGGATTGGGCCGCACGCGGGAACGGCGATCGTGGGATTTTTATCCGGCGCTGTGGCAAAGGCGTCGGGCGCGAACCCGGCCGTTGCGTCATGGTATGCAACATTCATCACTACCGTTACACTGCCTCACGCAGTGTTCTTTTCATACATAGTGACATTTGGTGAGCTCGCCGTCGGCATCGGACTCGTGCTCGGCGCCTTCACCGGCATTGCCGCATTCTTCGGCGCGTTCATGAACTTCAATTATCTCTTTGCCGGAACGGTCAGCATCAATCCCCTCCTTCTATTAATAGAGCTATTCCTGATCCTCGCCTGGCGCAACGCCGGCTGGCTCGGGCTCGACCGCTGGCTTTTGCCGTGGCTCGGCGTTCCGTGGGAGCCTGGGAAGATAAAAGGTTAGGCCCGTTGAAAGAATTCGAGTAGTGTTCTATCCTAACCATCACCATGCGTAACAACCATACTCGTCCTCGCGCAGGCCAACACGAAAAGATCTATATCTACGGAAAGCATGCGCTCATGGAAGCGCTCCTTCACGCACCGCACACAGTGCGCAAAGTTTTTTTGTCGCCGGAAGTGCAAGATGGTGAACTCCGCGCGCTCCTCAAAAAATTGAACCTCACGCCAGGCGTGCTGAAAGCAAAGGAGATGTCGCATATGGTGGGCCGCGAGACGTCGCACCAGGGCGTGATCGCCGTGACCGATCCGGGCTCGCTCCTGCTTGATTTCAAACCATTCGCCTACGAGCTCCGCCCCACCGCCGAGACGATGCTCGTCCTACTCGACGAGCTGACCGACCCGCATAACGTTGGCGCGATCATCCGTTCGGCGGCCGCGTTCGGCGCGTCGGGCGTCTTGCTCCCCGTCCACAACCAGGCACCGATCACCGGCACGGTCGTTAAGTCATCCGCCGGCATGGCGTTCCGCATTCCCATCATCTCTATCGGTAACGTGAACAGCGCCGTGGACACACTCAAAAAGAAAGGCTTTGTGACGTACGGCCTCGTGATGAACGGCTCGAAAAATATTATTGAGGAAAAATTCGACGCGCCAGCGTTGTTTATTGTGGGCAACGAAGGCAAGGGCATCCGGCAAAAAACGTTCGAGCGATGCGACGTATCACTTCGCATCCCGATGAACGCGCGCACCGAATCATTGAACGCATCCGTATCCGCCTCCGTTGTGCTCTATCAATGGAGCATCCGCCACTCGGGTGCACTTGGAGGAAAATAATCCACACATATGAATCATATTGATCTCGCGGCGAACGGCTGGTCTGATTACGAACTCCTCGACTCGGGCGATAATAAAAAATTGGAGCGATTCGGCCCATATGTTTTGATCCGCCCGGAAACGCAGGCAATCTGGAAAGTACTTCACCCGGACCTATGGAAATCGGCGAAGGCTGAGTTCCGTTTTGATGGCGGAAAGGGATCGTGGCGCGGCAAAGGCATTCCTGAAACGTGGGATGTCTCTTGGAGTAATGATGCGCGGTTTTCTTTACGGCTCACGTCGTTCAAACACACCGGTGTTTTTCCGGAGCAGGCACCGAATTGGGAATGGACGCGCGAGCGCGTAAAAGCGCTCAAGCAACCAAAAATTCTCAACCTCTTCGGCTACACCGGCATCGCGAGCATTGTGGCGGCCAAGCACGGTGCGCTCGTGACGCATCTTGATGCATCCAAACAAAGCAATACGTGGGCAAAGGAAAACGCCACAATATCCGGCGTTCCCGCAGACACATTGCGCTACATCACCGACGATGCGCTCAAATTTGTGGAGCGCGAAGCCCGGCGCGGATCGATATACGACGGCATCATTCTCGACCCGCCCGCATTCGGCCGCGGCCCGGATGGCGAGGTGTGGAGGATAGAAGAAGACATCTGCATATTACTCGACGCGGTTAAAAAAATATTCTCGAACAAGCCTGGTTCCTTCTTTTTGTTGAATGGCTATGCCGCAGGTTACGCACCGCAGTCGCTTCTGCAATCGGTGGAAAGCTCGTTCGGCAAAATCAAAGGCGGAGAGTTCGGCGAACTGCGTATTAAGGAAAGCAAATCCGACCGCTTTATTTCATCCGGGATCTACGTCCGCTTCGTGCTACAATAAAGATTATGGACGACAAGCGCGTCATTAAGATCATAAAAAAGGTGATGCCTTCCGTCGTTTCGATCGCGATTGCCGAGCACCTTGAGGACCTGAAAAAACAATTTCCCAAAGGGTTCAATCCCACCATCCCCGATGGCACTGCGGACGAGCGCGGGATGGTCCAAACCGGCGGCGGTTCGGGATTCGTCGTCGCGGAGAACGGACTCATCCTTACGAACAAGCATGTGGTAAGCGAGAGGAAGGCCGAGTATACGGTGATATTGAACGATGGGCGAACATTCCCCGCCACCATATTGAGCCGCGATCCCATCAACGACGTGGCCATCTTGAAGATCGCTGTGGATGGACTCCCCTGCGTGCGCCTCGGCGATGCCACGCGGCTTGAGCTCGGCCAATCGCTCATCGCGATCGGCAACGCGCTCGGCATCTTCCGCAACACGGTTTCCGTCGGCATCGTCTCGGGACTCTCGCGCTCCATTACCGCACAGAGCGAACCCGGCGCGCCCGCGCAGGAAATGCGCGGTCTCATCCAAACCGACGCCGCGATCAATCCCGGCAACTCCGGCGGCCCGATCGTGGATAGCGACGGCTGCGTCATTGGCGTGAACGCCGCGATCGTCTCCGGCGCGCAGAGCATCGGCTTCGCGATCCCCGTCAACGCCGCACGGCGCGACATCGACGATATAAAAAAATACGGCCGCATCCGCCGGCCTTTACTCGGCGTCCGCTACACGATGATCGACGCCGGGCTCAAAAAGAGAATGGGCCTGTCCATCGACCACGGTGCGCTCGTCATGCGCGAGAGCGAGCACGATTACGCCGTCGTCCCTGAGAGCCCAGCGGAAAAAGCCGGTGTCCGCGAGAACGATATCATCCTCGAATTAAATTCGAAGAAACTTGACGCCGATCATCCGATCCAGGACTTCCTCGTCGATGCGAATGTTGATGACGAGATAGAACTGCTTATTTTGCGCGACGGAAAAGAATTTCCGGTCAAGATGAGGCTGATGGAGAGGAAATAAATTTCGCCGGGGTTAGTACGTATAAATATCCACCAGCAACCCGTTCCTATCGAGCAGTTCCACCGTGTCGTGGTACCGGTCGAGGACATTACTGCCCGTCCATACCCATACCTGGTTGCTCAAGAAATCGGCATCGCCCGCGTGCGCGGCAAAACAAGATTTATAGGTAAAGTTGTTCTCTAGGTAATCCTGGCACGCGTAATCCGTCTGCGGAACCTGCGGGCTCGACATATCCGGCGCCTGGCAGTTGCCTATCGAATCAATATATTCCTGGCACTCGCCGGTAAAGTTCTCGATGGCCGACTGATCGACCTGTGGGCAATCGAGCGGAAGCGACGGATCGAACGCGGCCACGTTTGCGACGTATCCGATGCACTCGTTCAATCGCAGATTGAATGGCGCCGATGACGAATAGAGATAAACCGTGTCGCCGCTCTGCATAAGAATGTCGCTCGCCGGCGTGAGCCCCGACGGATCGTATACATCGACCGCCTGCGGAATGTACTCGCCGCTATTTTTTGACTTGATCTGCCAGCCGGTGACGTCGATCGTTCCGGTCGCATTATACGGAAAATTCGTATAGAGCGAGATCGTGCCATAGTAAGAATAATATCCCGCGGAAACATCTCCGAACCGCACCTCCTGGAAATACGGCGAAAGCTGTGCGGCGGTAAAGCCCGCGGGGATGTCGGCGGGGTCTACGGGGTTGTTCGTCAAACTAGGCGGCGCGGGGGGCGCAGTGATAGTAGACTGCCCCGGCGGTACCGTAGGCACGTACGGCGCGGAAAAATTGAAGCTCCAAAAGGATGTTGATGTGCTGGAGCTTGCGCCGAACAAGTGCGTGCTGGAGGGAAAGGATAACACGGAACCGAAGTCCCCCAAGGCGTGCCCGGCCACGCCGGAGCTATAAAGATAGAACCCGATGCCGAGCGCGACGATGATGATTATGATGATCCAGATCTTTTCTCCCATTTAAATAACGATGTTGACCAATTTTTTATCCACGAAAATGACGCGTTTGGGTGCGATGCCGGCGAGCACACCCACGATCTTCGGACTCGCGAGCGCCATCGCCTTCGCGACGTCTTCGGTGATCGTCGCGTCCACCAAAGCCATATCTTTTGTTTTTCCATTCACTTGGAACACGATCGTGATCTTCTCTTCTATTATAAGGGCCGGGTCGTATGCCGGCCATGGCTCGAAATCGACGTAACCCTGATTCCCCATTAAAGACCACAACTCCTGTGCCATGTGCGGGGCGAAGGGATGCACGATCTTCACGAACGCCGCAAGATTATCTTTATCGAGCGGTGCGGAAAGCTCCAACTCGTTCAATAGGATCATAAGCGCCGAGATCGCGGTATTGAACTTGAACGCTTCGATATCGTCCCCTACTTTTTTGATCGCGCGATGGAGGGCGACGCGCGCGGACGGCGATGCATCCGGCGTGACCGCGGATCCTTTTTCTAACACACCAGCGCAATATTTCCAGAAGCGCTTAAGAAAACGCTCGACGCCGAATATCCCCTTTGCATCCCATGGCGTCGAATCGGCAAAAGGCCCCATGAACATAAGATAAAGCCGCGTGACGTCCGCGCTGAATTCCGCCACGATCTCATCGGGATTTACCACGTTGCCGATGCTCTTGGACATCTTCCTTCCATCGGCCCCCATGATAAGCCCCTGGTGGCGCAATTGCTTGAACGGCTCGGTGAACGAAAGATATCCTTCATTATGCAAAAATTTTGTGATGAAGCGGGAATATAAAAGATGGAGCACGGTATGTTCCGCGCCGATCACATAAAGATCCACGGGCATCCAGTGCGCAGCTTTCGCCTTATCAAAAATTTCTGCGGCGTTGTGCGGATCCGGATAGCGCAAGAAATACCACGATGAATCCACGAACGTGTCGAGCGTCTCCGCGTCGCGCTTGGCATCGCCGCCGCACTGCGGACATTTCACGTTGATGAACTCGGGCGAACTTGCGAGCGGCGGCATTCCCTGCGGACGATAATTTTCCAGATCCGGCAGTGGCACCGGCAATTGGTTCTCGGGAACCGGAACGATGCCGTCTTTCTCACAATGGATCATCGGGATCGGCACACCCCAATAGCGCTGGCGCGACACGGACCAGTCGCGTAGCTTGTACTGCGTCTTCATTTTTCCACCGACGAACTTTACGATCTCGGCCTTTGCTTTCTCGATTTCCATGCCATCAAACTGTGCAGAGTTTATAAGCGCGCCATCCTTCACCACCTCCTTCGTGGCCAATCCAAATTTTTTTGCGAACTCGGCGTCGCGTTCATCGTGCGCAGGCACGGCCATGATCGCGCCGGTGCCATATGAACCCAAAACATAATCCGCGACCCAAACCGGGATCTCTTCTTTTGTGGCAGGATTGATGGCTTTCACGCCTTTCAATTCAACGCCGGTCTTGTCCTTCGCATCCTCCTGACGCATGCGGTCGGTCTTGTGCGAGGTTTCTTGCACATACGCCTTCACTTCATCTTTATTTAACAAAATGTCGCGCTGGTCATCTATTGCGAGCGCGACCCAGGGATGTTCCGGTGCGAGCACCAGATACGTGGCGCCAAAAAGCGTGTCGGCGCGCGTCGTAAAAACGGTGAGTGCCGCGCGCTCGCCATCCGGCCCACGGTTGACGTCAAATGAAAGTTCCGCGCCTTCGCTCTTGCCGATCCAATCCTCCTGACGTTTGATCGTGGCCGTCGGCCAATCCAAGCCCATGAGATCATCGAGCAATCGGTCGGCATAATCGGTGATCTTCAAAAACCACTGCTCCATGTTGCGCTCCTCGATTTCCGTGCCGCACCGCTCGCACTTTCCATCAATGACCTGTTCGTTCGCAAGCACGGTCTGATCCTTCGGGCACCAGTTTACTTTTGCTTCGGCGCGGTATGCCAATCCCTTTTTATAAAGCTGAATAAAAAGCCACTGCGTCCACTTATAATATTCCGGCGATGAGGTATCGATCTCGCGATCCCAATCATATGAGAAGCCGAACATTTGCACCTGGCGGCGAAAATTGTCGGTGTTTGCCACCGCCACTTCCTTTGGATTCTTTCCAACCTTGATGGCGTAATTTTCGGTGGGAAGGCCGAACGCGTCCCATCCCATCGTGTAGAGCACTTCATTGCCGCGCATGCGCATATAGCGCGCGTGGATATCTTCCGCGGTATAACCTTTTGGATGGCCTACGTGCAACCCTGCCGCAGACGGGTACGGGAAGGTCTCGAGCTGATAATATTTTGGCTTTTTCGAATCATCGTCGGCCTTAAAAACCTTCTCGGCCAGCCACTTTTTATTCCATTTTTCCTCTATCTTCTTGGGGTCGTACGGGGTCATGGTCATCTTATTATATCTTAAAAATCCGCTTCGCGTTCTGCCATATCTCTGCCTTCATTTCTTCAGGCGAGACGTTTTTTAACTCTGCGAGACGGGCCACTGTGTGCATTATATACGCGGGCTCGTTCCGTTTGCCACGAAACGGCGCCGGTGCTACATACGGGGCGTCGGTCTCGGAAAGGATGCGGTCAAGAGGGATCGATGCGATCGCCTCATCATAATCGCCGTGCGTTTTACCTTTACGCGGCGGAAATGTGATCGCCCCGCCGAACGTAAATGAAAATCCCATATCGAGGAGTTGTCGCGCGTCGTCCGGCGTACCGGTAAAAAAATGGATGACGCCGGGGGCGAGCGTAGCCGCATGCGGGCGCAGGAATGCAATAAGGTCCGCGAACGCATCGCGGCAATGGACCATGAGCGGCTTACCCAGCTCCTTAGAAAGTTGGATCTGTGCGAGAAACGCATCTTTCTGTCGGGTGATCTGCGCCTCGCGCGGCTCATCATCAGCAAAATGAAAATAATCCAGGCCGCACTCGCCTATCGCGACCGTCTTTGGATTCGACGCAAGCGCTCTATAATAATCCGCATCAAAGCTCTCGCCGCGCGAGGTGAATGCTTTCGCTGCGCTTCCAGCATCCGAATCGCCAAACTCAAGAACATCGTGGTGCGACCTCCCCGTGTGGATCGGATGGAGTCCCACCGCGGCATACATCGCATCAGGATATTGCTCCGCAAGCGCAAGCGCAACCGCCGCGCGGGACGTATCCTTTTGCGTGCCAACGTTCACCATATGCACGCCAGCATCAAGAGCGCGACGAATCACTGCGTCGCGATCAGCATCGTAGCCCGAAAATTGCAGATGGGTGTGGGCGTCAAAGAAATGAGGGTCTTGTTGCATCTCAATAAATTCCAGTGTAGCATGGGGCTAGCAACGAATTCCAGGAGGACACATGGAATACAAAATTGGGATGTACGATTGGAATGGTACGATCGCGGACGACCCCCACATATGCCATGAATGCGTGGCGGAGATCTTCAGAATATTCGCGCCGACGGTATCCGTCCCCACCTTCAAAGCATGGCGAGCCGATCACGGAGCCACACGATTCTTTGATTACTATTACGAACGCGGGATCGACCCATCCGTAACGGTCGAAATGATGCGAGGGGTCTGGTCGGATCATTACCATTCGCTCATGCGGGCGCAGGCAATGAGCGTGCGTGAGGGCGTAGAAGAACTCCTCATGCTGTGTCGGGAGAAGCAGGTGGAAAATATCATCGTCAGTTCTTCCATCGATGATGTGGAGTGGTACCTTCGACGCGCCGGAATCCACCGCTACTTCGAAGAAGTACAACTCAAAGTTCCGAACAAAAAGAATGCATTTCTCGAAACCATGCAAAGGCATGGCGTCTCCCCCGAGGAGGCTTTCTATATCGACGACACATTCGATGGAGTGAATCATGCCAAGGAGGCAGGCCTCACGACATTTGGTTTGGTGGTCGGTTGCCAGGAGGAAGAACGGGTCCGCGCGGCGCATCCCGACCACGTCGTATCGTCCTTCCACGAAATCGGAACCATTCTCCGAGCGGCATGAGGCTTCTCGACGAATACCGCATCGTTGCTCCGGCACGGTGCGGTATTTTTTGTTACAATATTCTCATATGAAGCTCGTCATCGGCCTCATCGGCGCCCCGCTCGCGGGCAAGGAAACATGCGCGAACCTTCTTGAAAAACTTCTCGTGGAAGACGGCTATTCGGTGAGCCGGCACACCTTCTCGGACATCCTCCGCGATACCCTCGACCTGTGGGATATTCCGCCCACGCGCGACAACCTCCAAAAAATGGCGATCGTTATGAATGCGGAGACGGGATTCGGCGACGGATCCCTCTCGCGCGCCATCCGAAAACGACTGATGGAAGGCACGGCTGACGTGGCGATCCTCGATGGTGTGCGATGGCTCGGCGATGAAAAAATGATCCGAAGCCTTGGCGACGAAGGGGTCAAAACCATCCTCGTCTATATTTCCGCCGACGCAAAAGTGCGCTATGCACGCCTGCTCGCACGCAATCGCGCGGGCGAAGCCGCGACGACGTGGGAAGAATTTGCACGACAGGAGAAGGTAAAGACGGAAGTGGACATCCCCGACATCGGCAGCCGTGCGGAGATCGCGCTCGAAAATAATTACGAAAACATGGAGAACTTCAAACGGGACATTGAGCGCGTGTACGAGAGCCTGTTCGACCGGTCGTCGTAAGTGCCGTGTTGTCGCGCCGCCGCTTTTATTTCGCCCGCGGGAAAAGGATGTCCGGCTTTTTTATCTTGAGCGTATTGCCATCATGGACGATCGCGGCGGTGATCTTCTGTGCGGTTTCCGGAAGGAACGGGACGAGTTCGCGGGCAACCGCCTCAAGCAGTGAAACGAGATTGCCGATCGCCGCCGCGCGCGCGGCATCGTTTTTTATCTCCCAAACCTTTTTTTCATTTACATAGCGGTCACCAAAGGAGATCGCGCTCCAGATCGCGGCGAGCGCATCGGAAAATTTGAACTCACCCAGTTTTTGGTACACCGCCCTCTGCATCGTGTCGATGATCGCGGAGAATTCGGCGTCGTGCGGGTTCGTGGCCAATGCCTCTTTCTCCGCAAGCGTGAGCACCCGCGCAGCAAAGTTGCCCAACCCGTTCGCCAAATCGGCATTGTATCGCTCTTTCATTTTTTCTTCGGAGAAATCGCCGTCGTCGCCGTACGATAGTTCGCGCAACAAGAAATAGCGCAGGCCGTCATTGCCATACCGGGCGGCGAGGTCGAGCGGATTAATGGCGTTGCCCAACGACTTTGATATCTTCGTGCCATCCACCGTCAGAAATCCATTTGCAACGATCTGTCCGGGCAATGGCAGTCCTGCAGATAAAAGCATCGCCGGCCAGATCACGGCGTGGAATCGCACAATATCCTTGCCAACGGTATGGATATCCGCCGGATGCTCTTCCCACTTCTCTACGCCGATCGCAGAAATATAATTGACGAGCGCATCCGCCCATACATAGATGACCTGCCCGGGATCGTTCGGCACCGGGATCCCCCACTCCTTTTTTTCGCGCGAAAAACTGATGTCTTCCAAACCATTCTCGACGAACGAACGCACCTCATTGAACCGGTGCGCGGGTGCCACAAATTCGCTATGCGTATCGTAATATTCCAGCAGTTGCTTTTGATAGTTCGATAGCCGGAAGAAATAATTTTCTTCGGTCACAAGCTCCGGTTTGGTCTTGTGCTCCGGACAGAGGCCGTCGGGAGTCAGCTCGTCCTCTTTCATAAAGGCCTCGTGGCCCTTGCAATACAATCCCTGATATTCGCCTTTATAGATATCGCCCGCGGCGTCGAGTCGCCCCCAGATATCTTTGACCGTTTCGATGTGCCGCTCTTCGGTGGTGCGGATAAAATCCGTGTTCGATATGCCGAGCGTGGCCCAGGCCTTCATCCACGCTTCCGCCATACGATCAGTATAGTCCTTCACTTCCTCATTATTCTTCTTTGCCGCATCCAGTGTTTTTTGAGAGAACTCGTCCGTGCCGGTCAGGAACGTCACCATCTCACCACGCGCTTCGCGCCATCGCGCCAGCACGTCCGCGACAATCGTCGTGTAGGCACTCCCTATATGCGGGACGCCATTAATATAATAGATGGGGGTCGTGATATAAAATTCACCGTTCGAATATTCCATAGCACTTACATCGTTAAAATTTTCTTAAAAGCTGTTTGACTTTTATACGGGCCGACTATTGCAAGATTGAGCCGGTCGTTCTTCATGATCACTCTCGCCACATTCTGCACATCCTGCGCGGTCACCTTTTTTATTCTATCCATCACCGCCTCGGGAGACAACATCGATCCCGTGAGCACCTCCTGGCCGCCATAAAATCCTGCAAGATCGTCGGATGTTTCGAGTCCCAGAATCATGGTGCCAGCCATATGGTCTTTGGATTTTTGGAGTTCCCGCGTTGGAACAAGTTCATTCCGCAGGAGCCGACACTCATGGATGATAGCACGGAGGACCACTTCCATCTTGGCGCGGTCGACCCCGGCCGAGATCGACAACGTGCCGTGGTCAAATGAGAGATCCGTGCCAGCGCCCACATAATATGCCGCGCCCAGCCGTTCGCGGATGTGCATAAAAAGGCGCGAACTCATTCCTCCGCCGAGGACGTCCGTAAGAAGACGCAGGGCGTAGCGTCGCTCATCCTGCGCATTGAATGCACGGAAGCCGAGCACGATATGCGCCTGATCGGATTCTTTGAAACCGAGCGCGACGCGCGACGCCGACTGTCGCTCTATCGTTTTCTTTTTTCCGCCGAGCGGATGGCGCTTGATGCCGCCAAAATATTTTTTGATCTGCGCGAGCATCCGCGGCGCGTCGAACTTTCCTGCCACGACGACGACCGTTCCCGGCATCACATAGCGCCGATCGCGATACGCAATGAAATCCTCGCGGCCGAGTTTTTTGATGACCATCTTCTCTCCGGCCACATCCCACCCTGCGGGCTGGTCGCCGTAAACCAAACGATTGAACAACTTGTCGGCGCGCGCGGGAAGATCGTCATCGTGCATATTGATCTCCTGGATAATGACACCCCGCTCCTTCTCAATCTCATCTTTATTGAATAGCGGATTCAAATAGAGGTCGCAGACGATACCCATCGCATCCGAGATTTTTTCCGCACGCACCTTGGCGTAATAGCCGGTATATTCCTGGTCGGTGAACGCGTTGAACTGCGCGCCAAGCGCGGTGAGCTCGTGTGCGATCATGCCCGGCTCCGGCCGGTCCGTCGTGCCCTTGAACGTCAAGTGCTCCAAAAAATGCGAGATGCCGTTCTGGCTCTTTATCTCATACTCCGATCCCGCGCGCACCAAAATGAGGACCGTTGCGGCCAGGTTTTGCGGCTGGGGAACGAGCACGATGCGAAGCCCGTTTTTTAATGTGATCTTTTTAACTGCTGCCATTGTTTGTGGTGATCGTTTGAATATCAGATGCAAAGCTCGTCGCGCGTTCCACGACCGCCTCGCCATAGGTCCATAAATAGTTCTGCCATCTGCTTCCCGCATAATATTTCGCCGCGGTACAGCGCTCCTCACTCAACACCGCCTTGTATACCGTATCACATCCCGTCATATTATCCTTGAGGTAGAGCGCGGTCGCAACGAATGCATCGGCGTCGTTCCACGGCGACGGCGGGTTATCTTTTGTGATCTGCGCAACCGCCGGTGAATAAATATCCCACGTCGAAGGCTCAAATTGCGCCGGACCCATCGCACCACCGTACACACCGTCGGCGTTGGGACACGAGACCGTCATGGTGGTGGGGTTGAGATCGAGCGATTGGAGGAGCGCGAGGAAGAGCGGCTGGTCCGTCGGACTCATCGCATTTTGGTAATTGCACTGGCCGACATTTTGCCCCAGCGCCGATTCACGATCGAGGATCGCAAGAATGAACGAGGGGTCAATACCCGTGGCAGTCGACGCAAGCTGTGCATACTGGTACGCATCTTCGAACGAGAGCTGGCCGCCACCGAGCAACTGGAAGATGCGGTTTCTGATCTGTGCCGCGGTCGCCTGCGTTTGCACAAGGAGCGCCTGATATTTTGATTCCTGTCCCTGCGTCTCCGCCAGAAGCTCGGTCTTCTCGCTCTTTGTGCTCGCCACCGCTTCCGCCTGTGCCTGTTGATATTGCGTGGCAACTGCCGCATCGGACTTCGACGCCTCAAACTGTTGTTCTTGATTCTGTAACTGGCTTTGCAAATTCGTGACTTGTTGTGATGTCACGCGCAGATCGTTCTGCACGAGCGTGAGCGCCTGCGTCTCATCCCAAAAATCAGACAATCGCGGATTCTGGAGGAATACCTGGATGAGGCTCGTGTGATCGTCCTGATACAAACTTTGCATCAGCGTCCCTATCGCCGCCTGTTTGTCCGCAAGCTCGGCCTGGGTATCGGTGATCTCTGACTGCGTGTCGGCGATCTGGCTGTTCAACTGTCCGATGGTAAGGGTCGTCGCCTGGATCTGAAGATTGAGCGATGCGATCTTGTCGTTCAATTCGCCGATCTGGCCGTTCAGCGTATTTCCCTGGGTCTGGTAGCTTGCGATCTGGCCCTGGTACTGGTTGATCTGTCCCTCGAGCGTGGCAAGTTGGGTTTCGAGCTGGGTGCGTTCCACGGTGGGATCGGTCGTGGTCGCGTCCGTACTGCTTGCGTCGCCGGACGCTTTTGTAAGAAGTGTAGGAGCGTTCACCGAGCCGAATACCAAAAAAACCGCGGCGGCGGCGATGACCGACACTCTCAAGATGTTAGTAAAAGGGATGCGGATCACCCGCTCCTCCACCAGATTGACCCGCGCGTGGAGCGGACCGAAGACGCTCCAGCTGTGTCCGTCCCTTTTATGGACAGAAACATCGCCAAGAACGCGAGGTTTCAAGGGCCTTTTCATTGCTCTTCTATTATAACGCAAAAAAATTGAAAATCGGTCATCGATAGATTAGGATAAATACAGCAATTAAGGAGGATTTATGACGGCAGTCCCTCTCTTGACCAAAGATCACGCTCCCCAAATAGGAGTGGAGGTGGATGAAGCTCTCACCGCACTCCTCCGCCAAGACCCAACGACAGTGTGGCAGTTTCAAGAAACATTCTACCTAAGATCAGTAATGGCCGGGCTCACTGAAACTCACAAGGGCAGTGTTGGCATCAAAGGTACGCTCGCCGAACTGTTCTCCGGCAGATTCAGCCTCGAGTCTGTATTCACAAGTATGAGAAAAGAAGTGCCGGACGAACGCTTCGTCGCCGAGTTCAGGGACGCAATCCAGCTCCTCGCAAAAGAGGAACCACTACCCCTTCTTTTCATAAAACGAAACCAGCAAAGGAATGGCTGTTTAATGGAGGAAGCTCTACAAGCCGTACTTGCCTGCTACAGTCGGCGCGCAAGAGTGCTCCCTTACTGAGGAACGAGAATTTTGACGAGCAAAACAAAAGACCGCCGGGCGAACCAGCGGTCTTTTTTTATTCCTCCTTCGCGGTCTTTTCTGCGTCGCGTTCAGCCTTCTTCTCTTCGCCCTCGGTCTTTATGGCGGAAACATCCACGGCCTCAACTGGCGCGGCCACTTCTTCTGGTGCTGGCGGGGTCGCGGTCGCGACGGCAGTCTCGAGATCAATAAGTACGGTAACGTTCTTCGGGATGGCGAGGTCTTTCACATAAATACTCTTATCGAGGACATCGAGTGCGGAAAGGTCGACGGTGATGCTATGCGGGAGATTCTGGGGGAAGGCCTCGACTTCGATCTCGGACATGGACTTATTGATAACAGCGCCGTCCGCTTTGACCGCGGGCGATTCACCGATAAATTCGAGCGGCACATGGGCCTTAACGAGTTCGTCCATGCGCACCTGGTGCAAATCGACGTGAATGATCTCGCTCGTCACCGAATCGCGCGCCACTTCGTGGATCATCGCCGGCTTCTTCTCTGTGCCGAGCAAAAGCGTGACGACAGTCGTCGCACCTGCGGCCTTGAACACTTTATTAAATTCCTTTGCCGGAAGCGTAAGGTGAACATTCGCAAATCCATGGCCGTACAATTCGGCCGGAATAAGACCCTCCCTGCGGAGTGCCTTTACCTTTTTGCCCAATACGTCGCGTGTTTTTACTGCCAAATCCATAGGGGAAAGTATAGCAAAGCGGCCCAAAAGAGCAAGCCTTATTCAAAAGGAGGAAAGCTTCGGACTCCTTTTTGGTTTTGAGCAAATCTCATGAACCCTATCAGCATCTCTGCTAGGCTCAGTGTTTGTTGGACTTGCAGTACTCCCGAATGTGGCATACCTCATCCCTCCCTGAAACCTCAACCACTAAAGAAACGATAACGCAATTAGAGCCCGTTGAAAAGCTTCAACCGGTCGATGACGATCTTCTGTATACCTACTACAGACGGTGCAACGAGCTTGTACGGCGCGATTTCATTGGGATCTTTGAGGCCTTCTTCCACGCCGCGGCGCCACGCAAGACGGAGTTCGCTTGAGACGTGGATGATCGTCATCCCCGATTTCGCGGCGGCGGTAAAATCCGCGTCCTCAGTACCGGAACCACCGTGGAGCGTCATAAACTTAGTGTTGGTGGCGGCGAGCGCGGCCTTGAGCTGTCCGATAAGTTCGATATTTAATTTTTTGTGCGTTTCGCCCGTCACCATGGATTTCAAAAGCCCGTGCATGTTGCCGACGGCGGGCGCGAGCACGTCGATGCCGGTCTCGGTTGCGAACTGCACCGCCTCCTCCGGCGTGGACATCGTGAGCGACGCCTCGGGCCGCACATCCACGATCTCGGATGACGAACCGATATAGCCGATCTCCCCCTCTACAATAATGTTCGGATTAATGGAGCGGATCGCGGCGACCGCTTCTTTTGTGTTCGCCATGTTCTCCGCAAACGATAACTGGGAATTATCAAAAATGATCTCATCGAACCCGGCCTCCGCCGCTTCGCGCGCCTTGTCGAGCGAGTGCGTGTGGTCCGCGTTCAGGAATATCGGGTAATCGTATGCGTCGCGGATGCTTTTGATCAGCGCCACTGCGGTTTTGACGCCGATGAACTCGCGCTCGCCCTCCGAAACGCCGATGAGTACCGGAAGTTGCAACGACTGCGCGCCGGCGAAGATCGCTTTCAGTGCGCCAAGGTCGGAAATATTGAAGTGGCCCACGGCAATGTGACGGCTATCTGCATCGGTCAATACTTCACGGAGGGTTTTCATGATCTTTTAATGACGTTGTGTTATATCCTCTTCGGCGAATAATTTTTTGGCGCTTTTTTAAGGAGAGCGATCAGGGCGGACTTTGAGAGCAATCCCGTCTGCGCACCGAAGAATTGCACGACGTGCATGGACTCGATCGGCGCCCATCGCAACGCGTCATATACCGATAGCCCGTAGATCATTGCGCACAAGAATCCGGTGGAGAAGGCGTCGCCCGCGCCGGTGCGCGAAACCGGAGGCTTGGGATCCGGATAGGGCGGCATAAAATATCTATTCACGCCATCCGATGCGTATGCGCCAGCGGGACCGTCGGTAATCACCACGATCTTCGGCCCGAGCTTGTGCAACCCCTCAAAAAGCGGCGCGATGTCCTCGTTTTTGCGGTGCAAAATAAACTGCGCCTCTTCGCGATTCACAAAGAGCACGTACGTGTGTTTGTACACCTCGCGCAATTTTTCCGTGCCAAAGCGAAGCTGGAAGGTGCCGGGATTGAATCCCATTCGGATGTTCGGATGCTTCTTTAGATATTCCCCCAGCTTTTTGTGGAACGGAAGCGTGTGCTCAGCGATTGAAGAAAAATAGATCCAATGCGTATTGGAATCCACTTTGCGCGGATCGTAATATTCATATTCTTCGTGCTTGATGAGGATCGTTCGCTCGGCTTTATAGTTGAGCACAAAATGATAATTGGTCGGCTTACCCTTATTTATTTTGACGTACTCGGTGCTGATGCCCTCTTTATGATAATGATCGAATATCTGCGTGCCGTAATGGTCGTTGCCGACGGAAGTGATCATCGCGGTGTTCAAACCGAGGCGGCGCGCGCCGACGGCGACGTTCGACGCGTTCCCCACGGCGGTCGCCACCGTGAGCGATTCGTACGGGATCTTCGTGGCAAACGCCATGGAGAGCCGCGGGTGTTCATGAGCGGCGTCCCACTCCACGCGCGCTTCTTTCAACCCGATGAAAGCGTCCATCACCACGTCCCCGATGCAGACCAAGTCGTATTTTTGTTTCATATGAATATGATATTACTTCTTGCGGCGGAGCGCACGTTTTACCGCGAGCTTGATGTCCTTTGGATCCATGCCATATTTTTTGATGAGCTCTGCAGGCGCGCCGGACTCGCCGAATGTGTCCTGCATGCCGATGAACTCGATCGGCGTCGGCGCGTGCTTGGCGAGCGCTTCGGCGACCGCGCCGCCGAGGCCACCCTCTACCTGATGTTCCTCTACGGTAACGACGGCGCCGGTCTTTTTTGCCAACTCGACAATTTTTTGCGCATCGATCGGTTTTATCGTATGACAGTTCAGCACGATCGCGCCGATCTTTTCTTTTTCAAGTTCGCGTGCGGCGAGGAGTGCATTATAGAGCAATCCGCCACAGCCGATGATGAGCACCTCCGGCTTCTTTGCCATTGCCGCAGTGGATGGAAGCCACATTATTTGCGCCTTGCCTGGAAAATATGGCGTCTCGAGCGTGGTCATGACGGGCGTCTTCTCGCGCTGGAAGCGGAGATAGATCGGGCCCCAGATCTGCGCCGCCGCGAGCGTCGCCTTCTTGGCCTCGAGCGCATCACACGGGACGAACACTTTCATGTTAGGCATTGCGCGCATGATCGCAATGTCTTCCGTTGCCTGATGAGTTGCGCCGTCGGGGCCGACGGAGATCCCAGCGTGATGTCCGGCGATTTTCGCGTTCGCATTGTTGTACGCGATCGTCGTGCGGATCTGTTCCCAATTCCTGCCGGGAGAGAACGTCGCGTAGGACGCAATGAACGGGATCTTGCCGCTCACGCCTAACCCGGCGGCAACGGCCGCCATGTTCTGCTCGGCGACGCCCATCTCAAAATACCGCTCGGGAAATTTCTTGGCGAACGCCTCCACGCGCGTGGACTCTGTGAGGTCCGCACAAAGCGCGACGACGTTTTTGTTTTCCCCGGCGGCGACAAGGCCCGTGCCAAACCCGTCGCGGGTCGGCGCGGCCTCGATATCCTCCTCAAAGATCTTCGGATTCAGTTTTGCGTCGGGATTCAACATTGTTATTATTTTCTGTGCGCGATCTTTTTCTCCCGCCTCTGCATAAGCCACATGCTCCCGCCAATCACGAGCACGGCGATCACGAGCCCGACGAAAAATTTCATCTGATCATCGACGCTCCCCCATCCGCGCACGTAGCCGTAGACGATACTCCATAATCCCGCGAGCATGATGCCGACCGGCACCGCATTCGACGCGAGCGAGGCCGCAAGTACGAGCCAGAACCCGATGGCAAACACAATGATGCCTATGATATTGGCGATGATGAAGAGATTCCTCCCATAGATCGCATCCTCGGCCGTGTAAGCATCTTGCTGTGCCTGATACAATGCCTGTTGTTGATCATATTGCTCTTGCGATTGCTGTTGTACCACCGTGCACGGCGTTGCCGGATTCGGCGGACATACGGGTGTCGGCGCGACCAGCGGATAATTCGGATACGCCGGCGCGACCGGCGCCGGATAGAACGCGCTGATCCCCAACCCGATGAGTGCCGCGAGGATCACCGCCGTCGCAAGCCCAAGGACGAAATTCACTACTTTCATAATTTTTTAATATATTATTTTATGACCGACGATTTTTATTTATATCGGCTATTCATGCTCGCTCTGTATCTTATGCTGGAGCGTGCGCAGTTCGGCGAGCGCCTTCTCCGCTTCGCCCAGCTTGAATGGCTTCGAGTGCCAGAGATAATCGTTCTCCATAAAATCCACGCCTTTGCCTGGGATCGTATGCGCGATGATCACCGTCGGTTGTTCATGCACCGCGCGCGCCTCTGCGGCGGCGGCGATGATCTCCTCAAAATTATGCCCGTCGATCTCAAGCACGTGCCAGTTGAACGCGCGATATTTATCGGCGAAGGGCTCGAGCGGCATGATCTTCTCCGTAAAACCGTCGATCTGGATATTATTGCGATCAACGACGACGGTAAGGTTGCTCAGGCGATTTTTTCCCGCAAACATGACCGCTTCCCACGTATTGCCTTCCTGATATTCGCCGTCGGACGTCAGGCAGTACACCTGATATTTTTTTGCGTCGAGGCGGGCGGCGAGCGCAATACCGCTCGCCTGCGAGATGCCGGAACCAAGCGGCCCGGACGTCGTCTCAATGCCCGGCAGGACGCCCCGATGTGGATGGCCCTGCAAGCGGGTTCCCAACTGGCGCAATGTTTTTAGTTCCTCCACCGGAAAATATCCGACGTGCGCGAGTGCGGCATATTGGATCGGGCAGATGTGGCCGTTCGAAAGTATCAAGCGGTCGCGGTCAGGCCAGTTCGGCTTCTTTGGGTTGTGGTTCAGAATATGAAAATAGAACGCGGTGAAGATATCCGCCATGTCGAGCGGCCCCGCGATGTGGCCCGACCCCGCGTGCGAAACCATCTTGATAACATCCTCACGCAGGCGCGTCGCCATAACCTCCATGGACTTCAATTTTTTTTCAGTGAGCGGTTCCATTAATTTTTAAAAAGATACTGGCTCGATCGCAAGCAACTCTTCATATGCTTTTTTGGGATCGGTGGCGTTAAAGATATAACTTGACGAGACGACTGTGTCGGCGCCGACCGCAGCCACAAGCCGCGCGGTCTCGGGAGTGATGCCACCATCAACCTCTATTATAGCATCCGGCAATTCCTCCCTCAAAAACTGCACCTTCTCGGTGATGAATGGAAGGAATTTCTGCCCCGCAGGACCGGGCTGGACCGCGAGCACCTGGAACGCGGAGAAGTGTTTTATGTACGGCAACATATCTTCCGGCGCAGATTCCGGTTTTGACGCAAGCATGAGCTCGACATGATACCGCTTGGCAGCGGAAATGATCTCGTGCAGAGATTCCGAGCTGAGCGATTCCGCATGGAGGATCAAGCGTCGCGCGCCTGCAGTGAACCAATTGTCCACGTATTCTTCCGGATGGTCCACCATCAGATGGATCTCCGCGCCGAACGGCGATCGAAGGCTTGCCCACGCGAGCGGATCCGCCCATGTTTTGTGCGTGGCAAAAGACCCGTCGGTCACGTCAAGGTGCAGAAGGTCGCCTTCTTTCAAGAAAGTCTTCATTATGTCGATCTTTTTCTCGGCACAGACAATATCGGGGCAATTAATGACCGGAATCACTTTCATCCTCTCATTTTAGCACAGACAAGAGGTTTTATTTATCTTCGATCGCGGCTATCTCCCCAAGCCTTCGCGCATAACGCTCCTCTTTATCGAATGCTGTTCTGAGGAACACCCGCGCTATTTCCAAAGCCTTTTCCGGGGCAATGAAATCGGCGGCGATGCTCAAGACATTCACGTCGTCGTCATGCCGGCCGGCGCGGATGTGTTCTGGAGACATCGCGAGCGCCGAGCGCACACCCTTGAACTTATTAGCAACGATATCCACACCAAATCCCGATCCGCAGATCACGATACCGCGTACGTCACCGCCTGAAGCACCTTCCGCCCCAACTTTTGCCCCAACCGCCGCGGCAAAGTCCGGATAATCGTCGTCCGAAACATTCGTCGCATCGCCCAGATCGATCAATGCATAGCCATCTTTTTTTAGCTCCTCCTTGAGCGTTTCCTTAAGAGCAAATCCCCTATGGTCGGCGGCGATGTAGATGGTCATAATAAAATATCCTCGTTAAAAATTGCGCGCCACGCCGTTACAAAAGCTCCGCAACTTTTTCCACGTGCTTGATGAGCGTCGACACATACCCCAATTCGTTGTTGTAGCAGGTGAGAAAAGTAGCCCTTGCGACCTTTCCTGCCTCATTAAATTTAGTCATTATTATTAAGAGCAAGTGCCTTCTTGCTCGTCCATACAACTATAACACGCCCGGCAAAAAACGCGGTTATTTTATGCACAATATAAAAATTCTGTTATTTCATAATCCTGCCATGCCGAGATGTAGCGACTGGGTGCGGTCGCAATCTGCCCGGCAACGTGTCCGATCGTGATTGACGAGGTTTAGGAAAACTCGATGAGGTATCCGGCGGGCGACCCATTGGCACTCCGCGTTTTTTCATAACCTCTTGCCATTCCTCTTTCAGATCATCACCCCAAAGCATCGTATAAATGTACGAGCTCTCAACGTTTGAGTGGCCAAGAATATTTGCAACGGCTGTATCGCTTCGTAATGCCTTTGCTGCGTCGCGGCCCATTGCATGTCGAGCGCCGTGCGCATTGATCACGGTCGCCAATCCGGCTTGATTAGACAAAACACGCATCACTTCGCAAACACTCGTGTTCACCATCCGGCGACCACGCAAAGGAGCTTGCGGACATTTGAGAATGGTTACAAACAATGCTTCTGGATCAGCAAACGTAAATTGCTTTTCTAATTCAGCTTTCTTTTTGATCCACAACTTTAACGCCTTACCGGTTTTCGGTGTCCAGAAAATTTGTCGAATCGGCCGACGACCACGAGACTTTTCGGTTTTGATGATAGCCGATCCTGAATTGTCTTTACTAAATTGCAAATCAGCTGTGTTCAAAGAACATAGTTCACCATTACGTGCGCCAGTATCCCACAAGAGCATCACGAGCGCCCGGTTACGAATATGGTTCGGCCTGTTTGAATCTGCGGGAAGTTGCTCAATAATTTTTTCAAATGATTGCTCATCTGCCACCCGCGGGATATTCGTCGCACGCTCCGGCACCGGAATGAGCTGCTCGTTAAAAACCGGATAGCCACGCAGGTTGCAGTACTCGAAAAATTTTCTTAATCCGAGCGCTGCGAGATTTCTTCCGTTTGGTTTCCATCCCAATCGTTCCATCTCATTCAGGTACCAAAGCACATGCTCGATGTCGAGATCTTCAACTTCCGGATCTTGCATACACAGGCAGAAAGGGCGGAGCACGGTTAAATACCGCGCGGCGGTTTTTCGTGCGCGTGGTCCTTTCGCCTCTCTTAACGAAATAAAATTTTTGATTGCTTCGCTTAATTTCATAAACACAAAGCCCACCAATTCAACTCGGTGGGCTCGTGCTGGTACTACCTTTCGGCAGCACCGCTTAAATAATAAATCAATTTAAGCGATTTACGAAGCCCATTGGTTGAATTAAGCCTTTCGGCCGACCCTTGCGGGACAATGGGAAGTTATTAATTTTTGACCTTTAGATTGTACCATACCTTATTTTATATGTCAAATAGCAATTTACCCTATCCCCTACCCACCCTTATTTTTAAATTGTCGTTCTTGAATTATTTTGAGTTATCAACACTTTGGCTTTTGATCGACCTTGACTACGGGAGTTAAAATGAAGGCGTGGGACCGTCAGACGGTTGGACGCCACTAATATAAAAATGACCAACGCAACCACGACATGCAGCTATAGCAATCCGATGGTGTTGACCGGAGGAAATTTAA
Source organism: uncultured bacterium (assembly GCA_963718515.1). Classification (GTDB taxonomy): domain Bacteria; phylum Patescibacteriota; class Minisyncoccia; order UBA6257; family 2-01-FULL-56-20; genus JAKAGE01. The sequence continues at coordinate 382,982 of OY970354.1, read as the reverse complement.
ATCCCGCTACTTCTACGGATAGCGGGACCTTCCAATTCGGTAGCTCAACATGCCTTACTCTCTACGGAGAAAGCACTTCGACCGATAATAGCTATTATAATGGCTTCACTTACGGCGAGATCGTGATCTCTGTATTTCTTGTGATTATCCTGTTGACAGTCCTCTATGCCTTTTTCTGGTTCAGCGTGAAAGGCGTTAAAATTAGGCAATAAACGAAAGCACTTTTTCTTCAACCTTACTTTCCTCTATTTTATATTTCCCATAGCAATCATCCGTTTCGGAAAAAACGTTAAAGTTTACGCCATTAAAATCGTTCGTCGGAATAAGAAAAAATCTGTCGATTGGTTCTCGCTGATCCATAGCGACACTTACTCCAATGACAAAATCATAGTTGCGAGCCGTTTCTTCAATCAAGAAGCACCAATGAGGAATTGAATTGTGATAAAAACGAACACCAAAAACGATCGGGATTTTATTCAATGTTTCTTCGATGTCATCATATGCGATACCTCGTTTCGAGAGTATGCCGCGGAGATCCTCGCGGATTAACTTTCTCACGCGATTAGTCGCATAGATCCCCCGCTTCCATTTTGAATCGAGAAGCCAATATAAATGTTCCTGCGCTTCGCGGAAAACATCGCTCTCGACAATGGCATCAAAGGCGTTCGGTTTGATCACCCATTCATTCCGAGGATTTTGCCGCATCTTTTGCTTCAAGCGCCCCCATGTCTTGTTATAAATGCGCGAGCCGGTATAGGTCTCATTCGTAAGCACATGAATTACTTTTTGGCTATTCCATAATCCACCAGTCGCCGATGGAATCTGCCTCTCATTTAAAATTTCTGCGATCTCTTTCGGCGATCGCCATTTCTTCACGAGCAGGACAAACATTTCTTTTACCGCTTCCGTGGTTTCATCATTTGCCGGTGCGAACGTAACGCGTTCGTTCGATAATGATTTCCATTCCCCACGCTTGAGCGCTTTGATCGGTTTCTTATTGGCATCCAAAAGAAGGCGCGTCATCCCATAGCACGAAGTACCACCGGCCGAATATCCCTGCTCCGAAACTTTCACGCATCCATAAAACACCTTGTCGCTCAACTGCCGACTGTACTCCGCCGCCATATAGCGCTCAATGGATGTTTGAAGATGAGAAATGAGCTGGGGTTGTTCTTCTTTTGGAAACCCCCGCGAAACATAAATAACTTTCTTACCTTTTTGTTTACAAAGAAACTCATAATATCCCGCCTCATCAGGATCTTGAAATCTACCCCACCGGGAAACGTCATAGACAAATACATACTCAAAATATGGGGCATCAGGGTTCAAGATCCAATCCTTAAAAAGCCTCTCGAATCCCGGTCGAGCAGCGAGAAGTCCCGACTTGCCTTCATCAGCTTCCTCGTGAAGAAGCTCAACATTATTCTCACCAGTCAATTTTTGGGTATGCTGTCTTTGGATCGGAACCGAATTCTCCTGCTTATCTTCGGCCGAATGACGATAGTAAGCGATACCTTTTTTCTTCGCTGGCGATGAGATGGAGAGCATCGGGATTAAAGGACCTTCTCAAGAAGCTCGGATAAATGCTTCAACGAAGTTTTTTCTTGAGTGCTGAACGATACGCCTTTCTGTCGAGTGTTCGCTATCTCTCGGATCAACTGCTCGATAAGAAGCGATCGCCCCGACTGCACGGTCCGCTGGCTTAGCTCGTTCACTGTCATATCAGGATCAGTAAGAAATTTATAAATCTGCTCCTCGTTAGCCGTTGCGCGAGAGAAAATCTTTCCGAACTTCCGAAAGTCTTTTGCGCTGCGGATCACCTTATCCTGCACCTTCTGAAAAAGCAACTTAGTAATATCCACCACCTCAAGTTTTTTTATCCTTCTCAATTTCGCCTTGAGATGAATAAACTCCACTTGATACGCTTCTGATAAACCGTAACTCGCCATCATCTCCAAAAAGGTACTTTTCTCTTTGGCGAGCTGAATGGAATTCGAGACGGATGCCTCGCTCATATGAATATGCTCCGCGAGTTGTTTATTATTCTCAAAACGCATTGCTTCTTTTATGGTTTTTAATGCCTCGGCGCGCTCAAGCGGTTTCCACGGACGGCGATTATTCTGAATCTCATAGCGCAACGTCTCAAACTGGCCCACTGGAAGCTTGGGGTATACCCGGCACGGCACGACATCAAGCTCTAACTTTTGAGCGCAAATATAACGCCGGTGGCCATCGAGGATAATGTATCTACCGTCTTCAACTTCACTAACCACCAAAGGTTGCTGTATGCCGTACTCTTGGATGGATAAAAGAAGACGATTTTCATCGTCATCGGTGCCGAAGTTCTTTCTCGGTTGATCCGGATCTTGCTCAACCTTTTGAAGCGGTAACTCTTGGAAGGTAAAGGGATATTTCTTGGTTGGGGTAGGCATTTAGGTGGGTCTCCATGAGCCGAAACTGGCTAGTTTAGCCAAAACGGGCTGATGTGATAGAATATAGCATATCAGAATGCAAAAGGAAGTCCAGAGCGAGATAAACAAGAAATATCTGGCGACTAAGCCTTCGTTAGGGCTACACCCTCGCTATTTTGAAGTCTTTGAATACAAGCACGGCCTTACCGACGGGAAACCGCATACCCTAAAAGAATGTGGCGCGCATTTTGGGATCAGCGGTACGAGGATCGCACAGATCGAAGCAAGAGTGTTATATCAGTTGGAACAACTCAGCGAATAAAAGAAAACGCTACTGCTTTATAAATTCTTTCAGGAGCGTAAGATAATTCCTCTGGACTTCTTCGGAAACCCAATTGGGAGAGAGGGGCTGGATAGCACCCATTTGAGCAATATCCTTGCATTGAGAAAAAAAGAAGCCATCGGGCGTCGCAAGAAAAAGCCAAATGTGTTCCGAGCGTTCTAATTTTTCCTCAGCTATCTCTCTGATTTTTTCGGGATCAAGATAGTGCCGATATTTAACTTCAACGAGATAGAGCTGCGTTTTATCCTTTTTGAATAAAATAAAATCAGGGTTGTGCTCAAAAAATTTAAGTACTTCGCGGCCCTTATCTTGTAGGAGCTGCTGATATTGCGCCAATTCCGGATGGGTATATTCATATCCGGCTCGCAAAACAGTAACACGATCCATCTCGCGCATCATCATCTCGAAAATCATCTCAACGATTTTCCCCTTAATAAGCTGTCTACTAAAATTGATCTCGTTATTCATTATTGAAAGCGGCGAGGCTAGATCGAAATCTGCATCTTTATTTTTTACCTGATTTAACTAAGGCGACGATAGAGAAAATTAATAAATAAATATAGGTATAAAAGCCCCAGCCAGCCGCATCAAAGTTACTATTGCTACTTAGCAAAATAACCTCAAAAAAGAAACAAAGCGCAGCAACAATAATTCCTATGATTGATAACGCCCGTAAAGCTTTCGTACGCTGTGAGCCTGATTTAACCAAAGCCACAATCGAAAGTGCTAAGAGATAAACCTCACCATAAATTCCCCAGCCAGCCGCAGCGACGGCATCGCTATTAATAAGCCCGGCCGCACAAAGAAAACAAATTACCGCGAAGATAATTCCTATGATTGATAGTACCTTTAAAGATGTCATGGAGTGAGTGGGCGCTACTGCCGATTCTATAGCTATTTTTTTACCGGCCGGGGCGCCACAAGTACCACAAAATTTCGTGCCATCTTCTAATTTTGATCCACAGCTAGAGCAGAACATATTTTTAGCTTTTAATAATTAGGCTCATATACGCAGCTTGATCCGTTCCATTCATACCCATATTCGCAGGTACATTGCCCCGTGGCAGAATCGTACTGATCGCCATAGCCACCGTAATCTTCACAATAAGTATAACCTGATACACATCGGCCACCGCTCGAAACATAGCCGCTTTCGCATGTGCATGAGTTTGTTCCAGCATCATACGTTGCTCCAGCTCCATCCAAATCTGTACAATACGAATAATCATCTTCACATCGGCCGTCGCTATAACTATAACCCGCGCTGCATCCGCAGGTATTGGTATCAGCGTCATAATTGGCGCCGTATCCCTCCGAGTCTTGGCAATAGGTTGTGGCTGATTCACAAACATCGCCATCAGCTATATATCCAGAATCACATTCGCATTGATTGGTTGATGGATTATAAGTAGAAAATGCTGTGCAACTAGGCGGCGCTACGCACGCAGTTTGAGCACTATTCCAAACATAACCTGACTGACACTGGCATACTGGACCACCTTGATTATTTGTTTGACCCGAATACTCACTGTTATAACCATAATTGTCTTGGCAAACCTGTTGGGGGGTTTCTTGAACCGCCACGCAGGCTGATTGGTTCGAATTCCATTGATACCCAGTCGAGCAACCACATTGTGCCTTTGTACCATTTTCATAAGCATAACTTCCTACTCCGTAGCTGCTTTGACAGGATTGCTGTAGAGATACTTGAGTAGCACAGGCATCGCCACTTCCATCCCATTCATAACCACTCTTACAATCACAGTATGGGGTACCATCGCTAGCGGTGTTTCCATCAAATTGACTATTCGATCCATAATTATCTTGGCAAACTTGATCATTAGTTTCCTGGGGAGTAGATGCTGCAACAGCCGCAACAAGAGCGCTTGCTCCGGAACTAGCAACGGCAGGTTCATATTTAGCAGGAGCACCACTCATAATATTTTCCACTACACTTCCCGGAATAATTACGCCTAGATTTTGATAGTTACCAGAAACCACCGCTGATGGTATTCCCAGCCAGCAACCGTTTTGATCCACTGCAAGCCCACCCGAATTACCGCTATCAACCTTAGCCGAAGTGAGTATATCTCCATCCTCTGCAAAGCTGCTTACAATTCCGTCCGTCTCCGTAAGATTAAGTTCTCCACTGGTAATAGGATAGCCATAAATCTTAACTGTATCGCCGAGCTGGGAAGGGGTGCTAGTGTTACAAGTGCTCGGCAACGTAAATGCAGTAAAGGTAGTAGGATAACTTCCCCACGTGGTGCCGCTAGCATCAGTATACGAACCGGTAATTTTTACTGTGGCTATATCATATTCCTTGCTTAGCTTTGGAGTAACAACTGGCGTTGCTTCATATATTTCTGCTATGCCTCCGGTCGTAGGATTCGGGATTGTAACCTTACACGACGTTGCGCCTGTGATCACGTGATTATTAGTAAGGACGGTTCCATCGGTAGTGAACATCGTACCAGATCCACCTTCATCATTATCACAATAGATACCCACGACTGACGCTTGGACATTATTACTGGCCGAAGTGGAATTTACTGACTTAGCAGAGGTGCCATTAGTATTTCCACTATGATCAAAAATTGAGGCAAAGATAATAATAAGAACAACGGCGGCCACAATAAGAGCGGCTATCCATCCCCCATTTCCATGCTTTTTTGCCGTTTCTTCGGAAGGCGCGGGATGCACTGGCGATGGACTGTCTATCGGTACTGAAACGTGATGCTTAATTTTAGAATCCGAATCACTCGCCTTTGCGTTAATGGACTTGCCACAGCTCGTGCAAAATTTAACTCCTTCTTTTATCTTCGCGCCGCAAGCTGTACAAAATTGGTCCTTCATTAAAGTTACATTTCAACTTTTTGGCCACATTTTGCACAAAATTTACTGCCCTTTTTAATGAGGGTACCGCAGCTAGGACAAAACATCGTCTCTTTCCGAAAATCGGGTCGAATGTCCCAATAATAAAGACCGGCTAAAAATGATCCCGCACAAAGGATCGGATAGCCATAGTTAATCAGAAAATCATAAATGATGGTCATGGGTTTATTAGGCAGTCATTAAATTTCCGCATTGACCACAGAATTTTCCTCCGTCCGATCGTGTTCCACATTCCTTGCAATACGCAGCTAGGGTTTGAGCACGAACCGCCGCTTGAGTAGAAACGGCAGCAGACACAAGACTAGGAGCAGCAACTGATTCAGGGACCGAAACATCGCTTTGAACCGTTTTCGGAAGATTAAGGCGTTCTTGATATTCTTCTTGAGTGATTGCGCCATTTGCCAAAAGTGTGTTCGCCTCCGCGATGGGTTTATATTTCTCAATCTGTTCCTGATTTAGTTTTATCCCGTATTTGCAGACAGGACAGCTCAACGAATACCTAGATGAGGTTGGAAAAATAGGTATAAAAAATAACGTAAACCACCTCGTGGTACGGGTCAAGACCCAATACTTTTCGTTGTGGCAATTGTTACACATATTCTTGAAAACTATGCCTAAGTTTTTCAAGATACTACGCGTGCCAAAAATTATAAACATATTATAGAATGCCGCGGGGTGCTGGCATCTCCTTACCTTTGATTTTAAATCTTTTCGACCTAAGTGCAATAGGTTAGTCGTGCCGGCTTGACGCAAAAAGCTCCCAGCCAGCGATGCCTTGCGACACCCATATCCCTTTCGAGATATGACCGATGAGAGTGCTCTGACTAGGAGCTTTTTGTCTCTCATCGGTTCTGTTGCCATGCCACGCGATTACTCGCGGGGTTTAGGCTACCTATTACATATTAATTTGTACTTAAAAATTAGCACCTTTGGGGGAATTTGGGAAGCCCCCCAGATTTTCCCATCTTATCCGAAGGCGCCAGTGCGATTAGCTGTTAGTTTTATTAGAGTTCTATTTTGCCGGGGAAAAGGATCATCAATTGCATGACGATCTCTCCCCACCGGCGGACAGTGTGTATCCACCGCTTCGCAATGTCGTCTTGCGCGAGCCACAGTAACTTCTCCAGCGATTCATCATGCGGAAAGACAGTCGTGGTCTTCGTAACTTTGCGAAACTGATGATTCAAGCTCTCGATCGCGTTTGTCGTGTAGATACTCTTTCTGATCGCTTCGGGATACTCAAAGAACGGCATGAGCTCGTTCCATTTTTCTTCCCATGAACGAAGGTACGGCTGGTAGCGTGGCCACTTCGCCTTGAGCTTCTGCAATGCGTCTCGCCCCGTTTCTTCATTCAGCGCGCCGTAGACGGCCTTGAGGTCATTACAAAACGCCTCGCGGTCCTTGTGGGGCAAGAATTTAACCGTGTGCCTGATCTGATGCACGATGCACTGCTGCACCTGCGCTTCCGGATAGATGGCATTGATGGCTTCGGAGAATCCTTTGAGGCCGTCAATGCAAGCGATCAAAATATCTTCCACGCCACGGTTTTTGATCTCGTTCAAGACGTGCATCCAGAACTTCGCCCCTTCGGTTTCCCCTATCCAGATACCCAGCACTTCCTTATAGCCCTGCGAGTTCACGCCGAGGACGATATAGGCACACCGGTTCACGATCTTGCCCGATTCTCGCACCTTAAAGTGCAAGCCGTCGAGGTAAATGAAGGGATACACGGACGATAGCGGGCGCGTTTGCCATTCCTTGATGAGCGGATACATTTTGTCCGTGATCGAGGAAATGGTCGCTTGAGATACCTCAATCCCGTGATGCTCTTTGAGATAGCTTGTAATGTCGCGCGTGGTAAGTCCCCGCGCATAGAGCGCGATGATGTTCTGCTCCACGTCATTTTCCGCGATCTCATATCTCTTCGGGATCGGAAGGTTGGTTTTAATCCTCTTGTGCTTTGTGAAGGTCGCCGCGGGCGGCCGTTCTTCGGTGATTATTTCAACGGCCGGAGCAACGAGCTCCTTTACGAAGCTCGCCACGTCGTCCATATTTTTAAGGTTCGATACTTTTTCCTGATATTCCTCGTAAGAAAGCGTTTTCATTTTTTAGAGTTGATTTTTATGACCAACCGCAATGACGCCATTCGGACGGGAAGATGGGGATCTACAGCTTACAGGGATCAGTCGGCAGCTGCAAAAAAATCGCCTTATTTTTTAAATCCCTTAATCTTTTTATTTTCCTCTTTTTTGAGAAGCTTAATTTCCTTTTTTACTTCTTTGATACTTTTTTCAGTAGACAATTCCTCCGGCAGAACACCACCAATGTCTTTAATGGTTTGTCTAACTTTACCGCCCACCATGAAGTGAGCTCTCGAAGCCGCTTCTTGCCCATATATTTTATCCTTAGCTATTTTCTCATCGGTTTGTGTTATACGAAACAAGTTAGCAGCAAGCTCCGTTGCGCCAGCATGATCAAGTAGCTCTCCCTTTTTTATCCCTTTCTTTTTTTCAACATCTGCTAAGGGTACACCATAAAGACCTTTATAGCCTGCGTCGTTAAACAAACCAAATTTACTGACTCCAGCTCGTCGCGCTGTCTTAAAAAGTTTTTTGTTGCGATCAGATACTTCGCCACGGATAAATAGTCTTTTTTCGCTATCTGACAATTGTTCAAAAATCTCCTGCCGTCGCGTCTGAATTGCAAAGTATGTTTGAGCCGTCGCTATTTCGTGTTTTTTCGGATCGCCGTTTTGAGCGATAAGGTAACAAGCGTACCTATCGAGCTTATAATTTCTTACTTCTCTTACTGTGTTTGAGCCAATATTCACCATTTTAACCGTCTGGTTAAAATGGTTATCCACATCCTGACCGCTGTTAATACAGGCTTTGGCAGCCCTAGCAATAACCTCCTCTGCTTTTTGCCAGTTTTCATAACCCAAAACCGGCATTAATTCACGAGCTTCCCAATACTCAATCCCGTTTTCGTCAATTTTCTTAATGCTCTCAAAGTCCTTGTGCGGGCTCGAAGGTGTTAGTTCATTCGCCATGAGTATATTTTACAGCCAAAAAGCCAAAAGACAACTTTCCCTAATTTAGGTTACTCCCGGTATCTTGTTATAGATCCACTTTACGACCTTGTAGCTGAAATATCCTCCCTCGATCGAGACAATGATGCCAAAGACCGTTAAAAGCGTTCCTACGGGCAAAAATATGTCGAATAGCGCCAGATAATTGCCCGCTTGGGTGAGCGTGCCGGTGAGATCCACCGACAAGGATGCTGTAGGCAATAACAAGAGCGGCGCCGTGATGAGGCTCAAGAGGTATACAAATATTTTTAATATCCAATAGACGATCATAGCGTTATGTGCTGAATAAATTTGAAAATCCAAAATCCCAGCATGAGAATAAGTAAAAATGATACGCCAGTCTTTAATGGATCAAGCACCGATGAAAGCGCAGCGTAGGTCGTCGTGCTCATCAGCGTGCTGGCGTTCGTTCCCTCTTGAAAATTAGTGAATGCTGTTGTGATGATCGCAGCGTAGCCAAAGGGAATCTTTGTCGAGAGGTTGCCCCATGTGCCGTGAAATGAATCGTAGAGATCTGCCTGCTCCGAAGAATTCGGGATAAACATGTTGCATCCCGCTTCTTCGAGATTGCCAACCGGATCATCGAGAAAACTTGAAGTCGTGTAATCGCAATCGGATGCCGTGGATGATGTTTCCCCTCCCTCGAAATTAAACATGCCATTTGGAAATGGCGCGACGGTAGGCGCATTATTCTCGAAGGTGAAACTGATGACTGATCCCGTAATATCAAAATCGGTTGAGGTGTTCGCCACTTCAATGTCGGCATACCATATGCTTGAACTCGGCCCCTGCGGGGTGGTGAATTGATATGTTTCGGGAATCGTGAGTTCGGTATCGGTTCCCGCGGGAAGATCGGTATAAGTCGTCGAAGCGGTGAGTGTAAGATTGCCGGGACCGGTGCCGAAGTGGACAGTTACGACGCCACTTTGTGAACTTGTGGAGTTGTTTGATAAATAAAAATCCCAGTTTGGGAATTGGCCAATCACTGCGCCGTCGAATGGTTGCAAAAATTCCGGCTGTACGGGTTCTTCAACGGAATTTAAATAAAATACCTGCCAGTAGGTGCTGCCGTCGGTTGGTTCTGATTCGCTGATGCCGCACGTATATCCGTTGTAGTTAAAAAACGTGAGATAAATCGGCGTGGCTTCCGTCATGCCTACCGTGCTCACAAAAGAATTGGTATCCGCGTTCCATACCGTGCTTATTGGCCCGTAGGTGTTGCCATAAGGCGCTTCGCTTGCAGTGCTGTAATTCCCTCCGAATCCGGGCGCGCACGGTCCACCGGTGCCGACGCCGCCATGCGTAAGCACATGGCCGCCCGCCGACCATCCGGCATACGGGCCGTTGTAGCTCAATTCCGGATCAGTGCTTGTCCCATTGATCGAAACCATGATACCGCCCGGCAGATCATATCCCCCGAACCCTAATTGAATTTTTTGCCACTGAATTTCTAAATTGCCATTCTGATCGAGAAATATCGTATCCGGTTGGACGAAGCTTTGGGGTTCTTCAAGACTGAACGCAAAGGCAGAGTGCGAGGAGAGTACAAGCGATCCCGCCACTACCATTAACGCTATGAGAATATATTTTTTCATGGCTCATGTTATTGCCCGCGATGTCTGATTGCGCCGATCACAAATTCAACGACGACGAGCGCAAGAAGTACGCCCACGATGAGGCTCATGTAGCCTTCGAGATTGGTTAGTAAAGCAGTTGATTGCGTCAAAACATCAGCGGTGAAATCGGACGGCAGCTGAATGCTGTCTGTAGCAACCTGCGCGAACGCCAAAAGGGGCATGAATGCGGTGATACCCAATATTGAAATGGTTATAAAAATCTTTTTCATTTTTGTTTTTTATTCTGGTAGTTTAAGGCGATGATCTCTCTCATAAACCAAAAGGCTAATGGCACTCCTGCTGCGAGAACAAGGATCTCAAGCAGTCCTGCACCGTCCATCACATTCGTGATGCTTGCCAAAAGATCGTGGGTATCAGATGACGGCAACACAAGCACGCCCGAATTGATTGTTACCGGTGCCGGAGGAGCAAAAAGATTAAACGTGCTTTCGTTGTAATAGCCGCTTCCGTAATTAATCATGCCGATACAGCTCACGATGGTATTACCCGGTGTGCAGCTGCCATGTCCATTTTCGGATTGAACTGTACTGATAATTGTGTAGGTTCCATAACCACTTGACGTAAAGCCTAATTGCGAAGGGCTGTATGTTCCGTCGGTATCGGGGTAAGGATAGCCGTGGCTTTGATCCGTATCGCCCACGATGATGCCTGCATAGTCAACGAGAATGACGCGGCGATTATCATTGCCGGTAACGGTAATCTGCAATGAGTTTAAATTATCCGAACTGGCGGGGGTTGTTGATAAGGCAGCAAAAGCTGGTGCCGCAGAAAGCAGAATGGGAAGGAGTAATAAAATTGTGTATATAATTTTCTTCATTTCTTTTTTGAGCGGACGAGATTGATGATCCCGTGGACGAGATAAAATACGAGCGGAATAACAAGGGCAACCACTGCGATTTCCAAGAACCCCAAAACGAGGACATGAGCCATGTACGCATATATGGCGACGACTAGTGGCCAAGGCAACGTCAACACGGCCCACCAAAATTCCGCGGCGATCAGAATCAAGGCAACAAACGAAATTGTGATAATTTTCTTTTTCATATCACGGGTGAAGGGACGTTCTCACGACATCCCCTCGCCCGTGAGATGGGGTGAGATGCTAGCGGGCTGCGCGCGACTTCGGCAGCAAGCCAATGACTTGGCGAGCGAACCAGAAGACGATCGGCAGTGCAGCAGCGATAATCACCATGCCGAGAATACCCGGATCGGTGAACACGTTACTGACCGACGCTAGGAGATCCTGAACCGTAGAGGTGGGGACCGCCAAAGCGCCTGCCGGGATGGACTGCGCGTGAGCGGCCGCAGCCCCAATGAGGCCAACGATCGCAGCGCCAGCGCCCGAAAGCCAAAGAGAAATCTTTTTGACCATGGTTGTGGTGTTTGGTTAATATTTATTCGACCTTTATTTTTCCGGAATAACATCTTTAAAATTTATTTAACTTTTCTTTATAACTTCTTTATCGAATCTTTATGTTATCTTTAGAGCCAATTTTCGATGAAGGTAAATAGGAAGGTGTGCAACGTGGTAAGGGCGAACAGCACGAGAATCCATGAGGGATTGATCACTTCTGACCACTGGTAGAAAATTGTATCGAGGGGCGTCATGTTAATAATTCAATCCGTCATTTTTCATCACGACTTTAATGTATTTGGCCCCGATCTGCCGGTAAAACAATCCGAGCAATCCATCGAGCATGACCGTGATGCAGAAGTTGAACATAAAAGCGAAAATGATCGTGCCGATGAAATCTTGAAATGTCATGTTGGTTTTAATGTATCGTTATCGTCGTTACCTTTGGTTTCATCCACGGACCATACGATTGAAAATTCGACGAATAGAAGTGAGATAACACCCAGCCAGAATCCTTTGAAAATATCCCAGTTCATCGGTTGCGCCAGATTCTTTTTATCCTTTGCCACAGGGTCTTCTTCGGCATGATGAATCCCATCTGCGGCGGCCGCCTTACGGAAGCAAGCCGGGAAGCGCTGATATACAAAGCAATGAAACCGAGAAGTATGAGTATTGGGTTCATGGTTGTTTATTAATCCCCTTCGTTGCCGTCAATTCCTTCGCCCTCATCGTCGTAGTCTTCCTCGTAGAATCCATCATCTTCGAGATCGACGTCGTGGCATTGGCAATCACACCGATCGCCGCCGTCGCACCACTCGCTATGAGAACAGATTGAGCAGATGACCATGTTTATATTTTTCTACAACAGCGAAAAAGTTTCCGCGGGGCCAAAGTGTGGATAACTGCCGAAATAAAAGTTATCAACACTTTGGCATTTGAAATGAAATCGAAAAAGGGCAAATATACATATAAGCGAAACAACAGAAATGACGGAGAAACCTAAGAAAAAACACGGAGGGGGCAAATCTTAATTAATTAAGAAATTAATTAATAGATTTGCCCCTATCTAAGAAAAAGAAAAACCGCCGGGTTTTCAGTCCGGCGGATTTTTCATGATTCCCTAAAACTCGATCCGGTAATAGGTACTCTTGCGGAAAAGGCCATCCTTATCCCGAAAGGTAGTTGTCCATTGCTTCAAAAATCCTTTTTTGACGAGAGTATTTTTGGCACACCGGGCGGCTTTATAGCTGATTTTCAGCTTATTGGCTATTTGGAGGAGTTCAACGATCCTCGGCACGCGAATATTACCGATCTCCTCCACAAACGCTTGATATACGCGTGTCTGTCGATCAGTGAGCCGCCGCAGCTCGACGGATCGCGTAGCCGCGCTCGCCACTTCGGCGAGAGGAATAAATCCTTCCATGATTTTTTGGTTCTAATGCCCGCGAGCATGCTCTGCAAAGGATCGCAGTAGATTCCATTTCCCGACCGAAATGGTAGATCTTGCGACACCGGCGCTCACACCGTACGCAAATCTCCCAACGGGAAAAACGTTTTCTTTCCTTTTGCATCTCAATAAGGGCGTTTTTAATTTGCCGACCTTTGAGACGAGAACGGGAAATCAAAAAAAGACCCCGCGCAAGCGAGGCCTTTACTCTTAACCTAATGACTTATTTAAAGAAGTTCTGCTACCTTTTCAACGTGTTTTATCAGGGTCGATACGTACCCCGCTTCGTTGTCGTACCACGAGAGCACTTTCACGAGATCGCCGTCGATTACCTTAATGAGATCAAGCGGGACGGTCGCGCCTACTTTTTGCCCAATGATGTCGGATGAAACGATCTGATCGCGCGTCACTTGCAGTATCCCCTGCCAGCGCGGTGAGTTCGCCGCGTCGGTCAAAATCTGCGCGATCTCTTCCACGGTCGTCGCGCGCTTGGCGAGGAATGTGATGTCAGAGATGGAACCGGTGATATTCGGCACGCGGAATGAAAGCCCGTCGAACTTTCCCGCGAGCGACGGGATCGCGCGCGCGACACTGATCGCGGCGCCGGTCGTTTCGGGAACGGTGTTCATCGCCGCCGCTCGGCCCTTGCGGAAATCGTGGCCGCCGCGGATCGGGCCATCTACAAGCGCCTGCGTCGCCGTGTATGCGTGCACGGTCGAAAGCGACGCTTTTATGATGCCCGGATTCTCGCTCAAGATCTGGATGACCGGCGATGCGGAGTTTGTGGTGCATGAACCATTCGACGTGATCGTCGACAACTTTAAATTATCTTCGTTCACCCCCATCAGCACTGTCTGGCCATCCGCACCGTCGGCATCCTTTGCGGGCGCCGTGATCACAACGCGCTTTGCGCCCGCCGCCAAATGCACTTTTGATTTTGCGTATTCATCAAAGAGCCCTGTCGACTCGATAACGAGATCGATATTCATGGCTTTCCAAGGAAGTTGGGTCGGATCCTTCACTTGCAAGAAATTGATCTCCTTCCCATCGACGATCAACTTGCCGTTCGCGGCATCCGTTTTTATTTCTTTATCAAAACGGCCGTACACCGTGTCGTACTTTAATAGATATGCGAGATTCTCCACGTCGCCGAGGTCGTTCAATGCGACAATCTCTATATTAGGGAGCCCGAATGCCTGGCGGAAGAACAACCGGCCGATCCTGCCAAACCCGTTGATCGCGACGCGCACGTTTGCCATATGATTATGAAAAAATGGTTAAAAGGTTTATATGAATGACGTTTCCTCTATTATATAGTCAAACGCGCCGAAAGCCCAAGCGCAATTGACTAAATGCCATTTTATGGGTACTATTCCTGCCGGGAGGTGGTAATTGATAACACACGGATCGAATTGGCTCATGATCAGCTTCATAGTAGTCGGGGTGGCGGGTATCTGGGCCCTCATTTGGGAACGATGGCCGGTCGCAGACGGACGCGTGATACTGGACGAACTCATCGGCGATGGCAGTAAGCAGTCCGTCAAGATCTTTATTGAGAGACTGGTGAAAAAGCGCCGGTGCGATGTACGCTCCGTAAAGATCACCGCGCCGCTCACTGCGAAAGCAAGCATCACGGTCACCGTCGCCGACGCCGGGGGAGCCCTGCGAATGAGAACCCTCAGATTCATCCTCGAACGATTTCTCTTGGATCACTTCGGTATCCACGTGATGGGACCGGTGACGGTTCAAATTGCCGGCAACCGCGAGTTGGTCGACCGCCCCACATCGTATGGGATCATGCGGGTGGAAATGAAGTTCAATGCCGGGCGGCTCCTCGACCCAAAGGGCTGTGAATGGCTCACCGACTTCGATGGATTCATTGCAAACTCGGAAAGCGACCCCTCGGAGTGGGTCTACACGCCGATGCCACCGGAATGCAAGGCAGGCTGAAATCCTGCCCACACACGGGCCTCGTCTCTTAGAAGATGGGGCCTTTTTTTATTCAGTCGTCGGCCCGATGCTCACCGTGTCCCCCACTTTTATATTATATTTTGCCACCGTGCCGGCGTTCACTTCCAAAACCTTGTCCACATCGGGCGGTGATGGATAGACGATGAGTTCCCAGAGCGGCGTGCCGGACGCGGGCGCCGGAATGTTCGCGGTGAATCCGGCGATCGTGTCGCCGCTGATCCAGATCATGTCGAGCGGAAAGTTCATGTCCTTCATCCAGAACGTTTGGGTGGAGCCCGTGCCGAAAAGAAAAAGCATGCCGTCGTTCACGCCGAGCGACGGGCGATACGAAAGCCCGCGCGTCTGCTCAACGCTCGTCGATGCGATCTCAACGCTGAATTGCGCGCCGTCGACGGTCAGTGATTCTGTTGCAAGCGGAGGGTTCGCTATGGAAGTATCGGTTGCAGAAACGGCGGTTGTGGACACGGTGCTTGATGGCGCGACTGCGATGCTCGCGCCTGGCAACGAACTAGTGCTCACCACCGTAACGTTCGCGCGCGGGAGCGGCGGGTTCGGCTTTCCAAAAAAAATGCGCCACCAAATCCCCACGGCGATGGCGAAAAGTACCAAGAAGACGGCAATGAATGTGGTTGTCATTTTCTTACCGGACGACATTCTCTATATATTACCACCGCCCGGGCCCGCGCCAAAGCGCAGACCAAATGCCACGATGCCAAAGGCAACCGCAACGTTCAGCGATTCTTTTTTGCCCATCATCGGGATCTCGAGAATGCGATCTGCATTGCGCAGTACGGATGCCGGCAATCCCTTCACTTCGTTGCCGACGATAATTGCAACGCGGGCGTTGTCCTTTAAACGCACCCTATAGTATGGCAGCGAGCGCCTTGATTGTTCGAGCGCGAATATCTCGTAGCCATCTTTTTTTAAATGCTTCACGACAGCCGTCGTTGTCTTGGCTGACTCCCACGCGAGAGAGCGTTCCGCTCCGAGCGCGACCTTCGCAAAGTCCGCACGCACCGCTTTGAAACGGTCGATCGGCGACGGCGTGATGCCGCATAAAAATATCTTCTCCGCGCCCACCGCATCAGCGGTGCGGAAGATCGAGCCAACGTTATGGACGCTCCGAATATCGTGCGCGATGACGATAAATTTCATTCCTCTATAATAACACCCTACGGAGCACTCCACGTGGTCGTCACGACCGCCGACACCGCACCATAATTATCCAACGCACGGATACCGATAAGATAGGAATCCCCCGAGACAACTGAGATCGTGCTGGGCGACGTCCAACCATTATCTGAAAGCGATGACGACGTGGAATAATTCATTTGATAATGGAGCGGATTCGCCGGCCAATCCGGATCGGTGGAAGTGGAAAATGAAAGATTTAACTGCATTTCCGTCTCGTTAAAGATCAAGAAAAAATTTCCGGGCGAAGTGAGCGGCGGCGGAGTGAGCGTTGATGTTGCCGCAACGCCCTCCATCACCATAAACGGAAAGAATGTGCTCGTGGATTGCACGCCGCCCTCGCCGTAAATGAAGTTATCCCACATGGCGACACCCGCGGTCGTACTCGCCGTCCCCGCAAGAATGACGCTCACATTCTGAAGATCCTGAAGCGTCGTCAAACGATAATAAAAATATGGCTTGAGAAGGATCGAAAATCCATTGAACGTGGTGGTAGCCATGAGCGACGTGAGCAGCGCGCTATCATCAATAGCAAACTGCTGTATCATCGCCGTATAATTGGGATCCTTGAACTCCTGCAGTGCAATATGTGACGGAACATATCTCGGACCGTTCACCCTGCCAACGAGGGTCAGTGCATTCAGCGTGCCGCTCCAACCGTTGCCCAGATCGAACCAATTGTCGCCATACCAACTCGGCTGGGAACTGATACTTTGATCGAGCTGTTCGAAAAGAACATCGCTGGGAACGGCGGATGGAGTAGTAGTCATGGTCGTTGTACCAATGACCATCGTTGACGATGGCGCGGCTAATACGCTATCGGAGGCAACAGAACTATCTGGCGCTGGCGCCGGAGTTGGGGACGGAAGCGTCACGGAAACTCCGCCTAAAGGAATTATGTTCTTTGTGGTGGTGGTGCTGAGGGTCGTGGTAGTCGCAACGCCAGGCGCGGGCGAGAACACTGGCGTCGTGGTGGCGACAGCAGCACCTACCGCACTCGTCGTCACTGCATCGTACGCCCCGAGCACCGCGCCAATCATTGCCGTTCCACCCGCATCATCCTCGGCGTTGTCAGAGAGATACCACCTCCCCACTGTCATGTTGGTATATCCGGAAATCGGTTCGGGGTCATATGCAGCGAAAGTCCCATCGCCATTCACCGTGTCCATCGCAAAATGGAGATGAGTTCCCGGATGGGTTTCACACGCCGCGCCGGCAACAAGACCCGTATCACCGATGCGGCCAATGATCTCGCCTTGTCTGATGGAGTCATTCGAAGCCACGGTAATGCTCCCGGGTATCATATGCGCATACCGACTCACGATATTCCCGCCGTGATCAATGATAAGTTCCGTGCCATATCCCCCGTTATATCCTTCCTGGCTCACAAGCATCACCTTCCCCGCCACCACAGCAACCGCAGACTTTCCATACGCCGCGCACCCGTCCTGGCTGAGATCCAAAGCGTAACTATCTTTTTTTATATGCGTGGGCAGAGTGTTATAGCCTTGGACCAAAACAAAGCTCTCCCCTTTTGCATATGGTAGCTTGACGGAGAATGATGTCGCGCGGGCGTCTCCGGGCGCTGCGAATAACGACGCCATCGCGACGCCCGTGAGGACGATGAATATGGTGATCGACCTTTTCATGTCAATTGAGAGTTAATTGTGATAAGAAGGTCTCAAGTGCGTTCTCGCACTGGGAATTCCCATCGCCCGTCGTCTGATTTACGACCGACGGTGCGATCTCAAACGCATGGTCGGCGCTGAATAAATAAACGAGCGTCGTCGGAACATCGTCGATCGTTCCGTTCCACCGCACGCCAGCGCCACCCGTCACGGAAATATTCTCGCCCGATCGTTCTGCGACTGCGACGCTCGGATCGGCCCCAAGCCGAGCCGATATCCAATCGGCCATGTCCGTGTCTGACGCGTAGGGAAAGACGGACATCTCTAGTTTGCACATCGCGGCGGGCACGGCGTCGGAAGAAGATGCCGTGGGCGAATAATCCGGATATACCGCAACGGAATTTTTTCCGGTTTGCTCAACGTACCAAGTCGCAGGAACGATAAATACATATCCGTCGCCGGAAAATGTTTGTGAAGCAATCGCGGTGGATGAAGCACTATCCGCCGCGAAATCGGATGGGATACCGGCGCGCTTTTCGAAGTGTGATGAGGCTAAAAATGCTCCTCCCGCACATACCGCCGCGATCACGAGCCAGAGAAAAAATATCCCTCGCGAACGTCTTTTTATTTCTTGATTGTCCATGGATGATTATTTGCTTATTTTTGTATCCATCATTGCACGATGAAATCGTTGGCATTATTGTCGGTGTCGACCATCACACCGTTCGAAGAAATTCGCACGAGGATCTGGCCCGCGGCCGGATCGGTCGGCTCCGGCGGACCTTCGCCGTATTGTCCCATACCCGATCCCCACGCGACCGCATCAATGATATTCCCGCTCCCATCCATCAACGCGACACTATTATCGGCGGAAAGCGTTTCAGTGCTCGACACGGTGGCGCCGACCGCATCAGAAAACCCGCCCGCGGAGTTAGCCCAGACGAAGGACTGGCCAGCGGCTGATCACGCTTCCCGTCGGGAATTCCTTAAGCGAATAATCGGTACCTGTCGCGGACTTTTTGTGCAGTTTCCACCCGCTCATGTCGACTGCCACCCCGGTTGGGTTATAAAGCTTTGCAAAATCGTTAGAAGACGACGCACCCGCGATCTGCACGGCGGAAATAAGGACGTGATCCGGCGCCGATGGCGGTGTGGAACTGGTTTCCAGGGTCGAGCGCGGCGGATCCTCTGCACTGAGATCCGTGGTGGTCGCCGTGCTTGTGACGGTGGGAGTAGTGGCCGCAGGGGGCGGAAATGCCGACTGAAAATCCGCCATAATGGATATATTTTCCCCAATTGCAAACGAGCACGTCATCTCTCCGTAGCACAAGCCCGACCACCCATCGAACACGGAATTATTTCCGGGAATGGGCGTGAGCATGATCTGCGTTCCTGACGCATAACTTCCTTTACAGCTCACGGCGCATGCAAGCGTGGCGGGATCGCTCGTGATCAAACCGGGTGCATCGCCTTCGAATGCGATCGTGAGCGTGTACTCTGCGGGTGGCGGGCCTGCAGAATTTTCCGCGCCAGGAGTTCCGCCTGGCAATGTGCTCGTGTGCCATCCGACGCCATCGGCGTCGCGCTCGAGTGTTTGCTTCGTCGTATTATTCCCGCCGGGCCATCCATTGAACGCGTCGAGATAATCCGATGCGTTGCATTGCGGATCCATGAGCGCAAGAATGTCACCGCCATTCACAAGGTCGCCGGAATATATTTTTTCATTCGCTGCCGGTGCGGTTCCGCTCGCGCTACTCGCACTCGCACGCATGAGCAATAATAATCCTCCCGCCGGGATCGCATCGTCGCTTGAAAACATTATTTTTATCTTTTCCGATGTGTTGAATAATTCCCATCCAGAGAGATCGATCGGAGCAGTCGTGATATTTTTTATTTCCATCCATTCTGCATTCGATGACGACGCCGATCCCATCCACGCAATCTCATTGAAAATGATTTCTCGCGTGGTCGAGGGCGCATCACCGGGAAATGAGCAGGGTGATGGTGATGGTAGCGATGGCAATGAAGCCGTCGCCGAAGCGGGATTATTTTCTGCAATCGGCGTTGGAGCTTCATCGGAAATAATATCCCCATCATCACTTGCGACATCCGATGACGGAGCCTGCACTTCAATTGTTGCCACGCCACTCACGTTCGACGAACCATTATCTCTATTTGAAGCGGCGCTTTGCATCTCCACGTCGTTATTCGAAGGCATTTCATCGGTATCCGATGACAGAGCAAGCCCTCCCGGATCGATCTCCGCCACATTATCCGCCGCAATACCGATCCCGAAGATATTTTTTATCGCATCGGGATAAAAATAGTACGCCACGCCGGCAATGATGATAAATATACCAATAGCGCCGCCCATGCCCATGTATTTTTTATTCTTCATGCAAAGAACCGTATCACACGGGGCATTAAGAATATCTTAAAAGGATGTCGAAGAGCCGTTATGGGTCCCCTCCAAAAATCCGTCAAGTCCCCAAAGTCGGCAGGTGAAAGAACCCGACCCGGTGGAAGGTATCTATATTATAGAGGGGTCGGACGGCGTATCGAAGCAATCATGGCCCGACCTCTAAATACTGCCGTTTTTTAACAAGATTCTGCCCGTAGCGGCGTTTTGTTAAAAAATTATGTTTGTGCCAAAAAAATGGTAAACTTTTTGTCCGCCTTACCTCGGGTCACGGGGTTCCCCAAAAATTCCCGCCAAAATTTTTTCGATTTTAAAGGGATTTTTAAAAACCGGGCCAAAAAAAGATCGGTTTCGGCGGCGCGCGCGTTCGGCGGGCGGCCTTTAAAAATTGACCGCGGCGGAGGGCGGTCTATGGCGACACTTTTAAAAAAATCTGTCTACGCCGCGGGCGGATGTTATCCCCAGAAATCCGAGAGCGCGGGAACCCTGGTGCTAAAATGGTTCTACATTACAGGAACGAACATTCAACCACCTCCCCACCATGCCATTCATCGACCACCATTTAATAAAAAAGAAATATTTAGAAAAACGTATTCCTATATGTCATCATAGCGCAGTGTTGAAGAGAAAAAAATAATCACTAACCCATCATGGAGCTAACAATTACAAAAAGAGACGGTACCCGAGAGCCGTTTAACGCGGATAAGATCAACCGTTCCATCGAACGCGCGTGTGCGGGACTGCAAGATCCCATCAGCATGGTCACGCAGATCGCAACCGAGACGCGTTTAACGCTCTATGATGGCATCACAACCGAAGAAATGGACCAGGCGACCATCAACGCCGCCGTACAGAACATAAAAGAGGATATTGAGTACGATAAAGTCGCCGTGCGATTGCTTTTGAAAACCATTTACCGCAAAGTGGTCGGCGATTACGAGGACAACGCGGAAATTTTACGCAAAAAACACCGCGATGGATTTTCCGAATGGATAAAGAAGGGCATCGCGAACGGAATCCTCGATCCGCGCATGATGGAAAAGTTCGATCTGAAGGAACTCGCGGCCACGCTCGACATGCGCCGCGATGAACTCTTCGTCTACAGCGGACTTTCGACGCTTCTCCACCGCTACGCGATCAAAGATAAAAATAACGATCCCGCGGAGACGCCGCAATATTCTTTTATGCGCATCGCGATGGGACTCGCGTACAATGAGACGGATCCCACACTCTGGGCAAAGCGCTTCTATCAGAAGATGTCGCAGATGAAGTACGTCGCCGGTGGTTCCACCAATCTCGGCGCGGGCACGACGCGCCCTTCACTCTCGAATTGTTTCTTGCTCCAGATCGAAGATGACATGGAGCACATCGCAAAGTCCGTCGGCGACGTGATGATGCTTTCGAAAGCATCGGGCGGCATCGGCGCGAACGTCACAAAGTTGCGCGCGACGGGATCTCCCCTCAAATCCAACAACACGCCGTCATCGGGCCCCACGCCGTTCGCAAAAATCATCGACACCGCGATCCGCGCCGTACAGCGCGGCGGAAAGAAAAAAGGCGCGCTGTGTTTCTACATGGAGAACTGGCACATCGACTTCCCGGAATTTTTGGACTGGAAGCATAACGCGGGCGATGACTATATGCGCATGCGCACCGCCGACACCGCGGCATTCATCTCCGACGAGTTCATGAACCGCGTGGAGAACCACGACTTGTGGTATATGTTCGACCCGAAGGAAACCCCGGAACTCATCGAGCTGTACGGCAAGGAGTTCAGCGCCCGCTATGCAGAATATATAGAGAATGGCGGAACAAGGCCAATTGCGGGTGTTTAAAAAGGTGCCGGCCGAGGAATTATACCGGCAAATGCTCACCGCATTGCAGGCCACCGGCCATCCGTGGCTCACCTGGAAAGACCCGATGAACCTCCGGGCGCTCAACAACAATACCGGCACGATCCATATGTCCAACCTGTGCACG
Source organism: uncultured bacterium (assembly GCA_963718515.1). Classification (GTDB taxonomy): domain Bacteria; phylum Patescibacteriota; class Minisyncoccia; order UBA6257; family 2-01-FULL-56-20; genus JAKAGE01. The sequence goes on along the minus strand of OY970354.1, from coordinate 360,618 downwards.
GAGATCTGTCTTCCGCAGGACCGCGAGAACATCGCCGTCTGCAACCTCGCATCTTTGAACCTGGCGACGCACGTGCACAACAAACAGATCGACTGGGAAAACCTGGAAGAAAGCATCCGCTACGCCATCCACCAACTCGATAACCTGATCGACATCAACGTTTTGCCGATCGCAGAGGCAACGCACTCGGATCAGGAGAACCGCGCGATCGGACTCGGCGTGATGGGATTCTCGGACATGCTCGAGCAGATCGGGCTTTCCTACGAGAGCGAGCACGCGCATAACTTTGCGGATAAAGTGTTCGAGTTCGTGAGCTACGTCGCGATCGACGAGAGCGCGAACCTCGCCGCCGCGCGAGGAAGCTACAATAACTTCAAAGGTTCGGGATGGTCAAAAGGGATGGTGCCGATCGACACGGTCAAAACGCTCGAGACAAGCCGCGGCATAGAACTCACCGTTTCAAAAGACAGCCGCTATCGCGGATTGAACTGGGATGCGCTCCGCGAGAAAGTTAAAAAAGGAATGCGCAACGCCACTTTGATGGCCACCGCGCCGAACGCGAACATCGGCCTCGTCGCCGGCACGACGCCCGGCATCGATCCCCGCTTCGCGCAAGTATTCTCGCGCAACAAGATCTCCGGAAAATATCTCGACCTCAATCACAACTTGGTGAACGATCTCAAGAACATGGGCATCTGGGAAAAGGTGAAGGATCGAATTGTGGCCGACCAGGGCGACATCTCCGCGATCGATGAGATCCCCCAGCACGTGCGCGATATCTATAAGACGTCGTTCAGCACATCGCCGTACGCGTTCATCGAAGTTGCTGCGCGTGCGCAAAAATGGATGGACCAATCGCTCTCGCGCAATATGTATCTCGACACGCGCGACATCAACGAAATGATGGATATCTACGCGACGGCGTGGAAAAAAGGATTGAAGTCCACATACTACCTCCATATGAAGCCGCGCCACACCGCAGAGCAATCGACGGTGCGTGTCAATAAAGCCGAGCAGATGGGCAAGCGCGGATTCGCGGCGGTGATGGATGCCGCGGCGGAAACGCCGGTGACAGAGTCGGCAATAGAAGCACCGCAAGTAACGGTTGCGCAGGCCATAGCAGTGAACGAGCCCGTCGCAGAAACCGTAATGGCCACTCCCGCAGTCGCATCATTCGGATTCCAACCTACGACGGCAGAGGCTCCCATCGCCGAAACACCCATCGAGATAGTAACGGCAAAAGCGAGCGCCGGTCCGTTTGCAGCCCTAAAAGAAGAGATGGCCGCTACGAAACCTGCGCAATCAGCGGCCGCCAAGGCGGATGTATCCCACGTCCATACCACATCCCCCACGAACGCCACTCCGCACATCATGCCGCCAAGCGATCCTTCGGAGCAGTTCATCTGCGATAGTTGTCAGTAGGGACTCTGGGGCTACGTAGCCCCAATCGCCCAAGTATTGAAAAGAAAGAGTAAAAGAGCTTTAATTAACAAACCAACAAAACCATGTTGATCGGCAAAGCATCCCCGGAGGATATGAACCTCCACCCAATTCAATATCAGTGGGCATACGACCTCTACCAGCAGGCGGTGCGCAACACATGGTTCCCGCACGAGATCGCGCTCAAGGAAGATCTGTACGATTGGGAAAAGATGACGGACGACGAGCGCCACGCGGTAAAATTTTTGATGGCGTTCTTCAATCCCGGCGAGCTGATCGTTAACCGCTCGATCGCGCTCGGCATCTATCCGTATTTGAAATCCCCGGAGTGCCATCTCTATCTGGCAAAACAGATGTGGGAGGAAGCCAACCATTGCGTCGCGTTTGAATATGTTTTGGAAACATTCCCGCTCGATCGCACGAACGTGTTCAATCTCCACCTCGACACGCCCTCAATGAAGGCCAAGGAAGACTACATCAACCAGCTACATGCGCCGCATGACGGAGGATACGCTCGACGTCGAAACGCCCGACGGCAAAAAAGATTTTATCCGCAACCTCGTCGCCACGAACATCGTGATGGAAGGCATCTGGTTCTACAGCGGCTTCATGGTGGTGCTCTCGTTCCGCCAGCGCAACCAGCTCCGCAACTTCGGCTCGATGATCAACTGGGTTATCCGCGACGAATCGCTCCACCTCAAGTTCGGCATGAACCTCATTCAGAATATTTTGGAGGAAAATGCAGAGTTGCTCACGAAAGAATTCGCCGACGAGATCAAGAGCATCATTATAGAGGGCGTTGATCTTGAAACCGCCTATAACAAAGATCTCTTCCCGCGCGGCATCCTCGGATTGAACGCGGACTACGTCAACCAGTATGTGCAGTATGTCGCCGACCGGCGCCTGGAAGAACTCGGCATCGGCGCGCACTACGGTGCAAAGAATCCGGCCAAGTGGATGAGCGGCGCGACGGATGTGCTCGAACTCGTAAATTTCTTCGAAGCGCAGAACACGAGCTACGAAGTGGACGGGCACGCCACCACCAAGAAGAAGGAATAAAAACACTCCCCTGCCTCCTGGCAGATGATAGTTCGGTATTTGATATAATAAGAGGACATCATGAATCTAAAGAATGTTCTCATTACACTCGTGTGTGTCGCCGTCGTACTGGGCGGCATCACATTTTTTGTGGTGTTCTACGGCGGTGGCGGAACGTATGTAGTGAACTCCCCGCTCGGATCGGATGCCGAGGTCTTTTCCACAAGCACGATAGATATGGCAAGCTCAACCGCGTTCGCAAGTTCAACGGTATCGTCCACGCTATCCCTCGCATCCACAACTGCCACGTCGTCCATTATCTCCGATGCCGGCGAGGCGCCGATCAGTTGGCAGGAAGGCAACGAGATGATGTCGGTCACCGGCGCTTCGCTCATGGGGACCCAGCTCACGCTTGATGTCCAAGTGGTGATGGGATCCGCCTCCGAGTGTGTGCCCATGAACATGCGCCTCGTGACGGACGAAGAGGGCGACCTGGCCGCACCCATCACCTCGCAATTCACCTTCCCCGACACTGGCACGTGCTATGGGACACCGGGCCAGACCTACGCCGCCCAGCAGGTGGTGTTCACGATCGCAGATCCCACCGCGTTCCCGTTCGTCCTCACGACCGGCGGTACTTCGAACGTCATCTTTGAAGTGCAGACCGACCCGTCGTCGGGAAATCTTATGGTGGAACTCCCTCCGCGCTCGGATTAAAAAGCGGCTATTGAAAATATTTCCCCGTCTGTTAGAATACTATTCGTATTCCGCGATAGCTCAATGGTAGAGCGGCGCCCTGTTAAGGCGATGGTTCCAGGTTCGAGTCCTGGTCGCGGAGCAGCTATAAAACTTAGGTTGGTTTCAGAAAAATTCACGCGCGCTTCGCGGAGCGAAGCATATGGTGGGGTGGGGGTAAATTCAATACGACGGTTTTTAAGAAGTATGTTCGAGCCGAAGATTTTTTGTAGGGAGGCCTTTTTGGCATTTAAGTCGTCATTGGTTGCCACTAAGGTAAGCAATGACGCGTCTTTTATCCATTCTCGCATTGGTTCGAGCCATACGGAGGCGTTTCGCTCAAGACGGGCTATCTGCTCCTCGACTGACCGCTTTTCCGAAAGGAGCTTGCGACGGCGGGAAAGGTAGTCCTCTCGGTCAATATCCTGAGCTACATAGAGATCGGTAAGTCGGTCGAGGTTGCGGGAAAAGTCCTGAACCTTTGTACGCAACTCTTGAGCGAACGCCGACGCTTTTTGAGTGGATACAGCCTCGTCTTCTTCGTTCTTTTTCGTAAGCTCTGATGCGATAGCTTCGGGCATGGCGAACTCTGAAAGTATATTGGATAGATCGGCAGTCAAAACCTCCTCGCGGACGTATGGCTGGGAACAAGCCGTTCCTTTCTTGGTACAACGATAATAGGTGTGTCCTTTCTGAACCTCGGCGGTGATCATGCGGCCGCACTCGCCGCAATGAAGCAAACCGCAAAACGGTTTCGGATCACTCGTCGTTTTCTGCGGATGGCCGCGATCAACGAGCACCTGCTGAACCTTGTCCCAAAGACGCTTCTCGATAAGCGGAGTATGGCGGCCTTTGTAGGTTTCGCCCTTATACATGAATACGCCGTAATAAAACGGATTGGCTAGAATGAAGCGAACCCTGTCCTTATGGAGCGGGTTGCCGTTCGTGCTTTTGACGCCCTGCTCGAAAAGAAATTTTGATATGTCTTCAAGACGGGATTTGCCTAGCGCATACAATTCAAAGGCGGCTTTAATAGCTTTAGACTTGCGGCGATCAACGACAATCGTTTTAGCTCGGACATCATTCAGATACCCGACGGGAGCAGTGCCAGGAAAATCCCCGTGTCGCGCTTTTTGTCGCAGTCCTCTACTCGTATTAGAACTGAGATCGCGAATAAACTGGTTGGCCATGCCGAATTCGACGGACATCATAAGAACGTTATCGGTCGGGCGGTAGCTCTTATCTGGCATGAGGATATGCTCAATCATTCCCTGCTGGAGCATCCAGCTGACCTGGCCGCCGTCCACGGGATTGCGGGCTAGACGATCTAGTTTCCAACAGATGATGCCTTTAGCCTCGCCTTTAGCTATTCGACGTAGCATTTCGTTGAAGACGGGGCGGCCAGGCATCTTGGCGGATTTTTTCTCGACGAGTTCTTCGGCTATCTCAATATGCTCGTCTCTGGCGAGTTCGCGGAGTTCTACAAGTTGGGCTTCGATGCTCAAAACTTGCTTGTCTTCAACGTCGGTGCTTTTGCGGGCATAGAGGAAGTAGCGCATAGTTGTATTTTACCGCAGTTTGACTTGTTTTGCCGCATCCTTAGGGGTATAATGGAACTAAAGATAGCTTTTACCTAACATGGCTCTAATCCCTTCATATCTCGTGAGCGTCAAGAATGTAAAATCATTCTTCGACAGCCTTATTACCGCAAAAGCCCCCAACGCCTTTACTCAAAGGTTTATAGAAGGACTCGGATTTAAGAGTACAAATGATCGTTTGTATATTCCAGTGCTCAAGGGGCTCGGTTTCTTGGACGCTAACGCAGTTCCCACAGAGAGGTATTTTCGTTTCCTCGATCAGTCAGAATCGAAGAAAGTCCTTGCCGAAGCAGTAGAAGAAGCATACGGCGATTTATTTTCCGTAAACACAAAGGCAAACGAACTCTCCGCAACAGAGGTCAAAAATAAATTGCGCGTCCTAACGCAGGGTAAGTATTCAGAGTCAGTACTTACAAAGATGGCAAGCACTTTCAAAGCACTTGTTGAATATGCCGATTGGACTGCAAAGAAAACACCAATAACGAAACCAAAAGTTGAGCAAAAAAAGAATGAGCCAGAACCACCTCAGTCATTGAAAGAAAAAGAGGAAGAGGCGGAATTAGAATCCAAAAAACCATCGAGTGCCCAGTTCCATTACAATATTCAAATCCACCTTCCTGAGTCGCGCGACGAGTCGGTTTATGACGCTATTTTCAAGAGCTTGCGCCGACATTTATTGTAAACAATGAAAGATGACCTACTCTATTCGTTCGGTCTCCGTGGTTTATTGACCGAAATTGCCCTAGAAAAAGCAGGGCATCTCGGCAAGAGAAACTTTACCGAAAAGTGGGAAGCAGAGGCGGCAAAACGACTTGGTATCCCTTTGCTAGATGAAGATTTAGTAGCGAAATCACGCAGAATGGCGGTTGTCTATACCGCAATTTGTGCGTTTGAAAATACCGTGCGGGAATTTATTGAGAAAAAACTTCTAGAGGAAAAGAAAGCGGACTGGTGGACAAAATCTGTAAATTCTAAGATCCGACAAAAGGCAGAAAATAGAAAAAAGGAAGAAAGTGGAGTCAGATGGCTTACCCCACGTGGCGCATCTCCAATCTACTACACTGATTTTGGTGATCTCATCTCAATTATGGGCAGTGAGCAAAATTGGAAATTCTTTCAGATACACATCGACAATATTGAGTGGGCTAAACAAATTATCACAACGCTTGAGAAGTCGCGCAACATCATCATGCACGGCGGCGAACTTGCTCCAACGGATATCGAGAGAGTCGGCATGTACATTCGGGATTGGATTAGGCAAGTTGGTTAGACCTCCCTCCAAAAAATCTTCGGCTCGAATCTCTTTCTTAACAACCGTCGTATCGAATTTACCCCCACCCCACCTTACGCTTCGCTCCGCGAAGCGCGCGTGAATTTTTCTGAAACCAACCTAAGTTTTATAGCTGCTCATCTGGCGGACGTAGCACGAACGTATTTTATGGCAAATTCCTGATCATTTTACCCCTTCAAATACCCCTTCAATTGCCCTGAGTCAATTTGAAGGGGTAGCAAGTCCAGATCGGCCTGAAAACACTGGCCTTTCTGACCCTCACCTCCCAAAATTCAAAGTCCTACTTCACTCCGCTAGACCCCTTCCGAAATGGTGTGCTCAGCCCCTCGGTCTGCTGACCTCGGGGCTTCGCGTATGGCGCGCCCAAATTCCTCCCCCACAAAATAGCTCATGGCCGCATGGCCGTGAAATTTTTTCTCTGATTAAGTTTGAAGCTTCTCCATCGTCTTGTTAAAGACATCCATCTCCGCCGTTACGCGGTCAATGTCGTTCTGAAACAGCTTCATAAGCACCTTGAGTTCATCGGCCTCATGTTTCTTTGTTTCCTCGCGCTTGTTCTTCCCGTTATACATCGTTCGTACATGGCGCAGGACGTGGCCGCGCGTTACAAGGAGATTCTTAAAGGTATTCGGCAAGCTGTTGAGCTTCGCCATCTCCTCTCGCTTGCTTCGCACGTTCTCTGGCTCTGAACTATCGAAAAAATACGTCGTCTGATTGAGCTTCTGCTCAACGTCCATCCATATCTTCCAAACGGCCGTCGTATCATATTCCTGATTCTGAATGAATACCTGAAAATCACTCATGTCGTTCTTCGCTTCGGCTTCTTTTGCCTTCGCATAAAGATCATCAAATTTCAAAGTCGGTTGCGATTTTTGAAGGGCGTTCTGAAGGGCAAGCATTATAGTTTTGATAGAGCCGTCAAGGTCGCTCGGCGAGGATAATGAGCCGCTTATAGAAACTACCGCGCCACCCGCTTCAAATCGCTTCTTCGCTTCCGACACTACACTTCTCACCTTGTCTCTTATCTCGCCATCATTCACGCTTCTCTTAGTCTGCCGCGCGGCATCGGCGCAGAAGGCATTAAATATCTCATCTTCGGTCATTCCCTTTTGAAAGAGTTTCTCTGCCTCGCCGATGGCTTGTTCCATCGCCGCGCCACGATTTTTCAAGTTCTTACCAATCGAAAAAATCCCATAACTTGTGCCGAAAATCGCCGCAAAGACGGCGGCGAATAGTCCGAGGTTGCTCTTTTTGTCATTTGATCCGGCCATAAAAAGAATTATAGACGGGATGTGATGGCAGAAATTTCTCTGTCCAACCTTGAGATTTTTTCCTCATAATCCTTCACCTGCCTCTCGGCAATCTTTGCCGTAGGGTGATCGCTACCATAATGTTTTGCTAGGTCTCTTTCCCTATCCCTTGAGCGAACAAATTGGTCTCGTGTTGCTTGTAAATTTTTGAGATCGCGCATTAAGCGTTCGCGTTCTCTTGGGTCAATACTCATAATATAATTTGCTACTATTTTTTATTCTCCGACCTTTCCTAACATAAGCGGAATACTTCATCTGCGGATATTATCTAAAAATGCCAAACTTTGTAGTAAGCGCCGTGAGCTAATTTGACAGCTCTCATGGCTATCTCGTCCGATCCCCAACCCTTAGTCTTAATGTGATTCTCAAATTCCTCGATAAAAGTTTTAACATGCGGTAAGTTAGCAAAACTTTCTTTATTCTTTAGTATCTCTATTTTTTCAAGCGGCATTTTAGCTTGCAGCTTCGAGTTTGTATGTAAGCTAATAATTAGCAAGTTTCCGATATTATCAGCTATATCAGGATCAGGCAATTCTCCCCGTTTAGAGTCTGGATAAAAATGCTCAACATTAAAACTTCGCCTAAATCCTTTTCTGTCCAAGAAAAATAGCTGTGTTTTTTGTCCACCTACTCTATCAAAGTTATTTATGCGGTCAATAACGTAACTGATAAGTGGTAGGTCGGCAGAGGTGCTATATGAAAGTTCTTTGAAATTAGGCTCAAACTCTTCATAACTAGCCTTCTTGTCTTGAAGGATCTTAATAAGTTCGCTGCAATTCTTTTTAAAATCCTTTGCATTGTTAAATTTCGGAGCGAAGTCCATATATGTTTTCTCGATTTCGTTACCCACACGCTCACAAATGACATTGTTAACGAAATGGTATTTCTCGAAGGTTTCTATAAGAGACCTAAGCAACTTCGCCATTTCAGCGTTATCCCCATATTTTTCCTGATATGCTTTTACGGCCGAATAAATAATCGGGTAAGGTTGCGTAACACGGAAAAGCCTTAAGGCTTCGATACTTGAATAAATATCGTGGCAATAATGTTGATTTCTAGAGATTCCCAAACACCCATTCGCTTCGAAATAACTTCTTAGATCTTCTTCTCGTCCCTCCCGCAAGATGGCATAAAAGGCAGAAAAATCACTGAGGTCTTTTACAAAAACATCTGGCTTGAGTTCCGAAGATTGCCTTTGGAGATTTTTGAAAATATCTTTCTTTTGGACGGCTCCCTTCCTGGCGACCAGGTAATATTTCAACATTCTCATCATTGTGGTATCTGCGTTTTCCACTATTTCATCCCACGTTTCCTCGATACCCTCAATTTCGGCGGAGAAGAGATCTGCCTTTAAAAGATCGGCTGCATTAAGTTCCAGGCCACGCGCATTCGCTCTTTCAAAAAGATCGAATACATCAAGATCGCCATCGACATCTATCTTAATAACAAACGATCCGTAAAGCTTTTTCAACAAAGTTGATATATCTTCAAGCTTCTTAAGCGACGATACCCGCTCACGGAATAATTCATATACGGGTTTGATCTTATTAATCTGCCGCTTAACGAATTTCTTTCCCAACTTCGTAGGAAAGTCTCCTTTCCAATCGTCCCTGATGATGTACTCAAAAATATCACGCACTGCCATTGATGCGCCCAACCTTGCTCCCGTCATTTCACCAGTAGTAGAATCGCTAAAAGTTAACTTTTCCGTAATCTTACTAGCGAGCTTGTTTTCTTTTATGGCGATTGCCCTCGCACGACACGCAATAAGTAATAAACAAATAGTTGTTATCCTCTGTTGGCCATCGACGATAGATATCTCGCCGCGATTCATATTTTCGACATCGAGGACAATATTGCCTAAGTATATTCCCTGATCGGATGAGATAACGTCATTCCATAAGTCATCTGCTTCGTCTTTACCCCAATCAAAACCGCGCTGGTAGGATGGAACCAAAAAGCGGGCGTTGCCAATATTTAGAAGTTGTTCGACGGTTTGCCGTGATGGAGTTATGGCCATGATTACCTTTTATGTTATCAGAAAAAGACCCTTTTGGTAAACCGAATTTTGAGGGAGCTAGATCGCCTCTTGCCCGCGCAATGGGAGGGCTGGGGCAAGGGCAAGAAACCGCTTTCTGGAGGGTCAGACACACAAGACGTAGGATTTTCCCACCAGACAGGAATAGGGTCGCGAAACGTGGAACTACCACCTCTGCGCGCCCCAAAGGAGGGGTTGGGGGAGGAATTTGGGCGCGCCATACGCGAAGCCCCGAGGTCAGCAGACCGAGGGGCTGAGCACACCATTTCGGAAGGGGTCTAGCGGAGTGAAGTAGGACTTTGAATTTTGGGAGGTGAGGGTCAGAAAGGCCAGTGTTTTCAGGCCGATCTGGACTTGCTACCCCTTCAAATTGACTCAGGGCAATTGAAGGGGTATTTGAAGGGGTAAAATGATCAGGAATTTGCCATAAAATACGTTCGTGCTACGTCCGCCAGATGAGCAAAAGAGGACAAGCTAGCTAATTCAAGTACTAAATCAAGCGGAGATCCCCGAGCAATCGATTGAAGTCAGCCCGGCCAGCCTGAAAAATCCTGAATTGGCCAATTGTTCCCTGCTCCTCGGAGATACCATTGAAGTGAGGGCGACGGGCAGGCAGGATTCGGTGCTCATCAGATTCATCAGCACCAAGATGAAGGATGATGCCCGCGATGAACATTCCGGCTGTGAGCTCGGAAAACAATTCTTCTTGGAACGAAAGCGATATCTGGAACTTCGCGAGAAATATAACGAACTAAGAAATTCGGAGGGTCGCTATTATAGCGGCCCTTTCTCTTCCTCTATAAACTGGTGAGCTCCCCTCTCGTCTTCGGTCCCACCGCACCATAGCCAGTCGTGCTTGGCGTCCCATAGGAGACAATGCCTTCTTTAGTCTGGAATGCTTCGACTGCTTGCTCGGTAAGGGATCCATAGTATCCGGTGACATACTGGGGAGCAAGGTAACCGTCCGTGACAAGGATGCTTTGGAGGGTGTCTACCTGTGGTCCTGCATCACCGGGAGCGAGGTTCGTCGTGATGGATCCACTGGTGGTCGTGGGAGATGGTGTCGTCACGACAGGGGTCGTCGTCCCCCCTCCGATCTTTTGGTTGAGCGATGCCCTTGTAAGGGATCCTACGAATCCAGAGGTGGGAGAGATGCCATTCGCCGCCTGATACTCTGCGACTGCTTTTGCGGTAAGCGATCCAAAGTAGGTGGATTCATTGCCGGGAGAACCGGATCCTGTCTTTGCGATTGTGAATCCCCACTGATTGAGAAGGATCTGCAATTCTTTTACATCTGAGCCGACGGAGCCGATCGTGAGATTTCTTGTGAAGAGGGGGAGAGAAGAGCCAGATGATGGAGGAGGCGTTGTGATGGGAGGGGTGCTCACCGTTCCCCCAGGGATGAAGGTGAGGTTCGGGGAAGAGATCGTGGTACCGGCACCAAGAGAAACGGCTTTTACATCATAGGTCTTGCCAGGAGTGAGGCCAGCAAGATTGAAGTAGGAAGTTGCAAGGATGGGAGACTGCTGGGTGGAAGACCCATAGAAGAGAGAGGTTCCATAGAAGACCTGAGTGAGGGCAGGGAGAGAGTTCGTGACCATGATCTTTGCCGTTGTGGGAGTGGAAGTCACGATGACCATGCCGACCGTGAAGGGAGCGGTGTATCCACCGCCACCGCCACCACCACCTGATGATCCACCTCCGCCGGAACCGCCGCCACCAGAAGTGCCACCCCCTCCCCCGCCCGACGTCTGGGTTGCCTGGGTCGTGAAGGAAAAGTCTCCTGACGTGATGGGGGTGCTTGATCCAAGCACGGTTGCCGCGACATCAAAGTGGTATATCGTGCTTTGGGTAAGTCCCGTGAGGTTCACGAAGGTGGTCGTGAGTTCGGGAGAGGCAGACGTGGTCATGCCATAACTCGTATTCGTTCCGTAGTTGAGCTGAAGCGAAGATGTCCCGGTCGTTACAATGACGACCTGTGCGGATGTGTCGGTGATCTGGCTCACGGTGACGCTCGAGATGAGCGGAGGGGTCGATGTCGAGGTGATCGGCGCGGAGACGACGATGACCTGTTGCGCCTCTGCAGGCGGGGCACTCCCCCGCTCGACGATCACCTTGGTCGTGTAAGTGCCTGCAGTTTGGTAACTGCACAGGTTTGTGGCGACATACGGATTCTGATTGGTGGCATTCACGGTGAGGTCTGCGGGAGAAGTGACATTGGTGCCAGTGTCAGATCGGTTGCAATAGAAGATGTAATTGATGGTACCTTGTGCGGTGCCGAGTGCTGATGCCGTAAGCGAAACAGTTACGGGGGCAGTGCCGGTAAGAGGCGTTGCAAGGAGAGACGCGGTCAGGGTCTGGGGAACGTTGGCTACCGTAACGGATACATTGCCCGAGCTGCCGATATTCCCTGCGGCATCATATGCTTTCGTCATGAGGGAATGGGTGCCATTCGTAAGGGAGTTCGTATTGAGGGAGAAAGTGTAGGGAGATACGGTATCGTTTGATTGAAGAACATTGTCCACGTAGAACTCAACTTTGACCACGCCTACGTTGTCTGAGGCAGAGGCAGTAACGGTGATGGTGCTTGATACCGTGGCGTTGTTGAGAGGAGAGGTAATCGAGGTCGTGGGAGGCGTCATATCCGAAGGAGAACCCGTCTTTACTGGGAGGGCGGATGATTGGCTTGAGACATTGCCTGCATTGTCATATGCGGAGACGGTGTAGGAATACGTGGTAGATGCGGTAAGGCCAGTGTTCGTGAAGGAATTTGTGGTGCTTGTCCCCACCTGCACGCCCCCTCTATATATCCTGTATCCTGCGAGGCCTGAGGTCGTCTGGCCATTCACGGTGGGATCGGTGCTTTGGGTCCATGCAAGAGAGATCGTGGAGGTCGTGATGTTTGATGCGGCAAGGCCGGTGGGGACAGAGGGAGGGGTCACGTCGGGGGAGGCGTTGTTCACGGTGATCGTGACGGTTCCTGAGATACCCGTGTTGCCTGATGAATCGGTGGCTTTTGCAACCAGGGTATGGGAGCCATTGGAGAGAGATGCGGTATTCAGAGAGTAATTCCAGTTTGTGGTGCCGGATACCGATTGATATGACCCTCCGTCAATTGAGAGGGATACGGATGAGACGGCAACATTGTCTGACGCAATACCAGAGACGGTGATGGTCGAAGAGACGGTGGCACCATTAGAAGGAGAAGATATCGAGATCGTGGGTGGGGTGGTGTCGCCTCCTCCGCCGCTTGATGGATCATTCTCATAGACCGCCTCGTTGAACTCGCGGATGTCAGGAAACTTGAAGGTTCCTCCACTGCAGGAGCCAGGGTTCGAGGCAAGGGAGTAGCTCACGGTCCCGACCCCAACATTAGAGCCCGTCATCAATACTTCATTATCGGGACGTCCCGTATATGAGAGGCCGTTCGCTGGCAGACAAGATGCGGACACTCCGGCGAGTTGGAAACCGCCCATGATGTGAACGCTGCCGCTGGGCAATCCGCTCACGGTCAGCGTCTCCGTCCCACCCGACCAACTCGAGCCAGTGATGTTGTATGAATTCTGATACGTGGGATCGATGGGAAGATTCCCGAATGCGATCGCCGCGGGAATATCATACGCATGGCCATTCACATGCGCCCCTCCCGATACGTCGGGACCGACCGCGGGAAACGGTTGTGTTTCGCTTGAGGCACAATTGGTGGGGAATGTCGTCCAATTGGTGCAGATCTTCCACCAGCTGAGGCCGGTACCGCCATCCGGATGAGGAGTACAATTCGGTGAAGAATATCCGGGCAAAAAGAACGAACAGGGTAAAGTATCGACGGAAGGAACGGAGTTTTCGAAGGGAGCCGCATTACCGCTGAGCGATGCCGGTACTTCGGAACTTTGGAAACGGCAGCTTCCCGTCACTGTATCGCAGTTGCCCCAGCGCATGGCCGTACTTTGTGCAAGCGGGTCGCTGGCACCAAATCCAAAAATAAAAGGCGAAGAGCCGTAACCTTGATAACTCGTGCATCCGTTCGAACCACCAAGAGCGTTACCGATCGCGTTTTCAAACCGGGCGTAGTTATCGATAACTATCCCGCGCGGGGCGGCCTCTCCCAAGTAGGGCGGATCATCACAGGAATAGTAGTTGCGAAACCAAGTATCGAAATCATGCGTTCCCCACGTGGCATCGTCCTCCGACATTCCGAACTCATTGCCTTCCCGCAGGATGAAGTTCGGCGATGCCGAATGCTCGGCGTCCCCGTTATACACTTGGCTCGTAACATTGTCGAGAGAATAATTGTAGGCCAGAACGTTTCCCGAATCGTCGCCAGTGCCCTCAATACTGTTGATGCCACCGCCCTGCATGAGATTATTGATCATCAACACATCGGAGTCGCTCCCCCACGCGATCGTCAATCCTCCACCGGAAAGATTTGCTGGATTATTATCAAAAGTATAATTATTCGCGAAGAGAGACTTGCTGAGATTGGCCAATGTGATTTGGCAGCAACTCCCGGCGCTCGGACCGATGAATCGCACCCCCTTGACCCACGAGGCGTACGCCTCGTTAAATCCGAAAGAGCCGTAGTTGTTACTGCCGGAAGTAAAATCAACCGTGAGGTCCTCGATTCCCATACCTATGGCGGTATATGTGGGATCGTTCCAACTCATGGTGGGACTTTGCGCATACGACCAGTTCGGCATATAGAGGCCGGGGGTGAAAGTTACGGCGTAGGTACCATTGCCATTGTTGACGACCGATTTTATAAGAACAATTTGTTGCTGATGGTTATGGTTGCTGCCATTCGCGCTTTGATTACTGCAAATGGTTTGCGTACCGCAGATCCACAAGCCGCCATTATCTGCGGCTGATCCGGTTGCGCAACCCGATCCGGAGTAACCCGTATCGCACTGGCTGAACCAGGCAGGTTGGTTTACTGGCGGTTGGGAGCCCGTGACAATCACTGAAGTGCTCCCCTGCGCATAGTTGGAACCTGATGTAAGCGTATCCGTTCCCCCGCCGCTCGCGGCGCCTATATTAATGGATCCTGCACTACCCACCTGTAACTTAGTGCCTTGCGCTCCACTCCCGCGCACTGTGACATTGTTGTGACCGGACGTATAACCCGGGGAAAGATATAAACTGGATCCTATCGTGAACGTTCCTGGGTCGAGCAGGACGTACGTGCCCGCGGCACATCCCGCGACGGCGTTTTTAATTTGCGGAGCGTCATCTTGGCCGCCACCAAGCGGGGCGATCGTAGTACACTGCGTCCTCGCAGGCGGTGTCCAGGGATTGGGCGTGGTCTCCCCGTCAGGGAAGGTTGCGGGAAGTCCCGCGCTTGACCAGTTGATGGCACGATTGGGAGAGAGGATATTGGACCAGGAACCGGTGGGGGTGCTTCCACTGTTTGCCTCCGTCGTCGCACTTGCAGAGGTTGATTGGGCACTGTTGTTGCCTGCGGCGTCATAGGCGGATACGGTGTAGGTATAGAGGGTGGATGCAGAGAGACCTGAGTCCGTATAACTATTAGTGGCTGAGGTGCCGATTTGTGTGCCTCCTCTATATATCTTGTATCCGGTGACGCCTACGTTGTCTGTTGAGGCGGTCCAAGAGAGGTTGATTTGATTTGAAGAGATGGCATTTGCGGAAAGATTGGGAGGGACGGAGGGTGGAGTGGTGTCAGGGGGAGTAAAAGAGACGCTTACGGTGCTATTCGCATTGATCGTGAGGGTACAGGTGTTGCCACTGGTGGTTGATCCGCAGTTGCTCCAGCTTGTGGTGTAGCCGGAGGTAGGAGTTGCAGTCAGCGTCACCTGGGTGCCGTTGTTAACAACAATGGAGCAGGTGCTTCCGCAATTGATGCCTGAGGGAGAACTTACGACAGAGCCATTGCCCCCGTTCGAGAGCGTGAGGGTGGAGGTGGCAGGGGTCGAGGTGGAGGAGCCGCCGCCTGAGGCGGGAGCGAAGGCGGCAATGGTTGCTGCGTTGCCGGCATTGGCAGTCATCCATGACCATGTTGGGGAAATCGCAGATGTATTAGCATCCAAGAGGTCGGCACCGTACGCAAGCTCTCCACTACCACACGCGCCTCCTGCGGTGCCAAAGATAGAAAAACCGGAATTGATGGACATATTGGTTCCGGTAAAACAGGTCGAACCGCTGAACCCTGCGATGAGCAGTTCGTTCGTGGAAGCGGGGGTAATGGATCCGATCCCCAAAGAAGTTATATTGCTAGCACTGCTAGAGCCGTTCTGGGTATCAAAGACAGCGGAGGTAGTAGCTGTTCCCGACCATGCCGACACGACACAGGCCGGATAATCAAATCCATTACTGCTCCCGCAGGTGAAGGTTTGGGTCGGACTGGTAAGAGGAGTGTAAGCGTAATAGATCTTTATAAACCTGCTGTTGTCAGAGGCATAATACGTGTTCAATCCATACCAGGTATTGCCCATATTGTCGGTCACGGTCGCCGCCGCACTATAAGAAGCGGTGACGACGACAATAAGCGAGGAGCCATTAGTGTTTATCGCGGGGGTGGTACCGCTTTGGACACTGGTCGTGGCCACAAGCGTGATGGCGGCGTAGGCTTTGGGGAGCGAGAGAGAGAAAATCCCAAGAGCGAGAACGAAAACTAAAATGGTGAGATGTTTTTTCATTTCATTGTCCTGTATCTACATCCTCTAGTATATCAGAAATACCTTTATGCGGGGGGTTTGGGACAAAAACGGGGCTTGAACGACCACAAAATTGCTATAATAAAGACGATGCATCGAAAAGGGTTTGCCCTGCTTGAGCTCCTTATCGTGGTGGCTGTCGTCGCGCTCCTTGCCGGAGGCAGTGTTTACTTAAAATATTTCCAGCAATCGGAGCATGCGACACAGACGGGCACAGGCGCCATACAACAGGCAGAGCGGGTCCAGCAAGAAGTGAATACTCAAACATCGCAAGAACAAAATGATCTTGATCAGATAGCGAGCACCACACCCGTCGTTATGGTAACGACTTCCTCCACAAATCAAAAGGCGGTAAGTCAGACGATCTCCACGATTGCCAGCACAACCACCGGTACCAGCTCCGGCACCACCGGATTGAGCCAGGCCGACCTGCTTGCGATGGCGAGCAATCCCTACGCCGATGGCGTCTTGCCGCTCGGCGATTACAAGTACACCACGGCCGCTCCAAAAAAGGGCTATGTCTATTTATGCAACGTCGCGCAAGGTGGCGGCGGAGCCCAGAATAATGGACCGTGGGTCGGCACAAGCACGTGGAACAGTAGCGAAAAAATATCCGTCGAAGGCTCCGTCTCATGGCCACAAGCATATGTACACATCACCGTGGATGGTTCCACACGCACGATCGCGAGCAATGACCTGCCGACAACGGGCACAACCGGCATCTTCCCCATACAATCGAGCGATCCCGCGTACCAGTACGACAGCAATCCCAACTCCATTGAGGCGCAAACTATTTCCGTGTCACTGCCGGCCAATCCGAGCATCGCGCCCGCGCCAAGCTGTATTTACGGCGAGGTGGGCATCATGACGAACGGCGTGCTGCTGCTCGATGCGTTCGACGCGGAATATCGCGACGCCGCCGCGCATGAAATATTGGATTCGTGCGACGGGCATCCGCACGAAGGAGGCATGTACCACTATCACGACTTGAGCTCGTGCATCCCTGATGCCACCGAGACGAACGTGATTGGATGGGCATTCGACGGATTCCCGATCACGGGGCCCGAGGTTGCGCCGGGAAAATATTTGACGACCGCGGACCTCGACGAATGCCACGGCATCACGAGCGACGTGGATATGAACGGCACGATGGTCGACACGTATCACTACGTAATGACGCAGGACTTCCCTTACTCGGTGAGCTGCTTCCGGGGCACCTCGTACGAACCGAAGCCGGGCGCAAACGGGCAGAGTTCGATGGGCGGAATGCAGATGGGTAGCGCGAACGTCAGCGCTTCCGGCGGAGGTAGCGCCGCTGGTTCGAGCGCAGGAGCCGGCGCTGGCCAAACACCACCGCAACCAGCGATAGACGCGTGCAGTGGAAAATCTTCCGGTGCCTTATGCTCGTTCACCACCCCCAATGGCACCGTTTCCGGTTCCTGCAATCAAACTCCTGGAGGCACAGTGGCCTGCGTGCCAAATTGAAAAAATCTGCTATAATTGAATCAAATAACTATTAACAATAATTATCATGGCAAAAAGAAAGGGAGGCTGGATAACGGGGCAAACGACGAGCTCCAAAAAGACCAAGAAGCGTTTGGAGGCAAAGCGGGTCATGCTTGAAGCAAAGGCAAAGAAGAGACGTGGACGGAAGAAGTAAAGTAATAAAAAACCGCGGACCTGGAATGCCAAGCGCGCGGTTTTTTATTTTCTCTTTCGATGCGACCCGCCTTACTTACCCGCCCTAATATCCACCGGGCCCTGTCGGCGTTGTCGAATTCATCCCATGGAAACCTCCGAGGGAAATTCCTACGATGACAAAGATTATCGCAAGAACAGCGGCGGCGAGTCCTATAAAGAAGGCTACTTTACCCGCATGGTCGGTGCCCTTCATATATCCATCATATTCGCTTTGATTTGCGAATTGGGTTCCGCCTGCACCGATCTCGTGACCTTTTATCCCGAGGTAGATCAAAAACACTATCCAGAAAACGATATTCACGAATGGGATGACTGCAAGAAGAAACCACCAAAGGAATTTATACCGCTTTACTGCGATAAGGAAATACGCATTCAGCGCAAAAGCACCCCATGACCATCCCTGCTTGGGAACGATGCCATTATTTGTTTGATCCATTGTTATAATGAACGCTTTCGACCTTGAAACTACTTGTTATAAGTATAGCAAAGACGGAAAGGATAATTTCGGAGTATAATATTTCTATAGAGGAAATTGTATAAATAGTAGACCAGATATCATGAAAAAACTCTTTATTGGCGTATTTATGGCGTTTATTGCGGTTACGGTAGGCACGGTGGCCGAAGCGCAGGTGGCCGCAACGCCGACCGCCACAAGCACAGGCCAATCCACAAGCTCCCTGCAGGCGGAGATCAACGTCAACAACCAACAGATCAGCACACTTAATCAGCAGATCGCCACCTACGAAGCAGAGATCCAGCAAGTTGGCGCCAATAAGAAGACCCTCCAGCAAGCGATCAATGGACTCGATCTCCAGCGGAGCAAAGTAGAAGCACAAGTGGCCGCAACCCAGACGGAGATAAACGTCACGCAATTGCAGATCCAAGAACTAGGGGGTGAGATCACGAATGCCCAGCAATCGATCGCGTCGGATCAAACCACGCTCGGCGATTATCTCCGGCTCCTCCAAAAGGCGGACGGAAAATCATTGATAGAGCAAATGCTTTCGTCGGGTAGCCTCGTGGAAGCGTGGAGCGACGTGAATGCGACCCTGCAGATGCAGGAAGGCGTCGAAAATGAGATGCAAACGCTGAAGTCTCAAGAAAATAATCTCTCGAGCTCAGAAACCGCATCACAACAGGAGCAGAGCACTCTCACGTCACAACAGCAATCGCTCGCATCACAACAGCAATCGCTCACCCAGACGGAGCAATCAAAAAGCCAGCTCCTCACCGAAACGAACTCCCAGGAGGCGACGTATGAAAAGTTGCTCGCGGCAGCCCAGGCGCAACTCGCAAGCTTCTCCACATTCGCCGCGAATGCCGGAGGCTCCGCACTGAACGGCAACCAGACCATCTGCGACGCATGGGGCTGTTATTATAACCAGCGCGATTCCGCGTGGGGCAACGATCCACTCGACGGCACGAGCTATAAGCTCGCGGCCGACGGATGCCTTGTGACGGCGATGGCGATGGTGATGACGCACTATGGCTATCCAAGCGTGACACCCGTGACGATCAATGAGAATCCCGCGAACTTTGCGGCGTACTATCCGGCGGATCTCCTGACCACCATCAACGTCGCCGGCGTGACCGCGACGCGCAAAACGACGACGATCGACGCGACACTCGCAACCGGCAACCCGGTGATCGTGGGTTTGAACGCTTACGGCGGCACACACTTCGTCGTTTTGGTGAGCGGGAGCAGAGGCAACTATATCATGCGCGATCCGTATATCACGGACGGCGATGACATCAGCTTCTCCGCCCACTATACGCTGAGAAGTATCTTTGCGGTATCGAAAGTAGTGATCTCGACCTGATATTTAGCGAGACAATGAAGCCCTTCAAACATCCTTATCTTTTTGTCATTGCGGGCGGAGCGGCATCAATCATCGCCATGTCTTTTTTTTCTTTTTTTGTGATGAAAGCGCTCGCCCAAACGGCAACGGACGAGAACACAACGACCGCGACGAGCACAGAAACAACCGCACAAAAACAGGCGGCGCTTGAATCCCAGCTCGCCACACTTGAAGGGCAGATCGACCAATACCAGACCCAGATCACCGCGGACCAACAAAAAGGTTCCAGTTTAAGTGGTGCGATCGCCGAATTGAATACCCAGATCGCAAAGCTCAATCTGCAGATCCAGGCGACCAACCTGACGCTCGACGAGATCAACAGCCAGATCACCGATACGCAATCGCAAATATCCGTCACCGCCGGGCAGGTTGCGGATAAAAAGACGACCATCGGCGGCCTTCTGCAATCGCTCTATGAGAGCGACCAGACAAGCCTGATCGAATCGTTTCTCCAGCATCCCCAATTGTCGGACCTATGGGATGAAACGGAAAACATCTCTCTGTTCGAGGGAAATTTAAGTGCCGACGTTACGCAATTGAATACCTTGTCGGGACAGCTTCAAACGCAAGACCAACAGCTCGCCACCTCCCAAAGCGCGGCGGCCACCGCGATTGCGTACGCATCCGCACAGGCCCAGCAGGTTGCCTCAACCAAGACCCAGGAGAACCAACTGCTTGCCCAGACAAAGAGCAACGAGTCGGCGTATCAGACGCTCGTCACGCAGACCAAGCAAACGGCGGCGCAGATCCGCAACCAGATTTTCCAACTGCTTGGTGGCGGATCGCTTACCTTTGAACAGGCATACCAATACGGGCAGGTCGCTTCGCAAGCGACCGGCGTGCCAACCCCGCTCATACTCGCGGTGCTCGACCGCGAATCGGCGCTGGGCCAGAACGTGGGGCAGTGCAGTTATAAGACGGCGATGAGCCCGGCGAATATTCCCGTGTTCCTCCAGATCGTCCAACAGCTTGGATTGAATCCCGCGGACATGCTTGTATCATGCCCCAACGCAGACGGCGTGTATGGCGGCGCGATGGGTCCGGCGCAATTCGAGCCGTCAACGTGGGAACTGTACGTATCGAGCATTGCATCGATCACCGGCGACAATCCCCCGTCACCATGGAGCAACGCGGACGCGTTCGTCGCCACCGCGCTCTATCTAAAGGGCGCGATGCAGGGTTGTGAGGCGGACTATACCGCGATGCCGGATATAGAGCGATGCACTGCTGCAAAATATTATGCCGGAAGCGGATGGAGAAATTATCTCTGGACGTATGGCGAAGCGATCGTTGAACAAGCGCAGACATTCCAGCAAGATATTGCAACGATCACGAATTAAAAATAGATAAAGAAAAACCCACCCGTCAATTTCTGAGGGGTGGGGTTGTGGGCCGCGCTCGCGGCCTAGTACTTCCGGGTCGGCGTGGGAACGGCGGCCGGCAGGTTCACCGAGGCAACTCGCCCGAGGTTCTGCGCGAGCGGCGCCACGAGCGTTGTGCTCGGCAGAAGGGCCGCACGGACTTTGGCAGGCTTGCCGAAGGTACGAGCCGTTGCGACAGCCACGGTCGGGAGGGCCGCATGGACGGTGGGTTGCTGATTGTTCGAAGCCGCATGCGCGAACCTTGGTGCGCTTGAGACGATGGTCAAAGCCATAAAAGCACAAACAAAGAGCTTCATTTTTTTCTCCTTTATCAGGGACTTTTTGCCCCCAATCCGAATAACATAATAGCATATATAAATAAATTGTCAATAGTCCTATTTTATCCCCTAAAATATATAAAAATAAGGAGAACGGATTGGATCCATTCTCCTTTATTGATTGGGCGCTATGGCTCGGGGATTGATAATTACCACGACGCTATATCTCCCCTCTTCTGTGGGCAACTCGCTCACGGGGCCACGATCGAGTTCGTTTTTGGTAAGAGCCCGATATAAGCGTTTCAAAAGGAGCTGAGGAGGATGTCTCACGATGGCTGGCGTCCGAAAAGCACGCAAGCCAATGCGCTCCATGAGGGCAGGATCGGCTATCCGGTTGACCAGACGCCAACGCTCCCGACCCTCGGATTTTTCTCTGACATATTCAAAGCGGATCGGTGCGTAATTTGGAAAATCATTCTTAGATTGTTCCGCCATATGCCACAAACCTCCTTTTCTCCTCTTTATATATCACACGATTGCCCCGATAGCAATCGTAATGAAGAGCACCACCATAACGATGAGTGATAAGAAGAACATCTGGCGCGCCCACGCCTTGTTGTGCACGGCACCCGAGATCCAAAATCCTTTTATACATAATGCGAGCCATGCAATACCGAGCATGAGTGCGATCGCAAGATACGCGTACCCGGCGTAGCCAAAAATGGTGAGGAGCGATGCCGCGAGAATAAACTCGACGATATAAATAAGCATGCTGGATTTGGTCCGGTTGATGCCCTGTTTTACCGGCAGAACCGGGATGTGCGCGGCGGCGTAATCATCCTCGCGCCGGATGGCGATCGCAAAAAAATGCGGCATCTGCCAGACGAGCATGATCAAGAATAAAATGAACGCGGCCATGTCAATGCGCCCGCTCGCCGCGGCGTAGCCCATGACCGGCGGCGTGGCACCGGCAACCGCGCCCATGAATGTGCCATAGACCGTGCGACGCTTTCCCAACGGGCCCATGCTGTAAATAAATACGTAAAAAATGAATCCGGCGAGAGCGGCGAGTGCCGCCAAAAAATTAGTGTGAAGCGCGAGTACCGCGAAGCCCATAATGCCGAGGATGGTGGTAAACATGAGCGCGGAACGGCCGGAGATCTTCTTTGTGACGAGCGCGCGATGCTTTGTGCGCTCCATCCGCACATCGATATCACGGTCGATATAATTATTGAAAACACACCCGGATGCCATGACGAGCGAGATACCGACGAGCGTGGCGAAGAGCAACCAGAAATTGATGGATAACGCGCCGCCCGCGGCCTGTACATCCCGCGCGCCAAGCAGAAATCCCGCGATCACCGTGATAACATTACCAAAGACCAATCCCGACTTTGTGAGTTCGTAATAGTATTTCATTTCAGGCACGCCCTAAAACCCGTCCTGGCTTTGTATATATGTGTTCATTTCGGTGGGCGATGCCATCATATTATAGTTCAGATGGTTCATGATCCAGATGGAACCGACGACCACGATGAGAATAATGCCGACGGTGGAAATGAAGCACCGCGAGCTTCCAGCGCGGGCCGTTCTCGCTCGCAAGATGCATGAAAAATATCAATTGCACCAAAAGCTGGAGGATGGCGAGAATGATGATGCCGGGAACAATTGCACTATATCCCATATGAAAGAAACCTGGATACATCACGAGAGAGAAAGCGGCGAGCGTAAGCACGACGGAAAGTACGAACCCGATGACGTATGACTTTAGTGTTGCCTTCATATTGTGTGCCCCATCAGATAGACCATCGTAAAAATAAATATCCAGACGATATCCAAAAAGTGCCAGAAGAGGGTAAAGCGCGTGAGTTTTGAGGTGACGCTCGGCGTGAGACCGCGAACTTTGATCTGAATGACGGCAATGACGATCCAGAGGAGACCGACGGTGATGTGGAGGCCGTGCGTGCCGACGAGCGTAAAGAATGATGAAAGGAATGCACTCCGCTGCCAGCTATCCCCCATCGCGACGAACCGCGAGAACTCGCTGAGCTCAAGCGTAAGGAACGTCGCGCCGAGTACGAATGTGGTCGCGAGCCACGCGATCGTCTGATTCACTTTTCCACGCTGTGCCGCGAGCGTGGCCAATCCGCAGGTGAAGCTTGAGGTAAGGAGCACGAGTGTGTTCGCAAGCGCCGTGGGCAGGCTAAAAAGATCGTGCCCCGACGGCCCGCCAAACGTATTTCCTTGCAAGACTGCGTATGCGGCAAACAGCACGCCGAAGATGACGAGGTCCGTCATCAAATAGACCCAGAAGCCGAAGATGTGGCGATCGATCGTTGCAGCTTCATTCGCTGTCGCGTGATGGTCCATTATTTTTTCCATGCCAGTTTTTCCAATCGTTCGACCTCGGCCGCAGGCAATATATATTCGGTATCTTCATCAAAAGACCGGATAATGACGCATGCGATCGCGCCAATAAGACCGATAGCACCAAGCCAGCCGATATGCCACACGAGCGCAAATCCAAGCAAGAAAACAAATCCGGAAAGATAGATGGCCATGCCGGTGTTTCTGGAGAGTTCGATGTCTTCGTATTCGTTGGAGAGCAATATTTTCCCCGTGGCCGTTGCACCACCGGACTTCTTCATCTCCCAAAACGCATCGCGGCCATCAACCACCGGTGTCTTTGCAAAGTTATAGAACGGCACCGGCGACGACGTGGCCCACTCGAGCGTGCGCCCATCCCACGGATCGCCCGTCGTATCCATATTTTGCTTGCGCTCTTTTATGCTCACAATCACCTGCCACACCTGTATGAGCGCGCCGGCGGCAATGATGCAAACCCCAACGGCCGCAATAATGAAATATGGTCTGATAGCCGGTCGATGCGGCGTAGTGGTCGAGGCGCCGCGTGGCACCCATGAACCCCAATATATAGAGGGGCACGAACGAGACGAAGAATCCCACGACCCAAAGCCAAAACGCGCGCAAGCCGATCTTTTCGTTCAGCTTGAATCCCATAACTTTCGGGAACCAGTAGGTGATGCCCGCGAAGATACCAAAGAGTGCGGCGCTCACGATCATCGTGTGAAAATGCGCCACAAGGAAAAGACTATTGTGCAGTTCAAAGTCCGCGCCCGGGATCGAAAGCAAAACGCCCGCCATGCCGCCAAAGGTGAAGAAGCTCACGAAGCCCATGAAGTAATACATTGGCGTCGTAAAGCGGATGCGACCGCGGAACATCGTGGCGATCCAGTTGAAGATCTGCACGGCGGTCGGAATGGCAATGATGCCCGTCATGATGCCGAAGAATGCGTCGACATCGGCGCCCGCGCCCATCGTAAAAAAGTGGTGCAACCACACCATGAATGACAGCAGGGTGATGCAGATGGCGGCGCACACCATCGAGACATATCCAAAAATGCGCTTGCCGGAAAACGTGGCGACGACCTCCGAAAATATGCCAAACGACGGGATGACGAGAATGTACACCTCCGGATGGCCCCACATCCAGATGAGGTTCACATACATCATCGGATTTCCCCCGAAACCCGAGCTAAAGAAATGCATGCCGAAGAAGCGGTCGAGCCAGAGGAGCGCGATCGTCGCGGTGAGCACCGGGAAGGCGGCGATGACGAGGCCATACTGCAGAGCGAGGTCCACGTGAAGAGCGGCATCTTCATCAACGTCATGCCTTTTACCCGCATCTTGAGTATTGTCACCACAAAGTTGATGCCGCCGAGCAGACTGCCGAGTCCCGAGATCTGCAGGCTCCATATCCAGTAATCGACGCCGGTGCCCGGGCTATACGCGATCTCCGAAAGCGGCGGGAGCGAGAGCCAGCCCGCCGACGCGAATTCCCCGCCGATCACAAAAAACATATTGATGAACACTGCGCCAGCGACGTAGAGCCAAAAGCCAAGAGAGTTGAGGAACGGGAATGCCAGGTCGCGGGCGCCGATCTGGAGCGGCACGATCAGGTTCATGAGACCAAACAAAAATCCCATCGTCACAAAGAAGACCATAATGTCGCCGTGCGCCGTGAATATCTGCTGGAAATGCCCGGGGTCGAGATAGCCTTGCGAATTCCCCACCGAAATCGATTGCTGGAGCCAGATCATGACAGCATCCAATCCCCCGCGGAACAGCATGACCGATGCCATAACAATGTACATGATGCCGATCTTTTTGGGATCGGTGGAAGTGAGCCAATCCCTCCAAAGCCATGTCCAGCGCTTGTAGTACGTGATGATCGCGGCGAGGACGATGCCGCCGATAATAATAGTGGCTGTGCCGCCTATTGTGAACCACTCATGCGGGAGCGCAGACCACGTAAGATTTCCTAAAAAAAAGTGTTTCATGGGTTGGTCTTCTTATTACATTTGCATGCCCGGCATAGTGGCGGGCATATTGGGCATTGCGGACATTGAGCTCGTTTGGGCATCGCCCGCTTCCGGTGTGCTCGTTGGCGGAACCATATATTTCATCAAGATTGTATCATACAAACCATTACCGTAAGACGAGTAATATGCCGCCGCATTATTCTGGCTTGGCGCCGCGAGCGTGTTATATGCGTCCATCGTAAGCGTGCTCGATGATTGCTGGATTGACGCAACCCACGAATTAAAGTCTACCTGCGAAACCGAGTTTGCCTCGAAGGTCATGCCCGCATATCCTGCGCCATTGATCTCGGTATCCTTGCCGGTGTATTCCCCGATCGTGTCCGCCTCAAGGTTCAGCTGGGTCTGCATCGCCGCCATCGCGTAGATCTGACTGCCGAGCTCCGGGATCCAGAACGAGCTCATTGGCGCGTCGGCGGTCAGCTCAAAATGGACCGGTGTATCCACCGGGAATTCTATAAAGTTGACCGTCGCGATCCCCTGTGCCGGATAGATAAAAAGCCACTTCCACTGAAGCGCCACAACTTGGATGGTAAGCGGCGGCACGTCGGATGCGATGGCGTTCGTGGGATCAAGCGCGTGCGTGCTCTTCCAGTTTATGACGGCGATCACCACGATCACGACCGCGGGGATGGTCCACCAGATGGCCTGCCTAAAAAAATTCCCCACATGCTCCGGCTCGTATTTGGCTTTTTTGTTTCCGGCACGGTACTTCCAGGCAAACGTAAAGAGGGTAATCAGCATCGGGATCGCGACCACAAGCATAATAAGCACGACGAGAACGATCAAATTACGTTCCTGCAATGCAATGGGCCCCTGGGGGTCGAATACGCCGCCTGACATTTCTTCATTGTACCACGGGGCGCTAGGCCTCTTAAAACATTAAAAAATGATTAAAAGAGTTTTGACATTAGTCTTGCAAAGACTACTATTAGCGAGAAGGTAGCAGTCCCATAAAGCTAGGGGCTGGAGTCTCTACGTGTCATAAAAACAGCCAAAAAGTGGCTGTTTTTATTTTAGATATATTTAATGGGCGATGTTTTATCTTTACCAAGTGCCGCGAGACTTGGGCCCGTAGTTATGGGGTTAAAATGCTACCTTTAACACGTGGCGAACCGGGTTCGACTCCTGGCGGATCCGCGGCACACGGCCGGCGGAGCGCTATCTTTCCATTTTTAGTGTATACTAAGAAAAATCTCACTAACATGAGAATCCTCGTGGTCGAAGACCAGGAAGAAACGGCGGCTCTCTTAAAGCGCAAGCTTGAAGATGAATGTTATGCGGTGGACGTTGAGCATGACGGCGAACGCGGATTCTACAAAGCGCGGACCAATGACTACGATCTTATCCTGCTCGACAATGTCCTGCCGGGGAAGGGCGGTTACGAGATCTGCGCTGGACTGCGGGAGTATAAGATGACGACGCCTATCCTGATTTTGAGCGTGAAATCGGAGATCGACAATAAGGTTTCACTGCTCAACTGCGGGGCGGATGACTATCTTGCAAAACCGTACGCGTTCAGCGAACTGTCAGCGCGCGTCAAAGCGCTCCTGCGGCGGCCCAAAACATTGGAAGAAAAAACGCTAGTGGTGAGGAGCCTGTCGCTCGATCGGGAAACATATTCGTTCACTTTTAATAAAAAAGTTGTTTATCTGACACCGAAAGAATTCATGCTCCTCGAATATCTCATGAAACATCCCGGCAAGGTCGTCTCGCGAAGCGATATAGTTGAGCACGTCTGGGACGAAAGCGCCGACCAGTTCTCAAAAAGCATTGAGACGCATATCATGAACCTCCGCAAAAAGATCGATCCGCGCGATAAAGATGCGTTTATCCGGACCGTTCCGGGTCGCGGATACATCGTCGGCGGGGACCGCTGATCGTTAAGATATATTTAATCTCGGCCGAGTATAATAGGCAGAAAGGTCGAGAATATAACATATCACCATCATGAACGAAGTATTGGAAAAGATCCTGACCGACAAAAGCGCCCGGAGCGACGAAAAAACCCAGACGCTTGTTGTCGTAGAAGACGCCTTTGAGACCTGGGAATAGCGGCCATGGATGAGGATCACCTGCAAAGAAAGAACATCCTGAACGTCATCCTTATCGGATCCATCGCCATGCTTGCGATCCTGGATGGCATCGTCTTGTTCTATTCTATAAAGGAGGGCGCTCGCTACACCGGGGTGCCCTTCCTGCTTTTTTCCATCCTCCCCGCATTCTTTGTGTTCCTTTATATACTTTCACGGAAGGGATACATTGGCCTCGCCTCGTATCTTCTCATTGCAACCTACCTCGTGAGCAACAGCTACGCCGCATACCGCTGGGGCGTGATCATTCAAGTCGTCATACTCACCTACGCGCTTATCATTATTGTCGCCACCATCCTGCGCGGCACACGCCTTGGATTCTTCGTGACGAGCGCCATCACATTGTTCATCATTCCCCTCTGGTATCTGCAGTTCCATGGAATCCTACCGATGGATAAGCAATATCTCCGCGACGCCGACGCCCTCATCTTCTCGATATTTTATTTCTTGATCATGATCGTCGCGTGGCTGTATAACCGTGAGATCGAAAGGTCATTGCGCCGGGCGCGGGAATCCGAGCGCGCGCTCAAGGAAGAACGGGATCTTCTCGAAGTGAACATCAAGAAGCGCACCGATGAACTGAGTGTTGCCCAGCTCGAAAAAGTGGAACAGCTCAAGCGCTTCGCGGAGCTGGGACAGTTGTCGTCGGGATTATTCCACGATATCTTCAATCTTCTGAACGCCATTTCGCTCCGCGAGGAGAACGAGCTCGATCCCACGCTCGCGAACGCATTCAATACCACAAAGCAGATAGAAAACTTCATGCAAGCGGTGCGCAAGCAGATCGACCATCGCAACGACATGCAGGAAAATTTTTCCTTGAACAAGAGTGTCAATCACGTTATTCAACTCGTTGCTTATAAAGCGAAGAAAGATAACGTCCGGATCGTGTTCGATAATACCCATGGCGACGTTTTCTATCTCGGCGTCCCTTTCAAGTTTCATCAGGTGATGCTCAATCTGCTTCTGAACGCGATCGAATCGTACGATGAGATCCCTCCGGACGACCGGCGAAAACGGCTAGTCAGAGTAACGCTCGAGGTCCGCACGGGAGACGGCCGTGTTGCCGTGAGGATAGAAGACAATGGTTCCGGCATGACGGAAGAAGTGCGGGCACGCATTTTTGAGCCATTCTTTACCACAAAACAAAGCGGGAGGGGCATCGGTATAGGACTCGCGATGGTCAAGGAAATCATCGAAAAAGACCTTCGCGGGACGATCGCTGTTGAAAGCACACTTCACGACGGATCATGCTTCACTATTGAATTCCCATTTAACCATGGATCCGAGCCAAAAAATGATCGCCCTCGCACTTGAGCATATTAAAAACGCCCAACAGCCGGACGGGGGCTTTAGACACTTATCCAGCACCGACAAAAATGATTTCTCTCACGCAATACCCCGTTCCACAACATTCTTCACTTCCACTATATTATTATGCCTTCATACAATGGAGGGATGTGCGGATGGGATAAAAGATAGCGCAGCGGCTTTTCTTCTTGACCAAAAAGGCACTGGATGGTCATTCAATTATTGGGCGCAAAATGAAAAAGTAAGAACAACAAATCCCTACCCGGACGATCTCGACGACACATTCACCGCACTTTCGGCGCTGGCATGCCACGATCGCACCATACTGAGCCCGCAGGCGCTTGCCGAAATAGCCACCATCCTTGTACGACTCGAAACGCAGGAAGGCGGCCCTTACAGAACGTGGCTCGTCCCCGAGAATGCACCGCCGGCATGGCGCGATGTGGATATCGTTGCAAACAGCGCTATCGGATATTTCCTATCGCTCGTAAATATCCAACTCCCCCATATCGAAAGCCTCATTGTGAGAGCGATACAAAAAGAGACTCTGGTGTCGCCTTATTATCCGGGGCCATTGCATGTCAGCTATTTCATAGCACGATATTATAAAAAACGCGCCGGCATGGAAGTAGGTATGTCGCAAGAAAAACTCGCAACATTTATTTCTAAGCGCCTTAAAGATGATCAAAAGATAACGACGCTGGAACGCGCGATGGCAATCTCCTCACTAATATATCTAGGCCTCAGAGAAAAGATCGATCTCACCCCGGATATCGCCCGGCTGCTGACGGACTTAGAGGCCGGAGGATTTCAACCTCATGCGTTCTGTATCGATCCCATGCGCGATGACGCGCGGACGTATGCCGGAGCCTCGGCGCTGACCGCCGCGTTGTGCACCGAAGCGCTGATCCTCTATCACGCAGAGCCCCCTCACACGCGCCCCGCAACAACAATCCCGCCATTCCTGCATAGCCACGTCATATCCCTGGCACAGGAGGCCTGCGCACATCTCGGTTCAGATCTTCAAGCGAGTGCACTCTCACAAATAAAAAAGATGTCGGATGAAAAAATAACCTGTCTTGCATATGATTTCCAAACTATCCTCCGGGCGAAAGGATTGCTTATTCCTATGGACATCGTCAAATCCCTTGCACTTGCAAATCTTTACGGCTGGATGGCATATGACATCTACGACGATATGCTCGACGGCGAAGGCGACGCGTTCCTTCTCCCATCCGCCAATTTTTTCCTACGTTCCCTCGCCCGGATCTATGAGGCGATTGATAAGAATATCCCGGGAGCCGAAGCTATTTTTATCTCCACTATGAATACGATCGACAACGCAAATACGTGGGAACAAAAAAACTGCCGGGTGGATACCGCGTCACAAAAAATAATTTCTTTGGTGGTACCGCCGTTCGGCGACCATAACAACCTTGCCGACCGGAGCATTGGCCACGGCATGGGCCCGCTGGTCATGTTGACGGCGATCGGATACGGCCTATCGTCGGAAGAATATCACATCGTCCTAAAATCCTTCCGTCACTACCTTATCGCACGCCAGCTCCATGATGATGCTCACGACTGGGTCGAAGACCTTCTCTGCGGACGCGTGAATAGCGTCGGCGCGATGGTCATAAAACAGTTTCAAAAGAAACACCTTCGAAACGAAGTTCGCAAGACCATCAAAGAATCGATCCCCGAACTACAAAAAATATTTTGGGAGGAAACGATTGACACAGTGGCTTCCACCATACATTCCCACATCGCCGTAGCGAGGGCGGCACGGGGAAAATCGCATCTCATCGCCAGAAGTGGCTTCCTGGAAAATGCCTTATCCGGACTCGAAATAAGCGCACGGCGAGCCATTAGAGAACGCGACGATACCCTCATTTTTCTCAAGTATTACCGGCATAATAGGTCGCCTGGCGTACGTCCATAAAATTCGTTAAGCTACAGGTAGTTTGATTTGAAAAATCAGCTGGGAGGGAGGTGGGAAACATGGTAGCTGAAAGCTGCACCAAAGAAGCGATTGCACTCGAAGTAGAGGCCATCCAAAGAATGAAACGAGAGCTCAGGGGGTTATTCATGAGCTCAATAAACACCGCTGCCGATCCGGCGGCCCGAGTCGAGAACGCCCAAGAAAAAATTGCTGAAGCGCAGAATTATCTTTCCGAATTAAGAAAGCGCTATCAGCCGGAGGAATGCCCGAACGCAACCCCCGAACAAAAGGCGAGTATCCAAGCATTAGAGGAGCTCTTTGTTGAGCTGGAGGCATCATGCGAAAACGCAGAAATAAGCATGAAGCGCTTCGAAAGCGTCTATCTCCGCAGAATAAGCCATTCTCACTTTGATTGATACATTTTGACCAAGCGCCCGAGCCTCATAGGCCGGGCGCTTTTATTTTTGAAAATTAAAAACTTTTTTATAATTTAACCGCGACGAGACACAAGAAGAGCGGAATTTCCTTTCGCGCCATATCTTCCGCCGCCGCGCGCGGGCCCGCCTGGCTTTTTTTATGCGAGTTCCATTCCTCCATAAACGAAGCGGCGAATCCGGCTTTATTCAAAGCTTTAAAATAATACTGCAAGGGGCGATGGAATGAAGTGGTGTGCTGTCTGGGCTTATCGCCCGGATGCATCTGTATCGCAACTTTCATTTCCGAAAGATAGCGGTCAATGCGCCGATACTGCACTTTTTGCTTTTCATCCCAACCCCAGCCGCTCTCTTTTGGCACACGGAATGCAGGGTGGTTGAGTACGATATACACCATGCCACCTTTTTTTGCGACGCGCGCGCATTCGCGGAGCACACTGGCCACGTTTTCTATATTTTGTAATGCGAGCACAATTGCGGTTTTATCAACGCTCCCATTTTTTAAGAACGGCAGAGCATCGGCGCGGGCAACGTGGAATTCCACGGCAGTGCCCGCATCGCGCCGAGCGAGCGCGATGAGCGATGGCGAGGCATCCACACCGACGACATTCCCGTTCTTCTTAGCGAATTCACGAGCAAAAAATCCCTGCCCGCAGGCAAGGTCAAGCACCGCGTCGCCACGCTTGATCTCCATCAACCGCAAAAGGTTCGGCAGGATCAGCTCTTTTTGATACGTCCCCTCTCCTTCAAGTAACTTGTCATACCATCCCGCAACGGCTTCCCATGAAGTGTCTTTTTGTGTTGGCATATGAACATTATGCCACACTACAACGAATTCCAGATGGCCGGGTCTATATCTCCGTCGGCTTTAAAGAACATCACGCCGCGCAGGCCGTATTGCTTCGCGAGCGCGACTTTTTGCAATTCGGACGTGGCATCGGGGAATGAAACGAAGAACGTGGTGGATGCATTCTGATTGGAAGTTGTGAGCGCCGCCGGCTCCGGGGATGAAACGAATGAGGTAAGATCGAGCGGTTCCTGAATATACGTGCTTGAGGTAAAGGTAAAGCTCAACTCCCCCGCGTTGTCACGCACCGGGGCGATTCCCAGCGAATCCGCGCGATCCATCGCCCCGAAATAATCCCAGGCACGCACCTCCTGATACGTGGTAACGTCATTCGACCACGAGACCTCATATTCATATCCATATGTCGGTATTCCCAACATGATCTTTCTCGGATTGATGTACTGGATGGCATATTGGATGATCTTCGTCACCCAATCCGGATCCGCGACCGGTGCGTAGAGCTGTCCATTTCCGCCCTTGCTCGCGTCGAGTTTGAGATCGGTCGTTCCCTGGTCGTATGCCTCGAGGCGTACTTCGTCACAGTATTGATTGAGCAAGGGATAGTTTTCCGCGTAGCTAAGATTGGGCGGCACGACGGTATACACCGAACTCGGCTCGTCGCGAGGGACGACCGAACACGTGAGCACTTTATTCTCGGCGTGAAGACGATCCGAGAGTCCCTCTATAAATAACGAGTAATACGGCCGAGTAGCCGGAGACATTGATTCGAAATCGATATCGATGCCGTCGAAACCATTCGCCTGTGCGAGCTGGGCGATGCTCGTCTCTTCGGCCCGTCGTGTACTTGCGACTGAGAGCAAATTGTAAATGCCGTTCGTGTCGAACCACGCGATGGTCGGAATGACCTTGACACCCCCCGACTGGACGGCGGAGATCCATGCGGTCCAAAGGCCTTTATCTATCCCAAGATCATCCTGTATAGTACCGCCGTCAACGATCTCGTAGGAGAACGGGCTGACCTCATTCAGAGAATCGAGATTGACCGCGATCTGCTGTTCCCCCGCCTGGCCCGTCCAGTACGGCACCCATGCGCCATAATAGAACGGCAATTTTGCGGTAGCCGCGAGCGCGAAAAACGGCACCGCGCCCAGTACGAGCGCCAGAAGTCCTGCTTTCATGATCTTATCCGGCATAGGTATCATTTAATACAAATATAATTTCCTTTCCTAACGATAAATCCTTCTTTTTGGAGACCGTCGAGCACCGTTTTAAACCTCTTTTGGGGAACTGCCAATATTTTTTCCAGCGTTTGTGCGTCGATCTTTCTTTTTGGGACAGAGAGCGCCGAACGCAATATCCTCCCGCGTAATTGCCGGTCGGAGCCCGCGAACGCCGACTGTTTTTTATAGTGCGCACTGCGGCGGTTTGGATTTGAAAACAACTTTTTCCGCGAGCCACGCCCACGGGTCTTCATCGCCGCGCCGTAATCCATCAACGCCCAATACCATTCCCGCGCACGCTCCCTATCAAGGCTCCTTTCGATATAACGTTCCAACGCCTCATCGGTTACTTTTTGTCTGCGCGGAAAGAAAAAATGGATGAAAACGCGGCGGATGTTCGTCTCGATGAACACTTCCGGCGTATTGAATGCGAACGCCATGAGCGATCCAGACGTCCCCTTCCCGATGCCTGGCAGTGATTCGAGTGCCTCTCTATTATTAGGAAGCTTGCCACCAAAATCGCGGATGACGATCTCTGCGGTGCGCTTGAGAAATATCGCGCGGCGATTGTAGCCAAGACCCTGCCATGCACTCAACACATCGCTCGTCTTCGCCTGCGCGAGCGCGCGAAAGCTCGGAAATTGTTTGATGAATCTTTTATAATATCTCTCAACGCGCGCCACCTGCGTCTGCTGAAGCATGATCTCCGAAACCAAGATCGCATACGGATCGCGCGTTTGGCGCCACGGCAGGTCAGTGCGCCCTGCGCGGTGATAATGTGCCCAAATTTCTTTCCTAAAAGCGGCGATTGTCATAGGTTAAATATATATTAACCGGCATTTGCAGTTTCTCCAAAGGTTATGGTATAATGATTGCGATGTAAGTGTTCTTAGTAAGTTTCCACTGGCCGCCCTACTATTTTTCCGGGCGTCGCAGAAGCAGAGGAGAAGGAGGTCGCCTTACACATCACTAGCAATTGAATGGCTACAAAATTATACATTGGAGGTTTGCCGTATTCGACGACACAGGATCAGCTCCAGGAAGCATTCTCGAAGGCAGGTTCCGTCGTGTCCACGAGCATTATTATGGACAAGATGACCGGCCGCTCGCGTGGCTTCGGTTTCGTCGAAATGGGTTCCGACAGCGAGGCGCAAGCCGCGATCGAAATGTGGAACGGCAAAGATTTCGATGGGCGCAAGCTCACCGTCAACGAAGCCAAACCTCTCGAAGCTCGCCCTCCGCGCCGTGAAGGTGGCGGAAGCCGCTTCGGCGGTGGAAACGGCGGAGGCCGCGACTGGCAGTAGAACGCCGCTCGCAGTTCCGACTCAAAAACATCCCGCAAGGGGTGTTTTTGTTTTTGTGATAAAATAGAGCTAATGGAAATCGCCTTTTTTACCGTCATCATCATATTATTCGCCGCGATCGCATGGCGGCTTTGGAAACCGCCAGTGGCGGAGAAAAAAGAGGATCCGCAATCGTTACATTTTTTGCAAACCGAGATGATCGAACTCAGGCGGATATTGGACTCAAAACTTGGCGAGTCCGTAAAGGCCATTAGCGATTCGAAAGACACGGCCATCCGGCAAGGAGCCGACAGCACGAGACTTATAAAAGAGATAACCGAAGAGCTCGGCAAACTTCGCGAAGGACAACGCCAGGTGATAACCATGGGCGATAATCTTAAAAATCTCCAAGACATCCTCAAAAATCCCAAACAACGCGGTGCACGGGGGGAAATATTCCTCGAAATGGAATTGCAGAATATTTTGCCCCCGGGATTGTTCAAAACTCAACACTATTTTAAAGACGGCACTGCCGTTGACGCGGTCATCATGACTCCCACAGGCCTGATTCCCGTAGATTCAAAATTCAGCCTGGAAAATTATGACCGTATTAACAACAGTAATGATGAAGCGGAACGGAACCGCCATGAAAGCGCTTTCTTTGAGGACCTTAAAAAGCGTATTGATGAAACAAGTAAATACGTAAAGCCAGAAGAGGGAACCCTGGATTTTGCCTTCATGTTCATCCCTTCGGAAGTAATTTATTACGACCTCTTAAACCGCGCGGTCGGTGTGCGCGGCGACGTCAACCTCCTCGAGTATGCATTTACAAAAAAGAAGGTCATTATCGTGTCGCCCACAACTCTCCTCGCCTATCTTCAAACCGTCGTTTACGGACTAAAAACTCTGCACATAGAAGAATCTGCAAAGAAGATCGGCGAACAAGTGAGTGCATTGCATAAACATCTCATTAGCTATGAGGAATATATACAAAAAGTGGGAAAGAATCTTGGCCTCACCGTCTCTGCCTATACAGCCGCCGGAAAAGAATTTGGAAAGATCAATAAAGATATCTATCGCATAACCACAGAGGAAGCCAAGCTCGAATTACCGATAGTAGAAAAACCGGAAGAAGAAGCGATCGAATAATAAGGGTCCCGACCATCGGGGGCCTTTATTCTATCTCTTCCTTCTCCTCAAGAACGCGGGAATATCCCACGCATCGCTCTCTTTCTCTTTACCCGCCGGCTTAGCGCTCGACTCCCCTTTCTTCTCAAAAGCATTTGGTGAGAGCGATTTCTGAGCCATCACCTCGTCGGCTGACTCCTCGCCGCGGGCATGGATAACCGGGTTTTTGACGCTCGCGCCGGGCTCGTTGCGCATCGCGCCGCTCGATTGCTTGCTCGTGAGCATCGCCGCGCCGCCCGCATTTGCGGCTCCATCCGTGCCAGCGCGGCCGAACATCCCCTGGCGGCCTTCAAAGTGGCCGCTGGTAGACCCAAATAGGACCCCCGGCTGGCTGCCATTGAAGCCCGTGGCAACTACCGTGACCTTCAGCTCTCCCGGCTTCATGGTTCTATCGTAATAGGCGCCAAAGATGATGCGCGCGCCCGGGTCGGCCGTCTGCGCAACGATCTTGGCCGCATCGTTCACTTCCGTCATCTTGAGATCGCGGCTACCCGTGATGCCGAGCAATACCGCCTTCGCGCCTTCGGGGCTCGTCTCGAGAAGCGGCGAATGGAGCGCAGCGTTGACCGCCTTGACCGCACGGTCGGGACCGCTTGCACGCCCGACGCCCACGATCGCAATGCCCGCGTCCTGCATGATATTCTTTACATCCGCAAAATCCACGTTGATGATCCCCGGCATCGCAATGATCTCCACGAGGCCACGCAATGCGTTGCGCAGGATCTCATCGATCGCTTCGAACGCCTTCACGATCGGCGTGTCCTTGCTGATCACCGTGAAGATCCTGTCGTTCGGCACGACGATGATCGCGTCGACTTTATCTTTCAACTTCATAAGGCCTTCGGCGGCGAGGCGCTCGCGCTGGCTTCCCTCAAAGGTGAACGGCTTCGTGACGACGGCGATCGTGAGCGCGCCCGACTGCTTGGCCGCTTCGGCGACGATCGGCGTCGCACCCGTACCCGTGCCGCCGCCTAATCCTGCGGCAAGGAATACCAGATCCGCGCCCTTCACCGCTTCCGTGATCTCCGAACGATTTTCTTCCGCCGCCTGGCGTCCAAGATCCGGATTCATGCCGGTGCCGAGACCGCGCGTCAAACTTTTCCCGATATATAATTTTGTCTTGACCTCGCACTCATCAAGATCCTGATGGTCGGTGTTGATGGCGATGAAGTCCACGCCGCGCGTAAAGTCTTTTGCCATCCGCGCGACCGCGTTTCCGCCACCACCGCCGATGCCGATCACTTTAACGTTTGCAGACAGGGGCTGAAATTTCCCTTCGTTTTTTCTTGATTGCTTCTTTGCCTTATGCGCCGGACGGTGTTTCTTTTTCATGGAGTTTTAATGTTTCTACTATAGTAGCAGAAATCCAAACAATACTTAAGGGGTAAAATAGCCAAAAAATTTCTTGAGGCTAGCGCCTGACGGCGCCTTATCCCCACCCTTACCCTCCGAATCCATCCCCCATAAAACAAGGCCAAACGCGCCCACAAACTCGGGGTCTTCCAGATATTCCTTGAATCCGCCGCCGCGGCCCTCCCATTCGTCGGCGAGGGTAAACCCGATCTGCGCGGCGAGCTTCATCTCCTGCTTCACAAGATCCGTGAGACCCGGGCAGTTTCGCGCCGCCGCCCACGAGCACGACGCCGCCGGGAAGCTGGCCGAATTTTTCCATAAGCTTGAGCTCATTATTGATAAGGTCGAAGATTTCTTCCAGGCGCGACTCGACGATCTCGGCGATGAACCGGCGCGGAACGGAACCTCTCGCATCCTCCGCAAATTTTTTGAGATCGACGGATTCTTTCTGCGCCACTTCTTTTGAATACGCGTATCCATAGTGCACCTTCACCTCTTCCGCAGCATCAACGGGGATTTTCAAACCCACGGCAAGATCGTTCGAAATATTGCTCGCGCCGACGGGGAATTTTGCGACGCCCCCCAGACGATTCTCTTCGTAGACGGCGAGCCCGGTGGTGCCAAAGCCGAGATCGACGAGCGCGGTGCCGAGATCTTTCTGACGTTTCGAAAGCGCGGC
This sequence comes from uncultured bacterium, assembly GCA_963718515.1. GTDB lineage: Bacteria > Patescibacteriota > Minisyncoccia > UBA6257 > 2-01-FULL-56-20 > JAKAGE01. The sequence goes on along the minus strand of OY970354.1, from coordinate 322,587 downwards.
ACGCGCGGCGATGAGCGGACCATAGCCAAGTCCGCTGATATCACCACCGGAAAGTTCCACGGCGCGGATGAGCGTCTTGATGTGCGGAGAGAATGCATCGATGATGAGGCTTTGCACTTCAAGCCGACTTCCGGAAAGTCCCAGCGGGTCGAGGATGTCGCCCACGCCGTCCACCATGAACTCTTTTGTGATCGTGTGCACGATCGTGCGGTTCTGCGGAAGGTTCACTGCCTGGCTCGCACGCACCGCGCGATCCACGTCGTCCTGTTGGATCTCCGCGTCCGCGCGTGAAACGGCGACGATGCCGCGCGAGGCCTGCATCTTCGCCTGCGGCGTACCGATGCTTACGTAAATATTTTTGAGCGCGGACTTGGAAATCTTTTTGACCTCCGAGAGAGCGCGGTTGATCGCTTGCGATGCCTCGCCAAGATCGATCACGGCACCCTTGCGGATGCCGAACGACGGTTCCTCATGCGCGTACAAAATGACGGGCCGTGCTCCGCGGCATTCCGCCACCACAATTTTAAGCGACGAGGTTCCCACGTCCAATCCCGTGATAAAATCCCCGCCACCGCCAATCCCTTTCAGCTTCATATGCTCATTTTATCATGAAAAGCGCGCCAAAAGGAACTGTGCAAAAGAGCCGGCTCATATGGATTTTTTTAAAAAATAGAAACGGCGACTGCTTTTTGAGCAAGTCGCCGTTGTGCGAGCGAAGAACCGAATCTACTCTGTCCAGTCCGACCGACCGTTTCTCTTTAAGCTAAGCAGGGTTATCACCGCCATCCATCCAACAATGACAGTGATTACGGTGATAACTAAGTCTGGGGTATTGAACCCAAACTCTTTCTTGAGGAGAGTGGCCACGAACGGCTGATAGTAGGAAGAGGTTGGAATACCCGGGTGTGCCAGCTCTCGGAGGTACCCACTCAGTAATAACAGTGGACACCTCATGCCGAACACGGCTTGCGTGGGAACTAGAGCAATTCCCCACAAGCTATGAACGTATCTCAGACGAGGGTAACGTTTTTTTGAAAAGAAGAATCCGGCAACAACGAACACGACCGACGCCAAGTGGAAAACATCCACTGCATTGGCGAGGAACCCATAGATGTTCATTCCACTACCTTCCTTTCGTGAGGTTTGTCAGTTATTCCTACCTTTAGGTTCTGGTTAGATTATAGCAGTATACGGTCTGTCTGTCAAGCCTGATATTTACTTTAGCTTCTTTAATATCCTAGCCTCCAGCTGCTCCATCCGAACGATATCCGCTTTCTTTTTATGATCATAGCCAAGCAAGTGTAAAATGCCATGCAAGAGCAATACTTTTGCGCGCCCGGGCGAACGCTCCAGAATATCACGATTGAGATAAATCTCGCCCAGGTATCTTTTCCTGGTCTCGGGGTGGGGGAAATGCGCGGGTTCGGGGAATGCGAGCACGTTCGGCTCGGTCTTCTTTTTTATGAAGCGGGCCTTAAGACGGGCAATGCTCTTATCGTCCAATAAAAAAATATCCAGCGTTGCGCCGCGGAGCTTGAGCATCCTCAATAGGGTATCCGCCAACCGCAAAAGCCTAGGCTCGTTCCACATCTTTGATCACGTCCCCCACCATCTTTCCGTCGGCACGTCCTTTAGCGACCTTCATCGCTTCGCGCATCAACGAACTAAAATCATTGAATCCTTTCTGCCTGAGATCCTTTACGATAGCCGCCACTTCGTCGCGGGAAAGTTCCTGCGGCAAATATTCATATATAACTTTCAGATCCCCTTCTTCTTTCGCCACAAGATCGTCCCGTTTGCCCTGCTTAAAAAGCTCGATCGCATCCTTGCGCTTCTTGGCTTCCTTCTGGAGGATGGTGGTCACTTCCTCATCACTCAACGACGCTTGCGGATCCTTCAACGCCTTTTCCTTTTGCGAGGCATTCAGGCCAGCCAGCGTGAAGCGCAAAACTTCAAGGCGCGCCTTATCACCGCTCTTCATAGCGGTCTTCATATCGTCGGTTATTTTTTGGAGCAATGCCATCGAGGGCTATTAAATAAGGCCAAGCTTCTTCTGTCGCTCAACATCAGCCTTCTTTTCCTCGCGGTGGATCGCCGACGCGCGGCGCTTGATGCGGCTCGTCACGCGGGTATGGAACTTGCGGTGGCGTACCTCTTTTAATATACCGCTCCGCTTCACTTTGCGCGTAAAGGTATACAAAAGTGACTGCCCCGATTCACCTTCTTTTTTTCGTGCTTCTATTGCCATGAGAGACAGTATATAAGAGCAATGAGTGTTTTGCAAGTAAGCAGACTCTAGGCAAAAATAAAACGCCTTACGCCGAACTATCATCGGCCAGGAGGCGTAAGGCGTTTTATTTTTGTCGCTTCTTTATCTCCTCTGCCAGCTTCTCCAAAGGCACCGCCTCCTGTAATCCATTTGTAAGATCGCGGACGATGATGCTATTCTCATATATCTCCTTTTGTCCAAGGATGAGCGCAAGTGCGATACCCTCTTTATCCGCGGTCTTGAGCTGGGCGGCAAGAGATGGCTTCGAAAGCGCTTCGGTCACTAAAAATCCGCGGCTGCGAAGATCCTTTAATATGGCGAATGCCTTCTTCTTGGCAAGGTCACCGGCGTGCGCAAGGAAAACCCGCTTGCCGGATTTTCCGTTGACCGCGATCTCCTTTGCGCGCATCACGGCGATCAGCCGTTCCACGCCGCACGCGCCACCGACGGCGGGCGTCAAGTGTCCGCCGATCGTTTCCATCAGATAGTCGTAACGGCCGCCGGCGGGCAAGGCACCGATCTGTGCCTCGTTCCCCTCTGCATACATCTCGAACACGGTGCGGCTGTAGTAATCCAACCCGCGCACCAGGTGGTGGTCAAGCTCGTATGGGATCTTCACTTCGTCGAGATATTCAAGGACGGATTTAAAGTGCGCACTGCACATGACGCACAGCTTGTCCAAAAAGTTCGGCGCTTTTGCTTTGAGCGCAACGCACTCTGGTTCTTTGCAATCAAGCAATTTGAGTGGATTGGTCTTCAATCGCCGCACGCAATCCTCACACAATTCCTTCTCATGATTCTTGTAGTACGTAGCAAGCTGTTTTTTATAGATCGGACGGCAGATGCGGCATCCGATCGAGTTCAGTCTGTAGCGCGGAATTTTTTATTTTGAGTTCAATCAAGAAGATCCGAAAAAAGCGCGATGATCTCGGCGTCATAAATAGGATCGTTCACGCCCCCGAGCGTTTCAAAGTCGATCTGCGTGAACTGCCGCGCACGGCCCAGTTGCGGACGCTCGTGGCGGAAGATCGGCCCCATCGCAAAGAGCTTCTGTGGCTGGCCGAGACGGCTCAAGCCCGTTCTGCATATACGCGCGCGCGATGCCCGGCGTATATTCCGGACGAAGCGCTAAAATATCGCCGCCTTTGGTCTTTAGCGTATACATTTCCTTCTGCACCACATCGCTCTCCTCCCCGGATGTCTTATTATAGAGCTCGGCAAATTCCAAAACGGGCGGCTCGATCCGCGAGAATCCGTATGCCGAAGCGAGCGACCGCACGACGCCCTCGATCTTTTCCCAATACGGCTCGTCGGACGGGAGCACGTCGTGCATGCCCTTCGCGGACTGGAAGGTACGCACAACTTCCTTTGGCTTCTCTTTTTCTTGTTTAGGTATAGGCATGGCCGTTATGACGATGACGCGTTAATATACTGCGGAGCGCTAAAAATATCTATGGCATTAAGCGGCCACAGCCGGAACCGCACGAGGCCTACGATATTCTTCGCAGGAAGTGGCCCCCAGCTCCGGGAATCGTAGCTGACAGCGCGGTTATCGCCCATCATAAAGTACGAGCTCGAGGAAAGCGTGATATCCTGATCCCCCGCTGTGACCGTCCCTGCCGGCAGATAGGATTCGTTCAGCACAAAGCCCTGGGGGTTCTGCTGATTATAGATCGTCACCGTATTATTATTGATGACCACGCGCTCTCCGGGAAGCCCGATGACCCGCTTGATAAGGTACGTCGACGGGTCGGTCACATCATGGAAGACGATCACCTCCCCGCGCTCGGGAGGACGGATGCGGTAGGTCAGCTCGTCGGTCAGCACATAATCCCCGTTCGAGAACGTGGGGGACATGCTGGTACCGCTCACGAGAAACGGCTGGACGAGGAACGTCCGCACGATGAACACCGCCGCTATGGCGATGACAGCGATCTCAAGGACTTCAAGAAGCGAGGCGAGAAACTTTCTCATAATGTGTACTCATTATATAGAAGATGCAATATAATAATCAAGCATGGATCAAACACTCATTATAGGACTCGGCAATCCCGATCCGGCGCTGGAAGAGACCTACCACAATATAGGCCTACTTGCGGTGCAGTGGCTCGCCGAACATCTTCCGGACGACGAGGCCGCGCGGCCGTTCCGCACGCATAAAGATCTCTTTGCATACACCAAGGCAAAAAAAACGATCTTCATCCGGCCGCTCGTGTATATGAACGAATCCGGCCTCGCGGTCAAAGAGGCATTGCACGTCTTTGGCGCCACGCCGAAAGATATCGTCGTCATCCACGATGACAGCGATCTCACCGTCGGCACCTTCAAACTATCGAACGGCGGGCGCTCGGCCGGGCATAAAGGAATACAATCCATCATCGACCATCTGAAAACCCAGGAATTCAAACGCATCCGCATCGGCATCCGGGAAGCGGACGAGGCGCACAGAAAAAAAGCCGGCGATTTTGTGCTCTCCCCCATCACCAAAAAAGACCATGCACTTTTCCGGGAAGTATTTGAAAAGATCTCTTCCTCTGTTCTTTCTTCGCTTATTTAGAACGGCGTAGCTCCCAACGGAAATTGCATGGAGAACGTATACCCCTGGTTGTTCTGTTGAATGTTCGAGAGCGGGAGAGTGAAGGTGCTAAAATGCGGATCATTCTGTACCGCATTTTTAAAGGCGATGATCTGCGACTCCGCCGGGGACGCGCCGACAACAAGGATAGCCGTGCCCGAACCCTGGAATGAGAGTTGGGTGATCGTAACACCATTGGCCGCCGCACTATTACTGATGTCCGCGATCATACGATAATTATCATTGATCTGTCCCTCGGCATCCGCAACCAGCGCGACCAAATCATTGAACGACGTTGAGGAGGCTTCGAACGCATCAAGGGCGTTGTTTTCTCGCTGACTAAATGCCGGTTGGGATTCAATGCTCGCTTTCGTAACGCTCAAAAAATTATCCGCCAGGGCGAATATGACTATCAAAAACGCGAGCACCGTCGGAATGAGGACGCGCCACAGGCTCATAAAATAAACCAATTGTTCCTTGCGGAATGTGTCCATGGCCTCCTCTCCCAAAAGGTTTATCTCTTTATCCTTTATGGTAGGGTTTATGGTCCGCAAACTGCATCCGAGCGCCACGAGCCATTCGGAAGATATCGACTGGCCCATAAATAAGCTGAGGCGGATGACCGGCAATGATGCCGATTTTACGACCGCCGCTTCTGCCTCTTTTTCAAATGCCACCGCCGAAAGGATGACTGCAGCCAAAGGCTCCGGCCAACGCTGGGTATAAAAATTCATCACCTGCCGGAGGCTCGACTCGAGCGTCTCGCTGAATTTTTCCACCGAGACCTGGCCCTTCTCGTCGGCGATATCGGACCATTGGGTCGCGTATTCAAAATACAACCTTCCCTTGCGGACAACCAAAAAATCGATGCCGGAATTATCGATGTTCAAAACGAGATACGCTTTATCAATATCGACGCCTGCGCCCTTTTCGCGAAGTATCCGCACGAACGCGAGCGCGCGCGATTCCACGCCGACCGTGATGAATCCTGCCGCGAACAATGCCTGCGTGATTGCATCTACGACGGCTTTATTGGCAAAAGCTGCGGCTACTTCCGATTTAAGGCCAGTCTCGTCTTTTCCTAAAAATTCCCACCCGATATACGCCTGGTTGATATCAATGGGAGAAAGCATCTGGGCATTGAGCTCGACCGCTTTATCGAGATCGGGACCTTCGATCGCAGGCACTGCAAAAACCTGATTGTATATCTGAACGGAACTGAGCGAGACGATCACATTCATCATCTTCTTCTTATCTCTTGCGACCGGCACCTTCATTTTTAATTCCCGCAAGGCGGCGATGAGCGCCGGCTCGTCTCTGATATTGCCTTTATCCATAACTCCCACGGCAAGACGGACTGCCGCCATTTGCCATACCCTTCCGTTGTAATAGACAAGGCGCAACACTTGATCGCTTATCTCAAGGCCGCCCGCAACGGAGCGCACTCGCAAGAATGAAAGCAGTTTATGAAAATAACTTTTTATCGTTTGCATGGTCTACTATTGCGTTTCTGTCCACGATACGACGCTCACTTGACTGGTGGAAGCATTGTTGGAAAGGACGACGGTTATTTTTTTTGTCCGAGAGGATGCGGTTGACGAAGAAATAACGGTAATAAATCCCACTGAGGGAGTATTTTGGGTGACACTCACTCCGGCGGTGGAACTGCCAACCGATATCGCATATCCCGTGCTACTAAAACTCGCATTTCTATCCAATTGAAGAATACCATCCTGGGCCCCCGATATCGCCGCCGCCTCGGCATTTAATGATGCGGCATAGCCATATCCGCTATCTATAAAAGAAGTGGCCAGGAACGCGATAAAAAAACCGACCACCGCTATGATGCCTCCGATAAGTAAGACGAGTCCCAGGAATGATTGGCCTTTGTAAAAGAATCTATTCTCCACACGATTATTATATTCTTTTTGAGAAATAATTTCCCTCCTCTCTACATCCCATCCAGCTCCCCTCTTGTCTTCGGTCCCACCGCACCATAGCCAGTCGTGCTTGGCGTCCCATAGGAGACAATGCCTTCTTTAGTCTGGAATGCTTCGACTGCTTGCTCGGTAAGGGATCCATAGTATCCGGTGACATACTGGGGAGCAAGGTAACCGTCCGTGACAAGGATGCTTTGGAGGGTGTCTACCTGTGGTCCTGAACTCCCAGGGGCAAGGTTTTCTGTGAGGGAGCCTGATGAAGGAGATGGTGGTGTCGTCGTCTGTGTTCCTCCCGCGTTGATGAGGCTGTTCAGCTTTGCCCTCGTGAGCGGCCCTACGAAGCCTGATACGGGGGAGATGCCTTCTGCCGCTTGGAACTTCTGCACTGCCTTCGTGGTAAGGGAACCGAAATAGGAGGACTCATGCCCGGGGGAACCAGGTCCTGAGGGGGAGATCGTGTATCCCCACTGGTTCAGGAGCTGCTGAAGCTCTAAGACATCTGACCCCGTGGAACCGATCGTGAGATTTCGTATGAAGGGAGGGAGGGATGCAGAAGATGCGGAGGGAGGAGGGGTCGTGACGATCGGTGCCATGGTCCCCGGGGTGAAGGTGATGTTCGCTGACTCCGTCTCTCCCTCTGCAAGGGATACGGCTTTTACGTAATAGGTCTTGCCGGGGATGAGATTCTCCAGGTTGAAGTATGAGGTCGTAAGGAGAGGAGAGGTGAGGGTGGTCGATCCATAGGAGGGAGAGGTGCCATAGAAGAGCTGGGTGAGGGCGGGGAGGGAGGTCATGACCGTGATCTTGGCCGATGTCGGGGTAGAGGTCGTGACCATGGTATGGACGGTGAAGAGGGGCGAGGAGGAACCTCCACCACCACCGCCGGAAGAACCGCCACCTCCGCCACCACCACCGGATGAGCCTCCTCCACCACCACCTGAGCTCGGTGCAGCAGACACCGTGATCGCCTCTTGCGCTTGGGCAGGAGGAGCGCTTCCCCGCTCCACGATGACCTTTGCGGTATATGATCCTGCGGTCTCATAGGTGCAGAGATTTGTGGCGAGGTAGGAGGTACTTGTCACGGCATTCACCGTGAGGTCTGCAGGAGAGGTGATATTGGTTCCCGTATCAGTCCTGTTGCAATAGAAGATGTAATTCACCGTGCCTTGGGCCGTGCCTGCTGCGGATGCCGTGAGGGAGGTCGTGAGCGGGGCGACGCTTGATGCATTTGATGCCGTGAGGGACGTGGTCAGGGTCTCTGCGGGGTTGGATACGGTGACCGATATGGTGGCAGAAGAACCGACATTGCCTGCGGCATCGTAAGCTTTGGTAAACATGACATGACTGCCGTTCGCGAAGCTTGTGGTGTTGAGCGAGAAGGTATAGGGACTCGTGGTGTCGGTTGCGACGACCGTGTTGTCGACCAGGAGGTCGACGTAAGAGACGCCTACATTGTCGGAAGCTGTGGCAAAGACAGAGATTGTGCTTGAGACCGTGGCATTGTTCACGGGGCTTGTGATGCTTGTGGTGGGAGGTGTCGTATCAGGGATGGTACGCACCGTGAGGACAAGCGTTGCGGTTCCTGTTCCTCCGGCATTTGTGGCAGAGATTGTGATGTTCGATGTCCCTGCTACTGTGGGAGTTCCCGAGATGAGACCTGATGAGGTACTCACGGAAAGGCCTGAGGGGAGGCCGGTTGCATTGTATGAGGTGGGACTGTTGGATCCTGTGATCTGATATGAGAAACTTGTGGTCGTTGTGGCATTGGCCGTGAGGGAGGAGGTGATGGATGGAGCAGAGGGACCTGACGCATTGTTTACGGTGATGGTAACGGTTGATGATATTCCGGTATTCCCCGAGGTGTCGGTGGCTCTTGCGATGATTGTATGGGTACCGTTTGAAAGCGAAGTGGTATTCAAAGAGTATGTCCACGATGTTGTCCCTACAGCAGATTGGTATGCTCCCCCGTCGACTGAGACGGCAACCGAAGCTACAGCCACATTATCGGCAGCAGTTCCGGAGAGGGTGATGGTCGAGGATACGGTGGCGTTGTTTGCCGGAGATGAAACCGAGATGGTGGGAGGGGTGGTATCACCTCCTCCCGATGCCGGATCATTCTCATATACTGCCTCATTGAACTCCCTGACATCAGGGAACTTGAAGGTGCCGCTGCTGCAGGAACCGGGGTTTGAGACGAGGGCATAGGAGATACTTGTTGCGGAAGAGCCCGTCATGAGGAGTTCGTTATTTGCATTGAACGTTGCCCCTGCCGTGCAGGCCGAACTAACCCCGCTCAACTGAAATGCTCCCATGAGATGCTCAAGGTTGGGAGGATTGGAGATAGTGAGCGTTTCGGTTCCTCCAGACCAGCTAGATCCCGTGATGCTGTAGGAACTCTGATATGTGGGGTCGACAGGGAGATTTTCCCATGCGAGTGCTGCAGGAATATCGTAGGCATGGCCGCCGCTATAAGGACCACCCGTGACATCGGGACCTATAGCTGGAAACGGCTGTGTTTGGGTCGTTGCGCAATTAGTCGGGAAGCTCGTCCAGCCCGTGCAGACTTTCCACCAATTCAATCCGGTGCCGCCGTCAGGTGTTGCTATCGTGGGCAAGAAAAATGAGGGTGGAAGAGAGGTCGTACTGGGCACTGGATTGGAAAGCGCGGCATTGGGGCTTGCCAAATTTGAAGGCACTTCCGATTTGCTACCGCAAATGGTAGACCAACCAGGATCGCTTGAGTTGCCGCACCAGCGAACTGCATTCGTCACACTGTCCCAATTGCCCCAGCGCATCGAAGTGGTTAAGGCAAGAGGATCTGAATCACCACCGCCGTAACCGATGGAAAAAATGTAACCGCCAGCTGCCTGGGTCTCACTCTGGTACGTATTCAAAAGTCCTGCACTATTGCCGATAACATTACCAACCGTGTTGGTGAACCTGTCCCACGGATTCCAAGTAATACCTGCGGGATTCCCCTGCGCAACATAAGGAACATCATATCCCGGCACATAGTTACGAAATGCGGTATTCAAATCGTGCGTACCATGTGTAGCGTCTTCCTGAAGCGTGCCGACCTCATTTCCTTCATAGAGTTGATAGACGTCGCCGGGGACGTGCTCAAACATATCGAGCGGATAGGATGTGAAAGTATCTCGGCCGTAATTATAAGCAGCTACATCCCCCGACATCAGCCCGAATCCCACCCAGGACGTTCCCGAAACCATAATGTTATTGAGAACGAGGTCGTCCGAATCCTGCTGCTCCTGCATGGCTCCAGGATATTGGCCATCGCCGAACGGATCAGAGAAAATATAATTATTAGATACCAAAGAATTCTTGCTGCCCGATATTACGAGAGGATAGTAAGTTCCGGAGCCGAGTAAACGCACACCCTTCACCCAAGAACCATAAGAATTGTTGAATTGTACACTCTCATTCGCACCGTCATAGGCGTTATAAATCGTCATATCTTCGATACCGTTCCCAAGAGCTGTCACTGTATGGGCTCCTGTAGACCAATTAGCGCTAGGATTATTAGAAGTATTCCAATTCGGCATATAAAGACCAGGACTGATGGTTGCCGTATAGGAGGGCCCACTTCCGCTGACCGATGTAATCATCACAATCTGCTGTTGTAAATCTGTAGGCTCGGAGCCCTCGTCGGTACGCTGGCAGGTGCCATCGACACCTCCGCAAATGAAAATACCATTATTATCTGCAGGAGTTCCTATATAGAAAAACGTACTGGGAGGGGTTCCACCGCTCACCGTAAGACTGGTCCCATTTTGAACAGCAGTAATCGGATAACCCGGCCATGTCGTCCCAGAGCCAAAGTACATGGTTTGCGTACCTGCCCATGAATTCAAGAATAGCGATCCAGGCGCCGCAGTATAGAGGCTGACGTTTGAGCCGGATATGTTTGCGTAGCCACACCCCGTAAAACCGGTATTGCATTGCGCGAGCGTCGTGAGTACGCCGACATGAGGGGCGCTACTGCAATTTGACAAGGTAATGGAGGTTGCTCCAGCTGCGTAACCACCAGTCCATCCACAAAGTCCGTAACTATATCCGGCGCCCATCTGCACGTCTGCAGCATTCGTAAGCGTAATGGAAGTTGACTGCGGCCCACTTCCTCGTAGCGTAACGCCGTTCTGTGTGTAGAAGTTAATACTGCTGTTGACTGTAAATGTTCCAGGGCCAAGCAAGACGTATGTGCCCGGATTACAGGCGGCAAGGGCATTATTAATATTGGATGTATTGGTAGCCGCGCTTCCTGAAGGACTGATCGTAGAGCCACACTGCGTTCGCGTGGGGGGAGTCCAAGGATTCGCTACTGTTTCTGTGCAATTCGCACTTGAGCCGTTGCAAGCACTACCTCCGGTTCCGTAAATAAGCGTACTTGGCAGTCCGGCGTTTCCCCAATTGATGGCACGACTCGGAGTGAGGACACCAGACCAGGGACCAGTGCCTCCCCCGCTGCTTTTCGCCTGGGTCGTGGCTGAAGCTGAGGTGCTTTGCGCAGAGTTATTCCCCGAAGCATCATAGGCAGAGACGGTGTAGGTGTATTGGGTTGATGCAGCAAGACCGCTATCTGAATAGCCGTTGGTTGCTGAGGTGCCTATCTGGACTCCTCCTCTATATATATCGTAGCCGGTGACGCCGACATTATCTGTTGATGCCGTCCAGGAGAGGTTGATCTGACTTGAGGAGATTGCATTTGCAGAAAGGTTTGTGGGGACAGAAGGAGGCGTAGTATCTACGATAGGCGCCTGCGTTGTTGCATTGACGCTATTTGATTGAGGGGAACTATTGCTCTGGGAATCATAGGCATAGACGCTGAAGGTGTATCCGGTACTAGGAGAGAGACCTGTTACGGTGTAGGTTGTGCTTGACGTGATGCCTACCTGGTTGCTTCCCTGATAGATGTCATAGCCCGCGACGGAGTAGGTGCCTGCGGATGAAGCTGTCCAGGAGAGGGAAACGGTGGTGGGAGTTGAAGTGGTGACTGCGAGGTTTGTGGGAGCGGAGGGAGGGATGGCGGGGGTACCGGACCCAGAGGATTTGAACGGAATCAAGATGCTGTCTGCGTAGCTCGTTGCACCGCTCAGGTTATAGGTCGTTGAAGTGTTGCCTGCAGTGCCCTGCAATATATAGGCAGTAGCATTTGTGGAGGTGCTCCCACCGCCACTGTTAAAAAAGTTTTGTTGATAAATGCTATAACTGTTACTGAAGGTGCTGTAGGTTAATGAATAACTCGGCAAGAATCCTACGAATAGGACCAAGTCGCCATTCGTATTTGTAGTCAACGATCCGCTTCTGCATCCTGTCTGGCAGAATGGCGAATGTTCATCGACAGGAATGGCATCCAGCCCGTTGACCCCTGATACTTCTGCGATATTTATGAAGTTGTACTGGCTCCCACCGATCGTCTGGCTTGCCGTACAGGAGGTTCCAGCTGTGGAAGGAGCAGTCCAGACGTCCCAGGTGAAATCGGCAGATGCCGTGTCACTGAATACTTTGGTCCAGGTGAGGCCACAGCCTGAGATGCTGAGTGTTTCACCTGACCCGCTTGAATATCCTGTTGCTACCAAGGTTGTATTGGCGCTCAACGTACTGGGCAGCGTGCAGGTTGCCGTAGAGCCATAATTCCCGCCGGTGCAGGTCTGGACGATGGTGGGCGTCCCAGCGGCAAATGTTTTCTTTTGGCTGAAGATGTTTGGAATATAAGAAAATCCCAGAAACAGGGCTACCAGAAACAGAGCTATAAGGGAAAGTTGCTTTGTCCGTTTCATTGATGATACAGCTTGGTTATAGATTGATATTATTATATCATGGGTCGGCATTCATCAATTGATTTCTCGTCATCATCCCGAAATATCCGGTGGCGGGAAGCCCTACTGATGTCTGATATTCTTTGAGGGCATTGAATGTAAGATAGCCAAAGACTTGCGTCGTGCCATGAGCTTTAAGTTTCTCTGCTGATGGACCCTTGTCTTGTTCGATGAAAAATTGTTGGAGAGCTTGAACGTCAGATCCCCTGCTCCAGAGGGAGAGGTTTCTGATAAAAGAAAACGGGGTTGTTTGGCTCTCGGCTTCGGCCATTAGAGATTGGAGTTCGGCACGAAAGCCAGCGATGACTGACGCCATTGAAGATAATGAAGAGGTACTCGCCATCGTTGACGTCGTGCTCTCCGACGAAGTTGGATTTGATACGTTCGATGCAATCAAATAATTTGGAAGTCCATAGGCAGAAGCAACCCCGACGTGGATTAGTGTCGGCGTATTATTTGATTGGGATATATTACCTACAGTGACACTGGATGTGGCTGTTGAACTATTATTTGAAGTGTCGTAAGCGATGGCGGAAATGATGTGCGAACCATTCGAGGATTGAGTTGTATTCCAAGTCGTGCTGTAAAGGGTAGGGCCTGAAGTGGCTGTGATTTCAGATCCGAGATTGGTCCCATCTATCTGGAACTGGACACCCTGGATCGCGGTGCTGTCAGTCGAAGAGACCGTAAGGGTAATAGTCGAAGAGACCGTGGCGTTCGGAGCCGGTGATATCCAGGTGATAGAAGGCGCGTTCTCGACATTCACCGTGATCGATGCCGTCGAAGTGTTGTTTGACATGTCAGTAGCGAGCACCCAGAGAGTACTTGAACCATCTACTATGGTATTGGTATCCCATGGAAAAGAATACAGAGTTCCCGACGGGGTTGAGGTTGACCCGATGAAAGTACTTGAGGCGAACGTAGCGCCGTAAGCGCCATAATAGAAAGCAGTGCTTGAAACCGCAGCGTTATCAGTGGATGATGCCGTGAGAGTTATAGTCGAAGAAACGACTGCATTCCCCGAGGGAGATATCCAAGTGACGAAGGGAGGCGTGGCGTCGTTTTCCTTCAGTGCAATGCCCACGCTCAATTCGCTATTCTGGGAAAGATTCAATGTCCAGGTCGGAGCAGAGCCATTTGAGGTGTTGACGAGATTCGCTACGCCATAATTACTGCTGCCTGCGAAATTCGTGTAGGAATCATTGATGGCTGTGGGGGCACCATTGAATGCAATAAACATACCTTGGTCGATGATATCATTCGATCCGGAAAGCGGTACGGTCGTCGCACCTGGATAGCTTGCATTATCCGCACCGGATAAACTGGCCGTGGTGCTTGCATTGTCCAATAAAAACCCATCGCCATTGGTCGTTGAATATACCCAAACTGACATCCACCAGTCCGACACGAAATTTTGTACTTGCGATATCGTTGAGGTGATGCTTGTGATGCCTGCCGGAGTGCTTGTTGAATACCAGACAGCGGACGTCAGATATCCCGAACTATTGGCCAGTTGGGAAAAATAGCAACTTGCGCAATTAACCAAACTTCCCGTGTCGGCCGTTGAGGTTACGTTGGTTGCGCTGCCGACGCCTCCCGATATAGTCATCACCACTAAGGCATCCCCTGCAGCCGTCGAAGAAACCTGTACATTGCATGTCAGCACGCTACCTGAGCATGATTGATTAATATTATTTTGGACCAGCGTAATTGAAGCGTGGACAAACAGAGGCATACTAAATACAACCGTAAAAATCACTACCCCCATCAACCCCAAAAAGCCTGTTCGCGACATAGTTTAAGTATAGTATATCTCCCTATCTGTTTCGGGGGTCTCTGCCTTACGGGCTCCAATTCACGACGACTTGGTTCACAGTCGCGTAGGACACAGAGCCCTGCGCCGCCATCTGGAACCCTGCCGCAAGAATATCGCCATTCGTCACATTATTCGGCATCGAGAAATTGAGTGTCGTTCCCGAGTAACTGACGCCAGTGGACGACCGCACGAACGCGGGGACGCTTGCCGCAAGGACTTTGCCCGTTCGAAATGGCATTATCACCAAAAACGCCAAAAAGAAGACATGTCCGAGGTAAACGAAAATCGACAGGCGCTTTGGTTGTTTCATCCGATTAATTTCATTATACAGGAATTCGGATCCTGAGAGCCTGTGAACATCCCCTCACTCCCATTGGGCGCCTCATTACCGTTTGGGCAACACAAACTGAAAATGGCGGCGGCAATTTACGGACTCCAGTTCACCGTCACCCCTGACACGGTCGGTGTATAGGAATACGTAGAATCGCTAAAGAGAAATACCCGATAGCGGAAATAACGATAACCGCTGAAGAGTTCATACCCTTGAGCAGTAGTATTTGAAACAAGGCTGATGGGAAAACCGGCGGCACCGGAGAAATAGGTGTTGGCCGTTCCGTCGTACCCTTCAAAGTTCCACGGGCCGTTCGATGAATTGCTCACCGCAAACTGGAAATCGACCGCGCTGTTCGAGGGCGTCGATCCTTGCCATGTAAAAGAGTTCAACTGCGTTCCGCTCGCAATACCGGTATCGAACGTTGCCGAGTCGAGGGTCCCTGATGCGGAGTATCCATTCGTGTAGGGAGAAGTAAATATACCCATGATGGCACCGTAGCTCGTGGAAGCGACACTCGTCCACGTTGCGGCGGTCGTGAGTTCGGTGGTCGTTGCGATATATTCCGCATAGAGATCTTGGTAGCCCGTGTTATTCGTCATAGCAAGGGCCGATGTCCAGGTAGAACCGGCGCTTGCTATTGTTGAAGTCGCCAGGGTCATGGCTCCAAAATAAAGTTCATTGCTCGAATTCCCTGTCGCGGACAGGGAGGTGAGATTCGTCGCCGTGCCGCTATTGTCTGAATTCGCAATATAGGTTTGGAACGTTGAAGAGGGATTGATGCTCGTATACTCGAATGCCGCCGCAGAAAGCGGACCGCCGCCGGTCCCGTTCGCGGTGACCATGAAAGAAGATGTGGTATTGATGCTTTTCGCGTAATAAAGACTTAACGTGCCATTCGGGGAAGCGCTTAGGGTGTTAGAAGTGATCAAAGTATACGTGTTACTCGCATTATCCGTGGGAGCAGTGATGGATTGGCCGTTCGCCGATACCGCAACGAGGATGAGATCTCCCGCGCGGGGATAAAAGGTAAAGGGAAGCGTGAGCGAAGAGGCGGATGTCGATGATGCGGAGACACTTTGCACAAGGGCGGGACGCCCGGCAGTCGTGAAGGTCCACGAGCCGCTATTATTCCCCGCATTCGTGCCGTTCACGTCGTTGATCGCCGCCGGGCCGGAAGTGGTCTGGCGCTTTACGCTCGCGTATCGCATGATAAAATTCCCCGTCCCCGACCACGCCTGCGATGTCGTGCCGCTCGCGGTGTTTATGACGATATAATTCGGCAATGGCAGAGCGCACCCCTCTCCATCCCCCGAGAAAAATACCGTGCCGTTATTTACCACCCCTGCTCCGGGCTCAAACGTGGAAGTCGCAACGGGATAATCGGATAGTCGCGCGCCGGAATTTATGGTGAATGCTCCGTATCGCTGAATAAAACTCGTTGCCGACGTTCCGGTCGAAAGCTGAAACTCCCCTTGCGCGATCGTGGATGAACTATAAATGGTCGCGGCGCTTTCGCCGTACGCAACCCCGCTCGATTTTTGTACGGTAAGGTTCGGCAAATAAAGATCTATGCCACTATTCAAACTCCCAAGGCCTATGATCTGAGTTCCCGTACCATTCACAATGATCGATGGGGCTCCTACGCCAAGGAACGACCCCTGCCCGGTCCATGGGCAATCACCTGATAAAATATTTCCTTGCATATCGATTGCGCCGCCGCCTTTAATTTGGGTATAGTCGTCACAATTAGACAATTCAAAATCTCCCTGCACAGTTATAGTGGTCCCCGTCGCGATGGTCGCGAAGACGTTGCCTACTGCAGAATTCCAATCGCCGATGATCAGGTTATAGAAAGTGGAAGATCCGGTAAGGGTGAACGTGCTTGTGCCGGAAGGAAAATATTGGTCATATGCAACACCATATACTCCCGTTTGACTAAATTGCGCATCGCCCTGACCAAAAATGATCGTCGATGTGCCGGGATTGATCATTGTGCCGTTTGTGTTAATGAAATTGCTCTCAATCATGATATTATTCGCAAGCACGACTGAGCCGTTTGTTTTGTTGATCGTAAGATCCGGGAGGGGCACTCCCCAATAGCAATTCACACTAGCAATCGTAGTGCAATCAAAATCATCCCCTATGGTTTGGGTGCCTGTGCCATCCATAATGAGAGAAAGGGTGTTTGTGGGGTAATACGAAACAGGATCGGTTTCGATATTCCCCTGATCATCGATCGTTCCTCCGCCCACAATGTTTATGTTATTGATGGAAAATTTGTATACCGCAAGATCCAAATTCCCCAACACGGTGAGCGTCGTGCCGGTCGAGATGGTCACCGTACTTGAATTATAAGCACTAAAAAGGAGATTATTGAACGTGGAGGTGCCGGTGATAGTACCTGATGCTACATTATTCCAATCGAGGACCGTTGATGTGCCGGGATTTATAGTCGTGCCATTCGTGTTGATAAAATTGCCGGTAATACCAATATCGCCGGATAAATTTACCGTGCCAGAGGACTTGGAGATCACAAAATTGCCCGGAAGGAAGAAAGGGGCGGCGTAATTCAATCCACCTAGCCCTCCATCACTGATTGTCTGCGTGCCGGTACCATCGAGAATAAAATTAAAGGTACTGGTAGCGGGAATAATTGTTGAACCGTAGCCGGTCGACTGGCTGAATAACAGTACAACACTCCCCTGGGCATCGATCTGCCCTCCTCCCTCAAGATAAACAAAACCCTGGTTGGGATCGAAAAACGTTGATGATTGCACGGTGATCACCGTACCGGTAGCAACGGTCATGTAGGGACTTGGATTCGGGTCTCCGCCGCCCCCGCCGATGGTGAGAGTATAGAATGTCGTGGAGGTGGTGATGGTGGTCGTCGCATAGAACTGCCCTCCGCCATCATTTGCGTCGTTAAGCAGGGAAGAAATAGTGGCGCTTTGATCAACGCGCAGTCCGGGCGTGCCCCAGGTGGTTCCAACAGGAATTATGAATGTCCCGCCAGTGAAAGAAAAAGTGCCGTTATCCCAGAAAAAGGAATTCGTGGTGGAACCACCCGTAAAGGTACCACCGGCCTGAGAATAGCCCGATGTACCGATGTAAATATAATCGCTGTTGGGCTGGGTGATCGTGCCGGTATACCCTGACGTGATAGTAATCCCAGCAACACTTGCGTCCTCATTAAGACTGCAATTCGCCGTACTTGAGGCAGAGAAAAGGGCGATGGTACTAGATCCGGGTTCGCCGCTGGGCGACCAGTTGCCCGGGTTGGTCCATGTACCGTCACCTGCGGCGTCGGTCCAGGTCGAGGTCGAGGTCACCGCCTGCACCGTGCGCACCGGAAAGCCGAAAAATGTTCCATGGAAGATGCCTACTATAAAGAGCGCTCCCAAAATCAGTAACGTAACGATCGCCGTGATCTTCTGTCGTTGCTTTCTTTTTTGATCCTGTTCCATATTTTTATTTTACTTCATCAATAGACGCAACTGCCAGCGCCGGTGGAAAGCTGGATCGTCCCTGTCGCGCTCGTCGTAATGTTGGTAGATGCTGCATAGTTCGTCCCGATGATGGTGACGGGTGTGGATTGCCCCGAGCCGCCCGCCCAGCTTGTCTGGGCGATGACATTGTTCTGATTGCGCGTGAGATAAAAACTCACGGTTGTTGAAGAGTTTTGAGAAGTATTGGACGGAATGATGACCACCGTAACAAGCTTTGTCGACGGATCATAATAGTTGCTCGTGGTAGCGGTGGTCAGACTCCCGCCCGCAGTACGGTAGGCATCGGAAAGATAAAAATAACGCTTATACGCGATTCCTTGAAGGGTAATTGATTCCGTGCTCGTGCCATAACTGGTGGTAGTGGACACCATTGGAACAGCTTTGAATGCCGTAAGTAGCACGGCCCACTGGCCACTCGTAGTTGAGCTGGCCGTTGCGGAATAATTTCCGGCGCTTGAAACGATCTCATCCTCCGTGAATGCGGATTGAGCGCCGCCACTTTGTTGCCAACGAATGCCATACCCCGATCCCGCCGTGTAAGTGGAGTTCAGCTCGCCGAGGCTCCCCATGGCGACCAACAGGTCGTTCGCGTTTGCGGTCGTCGCAAGGCCTGAATTCAAAGAGGTACTGCCCGAAGTCGTACTCGTCGCGATCGCACCATCAACAGGACTAGATGTCGCAACTCCGCTGTATTCGCTGATGCCACCGATAAAATAGGCGTCGACGGAATGATGATTGAAAGTAACCGTGTCTTTCGTAGCGCTTCCGATAGGAGCCCACCACGCTTCGAGATTCTGATTGCAAGTGAAACCATCTGTCTCCGTATAGTTATAGCGTTCCACAAGAGTGAATGTATTTCCCTGTGTATCGGATATCGAAGAGGTGGGAGCGGTACCACAGCTTGGCGCCTGCGCCATGAGATCCGTAACCACGAGTATATCACCCGGCGTCGTCGTTGCGCCGAAGGTCAATGTGTGGGAGGTTGCCCCGCTCGAATCATTTGTGCTCGTCGTTTGAAAAAAAGATGGGGAGTAATACGTCGAAGTGCCCGTCGTATAAGCGGTGGTGAAGGGAGAGCTTGAGGTATTGAGCGAATAGGTGTTTGCGGTGCCGGTCGCGAGCGCGAGGACGGTGTCCCAATTCCCCGCCGCCCACGCCCTTACATTATCCATCAGCTGGTTCGCAAGTTCGGCCTTTGCCTGCACCACGGCCGTCTGCTTGCTCGCCTGAAGCGCGGGCGCGATGACGGTGGCCGCGCCGACAAGAAAAGCAGTACCGATCGCCATGCCGATCAGAAGCTCTATAAGGGATTGTCCCACACGCCGACCATAATGATCCATTAATGGAATTATAACAGAAAAAGGATCAGTAGCTCACCGCTCCTGTTGATGCGACGGAGATCGTGGACGAACCACTTCCATTGATAAGGTATAGTCCGATGCTCGTCGACGCCGATGCCGCGCCCGTGATCGCCGAGAACGTGATATCGAGCGTTGCCCCGGAGGCAAGCGTCGACGTCTTGTACGCCACGGTCGCGGGCAAACGATAATACCCTCCCGCCGCGCCGGCACCATAGCTCCCGCTGAAGAGCGCATAAAAGGGAGCGGTCGCAGTAGCGTTCGAAAAATGGACACCCCACACTGCATCCCCTTCCTGAGCCAGAGAATCACTTTGCGCCTCCCGCAGAAGTGTCGCGACCTGCTGAGTGGTCGTCGTAAGATTACTATTTGACCGCTTTCCCGAAATATTGACGATCGTCACGACAGCGATCGTAACGAGAATGCCTATGGTCACCACAAGCTCGATCAGCGTGAATCCCCTTTTCATTAAAACGACGTGGTCAATTGATAGATCGGAACGATGATGGAAAGCGCGATGACGCCCACCATGACACCCATCATAAGAAGCATGAACGGCTCGAGGAGCGAGACAAGTACTTTGATATTCCCATCGATGTTTGCCTCATAAAATTCGGAAAGGGTGGCAAGCACTTCATCAAGGTGGCCGGCTTTTTCGGAAATGGCGACGAGGTTCGACACCATGCTGGGAAAGATCGTCTCGCGGCGGAATGCTTCGCCGATCGTGAGACCCTTCGCAAGGCCGTCGTTCGCGATATGAAGGAGTGCGGTACGATATTCGCTCACCCCCACGGTGTCCGCGGCAACGGTGATCGTCTCCGTGATGGGGAGCCCGGCGCGCAAGAGCGAACTCATCGTAGCCGCCATGCGCTGGACGGCAAGCTCATGTGAAATGGTTTTTATGAGAGGAAGATTGATGAGCACTCGGTCGAACGTCCGTCTTCCAATATCGGTCTTCTTCACGAACCAGAACAATGCGCCAATGATGATCAATATGATGGGAATGATAATAAAGATATTGGCCCCTATAAAAAGTCCCACAGTGAACACCACCTGCGAGAACCATGGCGGATTGATGCCGCTCTGCTCGAAGACTCCTGCCACTTTGGGAAGGGCGAACGTGCAGAGGAAGATCAAGATGCCGGCGGCGATGCAGAGCAACACGATCGGATAAATGAGGGCCGAGCGGATCTTGCTCCGAAGTTCCGCCTCTTTTTCCAACGTCTGACTAAGGTCGTTGAATGTTTTTTGCAAACCCCCGGAACCTTCTGCGGCCTTTATTAAAGCGATGAACGTGGGAGAGAAATCCCTCGGGTGTTTTGCGAATGCGGTATAAAAAGGCTGTCCCTTACTGAGGTTATCGCGGACCTCGATGAGAAAATCTTTCACCGACGGTTTTTCAAAATCAGCGATGAGAATATTGATCGCGGAAAGGAGGTCGGTGCCGACACGAAGCATGAGCGCGAGATATTTCGTGAGAAATACTTTATCCGACGTGTTGATGCCTCCGCCAAAAAGTTTTATGCCGCCTGCCGCCTGCTTGACCGGCTTCACCGAGACCGGACTCATCTGCTTGCCGGCGATAATATGGAGAACGTCGTTCAGCGTATCCCCCTCGAGGTCCCCTTCCGTCATCTTTCCCGCCGCATCCGCGGCGACATAATGGAAAAGCATAACTATATTCTACCACAGCCGAAGGCGCCGGTTGCTATTCCCGAATGACGCGGAGCACTTCTTCGAGCGTAGTGAGCGCGAGTTCCACCTTAAGAAGTCCGTCTTCGAACATCGTCTTCATTCCGTCCTCGCGCGCCTGGTTGCGCACTGCCTGCAGGTCAAAATGGGGCGCGACGATAAGTTCTTTCATTTTTTCATCCACCTCGAACGCTTCATAAATGCCGAATCTGCCGCGATACCCCGTCATGCCGCACGACGAACATCCCTTTCCCTTATAGAGCGTTTTCGGAATGCGCACCTTATCTTTATCCAAACCATTGTCTTTAAGCTGGGTCTGGAGCGTAGCGACGACAGCGGGATCGGCGTCGTAGGAATAGATGCATGTCTGGCAGACTTTCCTTACGAGGCGCTGGGCCAGCACAAGGTTGAGAACAGAGCTCACGAGAAACGGCGGGATGTTCATATCGAAAAAACGCGGGATCGCCGTCGGTGCGTCGTTCGTGTGGAGCGAAGACAAAAGCAAATGTCCCGTGAGCGCCGCCTGCGACGGCAATGTTCGCAGTCTCGTCGTCGCGGATCTCACCGACCATGATGATGTTCGGATCCTGCCGCAGAAGCGCGCGGAGGCCGGATGCGAAGGTGACGCCTGCCTGCGGATTGATCTGCGTCTGGTTGACGTATCGCATATTGTATTCGATCGGGTCTTCAACGGTCGTCACGTTGACCTCCGGGCGGTTCAGCATGTTCATGAGCGCGTACAGCGTGGTCGTCTTTCCGGAACCGGTCGGTCCGCACGAGATGAACATGCCGTATGATTTCTTTAAATTGTCGGAGACGATCTTTGAAACTTCCGGCGTCATCCCGAGCTCTTCGAGCGAGAGCGGCTTCTGGGATGATTCGAGAAGACGCATTTCCACCTTTTCGCCAAAGAAGGTAGGCATAGTGGAAACGCGGATGTCGATCGTCTGATTCCCGAGCACATGCCGGAAACGGCCGTCCTGCGGCGCAAAATGTTCATCGATCTTAAGCCCGGCCAAAAGCTTGATGCGCGCCACGACGCCGGGATGGACGGCCTTCGTAATAT
Organism: uncultured bacterium; assembly: GCA_963718515.1. Lineage (GTDB taxonomy): Bacteria > Patescibacteriota > Minisyncoccia > UBA6257 > 2-01-FULL-56-20 > JAKAGE01. The sequence goes on along the minus strand of OY970354.1, from coordinate 300,197 downwards.
CCATGATCTGATAAAGAATGCCGTCGATGCGATAGCGGACGAACATGGATTCCTCGAGGATCTCTATATGAATATCCGACGCGCGCGATGCGAGGGCATAGGAAAGAATGTTGTCCACGATTCCCACAATAGGAAGATCGGCGGCGGCGTCGTGCACGTCCTTTGTCTGGCCCGCGAGCGACGCGCGGACGTTATCGTCGATCAACTTTTTAAAATCCCGGCCAAGTTCATATCCGTATACGGAGAATCCCCTGTTTAGATCTTCCGCGGAGGCGAGGAACGGCTTTATCTTCCCCTGCAGGCGCTGTGCCAGAAATTCCTGCGTTTCAAGGTCGGAGGGATCGATCATCGCAATGTCATACGTCCCATCCTTCTCTTTATTAAAGACGATAACTTGTCGCTGGCGCGCAATATCTTCCGCGAGCAGTCTCACCGTCTGTTTCTCTATTTTATGAAGGCTAAAATCCACCCGCGGCACGCCGAGCAGTTTCGCGATCATATCATTCAGGTAATTCCTATCCACCACTTTTTCAGAGACCAACACATCGATGATGCTCTGGCTTTTGCGTTCGGCCTCCTGATACAGCCCATCGAACCGCTCGGCGGTGATGAGATTTTGCTCGATGAGAAGTTTTTTGAGCTGGTCCGGAGAAAGAGGGAGTTTCATGGTTCTCGCTATTGCATTAATGATAACAGAGCGCCGGGCAAAATAAAAAGCGCCCGGCGCCGGTTCGGCGCAGAACGCTTTTTATGAACGATAGTACTAACGATCTTACAAGCCCGTAATATTCGTACCTTGCTCGTATGCGCACGCACTATTGCCGCCATCGGTCGATTCCACGTCAGCAGTGCCGCCGTTACTGTACTTTACGCTCTCCGTCTTCGTGGCAAGCTTGTACGATGTCTGAGCACCCACAAACGCGTAGACATTCGCACCGTTATTCACCGGATCCACCGGGAGTGAACCGATGGGAGCTCCCGAACTGATCGCGGTAAAGTTGATGGGAATCCAGCCGGTTCCATTCACTAACCTTGCGGTAGCTGCAACAGTCGGTGTGCTCGTCTGAGTCTCTCCCACAAAACCCCAACCGTAACCAGGATTGGCGCCGCAAACCGCGCTCACAAGAGTGGTCGTGGTGGGAGTGGTAAGGCTGAAGATTGACGATTCATATATCGTGCTGGTATTTGCCACGGCACCCAACCACGTCGTTGTAGCAACGTCCGCGGAATACAATCCGATCGAACTCTTGAGCGTCGCGAAGTCGGAAACGCGGTTTGAATCACGAGCCTGGCGCAAAAGTTCCGCCGGGTTCAAGGTCAAGATAACCACAACCGCCAAAATCGCGATGATCGCGATAACAACCAACAATTCAATAAGGGTGAAGCCCTTCTTGTTTTTATTATTTTTTCTCATTTTTTAATCTTAAATAGATACTAGAGAACCTTCGACCTTTCCATCTATTCTCTTAGAATCATTATACGATATCCACGAGGATCAGCCCTGTGGATAAGTAAAATCGCGCGGCAATGGCGCCTCGAATACAAAATGATGCCCGTCCCCATCAGAAAATTCGAGCGCGGCGGCGTGGAGCATCAAACGATGCGCATGATCCTCACGATGCTTTCCCCCATACAACGGATCGCCCATAATCGGGGTACCGATGCTCGCGAGATGCACCCGGATCTGATGGGTACGCCCCGTCTTGGGATGCACGCTTAATAATGCAGTATGCGGAAATGTTTTCATAACGGAATATTCCGTGATCGCCGGCTTCGCCATTTTTAATGAATGGATGCTCCGCTTCAAAGAACCACTTTTTATCCCGATCGGCGCGTCGATCGTCCCCTTTTCTTTTTTTGGATGCCCATGCACGAGCGCAATGTAGGTCTTCTGCATCCGATGCTCCTGGAATAATTTCTTGAGATGCTCGAATGACGTCTGTGTCTTCGCGATGATCATCACTCCGGATGTCGCCTTGTCCAACCGATGGACGATGCCGGGACGAAGCGCCGGATCGTCGCCGACATTTTTTATTGCGGGATAGCGGGCGACGAGCCAATCGGCGAGCGTCGGTTCCGGAACGCGCCCTTCATCAACCCGGCGCGAACTCTTTATCCGGACGCCGTGCACCATAAGCCCCGCTGGCTTGTCGATGACCAAAAAATCCTTGTTCTCAAAAATGACTTCGGGCTCGGGCATATTGCATTCATCTTATCCTATCACCCACACAAAACAAAAATGCCTCATGTATTTGAGGGGCGTCACGGAGGCACGAAGGTGCCGAGTGCCGAGGCGTTCCGGCCAGCAGGCCGGAACGCCGTACCCGAGGGTACATAAGGCGTTTTTGTTTTGTGCGCGTACTTGGAATCGAACCAAGGACCTTTTCATTATCAGTGAAATGCTCTACCACTGAGCTACACGCGCGCGTACTGCTAAGGCAGTGTGCGCGATGGAGGGATCGGACCTCCGGCCTTCACAATGTCAATGTGACGCTCTACCACTGAGCTAATCGCGCCCATACCGGCGACGCAGGCAAGGTTCATGATACGGCCTGCAATCTCTTTTTTCAAGGGTGAGCAGAAGACCAGCGATCATTGAGCTGCTGGTGCGGACGTCGTGCCGTTCATAAGGCCACGAAGATCAAGCTTGGATGCCCCTTGAAGATTGAACGTAGTGGCGCTCTGTGATTCTGAAGAACTGAGCGACCGGTGGATCTCAAGGAAAACGTCGTTCAACGCCCACACATAGAGCGCAATAATGACCCCCAGAAAAACCACGGCGAGAACTGCGATGATAACGTCAGGGTGTGAGTGAAAAAATTTTTTCATGTTATTGGGAAAAAATAGTGCCCTGGCCCGTGACCTTATAGCTCCCTCCGTTGCTCGTCACATCAAATGAAGTGAATGTGATAAGAAATGTGGATGACTTTGCGCCGGCATCGAGGAATGCGGTGATGTCACTGAGCGATCCCTCGGTATCGAAAGAAAATGAAGCGGTTCCGGGTGTCGAACCACTCGAAGGGGTGATCGTCCCCTGCAATGAAGCGTTCGCAGTCACGCCATATTGTTGTCCAAGTTGGGAGAACCACTGTGCGAAGTTAAAGACATTATCCTGATCGGGAAGGAGCTGATCCATCGCCGCCTGGTATGTCGTAGCATGCGACGCCTGTTCCTCGAGGCCTGCAAGTTCCGCCACCGCATCGTTCTGTTGTTGAACCATCGCGCGATCGGCCACGATGGTATTCGCCCGGGCGGTAAGGTCCCCGCTAAAAAAATCGAGCGCAATGACGGCGATCACTATGCTTGCCACGATGACCCCCAGGCTTATCCATAATGTCTTTGTAAAGCGATCCTGTGCCATTCCCCTTCATTATAGTAAGAAAAGGAAATTAAATCACTATTAAAAGATATTTCGCGATTTTTGCGCCATCTGCTAGGCTCAAAAAACCCCTTATGAACGAAACACTTTTTTATCACGCGATCGCCATCGCGGCGCATGGCGATCACTATGCGGCAAAAAAATATCGGGCGGGGGCGGAAAGCTGGGAGGCCGCGTACCACGCATTGAAAGAAAATGACGTGGCGAAAGAAAACGGCGTGATACTTCCAGATCCCGCCGAGGCATATGGAGAGCTCGATCGCCTCGGCGTGCGACTTGTGATGCCGTGGGAAGAGGAATATCCGGAACCGCTCCGCCATATTTCCCAATCCCCCTTCGGCCTCTATATACGCGGGACGCTCTCTGCCAATGATCTCACGCTCGCGATCGTGGGAACCCGCCGGGCAAGCGCGGATGGAAAGACCACCGCGCGTATGTTCGCACGCGAACTCGCGGGCGCAGGATTTACGATCGCGAGCGGGCTCGCGTTCGGTATCGACGCCGCTGCACACGAGGGATGCCTGGATGCGGGCGGTGCAACCGTCGCGGTGCTTGCCGGGGGATTGGATGATGTCTATCCCCAAACGCACGAACCACTCGCGCGCAAAATTCTCGAGCACGGCGGTGCGCTCATCTCCGAATATCCGCCCAATGAACCGCCATACGGGTACCGCTTCATAGAACGAAACCGGATCATTAGCGGCATTGCGCGTGGCACGCTCATCGTCGAAGCACCCGAATCGTCCGGTGCGCTCGCGACCGCACGCTATGCCGTGGAACAGAACCGCGAAGTATTCGTGACACCTGGAGCGATGACCGCCGCGAACTTCAAAGGGTCTCATGCGCTTATCCGTCAAGGGGCGGAATTCGTGTCATCGCCGGACGATATTATGGAGGCGTATGGCGTGGATAAAAAAGTTGCGATGGCGCGCGTGGCGGTCTCCGCGTCCACCGAAGAAATCCTTATTCTAAAAGCCCTCGCGGAGATATCGTCGGGCGCGAGTGTTGACAAATTGGTGGAGATGACTAAACTTGAACCCCGAATCGTCAACCGCGCATTGAGCTTCCTTATTATAAGAGGAATCGTCAAAGAATCGGATCGCGGGTATACAATATAAACAATTCACTCCCTCTATATATATGGACCTCATCATCGTCGAATCGCCCACCAAAGCAAAGACCATCAGCAAGTTCGTCGGCAAAGCAATTTGCCGTCGAATCATCCTACGGCCACATTCGCGACCTTCCAAAGAGCAAAATCGGCATCGACGTTGCACACGATTTTGAGCCGACCTATGTGATCCCCAAAAAAGCCGAGCCGGTGGTGGACAATTTGAAGCGCGCTCGCAAAGAAAGCAGACCGCGTCATTCTCGCAACCGACGAAGACCGCGAAGGAGAAGCGATCGCGTGGCATCTCGTGAGCGCGCTCGAGCTCGACAAGAAAAGAAGACGGCGCGGCCATACGAACGCATCGCGTTCCACGAGATCACGAAGGACGCGATCCTGAAGCGCTCGAACATCCGCGCGCGCTCGACATCAATCTCGTGGATGCCCAGCAGGCGCGGCGCGTTCTCGACCGCCTCGTCGGCTACGAGCTCTCGCCGTTTCTTGTGGCGCAAGATCCGCTACGGGCTTTCCGCCGGCCGCGTGCAAAGCGTGGCGGTGCGGCTTGTCGTGGAACGCGAGCGCCTTATCCAGGCTTTTAATAAAGAAGAATACTGGACGATCGAGGCATCTTTCCTGCCGCCAAAAGGAAAATCGCCGTTCCCTGCCGTGCTCAATTCTATTAATGGCAAGGCCGTCGGCAAAATGGGCATCACGAATGAGGCGGAGGCGAAGCATATTATAGAGGGACTGAAAGGCGCGGATTATCGGATCGCGGACATTACCGTAAAAGAAGTGCGCCGGAACCCGTCGGCGCCGTTCACCACGTCTACGCTCCAGCAGGAAGCGGCGCGCAAAGCTCGGCTTCTGCGCGAAACAGACGATGGTCGTCGCGCAACATCTTTACGAAAATGGCCACATCACGTATATGAGGACCGACAGCGTGAACCTTGCCGCGTCGGCGCTTGCACAGGCGCAGAGCGTGATCGGCAAAGAATTTGGAAAAGAATACCAGCTCTCTGCGCCACGCACTATTCCACCAAGAGCAAAGGCGCGCAGGAAGCGCACGAAGCGATCCGGCCCACGAACCTCGAGGCAACGTCCGGTGGTGCCATCGGCCTCAAAGACCGCGGCGAAGCACGCCTCTACGATCTTATCTGGAAGCGCACGATCGCATCGCAAATGAAGGAAGCGACGCTTGAACAAACTGCCGGTGGACATCGAGGCGAACACGCCGCGCAAAGAAATCTTCCGCGCGAACGGCCAGACGGTAATGTTCGACGGATTCATCCGCGTGTACACCGAAGGACGCGATGAAGATGCAAGCGATGAGATCGAAGGCGGCTTGCCGAAGCTCGAAAAAGATATGGCGCTCACGCTCGCCAAGCTGGAATGCGATAGCGAAAACCCGGCGGCTCCAGCACTTTACCGAACCGCCCGCGCGCTACACCGACGCAACGCTCGTGAAAGCGCTCGAAGCCGAAGGCATGGGCCGCCCGTCAACCTACGCACCAACGCTTTCGACCATCCAAGAGCGCGGCTATGTGGAAAAACTGGAAAAAAATATGTGCCGACCGAGATCGGCATTTTGGTGAACGACCTGCTCGTCGAAAACTTCCCGGAGATCGTCGACATTAAATTCACTTCGCATATTGAAGAAGAATTCGATGAGATCGCGGAGGGAAAAATGAAATGGACCGAAGTGTGCCGCGAATTCTACGGCCCGTTCAAAAAGAATCTGGACGAAAAAGAAGCGAGCGTGGAAAAACAGGTGGAGATCTCTACCACGCCCTGCCCGCACTGCGGCAAGCCGATGCTCATCAAGTTCGGCCGCATGGGAAAATTCCTCGCCTGCCCCGAGCCGGGCGTGAAGGTGACGCTCCCGATGCCGGAAGAAGCCGCGCAAATAAAAGCGCTTGAAGAAAAAACAAAAGATGAACGCTGTCCGATCTGCGGCAAACCGATGAAGGTCACGCGCGGCCGCTTTGGATTCTTCCTTGGCTGCACTGATTATCCAAAGTGCAAAGGCATCGTGAAGATCTGGAACAAGACCGGATTCAAATGTCCGAACTGCCTCGCATCGCCCGAGCGCCACGACAAGCCCGGCGACATCGTGGAAAAAAAATCGCGCGGGCGCGGCAAACCGTTCTTTGCCTGCACGCGCTATCCCGACTGCACATTCGTGATGAATAAAAAACCGGAATCGGAAGAAGAGCTCCAGGCCGCGCTGAAGCACTGGATAGAAAATCCGCCAAAGCCAAAGGTAGTAAAGAAAAAAGCGTAACCGGAGCCTATGAGCGTCAAAGAATTCGCCAAAAAAAATCCGGAGAGCCTTATCGGACGCGCGTATGCGTTCGCGGAAAAGGCACACACGGGGCAGAAGCGAAAAAGCGGCGAACCATATTTTAACCATGCGCTCGCGACGGCGGAGATCTTGCAGTCGTGGCACATGGACGAGGCGACGGTCGCCGCAGGACTACTGCACGACACCGTAGAAGATACCGGCGTACCGCTCGAGACGATCAAAAAAGAATTCGGCGAAGAGGTGGCGTTCCTCGTGGATGGCGTCACCAAGCTCGGCCATATCAAATATCGCGACAACGCCGCGCTCGCAGAGAAGGGACGCGGTAAGACAGGCGCACTGACCGCGGCGGCATTGGCGACGGAACAGAGCAAGGCGGAAAATCTCCGAAAAATGATCCTGGCGCTCAGCCAGGATCTCCGCGTGGTCTTCATCAAGCTCGCCGACCGCCTGCACAACATGCAGACGCTCGCCGCACTGCCGCCCGCAAAGCAAAAGCGCGTCGCGCTCGAGACCGACGAGATCTACGCCTCGCTCGCCTACCGGCTCGGCATGCATAACGTGAGCGGCGAACTGCAGGATCTCGCATTCCCCTATCTTCACCCGCGCGAATACGAATGGCTCTTGCGAGCGGCAAAAGAACGATTCGCGGAACGATCGAAATATCTGGAAAAGATAAAACCCCAGGTCAAAAAATTATTGAAGGAGCACGATATCAAACCGCTCGACATCGAGATCCGCGCAAAGCGCTACAGCAGTCTGTATAAAAAATTGTTGAAGCGCGATATGGACATCGACCGCGTGCATGACCTCGTCGCCATGCGCGTCATCGTGGAAACGCTCCCCGAGTGCTACGCCGCGCTCGGCGTGATCCACGAAGCGTGGCCGCCGCTCCCGCGCCGCATCAAGGATTACATCGCGATGCCAAAACCCAACGCCTATCGCAGTCTGCACACGACCGTCATCGGCCCCGACGGCAAACGCGTGGAGTTCCAGATCCGCACCAAAGAGATGCACGACGAGAACGAATACGGGGTTGCCGCGCACTGGATCTATAAAGAGAACAAGGACGGCGGCGTGAAGCCGTTCCGGAAAAAAGCTTGCGCAGGAAATCGAGTGGGTCCAGCAATTAAAACACTGGCAGGAACGATTTGACGGCAACGCTGATGATCCGGAAGAATTCCTGCAAGCGATGAAGATCGATTTCTTCCAATCGCGCATCTTTGCCGTGACGCCGCGCGGCGATGTGATCGATCTTCCCGCCGGATCCACGCCGATCGATTTTGCATACCACGTCCATTCGGAGATCGGCGACGCCGCGACGGGCGCAAAGGTGAACGGCGTCGCAACGCCGCTCGACCACCCTCTAAATCCGGCGACGTCGTCGAGATCGTCACGCAAAAAGGAAAGCGTCCGTCGGAGGACTGGCTGCGGTTCGTAAAGACAACGATCGCGAAGGATCATATCCGGTCGGTGCTGCGGAAGAAAAAATCGCGAAGGTGGGAGGCATAAAAAAAGAACCTCCCAGCTTTCTGCCTCGTGATAAGAATAATTCGACAGAAAACTGGGAGGTTCTTTTTATTAGCGACCCATCATTCTCTCTCTTTTCCTAAGCGACGGAGGATGCTTTCCAACTCTTCTTCCGAAAAGAAGGTGATGCTGATCTTGCCGTTGTTCGCGTTCTTGCTGATCTCGACGGGTGCGCCGAGCGTGGTGCTTAGTTCGTCCTGCATCGCCTTCACCTCCGGCGCGAGCCGAACCTCTTGCAGGGGCGGCCGGCCGCGGCGGTGAGAACCAGGCGTCCCCGCCGGAGCGCTGGCACGCTGGATGCGCTCCCTCACATCGCGCGTCGTCAATTTGTTCTGCACGATATCGTCGAGCATGGCCTTCTGCGCGCCCGGGTCTTCGATCGCGATGAGCAGGCGCGCGTTGCTTTCCGAAAGCTCGCCCTTTTCCACCGCGCGCTGGATGTATTCCGGCAGATCAAGCAGGCGCACGCTGTTCGCCACCACCTCGCGGCTCTTGCCGAGCTTCGCCGCGATCTCGCGCTGGGTCATGCGGAACTCCTCCTGCAGACGCTGGAACGCGCGCGCCATTTCGATCGGATTCAGATTTTCTCTTTGAATGTTCTCGATTACGCCGAGCTCAAGTTTCTCGCGTTCTAAATTTATATTGCGGACGATCGCGGGAACGCGCGGGAGGCCAAGAATCTTGGCCGCCATAAAGCGGCGCTCGCCCGCGATGATCTGATACTCCACTGCTGATGCCGGTCGGCGTTTCTTTCTCTACTTTTGAAACGACGAGCGGCTGGAGGAATCCGAACTCGCGGATGGAACTCGCGAGCTCGTGCAGAGCATCTTCGTCAAAATGCCGCCGGGCTGGTCGGGATTCGCCGTGATCTTCTCGATCTCGATATGAAATATCGATTCCTGCGCGAGCTCATCGCGCTTTTGCGGCTGGGGCGAAGGGTGCGCCGGTAGAATCGCGGGCGCAACGGCGGGTGCCGGAGGAACGAACCCAGGATGTGGCTGGGCGGACGGCTGGGGCTCCGGACGGGGCGAATCCGAACGCGCCGGCGTGCTGGTATCGTTCGGCTGATCACCGTCCGCGCCCTGCCCCTGATTATTTTTTGGTATCAACGACTCGAGTCCTTTGCCTAACATATTAGATATTAAAATTGCCGAAATTTTCGCTTGCGACCGGCGCCGCCACGGCCTGGGCAAGCGCCAACTCCTGATCTATTATCTCGCGCGCGAGCCGCTCGTACGCCTGCGCGCCCGGCGAATCGGGACGATATAAAATGATCGGCTTGGAAAAACTTGGCGCCTCGGCGAGTGCGACCGCGCGCGGGATCTCAACATCAAAGACGTGGTGCGGAAAATGGCGGCGGATATTTTTTGAAACTTCGCGGCTCAAATGCTCGCGCTTGTCGTACATCGTGATGACCGCGCCCGTGATGCGCACCGGGTGCGCCAAATTGTCGCGGATCAAATTCACCGTTTCGAGCATCTGGCCGATGCCTTCCAAGCTGTAATATTCCGTCTGCACCGGAATCAATACTCTCGTCGGCGGCCACCATGCCGTTCACCGTGAGCAGGCTGAGCGACGGCGGAAGGTCGATCAAAATGTAATCGTAGCTGTGCCGCACGCGATTGATAAATTTCCGCAAAAAATATTCGCGCTCGGGAACGTCCACCAATTCCACGAGCGCCCCGGCAAGATGCGGCGCCGACGGCACGTAGTGATAATTATAGATGACGGTCGGCTTGATCACCTGTTCCGGCGTCACCTGATCAAGTATGCCGTGATACACGCTCGGCTCGCCTGCCATCTGGTTGTGGCCAAGCGCCGAACTCGCATTCGCCTGCGGGTCAAAGTCAACGAGCAAAACGCGCTTTCCCGCGGCGGCAAGATACGCGCCGAGATTTACCGCGGTCGTGGTTTTCCCAACGCCGCCCTTTGCATTACATATCGCGATAACGCGTGCCATATTATCTTGATTTTACGAGATTATCGCACTTTCCACAAATAAAAAGGCTTCGCCGTAGCGAAGCCTCGTGATAATCAACGTTGCCGAAGTATCTTTTTCATTGCGCCCACCGCCCGCGCGAGCTTGCCCTCAAAATCGGTGGAATTGTCGATCTCGTAAAAGCAGCGATGTCCGGCGTAGGCAGTGGAGATGCGCCGGTCCAACTCTCTTGCCTCTTCGATGGATTCGTTCCGGCTATCATTGTTTGCGCACGTGTAGAATCGCTCTGCACCGAGCGCCGCCGTTGTGAGCTTGATCACACCAGAGTAATCCAAGAAGACATCTCGCGGATGTGGATAACCGAGGTTGCGCAAGATACTTGCATAGATCGAATCGCCGAGAGATCCCGGCGGCAGGTATACACGGTTGTCGGGGATCGCGCGGTCAAGAAGAAGGATCCATCTACCCCCGAGGAGCTCCGCAAGCCCCACCCCCCGGTGAAGACTCTGAAGAGAAAATCGAGTGATCGCACTTTCAATCTCGAACAAGGTTGATCGGTCTACCCTGGCCAACGCCCTAAGAAACCGCTTCTTCAGTCCTGGCCATTGGGTGAAGAGTGCCGTCGCCGGTTCTTCAATGGTGTGCACCTGCCAGCCGAGGGCGATCGTCTTGGCTTTTAGGTGGGTAGTGGCTTCTGTCTTCCCTGCGCACGGACCTCCCGTGAGCACGATCGGCACGATCCTTTCTCGCTTTATCCGGATCATCGCACCTCCTTTTCCTATTTCTGCGAAGAGCATACCAGTCCACCTCTTAAAAATCAAGGTTGAAAAAAAGCCTTCCGTCGCTTATGATGAATGCTGATTTTGGCAATTGCCCAAAGCCCGGGTGGCGGAATGGCAGACGCAATGGACTCAAAATCCATCGATCGCAAGGTCATGAGGGTTCGACTCCCTCCTCGGGCACCAACAAAAAATATGAATAAAAAAGGCGTTCATCGCATAACCCTAATAGAGCATCGAGAAAATATCTCAGCGGGATATTTCCAAGCGACACCCATCAAAAAATTAAATGTGGGAGATCTTGCAGTGATCAAAAAGAACAATATAACCTATCAAGTGTACAAGGTTACAAAGAAACGGGTAATGATCGGCTACGAAGCCGGACCGAAGAAAGTCCGAAAAAATATGCTAAAGGAAAATGTGAGAGATGCACAGGCTTATATCGACACAGTTTATAAACTGAAAAGTTCTGATTGAGTTCGGTCATTCCAACACGCACATTTTATATCTCCATTCTCCACGCGGCGTACATACCGCCGTCGGTTCCTATTTGCGCCGCCTCGAATTTTTCTAAAAGCATTTTTGTGATCGGGCCTGGCACGGCGGCGGATGCATCACCCGCAACACCGGTGCCTACCGGCCGTTTATCAACGGATAGGATGGGAACGAGCTTTGCTGAACTGCCACACAAAAATACTTCGTCGGCGACATAAAATTCCGTGCGGTCCACCGCGCGCTCTTCGACGGCGATGCCGGCGGCGCGGGCGATCGTGATGACGCTCGCGCGCGTGATGCCTTCCAAAAGATCGGCGCTCACGCCGGGCGTGATCAAAACGCCGTTGCGCACGATGAAGACGTTTGCCACCGTCGCTTCTGTGACGTGCCCGTGCGCATCAAGCGCGATCGCGTCGTCATAGCCGTTCAATAACGCCTCGTTCTTGATGAGCGATGAGTTGACGTATCCGCCATTCACCTTCGCGCGCGGCGGAATGGCGTTGTCGGCATTGCGCGTCCAACTCGACACACAGACGTTGACGCCGCCGCTCGGCAATAGATGGCCCATTGGATAGACGAACGCCGCGAACGTATGTTGCAAATCGTGTATCTTCGTTCCCGCGATAAGCGCGTCGACGAAAATAGTGGCACGCACGAGCACCGACTCCCCCGCGATCGCAGCCGCGTTGCGCTTCAAGAGCTCGCGCATCGTCGCCTCGAACTTTTCGTACGGCCACGCCGGCGCGAAATTATTAAAATCCATGATCGCCGCAGAATTTACAAGCCGTCTATAATGATCTTTTAATCTAAAAGCATAATGTTTTTTCTCAGTATCGTTCCAATTGATGCTGAATACCGTGTACACGCTCAAGCCGTACAGCACCGGCGAGCTCGCGATGCTCACGTTCGCCGCCGCGAACGGCACGAACGAGTCGCGAAAAAATGCCTGACCCTGTGCGTAATCAAAAGATGCCATTGTAGTACTCCTATTATATGCCGTTGAAATTATTTTGCCAGATGATACAATATGGGCTGTTCTTCAATCGATCGACAATCCCACTGGAGGGAATAGCAGAAATGTCCTGCATCAGGAAAGCGTTGCTCGCAATCATCAGCAACAAAGAAAGCTCCCCGAAAAAAGTTCACAACGCATTCGCGTATCTGTATAAGGGCGCGGAGAAGGATAGAGATTTCATGGAGATCGTCACTGCCCTCTGCGAACATCATCCTGGTATTGCAAAGGAATTTTTAGCAATCATGCCCGAACGTTTCATCCCAAAGGAACTTGCATACGCGGTCGACGGATGCCGTTAAGCTCCTCACGTCACAAGCGCGCTCCCATAGAGCGCGCTTTCTTTTTTTGTGCCCGGGGTGGGATTCGAACCCACAAACCCTTACGGGTCAAGGATTTTAAGTCCTCTGCGTAAACCGTTCCGCCACCCGGGCATTTTTATTTAGCCATGCATGAGGCCTAGGGCGGAATCGAACCGCCGCATAAGGGATTTGCAGTCCCTCGCTTTACCACTTAGCAACTAGGCCTTACTTTTCCGACTCGTCCTTGCCCTTAATAGTATCCTCCCCCAGTAATTTTTCAACCTTCGCGGCGTTCTCGAAACCGTGGTCGATCTCGAAGAAAATGCGCGGCATCGGCTTGATGTTGATCTTGCGGAGCAATAAGTACTGCAGATGACCAGCGTTCTTGGCAAGTTCGTCGAGTACTTTCTTTTCGGCGATAGCCGGAATGACGCTCACCTTCACGCGCGCGCCGTCCAGCTTCTTGTCCACCTCAACTTCCGTGATCGTCGCGAGCGCGGGAAGCTCGACTTCGCGAAGGATCATCTTCGAAAGCTCCTCGCGAATCAATTTGCCCACCCGCTCGGAACGAAAGTTCATTTTTTTGAGCGCACCGCGCCGTTATTTCCTGATCAATAATTTATCTCCGACCTGCACGAGCGTCTGCGCGTCGATCAAAACGCCAATCTCTTTTCCTTTTTCCGCCTGGAAAATCTCGCTCTTTTTTTCGCGTAAGCCAAGGACTTTGCCGTTGCCCACCGGCGCAGAACCCACGTGGCCGCGCACGATGTCGAACGAAACTTTCCCGCGGAACGTGCCGCTCGTCACGCGGCCGCCCACCAACTGTTTCTGCGGTTTTTCCTGATTGAAGAGCGCGAGCACTTCCAGTTCGCCCGCCGCCGCCGGCCCGCGCGCTCCGCTAAAATATTCCTCCACTGCGGTCGAAAGATCATACACGATCTCCGACGTGATGACCGTCACCGCCTGCGCATCAGCCAACACCTTCGCGCCCTTCTCGACGCGGTTCTTGAATCCGATGATCGTCGCTTTCGTCGCCATCGCATGGCGAATGTCACCGTCCGTGATATCGCCTACGCCCTCCTCTACTATATTTATCTCCTTGCCACCCTTCTGATCGATGCCACGCAGAACAACCGAGAGCGCCTCGAGCGATCCGGCATCGCCGGCCTTCAATATAAGGTTAAGTGTGTTCGGCTTGGACCTTGCAATTTGATTTGCAAGGGATCCCGTCGGCACGCTCATCGCGGGCACACTTTTCTCTTCTTTTGATTCCCCCACCGAAAATTCCTCGCCCACTTTTGGAATTGTTTCAAACCCGATGATGAGCGCCGGCGCGGACGGTTCCAAACATTGCAACCGTCTTGCCCAAAAAATCTTCGAGGATCTTCACTTTGCCGGACGCGGTGTGCGTCGCGATCGTATCGCCGCGCGTGAGCGTGCCGTTCTTTACGATGACGGTCGCTTCGATGCCGCGCTTCGGATCGCGCTTTGCCTCGAGCACAAAGCCCGATGCCGCGAGCGACGGATCGTACGTAAGGTTCTCGATGTCTGCGGCAAGGAGGATGAGGTCGAGAAGTTCATCTACGCCCTCGCCCGTCTTTGCGGAAACAGCGTGATAGCTCACCTGTCCACCATATCCTTCGAGCAAAACTCCTGCGGCCATGAGGTCGTTGCGTGCCTTGTCCAGGTTGCCACCGGTCTTATCAACTTTATTGATAGCGACGATGAACGGCGTCTTTGAGTTCTCTATTATTTCGATCGCTTCTTTGGTCTGGGGCTTTACGCCTTCGTCCGCGGCGACGACAAGTATCGCAAGGTCGGCGACCTGCGCGCCGCGCGAGCGCATGGCGGTGAACGCCTCATGCCCGGGCGTGTCGATGAACGTGATCTTGCGCGCGGGTTCGGCCGCGGGCGCGCCGCTCGAGCGATGCTCTATCTCGTAAGCGGCAGTGGCCTGCGTGATGCCGCCCGCCTCGCGCGCGGCGATGTTCGCTTTGCGGATGTAATCAAGTAATGTGGTCTTGCCATGATCAACATGCCCCATCACGACGACGATCGGGGGGCGAGCTTTTAGGGCAGTCTTTATTGGAATATTTTTGAGTGTCTCTTTTTGCATATTAAAAGCTGTTAAAGTTTTAAACTCCAACAAATTATAGCAAAAATACGGCAAAAGAACAAGACATTCAGCCCACGCGGCTTGAGAAAACGTTTGCAATCCTTTACACTCTACCAGTAGTGGAGACGTGGCCGAGTGGCTGAAGGCAGCATCCTGCTAAGATGTTAGGGGAGAAATCCCCTCGAAGGTTCGAATCCTTCCGTCTCCGCAACGTAGGGACACCTAAAGAAAATCGCCGTTACGGCGATTTTCTTTTTGAATCGATTTAGCCAATCTTTATTCGGTAACGAACGCAACGAGCTTGTTCACCTGCTCATTCCAGCCCTGCTCCATGCCGCCAAGCATCTGGTCGACTCCCGCGGTCGTGCCCATCGCTCCGGTATGCACGGTAAACTTTGTCTTGTTGCCGACGCCCTCAAACGTAACCGTCGTTACCCCTTCGAGCAAATGGGCGCCCTTTTCATCGAGGGCGATGTTGGTAAATACGAGCTTTTTATTTTCGACCACCTCAGTAAAGGTTCCTTCCATGGGTGCTTTCATCCCGCTCATGGGGCCCATGTTATCGCCGGCTTGCATCACGATATATAACTTGCCGCCAACCTTTGCATCCACTTCGCACGTGGGATTCGTAAAGCCCTGGGGTGCCCACCATTTTTGCACCTGTTTCTCATCGACCCACGCCCGCCAAACACGCTCAACGGGAGCATCGATCGTTCTTGTGATTGTTATATATTTTTCCATGTTTTATTTCGTTTTTTGTTTTATAAATTTATCTAATCGATCAAACCGTTCATCCCACATACGCCTTGTATTTCTGGCCCATTCCTCTATCTCTTGCATCGCCGCGGGATCTACTGAATAAATGCGCTGTTGCCCTCGTTTTTCGACCCGTACGACCTTTGCCTCGCGCAGGACCTTGAGATGTTGCGAGATAGCGGGCGGGCTCGCGCTGAACTTGTCGCCGATCTCCGATGCTGGCAATGCGCCGCGCTCGGCGAGCATCTCTACGATGGTCCTCCGCGTCGGCTCTGCCAATACGGAAAATATGTCCATATAAGTAATACTATTCTCATCCGATAATTAAGTCAATACTTAATTATTAACAGACTTCGGGAATGGCCGCCGGAACAGGATATCCGGCACTTCGTTTGCGCTCGTATATTTTACGTTCCAGAAATAGCAATAAAAACATAGCCCGGCGCTCGCCGGGCTATGTTTTATCCTCTATAGTCCGCACCGCGACGCCCCACCCACTTCTAGTGAATAATATTCGCGAGGTGCAGAAGCCAGAGAAAGATGCCAATCGGAACGATGAAGAGTGTCCAGCCGATCCCGAGACCGACGGGCGATCCCCAACTGAACCACGAGCCCCATGCGCGCCAGTTGTTCATCGGGAACGTCTCCGCCCGATGGTCAGCGTGCATCTTTCCGATGCCGCCTTTTTCATTTTCTTCCATATTTTTATGTTGCGCTTTTGCGCTGTTATGTTTAGCATTCGACCTTTGGTTGCCCGGCCCAAAGGATGTGGATGGGTACAGCCGCTGTGATCAGGGTAACGATCGCGGGGTGCAAGGCACCACTTATTCCACAATGCTATTTTAGCACGCCCAAACGCTTTTCAAAAATTTTGCTCAATCATCCATAAACGGAATGGCGTTGCGCCAATCGGCCGCGAACGTGCGCGTAAGCGACGCGATGATCGCTGGGTCGGATGTAATAATGCCAAGCTCGCGATTGTCGTCAAGCGACGTAGTGGAAAAATTTTCCGACCCTACGAACGCCCGCGCGCCGTCCGCGACGATCATCTTTGCATGGATATAAAGCAGCGCACTCGGCGAATCCGCATAGGTGCGCACGTGGACGCCGCCGGTCGTGAGTTCGCGGAACTGCCATTGCCATTCGTCGGCATCCGTCATATCCACATATACTTGGACGCCACGTTCCGCGGCCTCGATAAGCGCCTTCACCACATCGCCGTCCGCCATCTCCTCGTTATAGACATAGAGTGATTTTTGCGCCCCATGAATGAGAGTGAGCAACGGACGCTCCGAGCCCGGACTCCAGATAAGATCATCGCCGTGATCGCCATTGTTGCCACCGGGCGCGGCGGCATCGCGACCAGCGCCACCGCCGCCAGCCTGAGTTCCCCGCCAATCATCGTCGAACGTTCGCTCGATCGCCGCAACATCGCGCGGATCATTATCATCCACGCCAAAATCCCGCCCGGTTGGATAATATTTTGAGACCAAATTGAAGGTCATGATGAGCGCGCGATCGTGATCGACCGCGAGCGATTTTTGGTGCGTCAAAGAAAAATATGAAGGTGACCATCGCACAGGAACACTGTTTGCGGCGAGAAATTCATAGGCCGCGGCATTTTGCGTGGACGATGCGCCATCATATCCCGCACCCAAGATCACGCGCACCGCAACGCCGCGACGTTCATCCGCCACAAGCGCGGCCTCAACCTGGTGATCATCGAGCTCATACATCACAAGATCCGCCGATTTCGCCGCGCCACTAATCATGGCAAGCACCGGTGCAATGCCATCATCCGGCTCCGTTATTAAAGAAAGCGCGCTAGCCTGCGACGCATTATCGTTTATAAAAGAGGATCGGAATGGCGTCCCAAAAAAAATAAAAAGCGCCGCTGCCGCGATAGCGAATATCAAACCCCAGAAATATTTTATCTTCATCCCCGCATCCTAGCATCCGCAGATTAAAAAATGATTATGCCGCGGCGTGTTTCCCCTCTCCCGCCGCAAACTGCGTGCGGTAGAGCTCCGCGTACACGCCCCCGCGCGCCAACAGCTCTTCGTGCCTGCCACGCTCAACGATGCGGCCGCCCTGCACGACGAGGATCTGATCTGCGTTGCGGATGGTAGACAAGCGATGCGCGATCACGAGCGACGTCCGGCCGCGAAGCGCGACGCGGAACGCTTCCTGGATCGCGGCCTCCGACTCGGAATCAAGGTGCGCAGTCGCCTCGTCGAGGACGACGATGTCCGGCGATTTGAGCAAGAGCCGCGCGATCGCCAAGCGCTGTTTTTCTCCGCCGGAAAAACGGTAGCCACGATCGCCGACGAGCGTGTCGAGACCCTGCGATAAAGATTTTATCAAAGGCAAGATCTGCGCCGCCGTTAAAGCGTCTTCTATCTCGCGTTCCGTCGCATCCGGTTTGGCGTACAGCATGTTCGCGCGGATCGTGTCATGGAACATGTGCGCGTCTTGCGTGACGACGCCGATCGCGGCGTGGAGCGATATGAGCGTCGCGTCGCGCACGTCGATGCCATTCACGCGCACCGCGCCCGCGCGCACGTCATAGAGCCGCGCCACGAGCTGCGAGATCGTCGTCTTCCCCGCACCGGACGGCCCGACGAGCGCCGTCATCTGCCCAGGCTCCACGACAAAGCTCACGTCGGCCAAAATCTCTTTCTCCGGCGCGTGCGAGAGCGTCGCAACCGACTCAAGCGACGCAAGCGAAACCTCCTTGGCCGTGGGATAGCTAAAACTCACGTGATCGAACTCGATCTTTGCCGGCCCGCGCGATATCGTCTTTGCATCCGGCTTTTCCGTGATCATCGGCGGAATGTCGAGGACCTCGAACACGCGATCGAATGACACGAGCGCCGTCATGATATCCACGTTGACGTTCGAAAGCGCGGTGAGCGGTCCGTATAAGCGGCTCAGGTAGACGCTCAAGGCCACAAGCGTGCCGACGTCCAGGACGCCTTGCACCGAAAGCACGCCGCCCCACCCGAATACGAGCGTGGTGCCGATCGCGGCGGCGAGGAAAAGTCCGATAAAGAAAAATCTCGTGTAAAGCGCCTGCGTCACGCCGATGTCGCGCACGCGCCCGGCCTTATCCTGAAAAGCGCTGTTGTCGTCCGCCGCGCGCCCGAACAGCTTTGAGAGCAACGCGCCCGAAACATTGAACCGCTCGATCATGATGTTATTCATTTTTGCGTAGAGGTCATAGCTCTCACGCGTGATCGCCTGCAACTTCCTTCCCAAATATCGCGCGGGGAAGATAAAGAGCGGCACCAGGATGAGCGAGACAAGCGTCAACTGCCACGACAAAAAGAACATCACGATCAGCACCGCCACCACACTGATAAGATTGCTGATCACGGAAGACAAAATATCCGTGAACGCCTGTTGTGCGCCCGTCACGTCATTGTTCAAGCGGCTCACAAGCGCGCCGGTCTGCGTCCGTGTAAAGAACGCGAGCGGCATGTTCTGAACATGCTCAAACACCTTTGTGCGCATGTCGAACACAAGACCCTGCCCGATGCGGGAAGAAATGTAATTCTCCACGAGCGACAAGACGGCATCGAGAAGCGAGATGGCGCAGGCAACGAGGGCCAAAATGACGATCAGTCGCACATCCTTATTGCCAATCCCCTTGTCGATGATCTCTCTATATAAGAGCGGGTTCACGACGCCGAGCGCCGCGTCGAAGGAGATCAGTATCAAAAAGATGGTGAGCGCTTTCCGGTATGGCTTTGCAAAACGAAAAATCCGCCGGGTCGTCCCCTTCGGCACTGTCTGCTCGGTCACCGACGCGTCGCGCGTGAGCGATCGCATTGACCCTCGAAAAAATCCACCGCCCTGTCCGCTTGGAGGCATATGCTTGGTAGGGTCATTATACCACGATTATTCTGTGAAGGCGGTGTGGTATGCTAATGGTCATTATGGCCGACCCTAAAAACTTCTGGCTCACCCTCCCGCACCCGATTGCGGCGCAGGCGCCGATGGCGAATGTCACGGACGCCGCTTTTCGACGCATGTTCGCGGAGTGCGGCAAACCCGACGTCTTTTGGACCGAGTTCGTGTCGGTGGAAGGATTGCTTTCGCGCGGGCGCGACCGGCTTTTAACCGACCTGTGGTTCAGCGACCTCGAGCATCCGATCGTCGCCCAAATCTTCGGGTCAAAGCCGGAGCAGTTCGAGGCAGTTGCGCCGCTCATTAAAGAACTTGGCTTTGATGGCATCGATATCAACATGGGTTGCCCTGACCGCGGCGTGGAAAAGTCCGGCGCGGGGGCGGCGCTCGTGAAAACGCCGGAGATCGCGCAACAGCTCATCCGCGCGCTCAAGCGCGGCGCGGGCGGCCTGCCGGTTTCCGTTAAAACCCGGCTCGGCTACACAAACACCGCCGAGCTAGACGAATGGATCCCCGTGTTATTAAAAGAAGATCTTGCCGCGCTCACCGTCCACCTGCGCACACGCCAGGAAATGTCAGACGTGGACGCCCACTGGGAACTGGCGCCAAAGATAGTGGCGCTCCGAGATAAGATAGCGCCACAAACCGTCCTCCTCGGCAACGGCGACGTCCGGTCGTTGGAAGATGGGCGAGAAAAAGTGGCGACAGCCGGGATGGACGGCTTCATGGCCGGCTCCGGCATGTTTGGCAACCCATGGTTCTTCTCCGGCCGGACGCCCGACGTCCGGAAACGGCTCGAGCGCCTGGTTGCCCACACGGAACTGTTTGAGAAGCTTTACCATAGCGACAACCCCAAGACCATTGGCCAAGGCGGCCGCCTCAAGAACTTTGACGTGATGAAAAAACACTACAAATCGTACACAACCGGCCATTCCGACCCGAACGGCAACTTCCCAGCCTTCGACGGAGCAAAAGAGCTCCGACTTCGACTGATGGAAGCCCAAACCGCCGCCGAAATCCGTCAAATAGTCCAAGATTTCCTAAAAACCCAGTAAAGTAAGGATTTTTAGCACCCTAACCCACCCCTTCCGGACACCCCATTGACTTTTGGAAAGGAGCCTGCTATCCTTACTGTACAAATAAATGAGTAGTATATATTACCCCGAGAGGGGCTTTTTTATTGGGAAAAGAGCCAAATACCTGGGAATCCTCATGGCAATGGCCATAGTATTGGCCTACCCGGCTACCATTCAGGCCGATACGGTCGCCCGGATATCGCCGATCGCTGTTACGGCCATGCCGACCATAAAATCCACGGCTCAAGGGCCGGCCTTATCGGTCGATAGCACCCAAACCGTCTGGGTAACGGCCTATACGAGTGCGCCGGACGAGACGTCCGACCACCCCCTCATCACGGCTTCCGGCCAGATGGTGCGGGATGGCATCGTGGCGGATAACCTGCTTCCCTTTGGGACCCGGATAGAGATCCCTGCCCTTTTCGGCGATAAGGTCTTTACCGTTGAAGATCGCACCAGCCAGAAGTTCAGCGGCCGCGTGGATATCTGGATGCCGAGCGTCCATGACGCGATAGACTTTGGCATCGAACACGCGCAGATTGTGGTGCTCGACTCCAAAGTTGCCCTGAAGTAAAATATCTTTGTGATCAAGGATATTTTTAAAGGCTTCAAGAACTTTATCCTTCGCGGGAATGTCGTTGACCTCGCGGTCGGCGTCATGGTCGGTGCGGCGTTCAACACGGTCGTCTCGGCACTCGTCAAAGATCTTATGACCCCGCTCATCGCGGCAATCTTCAAACAGCCCAACTTTTCGAACTTTTCCTTCACCATCAACGGAAGCCAGTTCCTTTATGGTGATTTTTTTAATAATCTTATATCGTTTGTCATCACCGCGATCACTATTTATTTCTTCGTGGTTATTCCGATAAATAAGCTAAGCTCGATCCGCAAAGGCGCCGCCCGCGGCCACGACAAAAGTCTGCCCGGAATGCCTTAGTAGCATTCCTATCAAAGCCCACCGCTGCGCCTACTGCACAAGCGTGCAATCCGACGTTAAAAAATAGGGAAAAGCGGGGGGGGCTATACTGCCTCCAGCTTTTTTCTACTCCCCTTCAACAACCAATGAATGCATAGCGCCGAGACGATGCCCACCACCGCGCCGGCCAGGATGTCGATCGGCCAGTGGACGCCGGCGTAGACGCGGGCGATACCCATAAGCGTCGCAAGTCCAAAGAACCACCACCCCCACTTGCGATTGGCGTACCAGACGATCATCGCGAGCGCGAAGAACCACGCCGCATGCGCCGATGGAAAAGACCATCCGCCCTCGTTAATGAGCGGTGTAAGACTATAAAAAAAATACGGCCGCGGCTCGTGGTAAAAGAATCGGATGACTTCTACAATAACGCCGCGCGCGAGAATGATTGCAAGCGCACCTTCGCAAAAAAGATAGACCTTCCGCCGCCAGCCCTTCTGATAATAGACAAGCACGAGAAACGCGAGCACCAGCAAATAGGGCAGATACTCCGCAAAGAATATCGCAAGTACATCCCAAAATGTATTATGATGCCCAGCCGCGTAAATGAACTGAAAAACTTTCTGATCAAGCGCAAACATATTCATAAATTATAGCATCCCTACCAACAAAGATGGTCTTTATTGAATTGTAATTTTCCCTCCTCCGGAACAATCAACAAATCCGGGTGTGGGATTATATTCATAGCCACGAAAGTTTACTTGATAGGTTCCCGCGGAAATACTATTTGGAACCGTAAATGAAATCTCGCCATTTGCCCACGCATCAATATCGTCAGGTGGAATTTCATAACCGTTTACGAGCGGATAACCACTCAAGATCACAGTCCCATTACCGTTGTCATCACAGGTACCCACTATAGGAAATTGGAAATAGCGTGGATTCGTCGTTGGGGTTTGGAGGGCAGAAGAGGTATCGGTATTTGTTATAACTTGAGACGTGGACGAATAAGAGGTTCCATTAAGAAATGGCTCAATAACTTCCGATGGAGTGGCGAAAGCAATGCCAGTCACGTTAAGGTCTAAATCCTCAACAGTAAAAATGCTTTCGTTGATCCCTACTACATTCCCATAATTATCCACGAGCGGACCTCCGCTATCCCCTGGATTGATCCTTGCGGACGTCTGAATAACGTCTGTTCCGAGCTGGCTGGAAGTTCTGCGAGCCGTGACAATACCCTGATCCACTTCCAGTGTTTGATCCACATTGCATGTGAGTGGATATCCCAACGCGGTAACGGTAGATCCCAACGCCAAGGATGCGTCACTCGAATCACCAAACGTTACTGTCGGCAGTCCATTATTATTGATCTTTATAAGCGCGAGATCGTCGAGGGTATTTTCATTTATAACTGATGCGGCATATATTGCTCCACTCTTCAAATAGACGTTGATGTATGCTGCACCACTTATTACGTGATCGTCGGTAAGTATGGTTCCATTGCTTTTGACAATCATCCCACTCCCACATCCCGAATCAGTCCTAATAAGTACAACCGACGGACTCACGCCGGACACTATCTGAGAAGCGGAAAGTTCTGTGGCAGAAGTTTGATCCGTGGCTCTCGTGGATGCTATCGGCACCGGCGTTGTCGCTTGAACTCTGAGTACATTACTTAAAACGAATTTCTCTCCGTCTATGTTTTGAACGGTAATATTATACGTTCCCGCATTAAAATTGCCCGGATATTTTACATAGATAAGATTCGGCGATACCTCACCACTTATTTCTAGATTCACCGCCCCAGCCTTTATAATCGTGCTACTATTGAAGCCAGTGCCACTTAGGGCAATGACATTTTGGTACGGCCCCACGACAATGGATGGATCAATTGATCCTAGCGTAAGCGCCGTAGTGTTGGTGGCATCGACCTGATTAGCAGGAGCCGACTGATTGGAAATATTTAAACCAGGGCCAGTAGTCCCATTAAAGTATGCAAAAGCGATAAAGCAAATTCCCGACACGATTGCGACCCCTACTACAACGAATATAAATTTTTTGTGGTGAGAGGGGGTAGTTATAATCCGCCCCGAAGACTCCTTAGCAACTTCGCTTTTATTGCCATTTATCAAAGTCCCGCAAGAATTGCAGAATGTGCTCCCCGCTTCTAACTGCGCACCACAAGTGTCACAAAACATTTTTACACAGTTATGGATTTGTAGAATTGAGGAATGAATTCACGTCGCTCATAAATTCATTACAATTATCAACATATGTATTGGGAGAAATATATGAATTACCGTAGGCACTATTTCCAGCATTTTCAATACCTATATTGGCCGCTTGGTAACAAGCATTAGCCGCAGCCTCCATATTTTCTCCAGCATTCACATAATTCGCAGGCATATTAGTAAAACTTCCTAAATCAGTCGCATTAGTCATCGCCGTTTTATCAATTGCTTCCGCTTGACCAAACTCCGTTATGGCGTCCAGCTCAGACAATTCCGTACCCTCTTCATAATCGGTATTTCCACTATTGTAGTAATTTATTCCATCTCCATTTACTGATCGATAGGTTGATTGAAGTTGATTATAAAAAGAAATAAGGACTTGCTGTTGAGCATTAGCCTGAGCTTGAGCTGCGGCAGCCGCCTCAGCAACCGCCTGGGCATTCGCTTCCGCCTGAGCTTGAGCTGCGGCTGCGGCTGAAGCCTGCGCACTTGCTTTGTCTTTCGCTGCAGCTGCAGCCGCAGCTTGTGCTTGAGCATCTTGCGCATCGGCTTGTGCTTTTTCGGCTTGAGCAGCTTGTGCTTCATCCTGTGCTTGGAGTGTTTGATTCTGAAGTTGATTTTCAATTTCCGATTGGACTGAACTTATGGCGTTCACTACCTGCCCGTACCCTGGATAATCATCGGGGATAGATTGCAATAATGCCTGGGCATTCGTTAAAGAACTCGCGCCCAAAGTGGTTGAAGCTTCTTCGGAGAGAGCGAGATTATAATTGTTTTGATCTTGGATATAAGAGCCTTCTTGTGCTTTCAAACTTTCTAACGCTTGCTTATTAGATCGAAAACTCCATAACCCTTCAGCAGAATTCAATGCCGCTAACGCATCGGTATAATCCCCCTTTGCCTCTAATTTCTTTGCATTACCAATCGCTGAATTCACCCCAAGATAACCATTGACCATCGGGGCAGCATACGCAGTCCCAGCAGAAAGCGCTATGACCACTATGACAACGATCCAAATTCTGTAATATTTTTTATTAAAAATAGAATTTTTTGGGAGATGTGGCGATGAATGCTTTTCTTTTAATTTTGCGCCACAATGCCTGCAGAACACACTGTCCTCTCTATTTTCTTTGTTGCAATTGTGGCAAGTCATAAAAAATTATTCTAGAGCCATTGCATCACCCCGTGATGTCCAGAACATGTACCACTATGATGCAAGCTGAAGCTATAGCTTCCATCTTTACACTGAGCCGTCGCACCAGCGGGTATGGCGGGGGATTGCACCGGAGAATGAACGACGCTTCCATTCACATTACTATAATAGTTATCATTCGAAATCGTGGTTGTCCATTCGGGATGCGCATTCAGAATCGCGTTTACATCGGCGCGTGTAATCGGTCCAAAATATCCATTCGCGGGAGTAATTCCCTGATCTATTTGAAAAGCGACAAGTGCCCGCTCGGTCTGCGATCCAAATGTTGCCGTGATCGAACCGGAAAACAATCCTTCGTCAGTAAGAAATTGTTGTAATTGGGATACGTCGGTTCCCGTCGTTCCATAAGAAAGATTGCGGCTGAACGTCGCCCCAAATACTATAGAAGGCACGAGCACGGCGAAAGCCATCGATAGAAATAGTTTTTTCATATAGATTTAATATAGCATATTCAAATAGCCCTCTCACTATCGGGGCTACGAGAACAAAATGCCCTGGCCAGAAGGCCGGGGCGCTGTACCTTTATAAGGAGGTTTTATTTATGCTATTTGCGGACGTACGGGAGCAACGCCATGAACCGCGCCTGCTTGATGGCGGTAGAGAGTTTGCGCTGATGCTTGGCGCAGATGTGCGTATGGCGCGGATCGATGATCTTCGCCTGGCTCGAAACAAAGCGACGCAAAAGATCGATCTCTTTATAATCGATATTCTTTAGATTCTGTGAGCAGAAAAAGCACTGCTGTGCGGTTGTTGCCATAATGGGTTGTTGTGATAATTAGACCTTCCTTACCTGGAGCGAATCAAGTTCGACGGCGGTATCCCGGCCGAAGATGGGCACCAATACCTTGATACTCCCCTTCTCTTCGTTGACCTCGGATATCTTACCATCGTATTCCTTGAACGGACCGTCGGTTATTTTTACCAGATCGCCCACCTTCAAGTCAAGGATCATCTTGTTGTCACCGCTACCGGTGCGCGCGAGGAGGAAATCAACCTCTTCCTTGGAAAGCGGCGTCGGCGTCGTGTTGTCAGGACCAACGAAGCCGGTCACGCGCGGCGTGTTGCGCACCACATACCACGAATCCTCGGTGAGGATCATCTCGACGAGCACATAGCCCGGATAGATCTTCTCCTCCACCGTCTGGCGCTTGCCCGCCTTCACTTTTATTTTGCTCTCCTTTGGGACGAGGATGTTAAATATCTTATCACCCATCGCGAGCGACTCGACGCGCTGTTTGAGATAGCGCGAAACCGCCTCTTCGTAACCCGAATAGGTCTGGACGGCGTACCACTGACGTACCGCCGGTTTTTCGTCGTGTGGATTTGAGTGTTGGGGATGATTCAGTGCCATGGTCTCTTATTACTCTTTATTATATTACTGCAAAATAAAGTTCTTTATCAAAAAGGAAAAAAGATAGTCGAAGGCACCCAAAAAAGCCGCAAGGGCAACGGCGATACCGATCACGATGAGGGTCAGGCGGATCGCTTCCTGGCGGGTCGGCCAATTGACGTGGCGGATCTCCGTCCGAGCCTCACTAAAAAATTTTGTTATCCGGGCAAACATCAATATAAAAGGCCGCTACACTCGCGGCGAAGGTAATAAGAGTGTAGCACTGGCGGGGCCTGGCGTCAACCGGGCGGGGCTCCTGGAGAAACCGGGGCACGCGCCCGGGCCATGTGCAAACACAGCCCGTGCGCGCCGGTGGACCCGACGGGAGTCGGACCCGCTTTTTCGTTTGCTCAGAACGATGTCCTGCCAATAGACGACGGGCCCATGGTATCCACCGGCAAAAACACCATAACCAAATGGCGGTTAAAACTATCTAAAAACAAGAAAATCCCCTCAGGGGGGATTTTCTTGGAGCAAACGAATCTGAGTCCGCCGCTAAGCAAGACACCGTTCACTTACTATATTAATTCATGGGAAATAAAAGTCAAAAAAGTTTTAATGATTTTTTAATGCGAATTATGCTATGACTTCAATATACCATCACCAGGATATTATCGAAAACGTAGAGAGCGGTTGATGCGTGAGGATCCGCGCTGTCATTGGTGTCAACGGACATTAACGCTATATCCCAACTATAGAAGAAATGGAGGTAAAACCATGCCAGAAGATTACCCCACCATAGACCACCTCACTTCCAGGTTCATGGGTCCGAGAAAAAATGGCGACGGGAGAACGCAAGTTGTTGTCCTCGCCTGTCCGCGATGTAATAACGCCAGAAATATTGAGGAATGCCAACAACACATCTGGCGCACACGATGGAAGGCTGCCTCATTTCCATTTCCGCTGCGCTGGGTAGGAATATTACTTAAAAAATCTCGGCACAATACGATACGCTAATTACACGTCCAGATTCTGCACTGTCGCGGCGTGGGCCTGGATGAAATTCTTGCGCGGTTCCACGGCGTCGCCCATGAGCGTGTCGAAGAGCTTGTCGGCTTTCTCCGCATCTTCTACCATCACCTGCTTCATGAGACGCACTGCCGGATTCATCGTGGTTTCCCAAAGCTGTTCGGCGTTCATTTCACCGAGACCCTTGTAGCGCTGGATGTTTGGCTGGCGCTTGCCGTCGCCGCTTCCCTCGGTAACGCCTTCCGGGACCTCGGCGTCTTCTCCTTCGACAGCTTCGCCGTCAGCCGAAGCAACTGCTTCCTCGTCGGCTTTTTTCTTTCCTGCTTTTGCGGAACCCTTCTTCGCCGCAGCCGAAGCAGGTGCAGCCTTGTGCAATTCAGCCACCACTTTATCCTTCTCTTCGTCCGAAAATGCATACTTCACCGCCTTGCCGAGCTGAATGCGATAGAGCGGCGGCTGGGCAATATACACATAGCCACCGTCCACAACCTCACGGAAGTAGCGATAGAACAACGTGAGCAAAAGCGTGCGGATGTGCGCACCATCAACGTCGGCATCGGTCATGATGATGATCTTGTGGTAACGCAACTTCTCCATGGAAAACTCTTCGCCGATGGCAGTGCCGATCGCGATGACGAGCGAGCGCACTTCGGCATTCGCAAGCATCTTGTCGAGGCGCGCGCGCTCGACGTTCAGCGGCTTACCGCGCAACGGAAGGATCGCCTGCGTGTGGCGGTTGCGGCCCTGCTTGGCCGTGCCGCCTGCGGAATCTCCCTCTACTATAAATAGCTCTGACTCGGCTGCGATCTTGGAAGTGCAGTCCGCGAGTTTGCCCGGAAGCGTGAGCCCTTCGAACGCGCCTTTGCGAAGCACCGTCTCGCGCGCCGCCTTTGCCGCAAGCCGCGCCTTTGCGCGTCAAGATAACTTTCTGGATGATCGCCTTCGCCTCCTGCGGATGCTTTTCCAAGAATTCCTTCAACGCCTCGTTGATAACGGCCTCAGTTATGGTGCGCGCCTCCGGATTTCCCAAGCTTGGCCTTCGTCTGGCCTTCGAATTGCGGATCGCGAAGCTTGACCGAAAGCACGGCGACCAATCCTTCGCGGACATCGTCGCTCGTGAGGTTCTCTTCTTTTTCTTTAAGCCATCCTTCCGCGCGTGCGTAGTTGTTGAGCGACCGCGTGAGTGCGGAACGGAATCCGGTCAGGTGCATACCGCCTTCCGGCGTAAAGATGTTATTCGCAAAGCTCATTTCGGTCACGCGCGTGTCGTCGATATACAAGAACGCCGCTTCGATATCGAGCTTGTCTACTTCCTTCTCCACATAGAAAATATCCTCGTTGAGACGATTCTTTTTTTGCGAAAGGAATTTAACGAACGACAGCACGCCGCCCTCGAAATAAAATCCGTAGAACGTGGGCACCAGCGTGCGGCGATCAAAGAAGCTAATGCGCACGCCCTTCGTGAGATATGCCTGCTGGCGCAAGCGCTCGAGGATCGTCTTGTCACTGAACTCGAGATCGGAGAAGATCGCGCCGTCCGGCGAGAATGTGGTGCGAGTGCCATGACCCTTCGACGTCCCGATCTTCTTTACTTTATATTCCGGCACGCCGCGCTTGTATTCCTGCACGAACGTTCCGCCATCACGCTCGACTTCAACCTTGACCCACGTCGAGAGTGCGTTCACCACGGATGCGCCGACGCCGTGCAAACCGCCGGAAACTTTATATCCCTCGCCGCCGAACTTTCCTCCGGCGTGGAGCGTGGTCATGACCGTTTCGAGTGTGGATTTTTTTGTCTGCGGATGGATGTCCACCGGAATGCCACGGCCATCATCCGTGACGCGCACTTTGTTCTCCGGCAAAAGTTCTATCGTGATGTTCTTTGCATATCCCGCCATCACCTCGTCGATCGAGTTGTCCACAATCTCCCAGATCAAGTGGTGTAATCCCGTGGTTCCGGTGGAACCGATGTACATGCCCGGCCGGAGGCGCACCGGCTCTAATCCCTCGAGAACGGTGATGTCCTTTGCGCCGTAAGAAGCGCTTCCCTTATTGCTAGCCTTAACCTCGACTTTTGACGCCTTTTTTATTTCTTTTTTTGGTTCTTTTTCAGCCATTTTTATTGGATTTTTCGTTAAAAAATGCCACTGCGGCAATACAGATATTTTAGCATGTTTTAGAGAAGAAATCCAAGGTCAAAATAGCCTAAAAATAGACCTCAAAACTTTGTTGTCTGCGGACTCCCCAACCCTGTCACGTAGTCGTAGCGCTTGCGGGCGTCGCAGTAGTATTCACAAGTGCCGTTCGTACCACTCGTGATGTCGCGGAAATATTTGAGCGTGCTCGTGGACGCTTTATCCTCATAGAACTTTGCGAGCGCAGCGGTGCCGCCGAGCGCCTGTATGGCGGCCCACTGCGGTGCGCCGGCGCTCGTGCCACCGACGGTATACCACGCGCCTTTGGCCTTTTTGCCGGAGCCGGTCGTCACATAGATGGGATAGCCGGACTTTGGATCGGCGTTGTATGCCACATCCGGGATTGCGCGCATGCCGCCCGCCTTCGCGATGCTGTATGCCGTCTGGTACGCCGGCTCTTTTTCGTACGCACTCACGCCGCCGCCACTCCCCGACCATGCGCTCTCGGCGATCAGCGTGCCGCTCGATGCGAGCTCGAGCGATGTGCCGCCGACGCCGATCACGTTCGGCGAGGCCGCAGGCCAGCTGGCGCCCGTGCCATTGTCCCCCGACGATGCAAAAAACTTTGTGCCGGATGCGGCGCCCACAAAGTGAGAATCATACGACAACTCATCAGAAAATTCGGCACCGCCCCAGCTCATCGAAACAGCAACGACGTCCTTGCGCGACGCGGCGTAATCTACCGCGGCGAGCAAATTGGCGCCACTCTGCGTCTTTGCCTCCACGAGCAGTATCTTTGCGTCCGGCGCGATCGCATGCGCCCATTCCACATCGAGCGATGTCTCCATCGCCCAACCACTGTTCGACGTGGTGGACGTGGCCATCTTATGTTTTTCAAAACATCCGTTCGCGATTGTGCACGCGGGTAAATTATATTGCTTGTCAAAAACCGCGAGATCGCTCTCCATATTCGCATCATCGTACGCGTCAATGAGCGCGATCGTCCCCTTCCCGCCGGAGGCAGGAAGGTTATAGATCTTTTTTATCTCCGCCGGCGTCACGCCAAGTGGCGCCTTTTCGGCCGACTTATATACGTGCACCGGCGGCGTCCCCTGGAAATCCGAAAAACGATACGCCGCGTTGGCGGCACTGAACGGAACAAGCGCGGAAGCGGCCGCCACAAGCACGGCAAGCACCGCAGATAGTTTTTTGTATGTCATGCGCGGAGTGTACTCCGCCATGCATTAAAACTATTTTAAAAGCAAAAGCAACCCTGAGCTGTTTCGCTCCGACGTAGGAACGTCCACTCGCTCAACAGCTCAGGGTTGCTTTTGCTTGTGATATTTACCAGATCTTTACGCGATCGCTTTCCTCTCTATATAATTTGTCGCCCGGCTTGGCATCAAAGGCCTCATAGAACTCCACCATATTGGAAAGCGGGCCGTTCACCCTATAAATGCCCGGAGAATGAGGATCGGTCTGGATCTGCGTCCGCAAGGCTTCTTCGCGCAAACTGGCGCGTTCGGCTATGGCCAAGTTTTTGAAAAATCGCTGGAAGGGGGTCATGCCGTCAACAAGCGGCGCCTTGGCTGCGGCACCCGGTCCGCCCAACGCGAGCATCAGACCGTCATATGCGATCAATAATCCGCCTAAGTCGGCAATATTCTCGCCAAGCGTGAGCTTCCCATTCACATGAAGTCCGGGAAGCGGCTCATACGCGTCGAATTGTTCCGCAAGATGCGCGGTCTTCTTGTCAAAACGTTCTTTGTCCTCTTTTGTCCACCAATTCTCTAAATTGCCATGAAGGTCGAAGAGCGCGCCCTGGTCATCGAATCCATGAGTGAGTTCATGGCCGATGAACGTGCCAACACCCCCGAAGTTCATGGCATCATCGGCGCCCGGATCGAAGAACGGCGGTTGCAAAATCGCCGCGGGGAATGTGATCTCGTTCATCGGCGGCGAATAAAATGCATTCACCGTCTGCGGGGAACAATGCCATTCAGACCGGTCGACCGGTTTGGCGATCTTTTTCATCTGGCGATCGAACTCAAAGATATGCGCCCGGAGATAATTTTGTACATACGAATCGGTGCCTATCTCAAGCGCGCTAAAATCCTTCCATTTGTCCGGATATCCAAGTTTTTTAGTGACCGCGGCAAGCTTTGCGAGCGCCTTCTGTTTTGTCTCCGAGCCCATCCAGTCAAGATTCTCGATGCGTGTCTTATATGCCGCAGTGAGGCGCGAGACAAGATCGTTGATCTTCTTTTTTGCGTCTTCGCTAAAATGCTTCTTTACGTATAATTGGCCGACCAGCTCGTCGAGCATCCCGTTCACGACGCCAAGCACCCTGCGCCAGCGGGGCTTCATCTCCGTAGCGCCGCCAAACGTGCGGCCGTAGAAATCGAACGCGGCTTTTTGAAAATCCTCGCTTAAAAAATTTGCGCCGCCATTCAGCACGTGCCATCGCACATACGCCTTGATATCTTCAAGCGAAACTTCTTCGAAAAGCGTGTTCACCATCTTCATAAATTCCGGCTGGCACACGATCATGTATTCCGGAATAGGCGCGTGCATCGCGTCAAAATATTTTTGCCAGTCCACACGCGGGGCGATCGTGGCGAGCTCTCCTGGCGTCATCTTGTTATATTGCTTCTCTATATCCCGCAATTCCACTTGCGTCATTGACGCTTTGGCGAGTCGCGTTTCGATATCAATGAATACTTGCGCCGACGGCTTGTACGAAGCAATGGCCTCCGAAAGCGAGAACATGGTTTTGGTATACAAAAAATATTTCTCGCGGATCGCGCGGCTTTTTTCATCATCGAGCACATAGTAATCCCTGTCCGGAAGGCTCAATCCATCCTGGCCAATATAAAGCGCCATGATGTCGCTGTTTTTTAGATCTTGATCCACGCCACAGCTCCACAATGCGCCGATGCCGTTCCGATGTAACATCCCCAATAATCCCGAAAGTCCCACAACGTCAGTAACACCATCGATCGCTGCAAAAAAATCCTTAAGCGGAACATCTCTCAGCGTGGCAAGCTTTTCTGCATCCATGCCGGTCTTGTAGAAATCGCGGACTTTGCGGGCACTATCGTCCAGTTCCGCATCTCCTTTTGTAGCAATCTCATCCAAAATCGTTTTCAACTGTTTTTCTACATCCACCCTCAAAGCATAGAATGAGCCCCATCGCGATTCATCGGGCGGGATCGGATTTTCTTCGATCCACTTGGCATTCACGAAATGGAAGAAGTCGTCAGTCGGTTTTATGGCATCCATAGTCATCGTATTATATGCCAAAAATACTCCGGCGGGAATATCTCAGGCGTTGGCCCGGCTCGGCAGTGGGCACCCAAACCATTGGCAGGGTCGTATCGTCTAAGGTATACTTTCACTCATGAACAAATCATCGATTACCAAATACGTCATTGGGGGTATCCTCGTGATAGCAGTCGTCGCATACGTCATTTTTGCCAATAAAGGTTCCGCGCCGTCGGTGGCGACGACCGTGCCTCCAACAAGTACGCCGGGCACGCCGCCGCCTGCGACGACCACCACCCCAACCGGCCAATATAAAGACGGTATCTACACCGGCAGTGTGGCGGACGCCTTCTATGGAAGCCTCCAAGCGACCGTCACAATCCAGGGCGGGCTCATCACCAACGTCACCTTCCCGCAGGCCCCGAGCGGCGGCCACTCAAGCGACGTGAGCGCGATGGCCCTGCCAGCGCTCAAGCAGGAAGCGATCACCGCGCAAAGCGCGAACGTCAACATCGTTTCGGGAGCCACGCAAGACTCCGAAGCCTTCCAGCAATCCCTCGCTTCGGCGCTCTCGCAGGCAAAGAGTTAATTTGCAGGCCCGTCCCGCATGAAGCAGACACGATTTCTGATGGGTATGCCCATCACTATCGAGATAATCGAGGACCCGCACGCGGCAGAAAAAGCCGCGACAAAAATCTTTGACGAGGTCTTCGCATATTTTACGCACATCGACGAAACATTCAGCACATACAAATCGACGAGCGAGATAACGGCTATCAACGACGACTCACTCGCCCTCGCAAACGCAAGCGAGGAGATGCAACTCGTTTTTGCACTCAGCGAAGAAACAAAGCGAGAGACAAACGGCTATTTTGACATTGAAACGCCAAACGGAAAATATGATCCATCGGGCCTCGTGAAGGGCTGGGCGATCTGGAACGCCGCGCAACTTTTGCAAAAGAGGGGGTTTGAAAATTTTTATGTCGATGCCGGCGGCGACATCCAGCCGCACGGGCATAATGCCGACGGCAAAAAGTGGGCGGTGGGTATAAAGAATCCTTTCAATCCAAATGAGAATATTAAAGTGGTGCACGTCACGACCGAAGGCGTCGCCACGTCGGGCACGTATATCCGCGGCCTGCATATTTACGATCCGCGCGGTAATGGCGGTGCGGGCGCGCCGGTCGACGGCATCGTAAGCCTGACCGTGATCGGGCCGAATATCTACGAAGCGGACCGGTTTGCCACGGCGGCGTTCGCAATGGGCGCGGAAGGCATCAATTTTATTGAAAAACTGGAAGGCTTTGAGGGATATATAATAGATAAGAACAAGATCGCCACCATGACGACCGGGTTTAAAAAATACGCCGCCGACGGCGAATAACCCCATGAATCTAATTGACCGCTTTCTGAATAAGATCACGATGTATCGCCTCGTGATGTATTACCTGATCATTCTGCTCGCGATCGCGGCCGTGTTCGGCGCGATCGGCGTCCTTCCCTACAATCCCATCGCCATTATTTTTTCCACACTCTTTTTGGTCATCGTCGCATGGGTTGCAAACGGCGTCCTCGCCCATCTCTTCAAGGCACAGCCCAACGTTGAATCGGTCTATATCACGGCGCTCATCCTCGCGCTCATCATCACGCCAGGCATGCCGACGGACGTGGCAACGCTGAGCTTCCTCGCGTGGGCCGCGGTGCTCGCGATGGCGTCGAAATATATCTTTACGATAGACAAGAAGCATATCTTCAACCCGGCGGCGTTCGCCGTGGCGGTGACCGCGCTCTCGTTCAACCAGACGGCGAGCTGGTGGGTCGGCGGCAACCTGCCGCTCATGGCGTTCGTCGTGATCGGCGGCATTCTCGTGCTCCGGAAGATTCAGCGCTTTGATCTGGCGCTCAGCTTCCTCGCCTTTGCGATGGCAAGTTGCATCGTCACCCATCCGGACACCGCGGCGCTTGCGACCATCCAAAAGATATTTTTGCACACGCCAGTCCTCTTCTTTGCCTCAATCATGATCACCGAACCGCTCACCACGCCTCCCACGCGATCGCGGCGCATCGCATACGGCGCGCTCGTCGGCATTCTCTACGCCCCCGCGATCCACGTCGGCTCTATTTATTCGTCCCCGGAGCTCGCACTGCTCGTGGGGAATATTTTCTCGTATGCGGTGAGTCCGAAGGGGAAA
The DNA here is from genome assembly GCA_963718515.1 of uncultured bacterium. Lineage (GTDB taxonomy): Bacteria > Patescibacteriota > Minisyncoccia > UBA6257 > 2-01-FULL-56-20 > JAKAGE01. The sequence continues at coordinate 265,187 of OY970354.1, read as the reverse complement.
AAGATATTGAGGTTGAAAGAGAAGAAAGAGGTCGGTGCGGGCATATACGATTTCACATTCCAATACAATAATGCCACCGACAAAAAATTATCATTCCGGCCGGGGCAATATCTTGAGTGGACGCTCGGCCATGCAAAAACCGACGGGCGCGGAAACCGGCGCTACTTTACGATAGCATCGTCACCCACCGAAGACGATGTCCATCTTGGCGTGCGGTTCTACGAACCATCGAGCAGTTTTAAAAGCGCGCTCCTTGCGCTCAAACCCGGCGAGACAATCATTGCAGGACAACTCGCGGGCGACTTTACTCTACCAAAAGACGCGCGGCGCAAGCTGGCATTCATCGCGGGCGGCATCGGCATCACGCCATTCCGCAGTATGGTGAAAGATCTTGTTGACCGCGGCGAACGGCGCGATGCGATGCTCTTCTATTCCAATCGCACGCCGGAAGAAGTCGCTTATCGCGGAATATTCGATGAGGCGGCGCGAAAGATCGGATTGAAAACGCTTTATGTGACGACCGGCGCAGACGATGGCGTGAACAGCAGAATCGACAGCGCAATGATCCAAAAAGAAATGCCCGATTACAAAGAACGCGTGTTCTATATTTCCGGCACGCACGTGATGACGAACGCATTCAAAAAAACGCTCCGCGGGATGGGCGTGGCGCGCTCGCAGATCAAAACCGACTTCTTCCCAGGGTTCGCATAGCGCACCGCGCAAAAATTATTTATACTGTCCCCGTATGGCAGACACTCATGCAAGTGGGCACACCAACGCAAGCACACGCGCATACTGTCCGGACTGCGGTCCGGCGGGCGTATCGCACTTCGTGGAGCGATGGTCGGTTCGCGCGGATGCGCTGTTGGGCTATATGCAAAAGCCACCGGCAATCGTGTGGCAGGGAATAAAGCCCGTCGTTGCGTGGACGCGGCCAGGGCGGCTGGCGCCGGCGGCGGCGCGCACGCTCGCGGCGCTCGGCTTGGGTGAGATCGTCGCGCACGCCGACGAAAAAAACAATTGGCGCGCCCGGGTGCTCTGGGAAGAGGCCGAGCGCCGCGGCATCGTAATGCGCGAGTTCCGACCTTTCGGCCTCGCCCGTGAGATATTTTACGCAAGTTACCGCGGCGACACGCGCGGCTTCGACGGACTCCCCCGCCCGCGCGCCGCGCACGAATCCTCGCTCGACTGGATGGACGACAAAGGCGTCATCCTCAAAAAATTCCGTGCGGCGGGCGTCCCCGTTCCACGCGGCAGGAGCGTGAGCACGTTCAAGGACGCGGAAAAAGTATTCCGCGCAATCGTGGGCGACGACACCGACGCCGCCATTATAAAACCGGCGATCGGTTCACGAAGCCGCCACACATATGTAAATATCACGGACGTCGCCGCACTTCGCCACGCATTTTATAAAGCAAAGCAACTTTCCCCGCGCGTCGTCGTAGAAGAAGAGCTTTCGGGATTCGTCTTCCGCATCACGCTCGTGGGGGGGCGCATCGCGGGCGTCATGCGCCGCGAACCGCCGCACGTAACGGGCGACGGCACGCGCACCGTGCACGAGCTCATCGTGGAGGAAAATAATAATCCACTGCGGCACGGACCGATATTCCACGAACTCCCGCTCGGCGAAGAAACGATCGCGATCCTCAAAGATCAAAACCTTTCGCTCGATTCCGTGCCGGAAAAAGACCGCATGGTCATCATCCATCCAAAGGTGAGCCGTGCGTACGGCGCATCGACGACGGAGATCACGGATATCCACCCGGACAATGAAAGATTATTTTTACACATCGCAAACGTGCTCGACGATCCGCTCGTCGGCGTCGACTTCATGATGGACGATATGGCGCGCTCGTGGAAAGAGCAAAAGTGCGGCGTGATCGAGTGCAACAGCCTGCCATTCATCGACCTGCATCATTTTCCATTAAAAGGCCCGGCGCGCAATGCGGCGGGCGACGTGTGGGATTTAATTTTTATTGAGAGCAGAAGTGGACGTGTGCACTGAAGCTGCAGCGGGCACAATCCAATCTCCCAAAAACTCCAAAAACTGGTGTCGGCGCTCTTCCTGCCGGATTTCGTAGTAGTGCCATATCGGATGACTTTCCGGCGTGTACTCGTAATGTCCACGCACCTCTCCATCGGCAAATAGGCGGAGGTGGTATTGCCATTCAAAATCCACCGCACGCCGCACGCTGACTATCTCGCCGGAATCTTTCCAGGCAATAAAGTGATTAAAAAATCCTTGTTCCCCTAAATGTTTCACGAACGCCTCTACCGACTTATCCGGTGCAAGCATTCCGAGCATGAAGTCTTGCCTGCCACTTGGATAGGGGTGGTGGATGAGTCCGGCGGACAAAAGGACATCCCTCCCGGCGTTATGGAGAGGGTAGATCATTTTCCAGAAGGCATACTTCGACCGGTTATAAACTCCTTTTGGGTGCGGTAGCACAGATTCAGGAATCCGCTCCCGTAATGCGATTTTGTCCATAATTGGCTATATATCTAGGGATTTATGCTATCCTAGCCAGTATAGCATACCAGGCCAGGGATTAAAACTGTATTAAAAGGATAGTAAAAGGCGGCCATTTCTGACCGCCTAAAGCTTTTGTGAACGATTCCGCCGACCTAGAATCCGGCGGGGTTCCTGACGAGCTGAATGATGTCCTTCAGCGCGTAGTAATTGGGGTTGATGAAGTAGCCGGCCGCATTTGTGAACGCAGTGTAAAACCAAATCCCCCCAACAATTATCGCAACCAAGGGAACGGCAATCGTGAGCGTCCCTCTCCAACCCTTATGCGTTGGCCAAGGAATTTCATCCGCACCGCCCGGATCAATGAGCCGTTCCTCGGGGTTGTCGTCGCTAGGCGAGGGCCTCCACCATTTTAACAACAAACGGCGATAGATCCAAACCAAGAACAAGAACCCGATTGGCTGAATGAGCAATGTCGCGCCCTTCACATACTGCTGGATGACCAGCACCCGCCAGAGCTGAGGAGCCACCTGCTCGATCTTGCCCGCCAGATAGACGACGGTTTCTTTGGCCATGTCGAGGCCCTTATCCAAAGCATCGCCGACGGTCTTATGGTCCCCGGACTTCGCATCTTGGGCTTGATCGTTCGCCGCTTTCTGGAGAATATCGAGCGCCTGCTCAAGCTGTTTCCTCTGGTCCGGATCCTTCAGGCGATCGATGATGCCGGTGGTTGAAGGTTGTGCAGAATTCGCTTGCGGCGCGCTCTGTGCAAACGCCGGAAGACCGAACGCCGCTACCGCCAAGGTGAATATCAACCTGCGTTTCATACTTGCCTCACTCTCTCGATTACGGACTGCTGAGACAATTTATACCATGATGATTCTGAGGAATCAATTGCGGACAGCGTGGAACCGAGTTCTGAATAAATCTTAAAATACCACTAGCGCCAAGCACCTAAAATCACGCCCATTGCCACGATGGAGACGAGGAAAGAGATCGAATCGAAAAGCCAAAGTTTCCATGATTTCTTCATCCAGATCACATCGATCGCGGTCCACATTGCGGTGAAGCCCAGCCAAAGCCATGCGCCAATAATCATACCCTTATACCACGTCATCGGACCCATGATGGACGAATATGAAGCGATCCAAATCATCATTGAAAGCACCGACGCGCACACTATGTTCGTCACAAAATTCCAGAACATCGGCTTCAGCATGTCCTTGAAGTTCGGCTTCTCAGGCATCGTCACATTGGCCAGTCGCATCCACGTCTTTCCAAAAAGAGGTCCGTGGAACAGGAACCCTATAATAAAACATGCAATCGCGGAAACGAGGATAGATAGTATGTTCATCTTTCTATTATATCAAACAATGGACGTGAATATTTTTAGTTAGCGGAGAGGGAGGGATTCGAACCCTCGATGCCCTTTCGGACATACGATCTTTCCAGGATCGTTGTTTCAGCCACTCGCACACCTCTCCTTCTTCATTTTTGAGCTTTATAAAATCTCATCCTCGCATCGTTTTTGGGATTACTTGATCCTATTAACGATAAGTATCGCTCGATACTGCTAAGGCGATACATACAGAGTTTATACCCTCCTGCTTTTTTAACATTAAATTCCAAATTTCGCAATGCGTCATATACATCGACAAGTAATGGTTCTGACTTGCTTGAAAAACACCATCCCAAATATTTTTTCTCGGCTTTTTGGTGAAAATATAACCCACCGTCCGTATCAAAAAGACCTCGCACGCATGCAATGCGGTAGCTTAAATCATCTCTTATCCATTTAGGGAAGGAAACCTGGTGAGCGATTTTATCTCCCCTTGTCATTCCCACTCTTTCAAGCATCTCTACTAGACCGATCCCCGAGAGGGTTAACGAGATTGTATTATCGTATTCATAAATTGCCACAGACGGAGTCTCACCCAAGACGATTTCCGTAAGATTTTTTACAAAATTGGCGTATTCCCGGTCGCGATATCGATCTAATGTTATCCTCACTTGATAGTTACTAATAGCTCCATCCCCAAGCACAATCCCAATAAATTCTGCGAATGCGGTTGAATATTCCGGCTGTATAAAAACTTTTTTTACCTTACAGCCTAAAGCCCGATATTTTTCAGGGTATTCGCGTCGTCGTTGTTGTGAAATCTTGCCTCCTTTTATACGGCTATCAATTGTTCCTAATTTAAAGATTTTCTGTGCCATGCCGAGAACATAGCATAGATAGATTAAATAATTATTAAAATTCCGATCCGAGAAGAAAACGTTACACCGAGATTTTCTCCAGCGCCGCGATGCGTTGTTCGATCGGCGGATGCGTCGCAAAGAGCGTGTGCCACCACGAAGCGCCCTTGCCCTTGAACGGCGTGTCGAGCCACATGTGCGCGGTGGAATCCTTGGCCGAGGCCATCGGCGTCTCGTCCTGCTGAATTTTTTGCAAAGCGGAGATTAATCCCTCCGGATAGCGCGTAAGGAGCACGCCCGACGCGTCGGCGAGCGCTTCGCGGCGGCGCGAGATCGCGAGCTGGATCAGCATCGTGCCGATCGGCGCGAGGATCGAAAGCACGATCGCGGCGATGAAGAATATTTCCTGCGCTTCGCCGTTGCCACGTCCGCAGCCGCCGCCCATGCCGCCAAAAAAGAGCGAGCGCAAGAAAACATCCGCAATGAGCGCGATGATGCCGGCAAGGATCGCCGCCACGGTCGAGACCAAAATATCGCGGTTGCCCACGTGCGAAAGCTCGTGCGCGAGCACGCCCTGCAGTTCATCTTTATTTAATCTTTGCAAAGCGCCCTGCGTCACGGCCACCGCTGCGTGCTGGGGATCGCGACCCGTCGCAAACGCGTTGATCTGAAGCTCCGGCGTGATGTAAAGCTTTGGCATCGGCAGGCCCGCGGTGATCGTCAGATTTTCCACTAGGTTATAGAGCATCGGATTGTCGGCCTTCTCGATCGGCTTGGCCCGCGCAAGCGAAAGCGCGATCCTTGCCGAAGAATAATAACTGATGAGCGAATACACAACGCAAAAGATCAGCGCGAAAATAAGAATATCCGGATCACCATAATACACCGAGATAAAATATCCAAGCGCGCCGATCACAATGAAGAACACGATGAACAGCATCCACGTGCGCCGGATATTCGACGATTGAAGTGTGTAGAGATTTGCTGCCATCTAGAATTTGACTGCAACGGGCTGCTTCTCTGCGTCGCTCAGATCATTGCCGAAGAAATCCATTTTGGTAAAGCCCATCATGCTGGCAAAAATATTCGTCGGGAAAACCTGAATCTTCGTATTAAAGTCGCGGACCATGCCGTTGTAGAAACGGCGTGCGGCCTGGATCTTGTCCTCGGTGTCGGTCAGTTCGTTCTGCAAGCTCAAAAAATTCTGGTTTGCCTTAAGGTCCGGATAGTTTTCCGCGACGGCAAAGAGCGACTTGAGCGTGGATGAAAGCTGATTCTCCGCGTCTGCCTTTGCCGAGCCGCTCGCCTGCATCGCCTGCGAACGCGCGTTCGTCACATCTTCAAAAACCGACTTCTCATGGGCGGCGTAGCCCTGCACCGTGGAGACCAGGTTTGGAATCAGGTCATAGCGGCGCTTCAATTGGACGTCGATGTCCGAATACGCTTCCTGCGTGCGATTGCGCGACTGAACAAGCCCGTTATAGGCCAAAACGAGCCACAAAAGGATCACTACTACGATCGCGAGAATTATCCAGGTCATGTCTGTATGATACCAAGCTATACGAGCCGGGGCAACTATTGGGTGCCATCTTCCTCCGCGCCCAATAGCTTGAGTTTCAACTGCGTCGCGCGCTCAGCCTCCATGCGCGTGAGCGCGGGATCACCGTTGACATTAAGATACTGCATCGCCTTCCCCAGGCGCGGGTGCACACTCGAAAGCTGGCGGTGCATCTCCTGGCAGATCTTGCGATAGCCCGGGTGCCCCTGCGGCGATGTCCGAAGCTCAAGTAAATGGAACGCCTGCCGCGCGTTGATCATAAAGTGATAGCGCAACTTGTGGCCGAGGAGTGTCGCGTACTGCGCCTCTTCCGCAAAACCGGCGGCGTGCATTTGTGCGAAAAGCTCCTCCGCAACCGCAAAGCATTCACGGAACTGTTTTTCAAATCCCGCTTCCGCGACAAGCGCCGGCACGTCGTAGCCATATTTGGTCGTCAGGTTTTGCCACTCCCAATCGTCCACCATGCGGTGTCTTTGCAAATCGCGGAACGTGCCGTAATCGGCGACGAGTTCCCATTTATAGTGAGCTTCCTCAAGCGCACGACCCGGCTTGTGGCGACGGTTCTTCCGATCGCCCATGTATCCCATGAACACTTCCTCCTTTTGTGCCGTCGACATCTTTGCGACCGCCGCCTTTATTTCCGCCTCGGAAAGTTCACTATTCTCAAAAAGCATTCCGGGTACGAGATCCAATTCATCTCCCGGAAACGCCCACTGCAGGGTCACTTCCCTGCCGAAATCCCTGCTCTCGCCGGGGATATATTTCGCCACGAGCTCTTTCATCTTCTTTTTCGTCTCCTGGAGATAAACCACCCACGCGAGGCCGCGCTCCGGCAGATCCGCACGCTTCAAAAATGCCCCGATCACTTTGCGCGATTCGGCGAGTAAGCTTTTGCCCGTGTCGTTCGATTCTTGCAAAGGATCGGCAAGCAGGCGGCGCACCATGGATTCCATTGCCTGCGATGAGCACACGATGCCGACGGTGGACTTTGTGGCGACGGGGAGCACGGGCCGGGCGGCATCGCACGCCTGCGCGCGCGTCGCGCCAAGCCATGCTACACGTTCGGCCTTGTCCGCCGGTTCCGGATTTTGTTTGCGCACATATTCCGTGAGTCCGCGCGCGATCTCGGAGTAAAGATCGAAGACGTGATCCAGCGATGCCTTATATGAGGCACTGAGCGTGGGCGTCAGATTGCGCGGCGTAAAATATTTATAGTTGCCTGCCGCGTCTTTTGTATCATAAAAAATATATCGCGTCGATTGCTCAAGGTACGAGGCGAGCCGGCTCCACTCGATCTTTTTCGTGAGCAAGTTCGATGCGCTCTCCACCACCGTGAGCACAGTGATGAGCTGTTGGACGGAGTCGTCACCGTAGCCCGTGACCACGCGATCTATGAGCGCCGCGGCGCCATCTTCGCCCACTGCGGCGAACTCGTCGAGATATATTTCGCGCAGGTCGCTCCCGCGGCGCGAAAGCCGCGCCATCGCCGCGGCGGCCAAAAGCGGCGACGCCTCGCCCGTAAACGCGTACACCGGGCCTTTTGAATCGGTCACCACTTTTTGCAAAAGTACCTCGCCTTCCGGGGTAATTACAATGCCGTTATCGGTCTTTTTTACGTAGGGATTTTCCATATTTTATTAGCAACAGTATATTCATAAAAAAACCGTCCCGCAAGCGCATGCGCTATTGGGACGGGAACCGAGAGGGGTCAGGGGTGGGAAAGGCCCGAAATTGTGGGTCGCTCAATAAGCTGAGGCCACGCAGGGACGGAAACTTTCTTTGCCAGGGAGATAAAACGCCGAAGATCTATCATCCTCACAAAACCTGACTGGGCTCCATCATTTACTACCAGCACCGCCGCAACACGATGATTGTCATCGAGAAATGGCATTCCCGGTAGCATATCCGGCAATACGAGCCCCCGATAAAAAAGTAAGCCCCTTCGTTTTAGCGAAGGGGCTGAGACCTAGTAATCCCCTCCCATCCCCGGCATGCCGCCGCCCATACCTCCCGGCATGCCCATCTCTTTCTTTTCCGGAATATTTGTGACGGCCGCGCCGATCGTAAGATAGTTTGCGGCGACCGAGACCGCATTCATGAACGCGGTGCGTGTTACTTTGAGCGGATCGATGATGCCGGCTTCGCGGAGATCACCCATCGTCTTGTTGGTGAGCGCGTTGAAGCCACGCCACGGCTCGTTCGTACGCTTGCTCAATTCGTCGATCACACGGTCGGCGGATTCGCCGCTGTTCTCCACGATCGCGCGGATCGGCGCTTCGAGCGCGCGGCGCAAGATAGAGATCGCGGCGGCCTTCACCGTTTTTTCCGCCTCGGGCTTTGAGAATAATTCAAAGTTGACGTTCAGAAGCGCGATGCCGCCGCCCGGGACGATGCCTTCTTCCATAGCGGCGCGGGTCGCGGAGACGGCGTCATCCACGCGCTGCTTCAATTCTTTCTGCGCGGACTCCGTCGGCGCGCCGACTTTGATGACGGCGACGCCGTTCGAGAGTTTACCCAAGCGTTCCTGCAATTTTTCGCTGTCAAAATCGGAATCGGTCTTTTTGATCTGTGCCTTAATCTGCCAAAACGCGGGCATCGATATCTTTCTTTTCACCCTTGCCGTCCACGATCGTCGTCAGCGTCCTTTGTGGACACAACGCGGCGCGCGCGGCCGAGGTCGGCGAGCTCCGTGTTCTCGAACTTCTTGCCAAGTTCTTCGGAAATGAACGCGGCGCCAGTCACGACCGCAATGTCCTGCAACATTTCTTTTTTCCGGTCGCCAAAGCCCGGGGCTTTTACCGCAAGCACATTGAATACGCCACGGAGCTTATTCACGATAAGCGTAGTGAGTGCCTCACCATCGACGTCGTCGGCGACGATCAATAATTCTTTCTTTCCGCTCTGCACGATCTTTTCAAGCAGGGCCAAAATATCCTGGATGGAAGAAATCTTTTTGTCCGTCACGAGCACGTACGGCTCTTCGAGCACGGATTCCATCTTTTCCTGGTTCGTCACCATGTACTGCGAAACATAGCCGCGGTCGAACTGCATGCCTTCCACTATTTCGTACGAACTGCCGATCGTGTTGGAATCATCGACGGTCACGATGCCTTCCTTGCCAATTTTTTCCATGACGGTCGCGATGAGTCCGCCGATCTCGTCGTCTTTTGCAGAAAGCGTGGCCACCTCTTTTATCCTTTTATTATCATTAATAGCCTCGCGCTGGCCCTCGAGCGCCTTCACAACGGAAATGCTGGCCTTCTTTAACTCTTCTGCAAGCTGGATCACGTTGAAGCCCTTTTCGCGGATCACCTTCTCACCCTCGTCGATCATCGCGTGCGCGAGGACGGTCGCGGTCGTCGTACCGTCGCCGGCGCCGGTCGTTCGTCTTGTCCGCCGCCTGCTTAATGAACTCCGCGCCGAAATTTTCCCACTTGTCTTCAAGCTCGATCTCTTTTGCGACGGTCACGCCGTCGAACGTCACTTGCGGCGCACCGTAGCCTTTTTCGATCACGACTGCGCGGCCGCGGGGGCCGAGCGTCACCTTGACGGCATCCGCCAGCTTATCAATACCGCTCTTTATGGAAGCGCGCGCGTCTTCGTTGAATTTTATTTGTTTTGCCATGGATATAAATAAATATTTTTGTGCGTAGTTATTCTATTACCGCTAAAATGTCATCCTCGTCGCCGACCAGATATTTCTTTCCTTCGAGCTCGAATTCATCCGGCCCATATTTTTTAAAAAGTACCACGTCGCCGATCTTGACCGCCATCGGCTGAAGTTCGCCCTTGTCGTTCTTCTTGCCCGGGCCGACCGCGACTACTTTTGCCTTCACCGGTTTTTCTTTTTCCGCGGTGTCCGGCAAGACGATACCGCTCGCGGTCGTTTTTCTTCTTCCACCGGCTCAAGGAACAGATGATTCGATAACGGTTTAAAATTCATCAGTTTTTTATGATTTATGAATAATTTAGCACTCGTGACTAGTGAGTGCCAATAGGAATTATAGGCGAAAAAAGGCGGGAGTCAAGAAGTGCTCGATCTACCGCGGTGCCTGCGGACCTGGCGGTGTCCGAACCCGCTCCTGTACTTGTCGAGGGTACTGTTTTACCACATAAACTACAGGCCCAAATACGCAGGCCTAAAAAATATAACTGTTTGTTCGTTAAATCTCCGTTAAATAAAAACAGCCACGCATAGTGGCTGTTTTCACGACAAGTACAGATCCCAGCCGCAACTTATGCGGGTAGCACCCTCACGAAAATACTACTCTTCGTACCAACAAAGTCAAAAATCTTTTTAACTTTTTTTAATCTTGTCATAGACGTTCAGCACCGCCTTGATGGAGTCGCCTACCGAGATGTTGTTCTGGTCGTACAAAACATCGCTCACGTCGCCAGCGGCCCAGATGCCGGGGCACGATGTCTCCTGGGTCTTATGGTCCACAACCACGTGGCCGAACGGATCGAGCGTGACCAAGTCCTTCACGAAATCGGAGTTGGGCACAAGGCCGATCTCCACAAAAACGCCGTCGAGAGGAAGCTCTTTTGGCTCGTTCGTTTTGACATCCTTATATTTGATGCCGTTCACAAAATGGGTCTCGGGAGAGCCGTGGATCTCCTCAATGACCGTGTTCCAAAGTATCTCCACGTTCGGATGGCTCTTGATCTTTTCCTGGGTGACCGGGTCGCCGCGCAAGACTTCGGAACGCACGATCAAATAGATCTTTGAAGCATACTGTAAAAGATCCATCACGCCTTCGAGCGCGGAATTACCACCGCCCACGACCGCGGTGACCTTGCCGCCAAAGAGCGGCGCGTCGCAGGTGGTGCAAAACACGACGCCTTTGCCGTCGAACTGGTCCTCGCCCGGAACGCCGAGCCGTTTGCGGCGGCTACCGGACGCGAGCAGGATATATTTTGCGTCGAGCGTTTTGCCATTCTTTGTGGAAATGGAAAACGTGCCGTCATCACGCTTGGCAATGGCCGTCACGAGATCGCCGTCCATAATATCGATCCCCTGCTGTGCGCGAAGATGTTCTTCGAGCGCCTTCGCAAGATCAAAACCGGAGATGGACTTCGTACCGATCCAGTTCTCGATCCCGGCGGAAACCAAAGACTGCCCACCGAACGTGTCGGTGATCAACGCTGTCTTCATTTTTTTGCGAGCGGCATAAATGCCGGCGGCAACGCCGCCCGGCCCACCGCCGATGATAATGAGATCGTACATTACATTTCGATTAAAATTTTACTATTGCTACGCCTTCTTCAATCCTAGCAATCCCTCTATCGTCTTCTGATCGAACCCGATGACAATGTTGTTGTCGATGTCGATGACAGGAACGCCAAGCTGGTGGGATTTCGCCATCATGTCCTCGCGCGCCTTCATGTCGGACGCGACATCATGCTCTTCGTACGCAACATTGTTCTTGGCAAAAAATTCCTTTGCCATCTTGCAGTAAACGCAGGTCGGGGTGCTGTAGATAATGACTTTTGCCATGATGATAGTGGTAAATAATTATTAAAAATTTATTTTTCGACGTTGTTATTTTGTTTTTTCTTTTTCGGTTCCGATTCTGCAGGCGCTGCGGGCGGGAGCTTCATCCCAAACACTTCCGATGCGCTCACGAGGACCAATATCAATCCTGCAAACACATTACACCACCGCGCCACCGAGATGTCAGAAAAGCCGAACATCCACGGCGAGATGATAAGTATAATTCCAACAATTAATTCCGTCCACTTGCGAACCATAGCTCTATTTTATGAGCGAGGGAGGCGAAAGTCAAAACGGCACGCCGTCCTATCCCTGCAACGCGCTATCCAAGGCCTGCTGGAAGACAGAATACGGCTGGGCACCGGTGATCATGGCGCCGTTTATAAAGAACGTGGGCGTGGAATTAACGCCAAAGTTCGCCGCATCACCTTTTTCTTGGGCAACGAGGTTGGCATCGGTGTTATTTTGAACACAACTCGTGAAGGTCGTCATATTGAGTCCCACTTGCTGGCCAAGCTTTAAAACTTCTGCGGCACTGAAGAATCCGTCGTCTTCCTGGCCGCCACCGGCATCATCGGCGACCTTAGCGCTATAGAGCGCGTCGTGATACGCCCACAACCTGTTCTGATCCTCCGCGCAATCGGCGGCTTCCGCGGCGGCGGTCGATTCGGGCCCAAGGAATGCGAAGTTCCTGAAGACGAACCGGACCTTGCCCGCGTTCACATAATTTTGGATGATCGATGGCTCGGTCTGGCTAAAGAACTCGCCACAGAACGGACACTGATAGTCGCCATACTCGATGAGCGTCACGGGAGCGTTGGCATTGCCGAGGATCGCATCGCGCGGGCCGAGCGTCATCACGGAACCATTTGCCGTCGTGGAAGCGGCGCTAGGATTGCCTGTCGTACCGACGCCCGGCGTCGTTCCCGTTCCGGGTGTTGCTCCACCCCGATACAACGTCGCGAATACGATCGCCCCGCCCACCATGATGGCCGCCGCAAGGATGCTGATCGGCAAAAAGAGATCGCGCTTACGAGAGGAGCCCTCGCTAACGATTACGGTTTGTTCTGCGAGCACCGGCTCCGATTCTGATGGGGGCAAATCTTTTTTCATAATATATTAATGATATCGTATGCCTATGGTTCTATCAAGGCATAATCGTGCGGGAAGAACTTCTTCGTGATAACGAACACGCCGTACACGATGAACGGTGCCGCAAAGACATCGATGGAGTAGTGGACATGCGCCAAAAGCACGGCGGCACCGAACAAAAAGCTGAGGGCGATAAAGGCATAGCGCAAAAATTTGTTGTCCCAAAAGATCAGCGCAAGCATGACCGGAAATCCCGTGTGCCCGGAATAAAAGAAATTGCCCGAAAACGTGACGAGATGATATAAGCCATATCCGTCGTTGTGCGGCCCAGGAGAAATATTCGTGGGATAAGGACCGATGTGCGTAAGGCTAAAGAAAAACGCCCGAGAAATAATGAAAAGTGCGATCGCCTTCGTCCCAAAGATAAGATAGCGGGGACGGACGATCAAAAGCACCCACGCAAAGACCCACAGGACGATCTCGCATCCCACGATGACGAATCCCAGGTTCACGACGGGCAAAAAGCTCAAAAAAAGATCACTCACCCACGGCGCACCGACCGCCGCACGCGAAGAATACTCACCAAGCGTTATCTGGATAACGATGCTGATCGCGAGCAAAAAGACGCCGAGCCACATCGAACGCTTCCGCGCAGGCGTCCAGAATCCTTTGTGCTCTTTGAATACCGTAAGCATTCGTATAGTATAACAGGTATGGCATTGATCGCGGTTGGATTCCAGGGAACCGTCCAGTGGATACTCCACCACGGCTACCCGCTGCTCTTTATCGTCATGCTTATTGAAGGCCCGGTCGTCACCGCGGCCGGCGCATTCGTGGCCGCGCTCCATTATTTCAACGTGTGGATCGTGCTCTTGCTCTCCATTCTTGCAAACCTGATCCCGGATCTCGTCTATTACGCCATCGGTTACTGGGGCAGAGAAAACTTCCTTAATAAATATGGCCATTATGTCGGGATAACGAAAGGGCGGATCGCGACCGTGGAAAAATTGGCCAAGAGGCATTCCGGAAAATCTTTGTTCGCCATCAAGATGATCCCGCTCCTCGCCACGCCGGGGCTCATCATCGTGGGTGCCACCAAGATGGACATCAAAAAATACGCCTTCTGGTCCGCCGCTATCACGATCCCCACGTCGCTCATCTATCTCATCCTCGGCTATTACTTTGGCACCGCGTATGACACGATCGACCACTACCTCCACATCGGCGGTTATGTGATCGCGGGCGCGGTTGTCGTGATCCTCATCGTCGCGTACGTCCAAAGAAAGTACGTCGCCCGTTACGCAAGAAAGCTTGAAAAGGAATAATATGCGCATCGCGATATTTTCAGATAATTTTTATCCCGAGCTTTCCGGGGTTTCCGATTCGGCACTGAGCCTCGGAAAGCAGCTCGTCGCACGTGGGCATCTCGTTAATTTTTACGCGCCGTACTACGCTCCCAAAAACTATGCAGCGCTGGGCGTTCCCTATCGTGAGCTCGACCTTGGCCCAAACATACAGATCCACCGATTTTTTTCTTTTCCTTTTGCCATGGGAACACCGCAGGGCAGGGCGGTCGTCCCCTTTGGCCCACTCGGCATCCACGCGCACGAGATCGCCACATTCGATCCGGACATCATGCATACGCAATTTTTCTTTGGCGTCGGGCTTGAAGCGACATTCGCATCATGGCTTCTTAAAAAACCGCTCGTCGGCACCCAGCACACCGCAGTAAAAGAATTCCTCAAATATAGTCCGATCAAAACGGCATGGGCGGACAAACTCGTCCTCGATTACGTCAACTGGTACTACGAACATTGCGACCTCGTAAGCGCTCCGTCACAATCCGTTTTTGATGAACTGAAGACGCTAGGATTCAAACAAGAACACGAGCGGGTGATGTCGAATCCCGTTGATATAAAAACCTTCCGTGTGCTGGCGGCGACCAAAGCCGCGCTCAAGAAAAAATTTGGCTTCAGTGACACCACAATCATCCACGCGGGACGGCTTTCTGCAGAGCGGCATCCGGAGGTGCTCATACAAGCCTTACCTATCATAAAAAAATCCGCTCCCGACGCGATCCTCGCCTTTGCGGGAATCGGCACGATGGAAAAAGAATTACGCACGGTCGCGCGAACACTCGGCGTGGAGAATTCGGTCAAATTCCTGGGCTTCGTGGATCACGCGACACTGAACGAGGCGTACAACGCCGCCGAGATATTCGGCATCACGAGCACCGACGACACGCAAAGCCTTGTGATGATGCAAGCGATGGCCGCCGGGCTCCCCGTAATCGGCGTGAACGCGCGCGGGCTTCCGGAATACGTGAACGCGCGCAACGGCTATATCGTAGAACCGAACAACGAGGCGGCGGTCGCGGAAAAAGCGATCTATCTCTTCCAAAATCCCGACGTTGCGGAAAAGCTGGGCGCGGGCGCTCGCACATACGCCGAGCAATTCTCCGATGCCGCCATCGCGGAGAAATGGGAGGCGATATATGAAAAGGTGATTAAAGACTATAATGGAGGGAAGCCCCTCCAATGAAAATCAGCATTGTCATACCGGCATATAACGAAGAACATTATATCGGGCCCTGTATCCAAAGCGTGCAGGAGCAACACAGCAAGGATATTATAGAGATCATCGTCGTCGACAACGGCTCGAGCGATAAGACGCTTGCCATCGCAAAGAAATTCCGGGGGGTGACGGTGCTCCGCGAAGCACAAAAGGGGCCCACGCACGCACGTGAGTTAGGTTTCACACAGGCCAAGGGTGATTATGTCGCTTTTATCGATGCCGACACACGACTGCCGGCGGGGTGGATCGATACCGTAAAGAAAGAATTTGGCAAAGATCCCGCACTCGTCTGCCTCTCGGGGCCATTCCACTATTACGACCTCCCTCCTTTCCAAAAATTCTTTGCGGAATTATTATGGGATATCACCGCGGCGCCCACGTATTGGCTGACCGGTTTCATGGCGCTCTTCGCAAATTGCGTCATACGGAGCGAAGCGCTCCTAAAGATCGGCGGCCTCGACACCACGATCGCGTTCTACGGCGATGACACCAATCTTGCGTGGCGCCTGAGCAAAGTAGGAAAGGTAAAATTCATGATGAGCTTTTATATCCTCGGTTCCGGCCGGCGGCTCGCGCAGGAAGGGCTCATAAAAACCTTTTATCTCTATGGCATGAGCTACCTCAGGATGGCATTCTTCCATAAGCCCCCTGCGCGCGGCTACAAAGACATCCGATAATGATCCCACCCATGTCATCAAAAAAAAGAGCGACGATATCGATACTCATGTTCGCGCTGTTCGGCGTTTTTGGTGCTCTTCTCTCCATTAACGATCTCGCCCTCGCGTGGCCATACATTCTTTTCTACGCACTTCTTCTTTGGAATGATTATTTTTCTATAAAACATTTCGGGAAAATAATATCGGCGAGCAAAGCCTCGCAGGTCATCATCGACACCATTCTCGTCCTCCTGCATTTCGCATCGGTACTGTTCTTCGGCAGCCCCTGGGATTTTGCGCTTATCATGACGATCCTCTTCATCGTCGCGGTCCTTAAATATTCATGGGAGCTCCCCAATGTGAGCGACTCTCGACCGCTCCATCGTAAGATAAAGATCGATTCACTCGGCGCGTTCGTGAGCGCCGGCGCGCTCGCGGGCATAACGTTGGGCTACCCATGGCGGGCGGTCATCATATGGACCATCATCTTTGCGGGAGCAAGCATCTATGTCATTCTCATCAATCCGCTCTATCAAGATACTATCGGTCCGACCTGATATGAATATGAAAATAAGTTTTGTGATCCCCGCATACAACGAGGAGGACTACATCAAATCCTGCCTTGACCCGATCATCCGCGAGATCTCCGGGCGCGATGGATTCGAGATCATCGTCGTGGATAATAACTCGACCGATAAGACGTGCGACATCGTGCGGCGCGATTACCCGGCGGTCACGCTGATCCATGAACCACGGCCCGGTGCGAACAGCGCGCGCGAGGCGGGATTTATGGCTGCGAAAGGGACGCTCGTGGCATTTCTCGACGCCGATACAGAAATGACGCAGGGGTGGATCGCGCGCGCTGAACGTGAGTTCTCAAAAGATCCGAATCTCGTATGCCTCTCCGGCCCATTCATCTATTATGACCTGCCCATCGCGATAAGGATGCTCGTGAAGGTCTTCTATGGAATATCGTACCTCGTGTATGTTGTTAATAATTTTATTTTCCGGAATACGTCTGTCATACAGGGAGGAAGTGAGATCGTGCGCCGCAGTGCGCTCCAAAAAATCGGCGGCCATGACGTGAGCCTCACATTCTATGGCGATGACGCCGACCTCGCGCGGCGATTGAGCAAGGTGGGCAAAGTAAAATTCTCGTTCGATTTTTCCATCCGCTCTTCGGGGCGGCGACTCGCGAAGGAAGGCGCGTTCACGATGGGCTTGCGCTATGCGCTCAATTATTTCTGGATAACACTATTCAACCGACCGTTCACCACGACATCAACTGCGGTGCGTTTTGCGGGAGAGAAGACGTCGTATCGGCCGGAGAACCGGGCGGCGGAGTGGATCCTTGCGCTTGGGGTCATTATCGTTTTCTTCGTCATCGTTGAAGGGCTTATTTACGGCTTCTCCCGATTCCGCTTATAATGACGCTATGGGGTTTGGGAATAAATTAAAGGTCTTTCTCTTTTTTATCGCCGACGCCGCCGCGCTCTATGCGGGGCTTTTTATTACCCTCCTCATCCGGTATGGCGGGGATTTTTATCAACAATTCCTTACCGCACACGCATTCCCCTTTACCATCATCTTCATAATATGGATCGTCGTTTTCTACGTCGCCGGGCTCTATGACCTACGCCGCCTCCGCAACAATCTCGATTTCCTGAAAACGCTCTTTCTGTGCATCGGCATAAACGGCACGATCGCCGTATTGCTTTTTTACCTCGTGCCTGTCTTTGGGATCACTCCAAAAACAAACCTCCTGCTCTTCATCGTCATTTTTGCCGTCATTGAAATATTCTGGCGGCGATTTTTGAACCGCGCAATGGCATTCGGCGACCTGCCGAACAAAGTGCTGGTGATCGGCAGTGGTGAGATCGGTGATGAGATCAAGAAAGTTCTCAGAGATAATCCCCAGCTCGGCTATGGCATCAAAGCGGAGATGGACGAAAAAACGGCGTATACCACGCCGGAAGCGATCCGCGCGATCACCAGGCGCGAGAACCTCAACCTCATCATCATCCCGAACGAGCTGAAGCACGAGCCGAAACTTGTGGCGGTCCTCTACGAACTCTTCGCGACGGGCATCACCGTGATCGATCTCGTCACGTTCTACGAACTTATCATGCAGAAGGTGCCAATCACCGAGATCCGTGAAACATGGTTCCTCGAAAACATCGCGGGAGAGGTGCGTTTCTATGATTCCCTCAAGCGCGCGTCGGAGTTTATCGGAGCGCTCGTGATCGCGATCGTCCTCATTCCATTCGAAATACTTATTGCCTTGCTCGTAGCGATCACCTCGCGCGGCCCCATCATCTATAAACAGGTGCGCGTTGGTGAAAAAGGAAAAGAGTTCACGCTCTATAAGTTCCGCACCATGCGCGTGGACGCGGAAAAGGACGGTGCCCAGTGGGCATCAAAGAACGATGCGCGCACGACGCCGATCGGCGGGATATTGCGCGCGTCGCACCTTGATGAGCTTCCCCAGCTGTGGAACATCCTGCGTAGCGACCTCTCATTCGTCGGCCCGCGGCCGGAGCGGCCGGAATTCGTAAAGCAGCTCGCGGCGCGGATCCCCTACTACGAAGCGCGGCTCTTCATCAAACCCGGCGTCACCGGATGGGCGCAGATCCATCACCGCGCAGACCTGACCGACGCGGACGTGATGGAAAAACTCCAATACGATATTTATTATCTAAAAAACCGCTCGCCGATCCTCGACTGGACGATCGTGCTGAAGACGTTGAAGTCCATCTTCATCAACCCGCAATAGAAATAAAATACCCCGCTCCTTTGCGGGGTATTTTATTTCTTGCGCTTCACAGACGCCTCGTGTTTCTGGTGTTCCTTTAAAAGCCAGGAGCTTGATTGCACTTTGCCGCCGTGGCCGATATTGAAGATCATCACACACCCGATCGCGGCGCAGACGGGAACTTCGGGAATGTTGCCGAGCTTCCGATCGCCGCCATTCGCAAAAATATCCGGCTTGATCGCGCGAAGCGCGCGCGAAACGCTCGTGTCTTTATCATTCGGCTTATGCTTTGTGATGACCACGCGATCCACGGCGCGAAGCGCCTCGATCACCTCCTTGCGTTCCTTTTCCGGCATAAAAGCATAGCCTTTCTTTTTTTTGAGCCAGTGGTCGTTGTTAAGAATAACCACAAGTTCGTCGCCCAACGCCCGTGCGCGCTCGAACATCCGCACATGGCCGATGTGGACAGGGTCAAATCCCCCGGAAACAGCGACAACAATTTTCTTTTTCCGCGCCATAATAAAATTAGGATAAATAAAGCGATCCGCTCTTGTGATAATCCGCGATCCCGTCTTCGATACCGTACTCGGGAACAAATCCGAGCTTTGCCTTCGCGAGTGAAAGATTGCACTGGGTAAAGTTCTGATAGCGATCCGCATAAGGGTTCTCGATATATTCCGGAGTACGGGCCAATTCCAATACCTTATTCAACGCCGCAATGACATCATTAAAGCTGGTTGCCTGCCCGGCGCCGCAATTCACCACAAAACTTCCCTGCGCCGCAAGCGCGAGCATATTTGCTTGCACGACATCTTTAACGTATGCAAAATCCCGCTTTTGCTCACCGCCTTTGAAGATGCGCGGATTGCCCTTAACCATTTGTCCGGCCAACTGATAGATCATGCTCGCCCTCTTTCCTTTATGGGACTCTCCCGGGCCGTACACGTTGCAATAACGCAGACCGATCACCGAGACGTCGGGGTGGGACGCGGCGAATGCCATCGCCTTCTCATCAAGGATCAGCTTGGAACGTCCGTAAGGATTCAAGGGTTCCAACCCTTTGTCTTCTATATACGGCGCAGGCGATGCGCCATAGACCGCCGTGGAAGATGCGTACACTATCTTCTTGCATCCGTGGGCCGCCGCATATTCAAATAATGCCATAGAGGCGTCGACATTCGCGCGCATCATCTCGCGTTCATCAAGGAGGGTCGTATCATTGATGGCCGCTTCGTGGAAGACCGCATCGAGCGGCCCGATCGCCTCCCAATCAATGCCATGCAATCCCGGCTGTAAATATTTACCCGTAAAGCCAGGTAGTTTTTGCTCGGCGTCGCTGCCCGTTATGAGGATATCGTGCCCAAGCTCCATAAGACGCAACGCGATATTCGAGCCAACGAAACCCGTCCCCCCCGTGACCAATATTTTCATATGCACATTGTAACGTATTCCGGTTTTTTGTGCACCCGCCCGGACGAAGTGCATGATTTACGAGGGCCGTATTTTCGGCTATTCTGTATGAGTTAAGGTACGATTCCCATGTTAAAAAAGATAAAGGCGTTCCTCTTCGAGAACCGCTCCGGAAGGCAAACCGTGGCCAAGAACACCGCGTGGCTCTCCATCTCCAATTACGGCGGGCGCATCATTAAAGCCGCGATCGTCATTTACGCCGCGCGGGCGCTGGATACCGCCGGATACGGCATATTTTCGTACGCGGTGACACTCGCCGGATTTGTGGGGTTGTTCCTCGACCCCGGTGTGAATTTCCTTCTTATCCGCGAAACCTCGAAGGCTCCCGAGGAAAAACGCATGGCCGTATTCTCAACGGCATTCGCGATAAAATTGGCGCTCATCGTGATAGGCGTGCTTCTCATCATTTTCGTCTCGCCTTCTTTTTCGACACTGCCCGGAGCGAAGGCGCTCATCCCCATCATCGCCATCATCCTTGCATTCGATAGCTTCCGGGAATTTTTCTCGTCGCTCCTCCGCGCGCGCGAAAAAATGGAGTGGGACGCGGCAATATTCCTTCTCACCAATGCAGCGGTCGTGATATTCGGATTCATCTTCCTCTTCATCAGCAAAACCCCGGGGGCGCTCGCGTGGGGCTACGCCGCCGGAACGGCGATCGGCGGCCTCACGGCCACCATCGTTACATTTTCCTATCTTAAAAAATCACTTCCGCATTTCTCCGCCAAACTCGCCGTCTCGTTCATGCAGGCGGCGTGGCCGTTCGCCATCATCGGCGTGCTCGGTCTTCTCCTCACGAACACCGACATCCTCATCATCAGCTGGATCCGGACCGCTTCCGAGGTCGGCATTTACGCGGCTGCCATCCGTATCGTGCAGGTCTTCTATGTGATCCCCGGCATCATCCAAACAAGCACACTCCCCGCATTTTCCCGCCTTGCCAAGGAAGATAAGGCCCGATTCCGCGCCGGGTTCGAACGGACGCTCGGCTTTATATTTCTCGTCTCGGTGCCGCTCGCGATCGGCGGCATGATACTCGGCACCCAGGTCATGCGGCTCGTCTTCGGCGCGCCGTACGCCGCCGGCGGCCTGTCGCTCGCCGTCCTCATGTTCGGCATGATGTTCGATTTCCCGGCGGGGGTCATTGCATCGGCCGTCTTCACCTACGACCATCAACGGGGACTTATTGTCTCCTCCGCGATCGCCGGAATTTCGAATATCGTGCTCGACCTCATCCTTATTCCGCGCTTTGGGATCGTCGGTTCCGCTTTTGCAACGCTCATCGCCCAGGTGGCTTCCAATTGGTATCTCTGGAGCATTATGAATAAGATAAATCATTTTGAGATCGTTCCGAAGATGAAAAGGATGATCGCATCCGGTATCGTGATGGGGGTGGTGACCATCCTTCTCTCGCTCGCGGGCGTCGAAGTGATTGTGAACGTCGTGGTCAGCGCGGGAGTATACTTTGCGTCGCTCTGGATCATCAGAGAGCCTTTCTTTACCGAAATAAAAGAAATTGTAGCGAACCATGCCCGCGCCTAAAAAAATCCTTATCGTCATAACCAAGGGAGACGTCGGCGGCGCCCAGGTCTTTGTCCATAATCTCGCGCGATCCTTGAAGCACAGAGGATGTGATGTTGCCGTCGGCATGGGAGAGGGGGCGTTCTTGAGCGCAAAGCTTTCGGGGGAACACATACCGACGTTCAGCTTTCATTATTTGAAAAGGAGCGCGAACCCCTTCGCCGCCATTCTTTTTGCTCTTGAACTAAAGCGTTTTTTGAAAAAAAACCCTTATGATCTTGTGCAATTTAACAGCAGTAATTCCCTGCCCGGTGCGCTCGGGGCAAAGCATGCCGATAAAAAAATAAGGACGGTATTCACAGTGCATGGGCTTTCGGTGCTCGATAAAAACTACCGGACATTTCCCCTGATGAAGTTCGGGTATCGGCTCTTTTTCAAGTTCTTCATGCAATATGTCGATACGGCGGTCTTTGTTGACCACCACGACCGCGAAGAGGCCCACAGGCTCGGGATCGTAAAGGGCGGCGCGGTCATCTACAACGGCTTCGACGAGTCGTCTCTATCGTTCATGCCGAAAGATGCCGCCCGCGCCGCCATTGCAAAGAATATCGGCCGCGATGTCGGCGCCGCGTTCATCATAGGATCCATCGGCCGCCTGTCCTATCAAAAAAATTATGAGTTTCTCATTCGATCCTTCAACGATCTTCTCGCGGTCAAACCGAACGCCATCGCGGTCGTGATCGGTGACGGTCCGGAACGGGCCCGGTGCGAGGAGTTGATACGACAACTCGGCCTTGAAGAGAAATTTTTCCTTTTAGGAGAGCTCAATAACGCCGCGCAGTATCTGAAGGCATTCGACCTCTTTATCCTGCCATCGCGCTACGAAGGGCTTCCCATAACGCTCACCGAATGCCTCTTTACCGAAGTGCCGGTGCTTGCCTCCGACGTTGGAGGTAACCGGGAGATCGCAAGTGAGCGATCGCTCTATCGCTTCGACGATCGCGCAGACCTCATAAAAAAATTCACCGCGGCGGCGGAGAACATTTCGGGAAATCTCTGCGATGACAACAAGAAAGAATTATTCTCCCTCGAGAAAATGGCGGACGATTATCAGAGTTTATTATAGATCTCCCGGATCGCATCGCCGGCGATGAGATCCCAGCTGAACTTTGTCTCGTACAGCTTCCGCGCCCCTTCGCTGAATTTCTTGAGCAGGCTCCGGTCGTTGTATATTTTTTCTATGGCCGCGGCAAAGGCATCCGCGTCACCGGGCAGCACGAGCAATCCATTCACCCCATCCTCCACTTGCTCCGGCAAGCCGCCGCTCCTTGTACCGATCGCCGGAAGCCCGTAGGTTATCGCGAGGAGTCCGGGAGTGGTCTGTGTCGCTTCGCGATACGGGATGGTCATCACATCGGCGTCTTCCATCAATGCGCCGATCTCTTCGCGGCTCAAAAACGTGTTGATCCAAGTGATGCCGAGCCGCTCAACTTCGGCCGGGTCAACGATGTGGACGGCGGGATCCTGCGTGCCGGCGATCGTGAGCGCAACGTCGAGGCCCCGTTTTTTTACCATCGCCATCGACTCGACCAAAACATCCACTCCTTTATATTCCTTGATAGGACCGAAAAATAATATCCTTAACGTTCCGTTCGTGTGGAACCCTTTGTGCTTAAAACTCGGGAAAAACCTTCGGTAGTCCCCCGCATAGACCGTTTTTATTTTTTGCTCCGGAATATGTTGTGCAAGTATCCCTTTCATATAATCACTGTACGGAGCCACGATGTCGGCGCGCGCGACAAACATCCTCTCGAGCGGCCCCATGATGAGCGGGTTGCTCGCATCTTTGCGGCCATAGGGATCTTCTTGCACGCCATAAATAATCTTGTACTTAAACAATGGTCGGGCCAAAAAAACCAACACATCCCATGGATGGAAATGCACGATATGCACGACCGACGGGCGCGCCTTGCGGATCTCGGCGATAAGCCGGAGCGGGCGCGCCAATAATAGAGAGTGGAGCACGAAACTTTTTACGCTTGAACCATAGGTCGGGATCCGCACCGTGCGCCGGTAATCGTTGTCGCCGAACTCGTCGGCAAGCTCGTTGCCATCCGACACGATGATCTCATGCCAAAAACGGTTGGCGCATAATCCGTTCGAAAGGCCCGACGCGTCGAGCGCACCGCCACCTCGTTTTTGGAGACCAACAAGAAGTACCTTCATTTCATTGTGTGCCGGGGAATTTCGCCGGTGGATGCGTAAGGCCTTTGAAATAGTCGAAGTCCCGTGGCCGCATGCGGGGAAGAAGCAGGAGAGTGAGGAACGTCGGCAATGTTATATCCCCTTTGACCCAATGCCCCAGCATCATACATCGAAAGTAAACCACGCAATATATCTTCCACACGATCTTCATGATGGGTCTTACTATCTTTTTCATTTTACTATGATCCAGTCCTTTTTAAGCGACGGCAGAGTCCATATGCTATTGGGACGTGCGTAACGGTGGATGAACAGTTTTTGTCCGGCATCCGGCAAAAGATCCACGAGGTACATAAAAGAAGAATCGATAACGTGCACCTCTTTTGCCTTTTCTATGAGCAGGCAGTAATCGAAGGCGTTGTTGGTGAGCCCCATCACCGGCGTCGCGACCTCAGAAAGCGTTACCTTTGCGCGGTCGATGCGGAAGCGCCCGTCATCATGAATAAAAGCATAATCACCCTTTGGGACGATGCGACGGAAAAGGTCCTCCTCTCTTTTTTTGTCCCTTTCAACATAGAAACTGCTCCACTTCTTTTTCGGGTCCACGCCGGCCAGGCGATAGAACTCCTCCTCGCACGTGCAAAGATCTTTTACATTGTGATAAGGATCAAGGTAGGGCGTGCCGATGATCTTCGCTTCGTCATATTCCCGTTTGAACCTATTGAAAAAAATGAACTCGATCGCGTCGATGTCGTCACCCTGTATGATCGTGAGGTTCGAAAGATCGCGGTACATGAAGGATATCACTTCGTAATAACGGGGCAGGCAGAACATCGCGACCCGGTCGTACTTTTTGCAATATTCGCGCGTGAGACCATTGCAAATGAGCTGATCTCCCAAAAGTAAGTGGTGGTAGAGAATGACGCTCGGCATTATTGATATTACTTCTCCAAAATAGTGGCGATCCTGTTTTCAACATCGTGCGCCGTAAGATGAAAAAGCGCATCCAGATCGTCCGCCGTGCCGTAGTGGTGGGGAAATTCCCGCGGAACCCCGATGTGTGATATTTCTACGGGATGATTTCCGGCGGCCACGGAGACGTCAACCGCGAGGGCACCGCTGTAATAAGGTTCGCATATGATTATTTTTTTTGTGATATGCTCCCGTAATGTTTTATGGTCGAACGGCTGGAGCGTCGTGTAATACAGGATCGTCACGTCCAGATCCTTACAGGCCTCCTGCACGCGTTCGAGCATCGGACCCACCGCGATCACGGTGGCCCGGGTGCCGGTGCGGATCACATGCGCTTTTCCAAATGCGGCCGGATGGCTTTCGGCATTGCTCTTGGCGCTCAGGCGGAAATAGGTCGGGCGGCCGTCGGCATACGATTGTTTAAAAAGAGCATCGAACTCGGAGGGTGATCCGGGAACGATAATCTCCACATCGGGAACGTTCTTTAAAATGCCCACATCGCCGGGACACTGATGGGTACAGCCCCACGATGTCAGATCATATGAGGCGCCTATGCTGATAAAATTTCCACCAAGGCACTGATATCCAAAATCATCTTTGATCTGCTCCAGTGAACGCTCCACGAGAAAAGTTGCGATGGTGTGCACGACGGGAATAAAGCCCTGCATCGCAAGGCCCGCAGCCATGCTCACCATGGACTGTTCCAAAATTCCCACATTGTAGATGCGGTCCGGAAACTGCGCCTGGGAACTCCGGAAGCCGTACGTTCCCACGTCCCCGTAGAGCAGAATCACGTTGCCGTCCGCCTTGAGGGCGTCGTCGATCGTTTGTGGTAATTGTTTGCGCATGGATATTACGTAAGTCCGCTTATGATCTCTTCCATCTGCTCTTTTGTGGGGTATTTATGCGTCCACTCGGCATTGTTCTCCATTATTTTCGCCCCATTCCCCTTGATGGTCTCTGCGATCACCGCGAGCGGTTTACCATTGCCCCTGCGGGTCAAGGCAGTATAGATCTGCTCTTGATCATGGCCGTTGATGGAAACCGCATCCCAGCCGAATGCTTCAAATTTCTTTCTCATATCGTGGGGATCCATTGGCCCGTCGCCGGAATGATTCTGGTCGACGATACAATACAGATTATCAAGTTTGTGGTGGGCGCCGAGCATGGCCGATTCCCAGATCGTCCCCTCGTTGCATTCGCCATCGCCGACGATCACATATATCTTGCTCGCACTTTTTTTTATCTTCGCCCCGAGCGCAAGCCCGACTGCCATCGGGAATCCATGTCCGAGGGAACCCGTGGACGCCTCGACGCCGGGCACTTTTGTCCGGTCAGGATGGCCGCCGAATCGGCTGCCGAACTTACCAAAATCCTTCAGTTCGTCGAGCGTAAAAAATCCCTTTTCGGCGAGAACAATATAGAGGCCTATCGCGGCATGGCCTTTGCTCAACACAAAACGATTCCTGTCCGGATCATCAAAATTTTCCGGAGTAATCCCAAGGATCCGGTCATAGAGGACCCAGAGAATATCAAGGATGGAAAATGCCGCGGGAATGTGCCCCTCGTTCGCGGCGGTGGATATTCTGATGATCTTTTCCTTTAGATCTTTCATATTAGTTCGGATCGATCAATATCCTGCCCGCCTGCCCTTGCCGCACGAGCGCGATCGCCTCGTTGATGTCATCAAGCTTCATCCGGTGCGAAATAATGCCGTCAGTTTTTAAAACGCCCGCGTTATAGAGTTTGACGTACCGCGGGATGTCCGTGGACGGGGCGAACCTGCCGCCTTGCGTCGCTCTCAACATTTTTCCGTTGCCGCCAAAAAAGTGGTAGGCGTTCTGGAGCTCCACGGTGGTGCCCGGTTTCGGTTGGCCGATCATAATGTATCTTCCTGTTCCGCTCAAAAGCGGGATGGTGTCCTTAAGGACGCCCGGATGGCCGGAGGTGTCAATGATGACGTCGACATCCTTCATGCCGAATTTCTTTTCGATCGCCTCCGCAATGTTCTCTTTGCTGGAATCAATAAAAAGGCTTGCGCCGAGCTCTTCGGCCACCGCGCGCTTGCTCTCGTAGATGTCAACGGAAATGATGGGGTGGGCACTCACGAGCCGGCCGGCTTTTATCAAGTTGATGCCAAGACCGCCGGCGCCGATGATCATCATGCTCTCGCCGAGCTTAAGATCCGCTTCGACGTTGACGGTGCCGAGAGCAGTGGAAAGGCTGCATCCCAAAAGCGCGCAGAGCTCGTTCGGGGTGTCATACGGCACAGGCGTCAGCCGATTCTCCGAAACGATGGAATATTGGCTGAACGTCGTGATCTTCCCGCTCGGCATGGTCTTCCCCTTAAACTTATATTGGGGGAAGTCGGACTCGATCCCGTCGCCCTTGCGCCAGTGCATCACCACCTTGTCTCCTTTTTTAACGCGCGTGACGCCGATGCCAACCGCTTCCACGATGCCACATCCCTCGTGACCAAGAAGATGCGGAACAAATTTTGCATTGCCCTTATTGCCCGCAATTTCTTGTAGTTGGGAACCACAAATACCGCTCACCAGTATTTTTACGAGCACCTGACCGAAGGACACATCGCCAAGTTCCACATCCGCGACCGTAAGCGGGCCATTGATTTCTTCCAAAACAGCGGCTTTCATAGATGGATTGTTCTCTTATGAAAGTCATACTATACCAGTTGGCATTTTCTGTGAAGGGCGGCATTTTGGAGCGAATTGGTATACTATTAGCAAAACGATGATGTCGCAGATAAAAAAGAATGCCGCATTTCTCGGCAAGCATCTGACCGCTCTTGCGGGCGCCCTCTTTTTGCTAATCGCCGGCGTGCCGGTGAACAAGAAAAAATACGAGAAAAGAGTTCTCGTCATCTTCGGCGGTGGCGTAGGAGACGTAGTGATCGGGAGCGTCGCGTGCGGTTACATAAAAAAATACTTGGATGGATATGATGTCCGTTATTTGATGCCATACGCGTTCGAACTGCCATATGCCACGGAAAATATACGTTTCAATTACCGAAGGGCAAAAGAAAGCCCGCTCTATTATTTCCAATTGGTCAACCAATTAAGGGATATAGGATTTTCGGAGGTCATCCTTTTATTTCCTTTCTGGGAAGGATTTCTGGCATCGCTCGCAGGCGATATTGGATCGAAAAGAGTGTTCTTTTATAAAGAGAATGAAATGAATGCTTTCCATCGCATGACGAGCCGCGTAAACCGTGCGCTCCACTATTTTTCATTGCGGAAGCGCGCGGTGTTCATACCGGTCGTCTCCGGATGGGGCGAAGGATGGGCCGAAGCCCATCAGGATCCGCGCTGGCCTCTCCGGACGTTCCCAAGCATCGTCAGCAAACAAGCCCATGTTATCTCCCAAGCGATAAAGACCATTCGAAAAGATGCTATCGCCGTGGATAAGAATGGCTTGCTCCCCCTGGAGGATCCGCGGACCGAAATTGTCATCGATGGTAGAATAGAAGCGGAGTTTTTAAAACAGTTGGCCGGCAAACATCATGTGCGGCCCGAAGAGTGTTGCCTGATCGGCCTTGGAAGCAGTGATCCTTATAAGAATTGGCCCGTAGAAAGATTTGCCGCGGTGGCGAAGGCCATCCGGGCGCGCGGATTAAAGATCGCGATCATCGACCAGGCGAAAGACGCGGGGCTGGTAGCCGAGTTCGCCGCCGCATACGGAACCGATTTTTTTGATCTCGGCGCCGACGCCGACCTGCCGCGTCTTTTCGTGCTCATCAAACACGGCGCCATGGTGGTGGCCAACGACACATCATTCATCCATCTCGCCATCGCGCTCAAAACGCCGAGCGTCTGCGTTGTGACGAATGCGGGAATGGGCGCATACAGCTTGTACGGATATGAACGCGTGAATATTTGGGTCAACCCCACCGAAAAAGATAAAGGCTTGCTCACGTTCGTTTTCGCGCCGGCAGTGATCAGCGCATGCGAAGCATTGATCGATGCCCGCGCGGGCGCCGAGTATCAAAAAGAGAAATTCCAGCTCCACTTCGGGAGCGATTACCCATCATGTTAAAACTCATCGTTCCCAAACAAAGCATCGTAGCGACCGGCATGGGATATGTTCGGGTTTTTTATGCGATCTATTTCCGGTGCGAGAATTGGTTTTCGATCACGTGGCACAAAACTTTTGGCGGATATATGTCGGCGATAATCCTGCGCAACGGGACGCGCTTTATCCCCTTGAACGGACGCGCGGAAGGAGGCGACCTGTGCATGCTGGCAGAGATCTGGCACGACCACGTCTACACTCCCCCGTTCTTCGATATCGGAGAGAGCGATGTGGTCTTTGATATCGGCGCCAACAACGGCTATTTTTCCGTTTTCGCCGCACAAGCCGCCGCGAAAGGAATGGTCTATTCTTTTGAACCTGCCCCACAGCTTGCCGCCGCGACCCGCAACAATGTGGCCGTGAACCGTTGCGAGAATGTCGTCGTAGAAGAGCTCGCGCTCGCGAGCGTCGACGGCGAACGGGATCTTTTCCTTTCATCGGCACACAATGGATGCCACAGCTTATTCCGGCGCAGTCCCGACGATACGCCGGTACACATAACATCCATGAAGATGGAGGAATATTGCCGGTCAAAGAACATCGACCACATCGACTTTCTTAAACTGGATTGCGAAGGAGCGGAGTACGAAATACTTTTCAGCCTGCCGGATGCCATCATTGCAAAAATAAAAAAGATATCCATGGAGACGCATGATGATGTGAACGAGCATCGCCACGGCGAACTGGTGGAGTTCCTAAAAAAGCATAACTTTTTCGTCACCTATCGCGAACCCTTCATATACGCGCTCAATAGAAACGCTATCGACCGGCCGGCTTGATATACTTTCCAACAAAGACCACGTTCGCCGCGGGAAACGGGCTGTCATAGTGCCCGCCGCGCGCTTCGTCATATGAAACTTCTTTCCATCGGTTGGTGTACGAGATACGCTTCATAAATAACCCATCGAGCGGCAGTGTATGCTTCTCGAAATATTCGTCGAGGAAGGCATTGACGCCGAGCGGCATGGTCACAAGCAGTTCGCCACCGGGCGAAAGAAGGCGCTTGAGATTTTCGATCGATCGCGGGATCTTCTCCGCGTCGCGAACCTCCGGCGCATCCCAGCCCGCATGCTCGAGCGTGGATACGCTCACGATGAGCGCATATCGCTTCGACGTATCGAAGGTCTCCACGTCATCGTTCATGATGGGCGGATGGACATCATATTTATCCACCACATCGTGCGGCACATGATAGTACTGCGCGAGCACATCGCCGATCTCAAGCACCTGGTCCGGAGGGTATCGCTTGAACGCCTCCCCCGCGATGGCAACCTCTATGATCCGCTCGTTGCGGTAGGTAAAGTTAAGCGGCGAATAAAAATATTCGTACGTCTTTCCACCAGATTCGAATCGCGGCATGAACGGCCGCCGAAATAATTTTGCGGAATAATAGAATGTCATCCGCACTGCGGTGGTAATCGCACGCACCGGAGGCGCGTTCTTTATAGCCTCTCCAGTGGGCGTGTCACGCCAGCGGCGCTTCGTCACCTGATTCGTTGTTTCCATAGTACCTTCGCAATATGGTATATTTTAGCATATTCCGCCATCCGTGGCACAACACCACCATCATGCAGATCTCCATTCCCGCCGGCCTCGGCGAACTGTACGACAAGCTATCCATCCTTGAAATAAAATCCGAGCGGATCACGGATGAGGCCAAGCTCGCCCACGTGTGCACAGAACTTTCGTTGCTCAAAAAGACCGCCAAACAGTTCCCTATCGACGCCGCGCTCTATGATTCGTTGAAAAAGGTGAATCTCCAGCTCTGGGAGATCGAGGATGCGATCCGCGTGGAAGAATCGCACCAAAACTTCGGCGAGGAATTCATCCGCCTGGCGCGGAGCGTCTATCGCGAAAACGACCGGCGCGCGGAGCTTAAGCGCCAAATTAATCTGGCATCGGGTTCGGACATCGTGGAGGTGAAGTCGTATAAGGGGTAAAAGACTGCACTGCTCTCATTCCAATAACTATCTATGGTGCTAAGAATATAATTCCCCATATCTCCGGCGGAGTTACCCATCGCACGTAGCCCGATCACTAGAACTCGCCTCCATCTCCATCTGCGTCGAACCGGCATATGAGCTGATGTACTGGAAGTCGTAGTGCAATATGACACCCATGCCTTAGCTCCCCCTTAACGTCTCCGATGCCCGCTGAAAAGTCTCCTCTTCCGTTAGGGAATAATGTTGACGTTGAGGATAGAGTAGGAGTTGAAGTATCGCTTCGCGTAATTAAATCGAGAGTGGGCGTACTAATGGTTGGAGAAGAAACGATTGGAAAAGCAAAAACTGATTGTGACTTTGCAGGTAAAGTAGGCACCAGAGAAATATTGTCTGGGGGCGTAGAAACAATACTCTGCGTGGAAGATACGTTCTCAGCGACGGAAAAAATAAGCAGGTATGGGGCTGTGCGATCAAATAGAAATCGTTGCCTTATTAGATTGCTTTCATTCTAGCAATTTCATCAAATATGGCGTTGGGGATAACTTTTTCAAAGCAGGGACGGATAATCATTGTCAAAGAACGACGGCGCAAACTTTATATGGCGCATTTTTTCTGGGCTGTGGGTAAATGAAAATACTTTTTCAATTTTCTCGATGACCGTGCGCGGATCAATACCCTTAAAGTCGTCTCCGAATATCCAATCATTCATGCCTTCATATCCGTAGCACGAATCGGCGCCGATCTGCTTGCCGTAGCACACGCATACCGTAGGTCGGCGGCAGGCGACACCGATGTGAATAACCGAAGTATCATTGCCAACAACGATTGCGGCGCCGTTCAGAACAGCGCACAGCTCTTGGAGATTCGTCCTATTATTGACCAAGTCAATAAACGGACCGGTGTAGGTTTTTTTAAACGCCGGGATAAGCGGTATGCTTTCCTCGGCGCCAACCAGGACTATGTTTAGATTCTTACTCGCCAAAAACGCGGCGACCGCGCCAAACTTTTCCGGCGGCCAATTTTTCCCCGCATAGCTACTCCCCAAACCCACCGCCGCGTAAGCGCCAAGATCCCCAAACCGCGCGGTTGATGCCGATAGGACGATCTCTGTACGCAGATCTGGCGCGCGGAGCAATCCCTTTTCATCACGATCGCGACGGCGTGCCGGCTCCATATCGCAGACCACCTCTGAGAAAAAATATGCCATCCGATAAGAATCGCTCGGATAATATTTTTCCTTCCACCGCGGATCGTAGAACGAGATGAGGTCGACATCGTGGACATTCAGGCGACGGGCGCGGAAACGTTTGATGAATGACGACACGGCGCCCACCGTCTCCCTCGGCTCAACCTCCGCGTATCTATAGAGCACGTCGGGCGCCACGGCGGCGCCGAGCGAGGCGTAAAATCCTTCCCATGCGGGAAGAAGCACGACGACGCGCGAGAATCCGATCTTCCGGAGACGGTTCGCAAGCGAAAAATATGCCCACGGGCTCACCTTCACTTTTTTATAATGGAAATGGATTGTGCTCGTGGCGTGCGGGAGTGTAAGGTCGTAGGGCATAAGGTACGTCACTTCGTATCCAGCCAGATAATCCTTTACGTATTCGCAGATAAGACTGCGCTTTACGACGTCCCCTATTCCACCGCCGAACATGATGAGGATTCTTTTCTCGCGGCCCGGCGGCTTGGTCCGCGTGCCAAAGAAGAAAAGCAGAACACCGCCGGCCAGCGGGACGATATTTTTGGCAAGAAATTTGAGCGTGTCTTTCATCGGCCTATCGTATGGTCTCTAAAAACTTTTTTCCCGTCACTGATATATCCAGATGTTCCGCGGCATATGCGCGCGCTTTTTTGCCGAGCGATTGGCGCAAACGATCGTCGTCCACGAGCTGTTTCGTCATCCGGCCAAACTCCGCCTCGTCCTTTGCGACCATCACGGCATCGCCGAACTCTGGGATATAAATGTTTTCCAAAATAACGGTGGGCAGTCCCGCGGCCATCGCTTCGGCGATGACGATACCGAATCCTTCTTTGAGCGATGGATACGGAAAGAGATCGGCGGCGTGCAGATAGAGCGGCAATGTTTCCGAGTCGATACTTCCCAAAAGCCGGACGCGATCGCCGAGGCCGCGCTCTTTGATCTCGCGCGACAGACTCTCATGTTCATCGCCATCTCCCACGATGACCGTATAAAAATCCTTTCGTCCCACGGACTTTGCAATATCAATGAGGAGTCTCTGATTTTTAAACGCCGTCAGGCGCCCGACGCACATGGCGATAATGCCATCCGGCAAGCCAAGTTTTTTTCTGAGCGTTGCCTTATCCTCCGCGACCGCGAACCTCCGGCACTCTATGCCGTTCGAAACGAATGTTATCTTCGATCGAAGTCCGGGAAACTGTTCAACGAGCGTGTCCCGTGTGCGTGACGATACGGCAACGATCGTATCGTAGCGGTTGAGAAAAAATGCGTAGACGGCGGCGACCAGCGGATTCTCTTTTGCCTTCATAAAGTGATGCACATATATCATTTTGGGTTTCTTCCCAAAGAATGCGAGTGCGGTGGCGACGAGAACGATCGTCGGAAAGCCGTTTGCAAGAACATGGTCCGGTGCCTCGCGCGCAATCGTCCTTCGGATCGCGGGAATTCGTCCTATCAGCTTAAAAAACAACATCACGTATTCCGATTTTCGCGGCGTCTGTCTGAACTGAACATTCCCGATATTCACGGACCGGAGCCCGTGCGCGGCAAGTTTTTCCTCGAACGGAGCCGATCGGTTAAGATTGACCACCAAAAAATCGATATGCTGAGATGTAAAATAATCACCAAAATCGAGCATCAGCCGCTCCCCGCCGCCAAAGCTGACCGGATTCATGAAGGAGAGTATCTTCATAAAAATGTGCGCCGCAGACGTTACTGCGTAGACGTTATTTTATAGATGCCCGTCTCGCCAAAGAACCGGTTCGGTTTGACGGGGATCTCGAGGACCAGCCGGCGCCCGTGATACCACAAGCCCGTGGTAAGTATATTTCTGTTATAGACCGTCTTGATGTGCGCTTCCCTTCCCAACTCCAGGCAGATCTTGTTCGTTAAAAGCTCTATCATCCATTTCGGCGACGGGCTGATGTGTTCATTTTTTATGTTCATATCAAAGTAAGACGGAATGCCGGTGATTAACGTCTTCATGAGCGAAGAAATGCTCGTGACGTTGGGCGTCGATACGTATATGACCCCGTGGGGAGCAAGGTTCTCGAAACAATGCTTTAAAAAACCATACGGACTCCGCAAATGCTCAATGACGTCGGCGGCGATCACGAAGTCGAACGTCCCAAAAT
Organism: uncultured bacterium; assembly: GCA_963718515.1. Classification (GTDB taxonomy): domain Bacteria; phylum Patescibacteriota; class Minisyncoccia; order UBA6257; family 2-01-FULL-56-20; genus JAKAGE01. The sequence goes on along the minus strand of OY970354.1, from coordinate 230,865 downwards.
GGAAATCGCCGTCGAGGTTTTGCGTTTTGAACGTGACCCCCGGCAGTTTCGGCTCAAATTTTTCGTAATCAATATCGATGGCGACGATCTCACCCTTCATGCCGCGCCGGTCGAGCGCGCGGAGCAGTTGATAGGTGATATATCCTTCTCCGGCGCCGAGGTCGAGGATTTTCACTTCCTTTCCCGATGGCATTGCGCCCAGTTCGCGGTCCACGCCCGCGATGATCATATCGTTCACGTGCGGAGCGGTGTGCGACGTCGTTCCAAGTTCCGGTACCATTCACCCATTAAACCAACAATCTGGGGTTTTCACAAGCAGGAACGGATGCGCGCCGAAAAATCTTCTTTGATCTTGTCGAATGAAAAATCCGCATAGAGATGCCGGAAGTTATCGGAAAAATGATCTTTTGAAACGTTCGCTGCTTTTTCCAAAACATGTTTGAACGAATCCGCATCCCCTTCTTTATAGAGGACTCCGATCCCATACCGCTCGACATAATTTCTGAACGGCTCGAAGTCCGGTGCGACGATGGGCGTATGATTCCGGAACGCGTCATAGAGCACCTGAGAAGCACCGCGCGCTTCCATCTTGAAGTCGTAGGGAAGGATCAGATAATCGCTCTCACGGATCAGCGATTCGTATTCATCCGCAGGAATATTCTTGAACATTCCCGTCACGTTCGCGTTCGGGAAGTGCAGAACCCTTTCCTTTACTTTTTCTCCGACCGCGTCGGTCGGCATCCCGGCGATCAGATATGAGAACGGCAACCGAAACTTTTCAAAAGCGTCCAGCGCAAAGGTGTGATTCTTGGCGTCGGAGACGACCCCGATCGTCATGAATTTCCTTTTTGAAACAGTCTTGATAGGGGTGAACTCGCGCAGGTCCAGGTTGGTGGGGAGCCACACGGCGCCGGGGAATGGCGACGGCATCGTGGGATCATTCGTCGTGAAGACAACTTTTGCGCGCCCGAGGAATGAAAAATAATGGCGTATGAAGAAATCGTAGATCGGGGCAAAGATCAGGCTTACTCCCTTCAGCCGCTCCCTGCTCTTGATCAACATCGGGTGTTGGATGACGATGCAATACGGAAACCGGGGTCTTTGGAGGAAGATGAATGGCGTGCTTTGCGAAGTGATGATGACGAGATCCAGATCGAGCTTCTCTATATTATGGAACGCCCTGGCACACCACCGGAAGTCATTCCACCGCTTGCGCCACCATGAAATCAAAAAGAATGACCTGAGCGTAAGCCTGCCGGGATACACGGGAACGTCGGCGATGGTCACAAAACTCGGCTCGTACTTGAGGCTGATCTTATTCTCATACGCGGACCGCATGCGATCGCCAAAATCCAAAAAGACCAGCTCGTATTCATCTCCGATCAGCTGGGCGATATAACGGTCGAAGGGAATGAAATGGCCTGTCGTGCTGAAACCAGGATCAAAAATTCCTATTTTCTGTGGCATCTAATGTGCATCACCGCCGGGATTTTCTCCGCGCATTCCATCAAAGACGGTCTTGGGATATTTCTTATTTTCAGCGACGACGAGATCGAATAATTTCAGATCGAGCCCGAGCTTCTTAGCATACGTCGCGAACGCCTGAGTGTCCTTCGGCAGACACACACCGCCAAATCCGCGCAACATATCATTGCATTCCAGATATGCATCGGGAATATTCTTCCGGAGCACCGCGCAATCTTTCACGTTCTGGTATCGCACCCCCGCCGCCATGCAGACGTCAAAAAATTCATTGGCGAACACGATGCGGAGCGCGTTAAAAACATTTGAAAAATATTTGACGAACTCGGCCTCTTTTGGGGCCAGCTTGACCGTCCGCTGAGGGATATTGCCATGGGCCTTTTTGATGAGCTCAAAATCCTCATCACTATAGGCACCGATCGGACACACATCCATATTCTCTACGAAATCAACCTCCGCATATCGCTCGCGCAAAAATTCCGGAGAGAACGCAAGCCTTATCGTTTTATATTGCTCCGCCAATCGGTCCGTCGTTCCCGGGACGACGGTCGACTTGATCGTCGCGACGCCGCGATAACCGCTTTTCGAAAGCGCGGCGATCGTTTCATCCACGACCGAAGTGTCGTTCTCGCCGTTGTCGTCCGTTTTTGTCGGAACGCAGATAAAACAGACTTCCGAATCCAGGACGTTCTGTATCGATGTGCCGGGAATTTTTATATCGTAAACGCTCACCTCGTTGCCGATCTTTTTCATGCCATGGCGAACGGCTCCCCCCACGACGCCGACACCGATGATCCCTACTTTCATATAGGGTAAGTGTAATCTTCTCTACGGCGCAGAGTCAATCTGCATTTCCCGTTGCATGAGGCAAAATTGACACATCATATTTTATATGCTATTGTATATCACAGCGTCGGGATAACAATCTGCTCGAACGCGGAATGGGAGATTTCATTGATGATGTATCTCACGTGGCTCTCTGGAGAGCTCAAACAGCTGTATACACCCCCCAACGTTACGGCGGGACACGATGTGGACCACTGCGACCGCATGGCAAAGTGGGGACCGAAGATCCTCGGCATTCAGGGGCTCCCGGAACAAGGGCCTCTGCAATTCGACATGGACCAGTACACCGCGGCGTGCTGGCTGCACAATATCGACCGGGCGTTCAGGACGAAGACGGAAGCATACAACAAGCTTTTTGCGCTTCTGGAAGAGAGCCCGTTCGACGAAGCGGCCAAAAAGGACATCGAAGAAGTCGTCAAGCTTCACCCGAAGTTCGCCGATGAACCGGGCGACAGCCATCTGCTCACGGCGCTTCGGATCGCGGACAAGGTCGACCGCATCGCGACTCCTACGCTCGGTGTTCTCGTCGCCGCAGCATTCCAAGGGAGCCGGCTCGTGATGTACGACCGCGGCAACCCTTTCAACTACGGTTCGACGGCGGAAGACAAACTGAAGTCTATCTACACCGACTTCTTCCGCCAGCTCGAATGGTACGGCATGCTACCCTCGGAGGAGGCGCGCGGCCTGGTATCGATCGACTCGATGCGATTCTACGTGATGTTCATCCGGCAGTTCGCCGCAGACATCGTTCACCACCTCGGCCGCGAGAACGATGTCGAAGACGATCTGCGCAAGGCGCTCGGCTCGTACTACGAGATGATCGCAGAACCGGCAGAGACATTGTCGACGGCCTAGACAGCGCAGGACATCAAACCAAGCGCGGTGAGTACCCCTCACCGCGTCTTTTTTTTACTTATTGAGCGAAGGTTAAAAAGTGCTATACTTTCCCTTATGACAAAGAACTCGGTCGGTTTTGTGGAGTCTTGCCAGATCTGCGGACACGCCGCCCTCGAGGAAATTCTTTCGCTCGGGAATCAACCGATCGTACAGGAATATCTTTCGCCCACAGCGCTCCGCGAGCCGGAGGCGACCTATCCCCTCGCGCTCACCTATTGCAAGAACTGCGGACTCTCCCAGCTGAACTATATCGTGGAGCCACAGAAGGTGTTCCCAAAAAGTTATCCTTACCGGACCGGCCTCACCAATATGCTCATCCGTAACTTCCGCGCGCTCGCGGATGAATTGCGCGTCTCTCATCCCTGGAAGAAAGGCGACCTCATCGTCGATATTGGATCGAACGATGGCACGCTCCTTAAAGGATTCAAAGAAAAAGGTATGGCGGTGCTTGGCGTAGAACCGACGGATGCGGCGAAGGTCGCGAATAAGAATGGCATAAAGACGCTCCAGGAATTTTTTGGTGCAAAGACCGTCGATGCCATCATTAAAAAATATGGGCACGCAAAGATCGTGACGGCCACGAACGTCTTCGCGCATATCAACGACGCGCCAGCGCTTGCAAAGAACATCGCGCGGCTCCTCGACAAGGGCGGCGTATTTATTTCCGAATCCCAATACCTCATGGACATCGTCGAGAAGTTGGAGTTCGATACCATCTATCACGAGCATCTGCGCTTCTATGCATTGAAGCCCCTCGCCTATATGTTCCGGATGCACGGGCTTTCGCTCGTCGACGCGGAGCGCATACAGGCCGCCGGGGGCTCCATCCGCGTTTTTGCAAAAAAAGGAAAACATCCCATGAGCGCGAGAGCAAAAAAACTCCTTGCGGCAGAAGAGAAGGCTGGGATCTATAACAAAAAGACGCTCCTCAAGTTTGCGCAAAAAGTGTATGCCGCAAAGAACGAATTGCTGAGCCTTCTTCTGCAATGCAAAAAGAAAGGCGCGCGCATCGCAGGACTCACGAGTTCTGCCCGCTCGAACACGCTCCTCAGCTTCTCGCATATCGATAGTACGATTCTCTCTTATAATTGCGAAAAAAAAGGATCGCCGAAAATCGGCCTTTATACGCCGGGCACGCACGTTCCGGTCGTCGATGAATTAACACTCCTCAAAGATCAACCGGAATATGTGCTGGTGCTCTCATGGCACATCGGCAAGGAGCTTATAAAAATAACGAAGGGTTCCGGATATAAGGGGAAGTTCATCCTTCCGCTCCCAAAGCCGAGGATCGTTTCTTAACAGTATGATAAAGTCCCGCCGCAAAACATCGTGGGCGCTCGTGGGGCTCGGAACCCATGGACGGCGGCTTGCCCAAGCCATCAAAGCATCCAAGCACGCATCGCTCATCGCAGTCGTGGGAAAAAATGACGAACGCGCAAAAAAATTTGCGGAGGAATTTGGCGTGCCCCACTACTATAGCTCGCTTGCCGAGGCCCTCGCCGATCCGGGGATCGATGCGGTCTGCATCGCAACGCAAAACGATATGCATGCGGCGGACGCCATTCGCGCCCTCCGCGCAGGCAAAGATGTGCTTTGTGAAAAACCGCTTGCCCTCACGCTCCGCGACGGTATGTCGATCCTGCGGGAATCGAAGCGACGTCGGAAAAAATGCCTCGTCGACTTTCAGTTGCGCCAGAATCCGGCAGTACAATACGCGCGTGCGCTCATCGCCCGCAACGCGTTGGGGAAGATCCGCTACATAGAAATGGCCTGGTCAATCGGATCTTTTGGGGAAGAAAAATTATCACCCCTGCCGCCCCATATGCGATGGCGCGAAAATATAAAACAGGCGGGAGGCGGGGCGCTCGTGGCACGCGGCGTGCACCTTTTCGACCTGCTCCGCTTTTTGACCGGCGAAGAAGTGGCCGGGGTGCGTGCCTACACCGACGCGACGCGACGCACCGTGGACAGAACGGCGATCGGGATCCTCACGCTCGCGAGCGGCGCACCCGCGGTCATCGCGACCAGCAAGCAGATCCCCGCGGCGCAGAATCGCATTGTTATCTATGGCCAGAACGGGAATATCTCGCTTGATATATTTGAAAAAGAAAATGTGATGACCTATCTATCCTCAAAAAAAATAGTGAAAAAGAAATTTCCCGTGGTCAATCTCTATACCGCCGTGTTCGATGCCTACTATGATCCATCTTCTAAAAACATGAATGCGACCGCCCTTGATGGCGTTCGAGCCATCGAGATCGCCGAGGCGTTCAAGCTATGAAGCGTCGGGGGATGGATTCCTTCCATACCATTCCATCGTCTTCCGCAATCCGTCCTTAAGGGATGTCTTGGGCCTCCAACCGATAAGCTTTTCGATCTTCCCTATGTGAGGCCTGCGTTGTTTGACGCTTCCCTCCGCACCGTCTTTCATTTCGATCTTTTCCGGACGCCACTCGGAAATAGAGAACATGATGTCCGCGAGATCGCGCATGGCGATCTCTTCTCCGCTACCGATATGCACCGTTTCGATCGGCCACCGATCCGTCTTCTCAGAATGCATAAGCATCTGCATCGCTTCCACGGCATCATCGATATAACAAAATGAGCGCGTTTCATCGGCGCCGAAGATCGAGAATGGGTCTGTCTTGCCACGGATGCGGAGCGAGAACTGCGGGATAACGTGGTTGTATCCCGCACGCGGCCCGTAAAAATTATGCGGACGCACGATCACTGCACGGAATTTATACATCTCCGCATACCAAATGACGAACAACTCACCGGCAAGTTTTGTCGTCGCATAGGTCCACCGCGGATTGTACGGATCGGCAATGACGAGGGGAACGTCTTCGGGGGTAGGGATGGGCAGGGTGCCGAACGCTTCGAGCGCACCCGCATACGCCTCATTCGATGAGGTAAATAAAAACTTTCCCCCGGCGTTATATTTTCTGAACCACTCAAGCATGTATATAAGGGTGAGCATATTAACGCGCATCACTTCGTGGGGTATCTTATAAAAAAGATCCGTCCCATTGACTGCGGCGAGATGGTGCACATGATCGTATCCATTGCCCAATTTCTGATAGCTCGCGGGATCGGTAAGGTCGAGCGTAAGAACAGTAACTCGCGGATCGGCGGTCAATTGTTTAAGATCATTGTCATCTTTGCCCCGGGCAAAATTATCAACAAGGACGATCTCCGCCGTTGGATCGCTTTCGAGTATGCGTCGCGCGAGGGCGAGGCCTATGAAACCGGCGCCGCCAGTCACTAATATTTTCATGCGAGATAGTATAAGCCGACGGTGCGGAAAATTCTAGTGCCCTGCGGTGGTTCGCGCCGTCGAAGATGCCGCTCCCAAGAATTGCAACATCGCCTGCTGGATCTGCGTATCGGTCGGCCAGTTCGTGAGGATCTTGGTGCCGACGGCGATCGTATCCGTCGCGTCGCCTGCGGCGCGGTAGACATCAAAGAGGCCGTACAATCCCTGCGGGCGGTTCGGTCCGAGTTGCACCGCTTCGGCATACCAATGTTGCGCGGCGGCGAGATAGGTCTCATCGCCGGTTCCCGCATACGCGATCTCATTGATGGCGCCTTCGAGATAAAGATCCTGTCCGAAGCTCATACCCTTGTTCCGGGCAAGGATCGGATCGTAATAGCCGTTCAGGTACGTGATGAGTGCCGCGGTCGAACTCGCATTACCTCCCTGCTGTATGAACGAGAGAACGCTGTTCGCCATGTTGCGCACCAGCTCCTCCTGGCCGATCGGCGACGGATAGTTGAGAGGAACCGAAAGCTTGTTCTCCAGATCTTGTAGCGACGTCGCCGCACCCGCCTGCGTCTGAAGTCCCTGAAGCGTCGCGATGAACATCTGCGCCTTGCGCATCGGCATGTACGAACCATATATCGCAACGCCGAAGATGGCCGCCACGATGATGATCGCTATGACTTTTTGGTATGTCCTATCCTCCATGTTCGTGGTGTGGGGTATACGTGAGACCTTTCGCGGAAACATAATACGCAACGAATGCGAACATCGTGAACGTACATATGTACATCGGGAACACGTCGAAAATAGCAACGCCTTGCACAAGATACGCGATGGGAATGGCTATGAACAAACTATGCTGGAGCTTGAGCGCCATCCGATGGCCTCCTTCAGCTTTATCTTTGCGAATTCTTTTTGCGAGCCCCCAGAAGAGCGCCACGAAGATCGCGAGGTAAGCAATCAGCCCAAGGATGCCGGTTTCCGAGAGATAATCAAAGTAGATGCTATGAGCACGGTCGAACCAGGTCTCATTATTTTGTCCGGGAGTATAGAACTTAGGATTGAAAAACTTATCAAAGACCGCGGTGAAGTTCTCTGGCCCCCAGCCCAGCACCGGCCGCTCGAGGAATCCCTGCCATGCTTCACCCCAGACCCAAAGACGCGATTGGGCGGTAGCATCCGAAAGGCTGAGTTGCAACAACCTTCCTTCGGGGAAGCTCTGCACAAACTTCGTATTCCTCACGGCATAGACACCGGCGCCGAGGATGAGGAGTAAACAAAGCGCCGCGAGGCCCCATTTGCGCGCCGTGCCCCTGCTCGCAAAAACCATATACACGACCGCCGCCAAGATCCCCGCCACTAACCCAAGAAATGCGCCACGGGTCTGCCCTATCACAAAGAAAAAGAGTGCAACTGCGAGCAGGATCGAATACAGCCACACTCCCGATCGTTTGAGTGTGCCGGCGATCCTCGCAGACGTCCACAGATAGCCGATATAGAACATTGAGAACAGAAGGTACGCATCCACATAGGCGGAGTTACCAAGAGAGCCTTCGAACCGGTTATCGACGAGCACATGCCACCATCCGGCGGGCGGAGTAGTGCCCGCGTAAGCGCCGATAAAGCCTGAAATGGAATAGTTCCCGGCAATGCCGTACAAGATCATGAGGCCGCCGGCAATAAGAGAGAATTTGAAAAGGTTTTTCCACTCCTTTTCGTCGGTAAAGATCAACACCAAGAGCAGGAAGAACAAGTAATAGTGCAACATCTGAAAACCGCCTTCGCCGCGCTCGTAGTTTGACCAGAATGCCGCATGCATATCGTAGGCAAAGAGGCACGCAAGTTCGAAGATGGCGGCGAATGCGGTGACGGTAATGACAAGGGGCTTCTTAAAGAGCACCGCGATGCGCTTTTTTGCATCACCGGACTTTGCCTCGAACGCCCACCAGAGTACCATGCACGCAAGCGCAAGCTCGACGACGAATCTAAAGAAAAAATCTTTTCCTCCGATGAACGGGAAGAATATCGAGTTCATCACGATCACCACGGAGAAAACGGCCACATAGAGATACCACTTTGCGATCCGTTCGAACGAGAACCTCATCAGTTTGCCGATGATCCCCAAGAGCAGCAGTCCCGCGATAACGGCGGCGGTCACCGGGTGATTAAAAATCGTGTCGGTTATCATGTTGAATAATTATATCATATTCGCTAGCGGGCGTATTCCACGGCCCGCATCTCCCGGATCACGTTCACTTTGATCTCACCAGGATACTTTAGCTCCGATTGTATCTTATTTGCAATCTCCCGCGCAAGCTCGAGGGCGCGGAAGTCATCCACCTTTTCCGGGATGACGAAGACGCGCAGTTCGCGGCCTGCGGCGATCGCGTACGCGCTCTTTACGCCGGCGAACTCGCCCGCGATCTTTTCAAGGTCGGCAAGGCGCTTTACATAATTCTCAAGCGTGCCGCGGCGCGCGCCGGGGCGTGCCGCAGACAAGCACGTCCGCCGCCGTCACTACATACGCCTCCGGCCGTGCGTACGGATAATCGTCATGATGCGATTGCATCGCCTCCACAACGCGCTCGTCGATGTTGTATTTGCGGAGCAGCTTCATGCCAAGCTCCACGTGCGTTCCTTCAACTTCGTGGTCGATCGCTTTGCCGATGTCGTGGAGCAGTGCCCCCTTCTTGGCCACCTCGGCATTCAAACCAAGCTCGCGCGCCATCATTTCCGCGATGTATGCCATCTCGACGGAGTGTACGAGCACGTTCTGGCCGTAGCTCGTGCGGAAGTGAAGCCGGCCGATCAACTGCAAAAGCTCTTTTGGAAGATCGAACACGCCGAGATCCTGCGCGGCGTTCTCGCCGATCTCCTGAGTGCGCTTCGCGAGCTCGGTCTTTGCCGCCTCCACGCTCTCTTCGATCTTTGCCGGCTGGATGCGGCCGTCTTTTACCAGCTTTTCAAGCGCGAAGCCGCGCCACCTCGCGGCGGAACGGATCGAACGATGAGATGATGATCGCGTCCGGCGCTTCGTCGATGATGAACTCCACGCCCGTGGCACGTTCGAGCGCGCGAATGTTGCGCCCTTCGCGGCCGATGATCTTGCCCTTCAGTTCCTCGTCATCCAAGTGGAAAATCGTCGTCGTCATTTCCGCCACGTGCGAGCGTGCATAGCGCTGGAGCGCAACCGTGATGATATCTGCCGCACGCTTCTCCACTTCCTCGCGGTTCTCACGATCGATCTTCTGGATTGCATGCGCAAGATCCTGTGAACGGTCTTCCTTAGCGCGGCGCATGATCTCTTCTTTTGCCTCCGCAACGGAAAGCGCGCCGATCTTCTCGAGGCGCGTGTCTATCTCCATCTCTTTCTTTGCAACCACTTCTTCTTTTTCCTTGGCCTTATCTTCGCGCGCGCGAAGCTTCCCTTCTTCCGCAGAAAGGTCGGTCAGTTTTTTGTCGAGTGTCTCCTCACGATGCAAAACGCGCGCCTCAAGCGCATCGATTTCTTTGCGGCGATCCTTTTCTTCGTTCTTCAGTTCAAGCAAAATCGAGGCGGATTTCTCTTTTGCCTCCAAAATTATTTCTTTTGCTTTCGTCTCCGCCTCGGCGAGCTTATTGGCCCCCGATGCCTTGCGTATAAAATACCCCGCTGCAGCTCCCACCACCAAAAATACCAGTCCCGTCAGGGCTATAGTGATTATTGACATAATAGTTAGTATTTCCCGAAAATTTCATGATTTAATGACTCTTTAATTGCTCTTATCGTACCGCGAAACAGGGCGTGGGGTCAAGGTATGCCGTGGCCGCTAAACGGCATCAATGGCTTTAGATAGTTTTAATCGGGTTTATGTAATGATCGCATCGCGGTGGGGACAATACGGTTATCAGAGTCGGCTCCTATCCGACTCTGGCGGGGTTCGACTCCCCCTGCCTCCACCGCCCGTGCGGGTTATTAAAAATTCATTAAATAAAATTTGACGCGTTATTATTTTAGAATACGATAAAAGAGTCCTTGATATATTTCCATCAGGGGCTGGTGGAGGTAAGGGGGTTTACAGCCCGCTACGCCCAAACAAAAGAGACCCGGCAACGGGTCTTTTGTTTTCTCGCGAACTCGTGCGGGGTATCGGACCAGGTTCGAACCTATTTTACCCTAAATTCTATTTTCGCCGAAGATATCCGCGGGGATTAAAGGTGATAAAGAATTTTTCAGCCGCCGCATCGCTGATAAATTTATTATTCCGCCTTTTGAATATTTCCAGTGCCTCCATCGGTCCGGGACCAAAATCCGGAAACACAGGATGCCCATTGATATTTGTATCTTCCAGGATCATATAACTCCCCTTGGTAACCAATTTCCCATATGCCTGAAGTTCGGCCAAAACGTGTTTTTTACTATGGTCCGAATCGAGGATGACCATTACCGTATCTTTCGGCTGAATTAGTTTTTTAACACGTTTGATAATATTCGGTGAAACGGAGGAACCACGGATAAATTTAATTCTCGGATGCGATAGTGCGCGTCGGGCGATGGTCTTTGAAGAAGCCAATTTGTCGATTGTAATAACGCGTCCGTTCCCTATCGCATCACAAAGATGGGCAAGGTAGAGTGCCGAGCCACCTTTATACGTTCCTGTTTCCACAATCACATCAGGTTTGATTCTAAAAATGAGTTCCTGATATATCCACAGGTCGAGTGGAAACTTTAGGGTTTTGATCCCGAAATAGAAAGTATTTGCCCACGTCCTCCCGGAATTGTCATAATAAAAATTATGAAAAGAATCTAGCGCCAAATCCCCAAGTTGGACAATGCCTTGATTTCTTATTCTCATATTTAACTTATTATATCACGTGTGCGCCAGGCAGGATGGCGCGTAAGAACGCGCGGAATTGGTTCGCTCGTCGAAAATGAAAACAAACTTTGCCGTTTGCGCAGTTTTCATTTTCGCCTCGCTGCCAATTCCCGAACCCTAAAGGGTTCTTATCCTGCCCAACAACAGAGACAGACAAAAAAAGACATCTTCGATGTCTTTTTTTGTCTGCGGTGCGCCAGGCAGGATTCGAACCTATAAATAACTTCTTCTGTAATCCCATTATTTTTCATACACCCCTGGGGGATTCTCATAGCGCAGGCTTTGCATTCTCGAGGGACAGCCGGAGCCGCGAAGGCGGCGAGGCAAGAGGTGGCCGTTCAGCAGAACGGAACACCGTGCCCGAGAGAATGCAAAGCCTGCGCTATGAGAATCCCCAAATTTCATTTAAAATAAAGCCATGGCAAAGAAAGTAACCGTATTGGTCGTGCTTGACGGATGGGGCATCGGCAGAAAGGACGAGACAAATCCTCTCTTCATCGCCCAGCCACCGACGTTCGATTGGCTCCAGGCGAACTATCCAACGACGAGCCTGCAAGCGTCCGGCATCGCGGTCGGACTCCCGTGGGGCGAGATCGGCAACAGCGAGGTGGGCCACTTGACGCTCGGCGCCGGAAAAGTGCTCTATCAATATTTCCCAAAGATCATGATGGCCATCCAGGACGGCACGTTCTTTGATAACGCCGTGCTGAAGGCCGCATGCGAGCATGCAAAAAAAAATAATTCCGCCATCAACTTTGCCGGATTGCTCACCAAAGGAAACGTGCACGCCTCGATCGACCACCTGAAGGCGCTGATCAAAATGGCGGAGGATGAAGGCGTCACCAAAATAAATCTCCATCTGTTCGCCGACGCAAAAGACACCGAACCGCACACCGTCCAAGAATTTTTGAAAGAGATCCCCGCGCAGTATATGGCGAGCCTCATCGGCCGGTACTACGGCATGGAACGCAATGGCAACTGGCGGCTGACGGAGACCGCGTATCAAGCGATGACCGGCCAGACAGGCCCGCTCGTGACCGATCCCACCGAGATCATCGAGGCCACGTACAAGCAGGGCACCACCGAAGAATATCTTCCCGCGATCCGCTTCAGCGAAGACAAAAAGATCCAGGACGGCGACTCGCTCGTCTTCTTTAATTACCGCGAGGACAGCATCCGCCAGATCGCCTCGGCGTTCATCAAAAAAGATTTCAAAGAATTCATGACGGTGCACTTCAATGATCTCTACGTTGCGACGATGACGCACTACGATGACGAGTTCGATGTGCCCGTCGCGTTCCCCGCGGACAACGTGCAGGAGCCCATCGGAAAAGTGTTGAGTGACGGCGGCCTCACGCAATTGCGCCTTGCCGAAACATACAAGTACGCACACGTCACGTATTTCTTCAACGGACTGCGCGAGCCGCCGTTCCCCGGCGAATATCGCACGCTCATTCCGTCATATTCGAGCCCGCATCCCGAAGAGCATCCGCAGATGATGGCCGAAGCGATCACCGACCGCCTCGTGGAAGCGATGACCGACCACGGCTTTGATTTTATTCTCGTGAACTACGCAAACCCCGACACGATCGCGCACACCGCCAACTACGCCGCCGCGCTTGAGGCGATCAAAGTGATCGACCACCAAATTGCGCGCGTGATCAAGGCCGCGGAAAGCACCGACGCGAACCTCTTCATCACCTCCGACCACGGGAATATAGAAAAGATGATCGACGAAAAGACCGGCGAGCCGGAAAGCGGCCACGACGCAAGCCCCGTGCCGTTCTATCTCGTCGTCCAGCAATACAAGGGAAAAAAATTCGTGAACAGCGACCGTCTCGACCTCGAAACGCTCGGCTCCCTCGCCGACGTCGCGCCCACCATCCTCGAAGTGATGGGCATCCAAAAGCCCGACGAAATGACCGGCCGGAGCCTAATCGAAGGATTGATATAAATGGAAAAGGTCGTTACCCAAAGAAAAACCAATGAGAATGGAGAAGCCGCCCGAGAATAACGAATATCTCGAAGCACAATTGGCACAAAGCCTGGATGGAGCGATCCAAGAGCTTGGAGTTGTAAAAGGAAACGTCACCTCAAAAAAATACGACCAGGCACAACTCATCGCAGTGAGTCAGAAAATCGACAATCTGTTTCTTGAGTTGACCAACGAAGGATTGCGTCCCGACAAGATAGCACAACCAATTGAAGTGAAGGAACACGAGTAAGAAACGAGCCCGCAGAGATGCGGGCTTTTTTGTTTGCGGTGCGCCGGGCAGGATCCGAATTAAAACACTCTTTTTATAACCACTACCGACCCCAGCCCCTCATGCCTTAGTGTTTTTGAGGGACAGCCGGAGCCGCGAAGGCGGCGAGGCAAGAGGTGGCCGTTCAGCGGAACGGAACACCGTGCCCGAAAAAACACTAAGGCATGAGAGTTTGGGCGAAGGGATGTTATAATAGAACAATGCATTGGTTCGCACGGCTCGTAATAATAGTGGGCGGCAATGCGCTCGCGCTCTGGGCGGCGAATACGTTCGTGCCCGGGTTCGTGCTCGGCGGCAATTGGCTGACGCTCATCGCGATCGCACTCGTGCTCTCGGTGCTCAACTTCCTTTTGAAGCCGATCCTCACGCTCGTCCTCGGCCCTATCATTATCCTGACCCTCGGCATCGGCGTGCTCATCGTGAACGCGATCATCCTTTGGATACTCCCCTTGATCGCCGATCACATTGACTTCCTCCACGGAAGTATTATTATACAAAACATTCCGGCCTTGTTCCTGGCCACCCTTATCATCAGCATCATCAACTTCATCATTCACCTCGCATTATGATCATCGCCATCATACAAATTATTCTCTCCGCGCTCATCATCACGCTCATCCTTTTGCAGGAGCGGTCTTCCGGCATGTCCGGGCTTTTGGGCGGAGACGGCGGCGGATACTACCAGGCGCGGCGGGGAATGGAAAAGCTGGTGTTCTACGCCACGATCGTGCTCTCCGTGGCATTCGTAGCGCTGGCCATTTACCAGCTCTACGCGCAGACGCACTAGATAGCATTAAATTTTATCAATGTGGCTTAAAAAGATCTTTGCCGCGCTCACCAAAAAAGAACGCATCGTGTTCGTCCTTGCCCTCGCGGGAACGATCGTGAGCTTTGTGGTCGTCATCGGGATGGTGATTTCACAAGCCACCGAGGCCGTGCCCGCCGCGGGCGGTCAATATGCTGAAGGCATCCTTGGCCAGCCGGAGTACGTGAATCCGGTGATCGCGTCATCGCAAACGGACCTTGACCTCGTAAAGATGGTCTACAGCAATCTCCCCGACCTCGCGCAAAGCATCACCGCCTCGCCGGACCTCAAGACGTGGGATGTGCGGCTCAAAGACAATCTTTCGTGGCAGGACGGGCAACAGCTTACGAGCGATGATGTGGTCTTCACGGTGCAATCCATACAGGATCCCGACGCACATTCCCCGCTCTTCCAAAATTGGCAGGGCGTGACGGTCAGCCGTGTGAGCGAGCTTGAAGTGGAATTCACGCTCTCGAGTCCGTACGCATTCTTCGGCGACACGCTCGCAAATTTATATATTTTGCCGAAGCACCTTTTTGCCGACGCGCCGCCGGGCAACTGGCATCTCTCGGATTATAATCTGAAGCCGGTGGGCAGTGGCTCGTATGAATTTTCTTCATACAACAAGAATAGCGAGGGATTCATTTCTTCATATCAACTGACCGCGTGGCAGGGCACGAGCGGCCCGCATCCTCTTATAAATAATTTCACGCTGGATTTTTTCAACGACGAGAACACGCTCGTGCAAAGTTTCAATAACGGGACGATCGACGGGTTCGGTAACGCGTCACCGGAGGACATCACGGAGATCGCGCGGCCATACAACGTCTTCACCTGGCCAACCTCCGCGTACTATGCGGTGTTCTTCAACCAGAGCACGAACCTCGGCCTGCAGGATCCGGCGGTGCGCGAAGCGCTTTCCGTCGCCGTTGATCGAAACGCGCTCGTGAACACCACACTCGGCGGCAATGGCACGCCAGAATTCGGCCCGGTTCCGCAGGGCGCGCAATACTACAGCGCCGTTCCCGCCGCCACGTCTTCCCCCGCATTCGCCGAGACGCTTCTTAGTGACGACGGCTGGACCCTCACCGGTTCAAGCACGTTCCGCTCAAAGGTAATCGGCGGCATAACGATCCCGCTCGTCGTAAATCTGACCGTCCCGCAGATAGACTTCCTCGCAAACACGGCATCGTATTTGCAGACCGCGTGGCAGGCGATCGGCGTGCAAGTGAACATCCTGCCTGACTCATCGAATAATATTGTGAACAACGACATCGTGAATCGCAGTTACGAATCCCTGCTTTTTGGTAATGTGCTCGGGCCAAGTTCAGACCTATACTCGTTCTGGGATTCGTCGCAAGACTTTTCGCCCGGGCTTAACCTTTCGATCTATAGCAATCCCACGGTGGATTCGCTCATCGAACGCGCGCGGCAGAACCCGGTCAGCACATCAACCGCAACAGAACTCGCAACCGCGCAGGCGGACATCGCCGCCAATTATCCGGCCATCTTCCTTTATTCCCCCGACTACGTGTACGTGAACAACAAGAACGTGCAGGGTATTTCGACGGACTTTCTCACTGATCCCTCCGACCGATTCCGAGAAATCGCCAGCTGGTACCTAAATACGGCACGCGTGTTAAAATAGCGCTCGGCATATCTTTTTGAAACCAGACGTGCAGACACGATGGTTTCAAAAAGATATGCCTTCGCGCTTGTTTATTTTGACAATCTCGCCAAAAACGTGTAGGTTATGGGCAGAACTCCAAGGAGGAGAGCATGAAAATTCTTGTCGTAAACACCTATCCGAGCTGGGGAGCTTCGGTAGAATTGGTTCAGCATATTTCGGGACTGACAAGCATCCGATCCCAAGCTGAAATTCCAGACAGTATGGAATTTAAAGAGGTCGAGAGCCTAAAACTCTTTGTCCAAGAAAGAGGAATTGGTGCGGTCATTTTCGACAACCATTGGGTACCCGCCAAATTGGTTCCTCTCACATTCACGCTCCTCCAGATAGCCGATCAGCTCCGGACGATGGAGGTAGAAGTTTTCTATCTGAACAACCAGAACCGATCCAGTCCCACGCATGCACGTGCGCGCAAGTCGCATGGAGCAATGTTGTACGGTCATGATTTTGACTGTGAGCTTTGGCGAGCACTCAAGTCGGTGCAACTTGAGGGAGAAGCGAAACCATCCCTCAGGACAATACGGGTCGCCCAATTCTTGGGAAACTTGTTCGACGTCGAAACCGGCAAAGCCAAACAGAGGTATTTCGGTGATGATGGCGAACAGCAAGTCATGCACTGGGTTCAAAATGGATATGCATTTTGGGAACGCGACTGGCCAAGCATTACAGAGGCGATCAAGAGAGAACTTTCATCCTAGGCACAACATCCGCAAGGGTCGCGAAAAATCTTCGCGACCCTTTCTCTTATTTCTTAATAATCTCTTTTATCTGTTCTGCAACACTCCTCAGTTCCGCCTCCGGCGTGGCTTCCCTCGACCCAGGACGATAGAGAAATTTTCTCGGTTCGTATTCAGCGATACCCTCATCGCCCTGTTTGCGCGGAACGATATGTAAATGAAAGTGTGGCACGGACTGACCAGCGATCTTCCCTTCATTCCACGCATGGTGAAATCCTTCCGCGCCAAATAATTTTTTTAATGCCTCTTTAATCTTCGAAGCCAATTCAAAAATGGCCGCCTTCTCTTGATCGGTAAGCTCTTCAAATTTTTCAACATGACGAACAGGACAAATAAGCACATGTCCTGGCGTGATAGGAATATTAGTAGGAAACGCCCACGCAAGATCATTTTTTGTAATAGCTCGCGCCTGAATATCAGGCGAACTGCAATAAACACAATCCGAATTCATGGAAAAAGTATAGCAGGAAAATTTGTATACGCCACGTCGTCCCATCCCACACGCCCTATGTCTTTTCGAGGGGCTATCGGAGCCGCCGAAGGGCGGCGAGATGGAGCGGCCGCGCAGTAGCGCGGAACGCGTACCCGAGAAAAGACATAGGGCGTGTGGGATGGGAACAATTGACTTCCAAATATGCCTATGCTATGCTTTAATCACTAAGACGGATTCTCCTTGATTTGGCTGGGGTGGCGGAACTGGCAGACGCACTGGCTTCAGGTGCCAGCGATCGCAAGATCATAGGGGTTCAACTCCCCTCTCCAGCACACATATTTCTTAGCATCGCAACAAAACATCATTCATGGACGATTGCATTTTTTGCAAGATAATCAAAAAAGAGATCCCCGCATATATTGTGTGGGAGGACGAACGATTCTTGGTATTTTTGGATGTGCGCCCCATCGCCCCCGGCCACCTTTTAATAATCCCGAAAGAACATATCGAAAGCATTTTTGATCTTCCCAAAAATCTTTATGAAGGAATTTTTAACACAGCGAAGGCGTTGTCGGCGCCATTGCAGGAGGCCATGGGTTCAAAGAAGGTGGGGATGTTTATAGAAGGATTTGGGGTGCCGCATACCCATCTCCATCTTGTCCCGATCGATCACGGGAATCAGCTCGATCCGAATAGTGCAACCTTAGTGCCGGACGATGAACTAAAAGAAAACGCAGAAAAAATAACGCAGAAATTAAAAACAAATTAACGCAGAAATAGAAATAAATGATTAAGAAAAACGAAAATAATAATGAGGCGCCCGCAAAGGAACGCCCGCGTATAAAACCGCCTGAGATACGGCCGTGGGTGGCGCCTACAGGAGCAACCGCCCCGCCGGCCGCGCCCGCGCGCCCGCAAAAAACCGGCGCGCCCCAGCGCGATCGCGGTGATCGTCCTCGTACCCCGCACGGCCCGCGACGCGGCAATGATCGCATGAACGGCACACCTCGGCCCGGCAGTATCCATCCGCAAAATTCAAAGATGGGGCCAAAGCCCGTGGTCGCGCGCGACCCGAACGATAAGTCGAATCCCGACGCGGTGCGCTTTGTGCCGCTCGGCGGCTTGGAAGAAGTCGGCCGCAACTGCATGTTCTTGGAATACAAGAACGAGATCGTCATCATCGACGTCGGATTGCAGTTCCCCGAAGACGAAACGCCGGGCATCGATTACATCATCCCGAACATCGAATATCTCGAAAAGAAAAAGCAGAACATCGCCGGCATCATTTTGACGCACGGACACTACGACCACATCGGCGCATTGCCGCATCTACTCGCCAAACTCGGCAATCCCCCGATCTACGCGACGTCGATCACGAAAGCGATCATCGAAAAGCGCCAGGATGATTTTCCGAACGCGCCGAAGATGAACGTGCAGATCGTCAAGAACGGCGAGCGATATAAAGATCTCGAACAACTTCTCAGCGCTATTCTTCGGCGTGCCGCACACCATTCCGGAAACGACCGGCGTGATGATGAAAACGCCCGCAGGCAACATCGTCCACTTTGCGGACTTCCGCGTGGATTACAACGACGAAGGCGAGCCGCAGGGTCTCGAAGAATTCGAGCGGATCGGCAAGATGGGCGTCCACACATTCATGGTGGACAGCACGAACGCCGAAAAGCCGGGCCACTCGGTTTCCGAAAAGACCGTCGAGCGCAACCTTGAAGAGATCTTCAAAAAAGCGGAAGGCCGCATCATCGTCGCCACGTTCGCCTCGCTCCTCACCCGCATCGCGGAGATCATCTTGATCGCCGAGAAGCTCGGCCGCAAGGTCGCGCTGAACGGCTACTCCATGAAGACGAACATCGCCATCGCGCAAAACCTCGGCTTCGTAAAAGCCAAGGAAGGCACGATCATCGCCGTCGAAGAAGTGAACAAGTTCAAAGACGATAAAATACTTATTCTCTCGACCGGCGCACAAGGCGAATCGAACGCAGGCCTCATGAAGATGATCAACGGCGAACACCGCCACATCAAGATCAAGCCGGGCGACACGATGGTGCTTTCGTCATCGGTGATTCCGGGTAACGAACGCAGCGTGCAGTCCGTTAAGGACAACCTCGCGCGGCAGGGAGCGATCGTGTATCACTCGAGCCTCGTCGACATCCACTCCTCCGGCCACGCGCCGAAGGACGACCTCAAGCTCGTGATGAAGCTCATCAATCCGACATACCTCGTGCCCGTGCACGGCTACTACTTTATGCGCGCCGCGAACGGCATCACCGCGCGCGAAGCCGGCATCACAAAAGAAAACGTGATTTTGATGGATAACGGCGAGGTCGCCGAGCTTACGCCCGGACGGATTTAAGGTCACGAAAGAAACAGTTCCCGCATTCTACGTGATGGTGGACGGACTCGGCGTCGGTGACGTGGAAGAAGTCGTTTTGCGCGACCGCCGCGCGCTCGCCGCAGGAAGG
This sequence comes from uncultured bacterium, assembly GCA_963718515.1. GTDB lineage: Bacteria > Patescibacteriota > Minisyncoccia > UBA6257 > 2-01-FULL-56-20 > JAKAGE01. The sequence continues at coordinate 211,116 of OY970354.1, read as the reverse complement.
CATGCTTGTGATCATCCTCACCGTCGATCGCGACAAAGGCAAACTGCTTAAAAATCCCGACATCATTTCGCGCGGCTTCATCTACCTTAAAGACAACCAGGAAATTCTGGACGAGATCCGCAAGCGCATCCGCGGCCTCATGACGCGCATCCCGAACTTCAAGGAAGTGGAGCCAGATTACGTGAAGACGCTCCTGCGCGACCAGGTCGGCCAGTACCTCTATACCAAGACCAAGCGCCGGCCGATGATCTTGCCGGTCGTGATAGAGATATAGCCAAAGACAAAAAACACCGCTTCGGGAGCGGTGTTTTTTGTCTTTCAAAGCTTCGACCATAGGGTAACGCTATAATTTCCAATACGCTTTAATTGCATCCATGCAATCGCCGTACATTTTTATTTCGTTGATCATGGTTTGGTCGATCCATCTTGCCTCGGCCAACTCTTCTGATGGAATTTTAAGAGGTCGCCCTGAGTCGACGAGAGTCGCCTCACAATAAATAAAAAGGTGCGAAGATCCCTCGCTACCAAAACCTTGCCGTCCTGAACAAGGATGGCCTTCGTCGCAACCTTACCGAGAAAATGCTCTTCCATGCATCCATTATAGGTCATTTTTCTATCCTCCGCCCAGAATGGTATGATAAAACCTATGAAACATATCGTGGTCTCCGGCATAAAACCGAGCGGGCAGTTACACATCGGCAACTATCTGGGAGCGCTCAAGAACTATGCCGAGCTCCAAAACTCCGGCAAGTATCAATGCTACTTTTTTATCGCCGACCTTCATGCGATCACGGAACCGAAGGAACCGAAGGAACTGGCCACGAATATTCTCGACATCACCGCGAATTTTTTAGCCGCAGGCATTGATCCAAAAAAATCCGTCATCTACCAGCAATCACAGATACCGGCGCATTCCGAACTCGCATGGGTTTTGAATACGATCGCCCCGATCGGGGAGTTGCAACGCATGACGCAGTTCAAAGATAAATCAGCCAAACAGGAGGCGAACATAAACATGGGGCTCTTCGATTACCCCGTACTCATGACCGCCGACGTTATCCTCTACGATGCGAAGTTCATTCCTGTCGGCGATGACCAGCTCCAACACCTTGAGCTCGCCCGCACCCTCGCGCGAAAGTTCAACGCGCGGTTTGGCGAAACGTTCGTGGAGCCAAAGGGGTTGCTCACGCAAACGCCGCGCGTGATGAGCCTTAAAGACCCTCTGAAGAAAATGTCCAAGTCCGAGCCGGACGGCTGTCTCTTCCTCGATGACTCGCCGGAAGAGATCCGAAAAAAGCTCGCCCGCGCGGTGACGGACTCCGGCTCCGAAATATCGTATGACGTCAAAAAGAAGCCGGGCCTTTCGAACTTGCTCGAAATCTACGGCGCGTTCACGGACAAAGATCCGCACGCGGTGGCGATCGCATTCGAGGGCAAGAAATATTCCGAGTTGAAAGGCGCGCTCGCCGATCTCATCGCGGGCCATTTTGCCGCATTTCGCGAGAAGAAAAAGAAGCTGCTCGCCAACCCACGAGCGATCACAAAAGTTTTGGCGGACGGCTCAAAGAAGGCAGGCGCGATCGCCGCGAAGAAGATGGCGGACGTAAAGGAAAAGGTAGGCTATTAGCACCCGTGTTTCACGATAATTAAATTTTGATTAAAAAGTTTTTGACATGCCTGCCGCCATCGCTACAATTGGGAGAATGGAGGAACGGATCACGCTCCAAAAAATCTCTGTGGATCTTAGCGAGCTCAGCACAATGGTTCGAGGCGGTATTTCTTATGCAGAAAAAACATTCGGACAGATCAAAGATCGGCTGGATCGTATAGAGTACGGGCTCTATCAACTACAAAAAGACTTTCTGGTGCTTGACGAAGAAATCAGAGGAATTCATAAAGTCATCGACAATTTGAACATGCGGATCATCTTTCTTGAAAACAATCGCGGTTCGCTACCGCTCTTCCCGCTCGATTAGCCCGTTATAATATCAGGCCTTCCGTATCGCCACCCACGCTTCCTGGCCTTCAAGCTTTGTAACTTCTTCCGCAAGGAATTTTTCTGACCGCCCATACTCAACCGATTTCGCGCCGATGTCGGCCTTGAACGCCGCCTCGTTGTTCGCAACTGCACGCTTTGCATCCGGGGGCAGGTCGAGGAGCGCCACGATCTTATCCTTCGGCTGAAGCCCCGCCTTTTGCCGGAGTTCCTGAAACATCCGGGCCACCTCGCGCACCAAACCCTCCTCGCGAAGCGCGGGGGTGATCGTTGTGTCGAGCTCAACGCCTTTCTGTTTTGCTGTAAAAATTATTTTTTTGACGTTCACTTCCTCGGCAACGATCTTCTCAAATTCTTCTCCCAACTTTATGCCGACCTTCATCGACGCGAGCGGCTGGCGAACCTTGATGCCCACTTTCCGCACGCTGCGGCGAGCCCCGCGGCGGCGAATTCCCGCGCGGCGGCCATCTGGCCAAACAATTTCTTATTGGCAACGGCGGATCGTTTTTTTCCACCGACGCCCAGACGCGGCCACTCGTCCAAATGCACCGAATTCTTTGCACCACCGAGCGGACCGTAGAATATCTCCGAGAAGAACGGCGTGAACGGCGCCATCATTTTTACGAGCGAAAGCAAGACATAGCCAAGCGTCGCCGATGCGGCGGCGTAGTCCGCGGCGCTCTCCGGGCGCTGCAACCGGCGTCGCGAGCGGCGGATATACCAGCGCGAAAGGTCATCGACGAGCGTCTCGATCTCGAGCGCCGCCTCGCGGATCTCGTACGCATTCAGTTTTTTCGTGACCGCATCGTTCGTTCCATCCAGCCGCGCGAGGATCCACTGGTCCAAAACATTTTTTGCGACAGCGCTCCCTGGCGAAGGCATCTTTGCCTTGGCCGCGGCATACGTCTTCCAGAACACGAATGAGTTATAAACAATAAGGTGCGTCTTCCGGAACGCTTTCGCAATCTCGAGCTCGTCAAAATTCTTCGGCTCGCCAAGCGGTGATCCCGTAAAGAAGTACCAGCGCAAGGCATCGACACCATATTTTTCGATGACCGCAAACGGCTCGACGACATTCCCCTTCGACTTGGACATCTTCTGGCCGAATTTGTCGTTGATCAAGCCAAGCGCGATCACATTTTTATACGGCGCTCTCGTAGCCGAGCGCCGTCGCAATGGCCATAAGCGTGTAGAACCATCCGCGCGTCTGGTCCATTCCCTCGGAAATATAATCGGCGGGGAAGTCGAGGCCCGACAATGTTTTTATATTCGTCTTCGTCGAGACAGAAAAAGGATAGTGGGCCTGCGCATACGGCATCGCTCCCGAGTCATACCACACGTCCGCAACCTCCGGCACACGCTTCATCAGCGCGCCGCACTTCGGGCACGGCGGGAATATCGTATCGGCGAACGGACGGTGAAGATCCACGCCCCCGCTATCGTCGCGCGGGAGTATCTTTACCTCGAATTCTTTTATCTGCGCGGTGTTCGGATAAAATATCATCGTCGTTTCTTTTTTGATCAATGCTCTTTTTGCTCCGAACGAACCGTTCGCCGACGTGAAGCATCATCCATATCGTATCGCTCATGGCTCACGATCAAAATATTCTTCCCGGAATAGTTCTTTTCACATTCTTTGAGAAAATCCCATGCGCGTGCCCGGACATCGCGGAACGATTCTATGCCCCTGGATCTCCTCTTCGAAACGTCGTTCATACGTCGGTATCCTATTCAAATATTCTGCGATAGGGCGGCCTTCCAAATTCAGCGCCCCAATGATAGATCTCGCGCAATCGCTTATCGAGCTGGACCTTGTATGCCCAAAGATCTTTCGCGATGATCTCCGCGGTCTCTTGTGTGCGCAAAAGATCGGAGCTAAAAATGAGATCTATCTTTTTGCCCTTCTTCTTAAGCGCCTGCTTTAATTGTTTCAGCGTTGCCGCCACCTGTTTTTTCCCCTTCGGCCGTAAGTGGATATTGCTGTTGCCCGGAATCGATGATCGTGAAGAATATTATTCTCCGATTCCCCATGCCGCATCGCCCAATACTTATTCTTTGGACCCCCCGCCAGGCTGATCAAGCTCATCCATACTGCCGACGACTTCAGTGTGATCGCACTTTTTGCATTCCCAGATCGGCAAGCGGCGTGCCCCAATAGCGATCGCGCGACAAATTCCAGTCCTTCACCTCGCGCAGCCACTCGCCAAAGCGGCCGTTCTTTACGTGCGCGGGCATCCAATTGACGGTTTTATTATTTTTTAATAACTCCGCGCGGAGCTTGGACATTGCGATGAACCACGACGAGCGGGCGTAATACAAGATGGCCGTGCCGCACCGCCAGCAGAATGGATATTCGTGCACATAGGGCTCGGTCCGCAACAAATTGCCATTCTCCTTCGAGGTGTTTGAAAATATGCTCTTCCGTCATCTTTTGACTTTACGTACTCGCCCGCCAACCCGCGCACCTCTCTGGTAAACTTCCCCTCTTCATTGACTGTGTGATATTCCGGCAAGCCGAACTTTTTTGCCGAGCGCATAATCATCCTCGCCGTACATCACCGCAGTGTGCACGACACCCGTGCCGTCGGTCGTCGTCACAAAATCGGCGGGATAGATCTTGTAGGACTGCGGTGATCTGCAAGGATGGAATATCAAAAAACGGCTCGTACTCGAGACCCACCAGGTCTTTCCCCTTGATGTCATCATGCACTATTTCGACGGGCTGATCTTTGAAAACCTTCCCTACAAGATCGGTGGCCAATAGATACAAGCCCTTTTCGCCCTTCACGCGGATCGCGCTGTAGGAAATCTTTTCGCCCACCGCGAGTGCCACGTTCCCCGGCAATGTCCACGGCGTCGTCGTCCACGACAAAATATACGCGTCGTCCGTTTGTGGCATAATTTCCAAATTGTCTGCCCGGATTTCAATTTAAATTTAACATATACCGACGTGTCGGTCACCTCTTTATATCCCTGCGCAAGCTCGTGCGATGAAAGCGATGTACCGTCGCGCGTGCACCACGGCACCACTTTGAATCCTTTATAGAGCAATTTGCGCTTTGAGATCTGCGCAAGCGTCCACCAGAGCGTCTCGATATATTCCGGCTCGTACGTGACGTACGCATTCTTAAGATCAAGCCAATATCCGATGCGCCGCGTCATGCGCTCCCACTCATCTTTATAGATCCACACCTGCTCACGTGGCTTTCTCGTTGAACTGCTTTACGCCAAACTGCTCGATCTCTTTTTTTGATTTCAATCCAAGCGCTTTTTCCGTGGCGATCTCCACCGGCAAGCCGTGAGTGTCCCATCCCGCGCGGCGCGGAACGTTATATCCCTGCATCGTTTTGTATCGCAAGATGACATCTTTTACGATACGGCTGATCACGTGATGGATAGCCGGCTTGCCATTTGCGTATGGCGGACCTTCATAAAAAACGAATGTCTTTGCTCCCTGTTTTTTTACGAGCGAGCGCTCAAAAATATGCTGTTCATCCCAAAACTTCAGGACTTTTTCCTCTAGCTCAGGAAGTTTGAACTCTTCGTCATGAAGGAATGCGGGTGCTGACGCTATTTTTTTTGGAGTTTTCTTGCCCATTCCTATTAAAATAGCAGGTTTTGCGGGATTTTCAAAGGAAAAAGCGCCCTCTTTGAAAGGAGAGCTTGGTGGCCAGGGTCTAGATCTTTTCAAGCGTCTTGATCCCAAGCAGAGCCAAGCCCTTTTGCAGAACGTCGGCGGCGGTGCCGGCGAGCGTAAGTCGCGCCCTGCGCCGCCCCGCATCCTCGTCCTTCAAAATCGGCGTCGTTTCATAAAACTTGTTCGCCGCGACGGCGAGCTTGTAGAGATATGTCGCGAGCGTGCTTGTTGAGTACAACTCGCCCGCACGTTCCACGATATCCGGAAATTCGAATAACTTCCGCATGAGCGCAAGCTCGGTCGAGCGGTCGAGCGCCGCGATATCGGCGGCGCTGCCAAGACCGGCTATGGCTTTTATTGCACCCGCGGCAGCGCCTCCGGCACCAGCCTTGCGCAAAATGCTCCGCAGGCGCGCGTAGGTGTACTGCAAATACGGCGCGCTGTCGCCCCCGAAATCCAACATCTTCTTCCAATCAAAAATAATATCCGTCGTGCGATTTTCCTTAAGGTCATTGTATTTCAGCGCGCCCATCGCAACCGCGAACGCGATCTCCGCTTTTTCCTTCGCCCCGAGATCGGGATTTTTTGCGTCGATGACCTCGCGCGCTTTTTCGACTGCATGGTCGATCAAATCCTCCAAAAGCTCCGCCGTGCCCGCGCGCGTGGAAAATTTCTTGCCGCCTTCGCCCAGCACCAGACCATATTTTATATGCTTGAGCTCAGCACTATCCAACCCAAGCCGCTTTGCCACCGCAAACAGCTGATCGAATGCGAGCGACTGCTCATTTCCCACCACGATATAAAATTTTCGCGGGATTATATTTCTTCAACCGGTAGCGAAGGTTCGCAATGTCGCGCGTAAGATAGAGACTCGCGCCGTCGGACTTTTGAATGAGCGCTGGCGGCAATCCTTCCGCATCAAGCTTGATAACGACCGCGCCTTCGCTGCGCTCTGCAATGCCGTTATCAAGCAATCCCTTGACCGTTGCCTTCATCTCGCCTTCAAAAAAACTTTCGCCGATCCACGTATCGAAGTCGACGTCCAATAATTTATAAAGCTTATTGAATTCGCCCAAGCGATTCCTTCTTGAACCACTCCCACAGCTTTCGGTTCTCGGGGTCGCCCTCTTCCAATTTTTTAAACTCCTCCTGCCCGCGCTTTTCGAGCGCAGAGTCGAATTTGATTTCTTCGTGAAAGCGCACATAAAGTCGCTGAAGTTCTCTCGATGGGATCGCTCTCGACGCGTTTCTTATCACCCCACAGCTTGTAGGCGGCAATGAGCTTGCCGAACTGCGTGCCCCAGTCGCCAAGATAATTCCACCGCACCACATGATAGCCGGAACACTCGAGGATATTCGCGAGCGCGGCACCTATGATCGTCGTGCGCATGTGGCCCACGTGCATCTTTTTCGCGATGTTCGGATCGGAATATTCCACGATGAGCGTCTTTCCCCGCCCCACATTTCCCTCGCCGAATTTTTTGTCGTGTGCGATCTTCTCAAATTCTTTTTGCACCGTTTCATTGCTCAGCCACAAATTGATAAAGCCCGGCGCCGCGGCCTCCACTTTTTGGAAAAATCCTGCGGGCGCCGCGGCCGCGATGCGCGCCGCATACTCCTTTGCCAACTCAAGCGGCGGAACGCCTTTCGTCTTCGTCTTCTTCGTCGTCGACGCCGCACGCAAGGCGACGTTTGTGGCATAGTGCCCAAAGAGCTCCTCGTCGGGAACCGAAATATCCACCGGACCATCGGTGCCGAGAATTTTTTGCAATAGATGAGCGAGCGTTTCTTTCATTGGACAAAATTGAGGATCTATTTTATGGTTCCAAGCGAGCGGTGGGTTCCTCGGTGGGATCGCTTTCCCAGTCTTCGGAAGCGCGATCAGAAACTTCAATCGATCGTTGGGCTGGGATCTCCCGCACCCCACTGCTCTCGTTCTTTTACGGTAACGCAAAAATAGGCATTAAACAATAAATAACCCCGCTTCGTGCCCGGGTTATTCTTTTATTGGACAAATTTATTACCACATAGTATAATGCTGACTAGCAACGGAGGTTCCGTCCGTGAACCGGACCACCTGCCCAACTCACGGGCGTGAGCGCGAAAACCCCACCGCCATGCGGATTACCCAGCAGGTACAACCGAATGGCCCGGGAATCGCAACCTCCGTTGCGGCCTTTCATCATCCGGCTCCCCTTTATTATTCTTTAATATTAGCGGGAGCCTTTTTCTTTTTCCGATAACACAAATAAGTTTCCGACAACTAAGGTAAAATGAAACAATGGACGCAGAAGTAAAGATCATAGCCGAAAATCGCAGGGCGCGCTTTGATTACGAGATCGCGGAATCGTATGAGGCGGGCATCGAACTGCAAGGGCACGAAGTGAAGAGCGCGAAAGGCGGCCGGCTTCAGATCGCGGGAGCGCACGTGCTCATCCGCGGCGGCGAGGCGTGGCTCGTGAACTCGCACATCCCGCCATATCAATCCGGCAACACGCCTGCCGATTACGAAGAGGATCGCGCGCGGAGATTGTTATTGAGCAAGGCGGAGATAAAAGAATTCCAGGGCGCGCTCGTGGATAAATCCCGGCATCTCGTTCCCCTGCGCGCGTACCTCAAGCGCGGGTTGATAAAGCTCGAGCTCGGCCTTGGGCGCTCACGGAAAAAATCCGACAAGCGCGAGGCGATCAGAAAGCGCGCACATCACCGCGAGATGCGGGGCGGCGAATAATAGCGGGGAAGAATAACGCAGCGGCAATTTATTTCGGCGTGGACGTTGTGATGATGACGGGGGCGCTCGTCGAGGCCACGATCATCGGTGCCGCAGTTGCGCCCGGCGCCCCCGGCGGCGTTGCCGATGCGATCGCATCGTTCAGCACATTTTCAAAATCCGAGAGGCTCGTGGGATTCGGAATCTGCTGGAGGTTCACAAAGAACGTCGGCGTGTGATCGATCTGCGCAGTATTGCCACCGGCCACGTCATTCTGTATTTTATCCATCACCGAGGTGGCGTTGATATCATTATCAAACTGCGCCACATTAAGTCCTATCGACTGCGCATATCCGTTGAAGTATTGGCTGACCACCTGCGCGGGGGTAAGCGCCGAGTTCGTAGACCATGCAGTCTGATCGGTATACAAAATATCATGCATCGCCCAATATTTTGAAGCACCGCCCTCCAACCCCGCGGCCTCCGCCGCTTGCGCACTGATCCCCGCGAACGGGTGGATCGTATACAGCGGGAAGTTACGGAACACAAAAAGCACCGTACTGCTATAGTTTGCGATCAACTGCTGGACCAATGGGAAATATTCTCCGCACGCCGGGCACTCGAAATCGCCATACTCGATGAGCGTCACCTTTGCCGCCGGGTTGCCCTCCGCCCAATCCGTAGGGACGATCGCGGGCGCGGTCGTCGAAACGAACGTACTGCTCGCATTGCCGGATTCCGAACTACTGCCGTACGCACCCGCAATGATCACTCCCGCCGTGACGAGCACGAGAAACCCCGCGATGAACCACACCGTCGCCTTATTTGCCTGGCCGCTGTTGTTTTTCATAGTTCCTCTATAATATAACGATTCAAAAAAAAGAAAAAGGCCGGTGCGCGTAGGGACGCGCAACGGCCTAAGTCCTGGAGGAACAACACTTTTTAGGCAGTCCCCAGAACCTGATCATATTCCATCGAGTACGGAAGGAACATATCCATAAAGAGAAACACCGCAACGATATCTCCATTCGGATTCCTTAAGACATCGAGGCGATTGGCTTCACATTCCTGTCGGAGGAATTTATAGAAACCAGCGCGCACGAGACCCGAAGTGGCTCCGCCGGAAATGGATGAGCTGATCAGTCCATCGCTATCGGCAAACGCTTCGCACTTCGAAACGTTTGTGATGAGCGGATAGTCGAGCGCTGACCGGTAATCAAACCCGGTCACTCTCAGCCCTTCTTCCGTCCGACTTCCCGGAACTTTCTCCGCCTCGGACATCGACCCCATCCCGATCACTTTGAGGTGGGGTACGAGCGGGCGAAGATACGTATGTGCGCCCACGACCGACGCGGTCGAACCTACTGCCGCCGCAAAAATGGAAACTTCGTTCCCAAGTTCGCGGTAGATCTTCCTTGCGACCCATTCCTGTCCGTGCAGATTGCCGGGGTGAGTATACTGGTTAATGGCGCGATGTCCCGGCTGTTTTCCGACAATATCGGCGTACTCAATGGCGGTCATGCCCTCCGGTGCGATAAGCACCTGAGCGCCCGACCGATGGAGATGCGCCAGCTTCCCCTTCGAGGTAGTTGACTCGACGACGGCGATGAATCCCCGCACATCGAACACCTTAGAAAGGGAGACGAGGAGGATTGCCATCGCAAACCCAAAATTGCCTGAGGTTGCCGCAACGAGGATCGGTCGATCGGCAAGAGAGCCATTCGCCTCTTCCTCGAGGAGGATCTTGAATGCCGCCACGACCTTGCCGCTAAGGCCCTTGAACCGAAAACAGCAAAGTCCCATCGTGAGAAGAATCTCGCCCAAGCTGAAATCCCGAAACCACTCCGTGCACTGGACGTATTCTGGCACGGGCACTGTCTCGAGCGGAGCGAAGTCGCCTTCCATAAGCTCAAGAAGCGCCCTCCGCCGTTGCATCATGCGATCATATTCAGTTTTATTCATACCGCTCCTTCCCGGAAGTTATTCCGTGCTACCCATACTATTAACCAAAAGAGTTGGGTATGTCAATAAATAACGGCGCGCATCCCGCGCCGTTCCCCTATTTTTTGACCGTCACAAACTTCAACACGCCGAGCCCGTCGATCACCGGTTTTTTTATGCCGATCTCCTTTTCCCAAAATGCAGGATCGTTGAACAACTCGATGATCCATGGAAAGTGCGCATCCTGCGAGACAATGATACCGCCACGCGAGAGCAACGGATATAAATAGTGGAAGCAGTCGCGCGTAGATTTCACGAGGTCGACGTTGACGCACGCCGCGGCGACCGGCTCTTTGAAGTGCGGCATCGTGTCGCTAAAAAATCCTTTGTGAAAATGCGTGCGGCCCGCGTCGCCATAGCGCGCGACATTACCCCTCACTTCTTCGAACGCCACCGCATGACTTCCTTTTGGGAAGTGGTGCTCACGGCCATAGATACTCTTGCCATGTTCCTCACGGTTTTCCGGCATCCCCGCGAACGAATCGAATATTTCAAAGGGACGATTGCATAGCGCGGCGACCAAACTTAGCTTGGCCGTACTCCCGCCATGGAAGGCCCCGGCTTCCACAATCACCCCCGGCACATCCGCGCCGAGATCCAGGATCTGGCGCGCAATCGCAATCATCTCATGCTCCGTGTGTGGGCAATCTACAAAATACGAAATACGATAGAATTTTTTTACCAATAGCCCGCGCGACCAAAAGCTGGTCGGCGACTTTGTAGAATGAAAAATAAATCCAAACGCCGCCGGAATATCTTTGGGCGCATAGTACAGCTTGCGATATATATAGAGTACGGGCCATGGCACGCCCACATACTTTTTTATCGTGCTTCGGAGGCTCATGAGATTTTTCGCACGATCACGAACGGCGTCATTTTGTTCCCCTGCCCAAGCGGATTGTCGAGCAAGATCTCGCGCACCGTTTTGCGGTCGAGGCCGACGCCGCGGCTCACGCCGAGTACCTGCACATCAATATAGTTCGCGTCGGCCGTCGCCGCGGGAATACCGGTCGTGCGCTCCACCATTTCACAATCACCCTGCGGATCGGGCGGAGGCAAAACACCCCACTCCGTGTACGGATACATATCCTCGGGGATGAAGCCGTCGATCTCGGAAACGCGGTGTCCGGCGACGATCCAGAACCAGCCGCGCTTGCCGACGAGCTTCCCCACGGCGCCCACCCCTGCGGCGAGGATCATCCGCGGCGCACCGACGATCTCGATCGCGACCTGCATTTTTTCCGGGCGCGACCACGCGGTCATGTTCTTGTGCTTCTTCACGCCGAGCGTGATGAAGCGGGCGAGCCATCCCACCTTAACCGTAGAGATATGCCGCACAAGATTCTGAGAGATGGAAACGATCTTCTCCGAAATCGCCACCCAGTCGCCGTCCCGATAGTGCGGTTTTACAAATTCATTGATGGCGCCCTCCAGTGTTTCCCCAAATTTGATCAGTCGCGGCACTTTGATCGGGTACCGCTCGTACGTAATGCCCCTTACGGTGATCGTCTCACCCGGCTGGATGCCTGGCACACTGTCCGCCGTGTTCTTGAACTTTGCCATATGAGCATCATTATATCACCGCGCCACAGATGCGCAAAAACATTGTTACAATAATAGTATGCCACTCTGGATACTCGTCGCGGGGGTATTGATACCACAGGAATTCGCTTCGACCGCGATCGTTTTTGTGATCGCGCTCGAGCGCAATTTTCCCATCTGGGAGATCAATGTCCTTTGGATATGTATGACCTGCTTCGATATGTATGTGGGCTATACGCTGGGCAGTTATATAAAGAGGAAACTCGGGGGTACGCGTTTTTTCCATTGGATAGAAAAGCTGGCGGATAAAATGAAAACGTTACTCGGTCTTCATGGCGAAAAACTGTCGCTCGCACTCCTCGGCATAATCGACTTTCCCTACCTCAACGCGTTTCTCGGCGCCTGGATCGGATTGCCGCTCGGGATGACCTTCGTCCTTACCCTCGCCGGGAATTTTATTTGGTATCTCTTCCTCTGGGGAACGGTGCTCGGACTCTCGTCATTCATTTCGAATCCCGACATCATCATCCTTATCCTCGTCGTGATCGGCGGGCTCTCCTACTTTCTTGCCAAGTTCTCAAATACGAATAAAGGATAGATCTCGAGCAGGGTCAGCAATAAGCTGAGGGCGAGCGGGCCGAGCAGAAGCCCAATGGGGCCAAAGAACGACAGCCCGCCGAGCACGGCGAACAACATAAGCAGTGGATGGATCTTTGCCTTACGCCCGATCAGGTGCGGCCGCAGATAATTTTCCGTCACCCCCGACATCACCGCTAGCCACGCGGTCAGGCCCACCGCCGCGACGATATGGCCGCCGGCCGCGAGCGAAACGATCCCCGGCACCACGATGAGCAAAACGCCGAACACAGGAATGAATGATGCAACGACCGTCACGCCGCCCCACAATATCGCGCTCGGCAATCCAAAGACAAAAAAACCAAGCCCGGTAAGTACGCCGTAGAACACGGACACGAGTAGCGATCCGCGCACGACCGAACTCGTCATCGAGCGCAAGGTGCTGAGGATCTCGTCCGTGTGCTCGCGAGAAAGCGGACTGCGCGCTACGACCGCCGCGTGCAGGGCATCGCCGTCCTTCAAAAAATAATAAAGGCCGAAGAATGAAAGGAAGACCGCGCCAAGTACGCCAAACAAACCGGAAAATATCGGCCCGATGTTATTGATGAATATGCCGAGAATCTGTTCGGTGTATAGGCTGAGGTTAAGGTTAAACGACGGGAAAAAGTGCTGGAGCGTGGAGCGAAGCCAATCGATCACCGGCACACTGCCACCGGAAGCGATCCTGCCGTACAATCCCTGAGCCTCCAAAAATATCTGCAATCCAAAAAAGATGAGCGGGATAAGAATAATGGCGACCGCCACCAGCACTATTACCGCCGCGGCGATGCCGCCCTTGTCGCCAAGCCACGACTTCACCTTTTCGTACCACGGCTCGAATAGCACCGCCAGGCTGATGCCGAGCACGATCACATTCAGCTCGGGCAGGAATATCAGCGCCACGAGCGCCGCCGTGAGCAAAATGATCCCGATAAGAAAATATGATTCCGAGCGTTGGGTGTCCATAGCATTATCATATCACGCCACGGGTTGCATTTTGGGTAAGCACGTCTTATGGTGAAGGCTGCAAGACGATCCTACGAAGGGAGCGGCCTATGCCGATCACGACAGGAAACTATAGAAAGAGCATCTGGTTGCGCTGGATGATCGAAATCAGCAAAATCCGATGGAAAATCGATCTCATGCTCCCGGCCCGCAGCCCACTTCATGATCACAACGTATCGGAACTCACGATAAAGTTGTGGGGTAGGATCTATGAGATCCGTCATGGGATAAAGACCTACCACACGTGGTGGCCTTTCCTCTGGGTTCCAAAAGGAACCTGGCATGAAGTCGGCGTTGACCGGCAAGACGGGCCGGCATGGACGATCAACATCTGCTTCGGCATTCTCTCCATGAAAACCCAGCCCAGCACCAACATCGAGTGATAGTTCACTCCCAACCATCGCCCCGGCCGCTCATCTCGGCTAGGGCGATTTTTCTTTTGTCACTATGCAAAACAAAAACACCCTCTCACTTTTGGCGGTCACCTTCCTAGGTGGCATTTCCGTCAAAAGTGAGAGGATGTTTTTGTTTTGGTGACTATGCGCGGCTGACGTTCGTCGCGGCCGGGCCTTTTTCGCCTTCGGTAACCTCGAAAGTGACGACATCGCCAACTTTAAGATCATCAAATGCGACACCATTCAACTCCTTGGAGTGGAAAAAGAGGTCTTTCGCTTCGCCATCGCGAGCGATAAAACCAAATCCACGATCCGTAAGGGTTTTGATAGTTCCTTGCATGATTGTAATGCTATGCTAATTAGTATTGTTGCTTCTTCAGAAGTTCGACGACGTTTCTTTATGCTCCACAATAGTACTCCACCTTGGGAAATTTGTCAAGTACCCTGCAAAACGCCTATGCGTCCCAGTAATTCCTGCCTGTTTTGTATGATTCAATATAGCTTTCTATAGTCCCAAAGAGCGGCTTTGGGAGACTGTCCATGTCGTACCATCCCCATCCCTCGCATTTTTCTGGCTCCATGACCTTTGGTTCGCCAGCCTTCCATTGGGCCATAAGCCCGATATCAACATAGTGCTTTGGCGCATATGTTTTCAAATTCAGCAACCGGAGAAATTTTATGTCCGTGATCTCGATTCCGGCCTCTTCCATAACCTCACGCTTAACACAATCCTCAAAAGATTCCATATATTCCAAATGTCCTCCTGGCCATGCATATTCGCCTTGCCCATGAGACCCCTTTCTCTTTCCCAGAAGGACTTTCCCGTTCTCGAACACCATGACGCCAATGCCGACTTTCGGACGATTATGTTCTGGTTCCATACGATGATTTTAGCACCGCAGGCAGTGTGGGACAATTTTTCAATGGTAAGATAGACCTATGGCAAAGTTCGGTCGCAAGACTAAACAGCTTCTCAAGCTCGCAGGCCCGGGGCTTATCACGGGCGCGGCGGATGATGATCCGTCGGGGATCGCGACGTACACGCAGACCGGCGCGCAGTTCGGATACGGGCAGTTGTGGACGGCGCTCTACTTGCTCCCCTTTATGGTGGCGATCCAGGAAGCATGTGCGCGGATCGGCGCGGTAACGGGCAAAGGCATCGCGGCCGTCGTCAAAGAGAATTACAACCGCACGATATTGTACGGCCTGCTCGGGCTCATTCTCATCGCGAACACGATCAACATCGGCGCGGACCTCGGCGCGATGGGCGCGGCCGCACAGCTCATCATCCCCGTCAACTTCGTGGTGCTCACGCTCTTCTTTACCGCACTCATTTTGACGCTTGAGATATTCGCGTCATATAAAACGTACGCAAAGATATTGAAGTGGCTTGCGCTCGTGCTCCTTTCTTATCCCCTCACCGTATTGCTTATCCGCGAGCCGTGGGGAACGATACTGCGCGCCACATTTTTTCCGCACATCCAACTCAGCTTCGCTTTTCTCTTTATAATCACGGGCGTGCTCGGCACAACCATCTCGCCCTACATGTTCTTTTGGGAAGCGTCGGAGGAAGTGGAGGAAGAAAAACAGCAACGCCTCATAAAAGATGGCGTGGCGAAGCCGACAAAATCTTTCATGCGCCGCCTGCGGTGGGATAATTTTATCGGCATGCTTTCCTCCGAGATCGCAACGTGGTGCATCATCGTCGTCGCGGCGACGGCGCTGAACGCGCACGGCGTGACGAACATCGCGAGCGCGGCCGACGGCGCAAAGGCGCTCGAGCCGCTCGTGCAAAGCTTCCCCGACGCCGGATTCATCGCAAAGTGCCTTTTCGCAATCGGCATCATCGGCCTCGGCCTGCTCGCGGTGCCCGTGCTTTCCGCATCCGCATCCTATGCGCTCTCGGAAACGCTCAACTGGAAGGAGGGCCTTAACTTAAAGCTCAAGCGCGCGCACGGATTCTACGGCGTGATCACGATCGCCACGATCGTCGGCCTCATGATCAACTTTGTGGGTATCAATCCCATAAAAGCGCTCGTGTTCACGGCAGTGTTCAACGGCATCGCCGCCGTGCCACTCATTTTTATCATCGCGCGGATGGCGGCCAGTAAAAAGATCATGGGCGAATATAAAAGCGGCGCGCTTTCTAACATTTTCGTGTGGACGACGTTCGTTTTGATGGCGGCCGCAACCATCGCGATGTTCGCGGCACTGTAGGACGTGGTATCATAGTGGTATCATAAAAGAGGTATTTGCCCCCAGTTTTCCGTGCTATTGACTATTAAGTGGTTACGTGGTACCATCCTCTTATCGCTCAGATAAAGGTCGTGAACAATTATTTATTCATGAAAAAGATATTAATTTCCCTCGCATC
The DNA here is from genome assembly GCA_963718515.1 of uncultured bacterium. GTDB lineage: Bacteria > Patescibacteriota > Minisyncoccia > UBA6257 > 2-01-FULL-56-20 > JAKAGE01. Next base: position 194,841 of record OY970354.1, on the reverse strand, counting down.
CTTCTCGGCCCTTTTTGCTGTTTCGGCGATGCCGTCGTTCGCGGCGACATTCATCCTTATGAACGGCGGGCTGGGGCAGGCAGTGAGCAATCCCCAGCAGTTCGGTGTAGCAGTGTGCAATAACAGCGGCCAGACGCTTTCGGCCGCAGTGCCGGTCGCCGTAACCGTCGGTAGCGAGAGCGCAACCGTTTCGGCGCCCGCGCCGATCACGGCCGGAAACTGCCAATATGCCTATGTTAGCTATTCCCAACTCGGCATGCAGGCCGGCACGACGTACACCGTAAGTGTAGTCATCGACCCCCAGCATACCGTTTCTTCGAATGCCGACGCAACGACGTATAGCGCCACCGTCCCTACGCAAGTGGCAGTGGGCAACAACGGCAGTTTGACGGCAAACGCCGGCGCCCAGCTTTCAAATCCCCTCATGGCGGTTTGGAACTGGTTGGTACATCTTTTCTAACCGACAGCGCCGACAAACAAAACACCTCGCCCTTTCAGGATGGGGTGTTTTGTTTGTGGTAAGATAAGTTTAGAGGGTTGAAGGAGGAATCCATGGACCAACAGGGTAAAAAAGCGGGCAAGGAGCACTCCGTTCACGAACTCACCAATGAGCAGATCGCGGAAGAAATGATCGCGGAGATCAGCGTAAAATCTTTTGAGTCGATGAGCGAGGAAAATGCCAGGCTCACCGTGGATCTAAAATTCATCCAGACGATCATCGACTCCCGCGAACTCGACAACTGGATGTCGGTATGGTCGATCATAAACATCCTCACCGATAAAACCGAGGTCGACAAGCTGATCAACGAGGTTCCCACGACAAACCCGTTCCACAGGAACTATTCCGCGGTCCACCTGCTCGTGGATGGGCTCAACTATTGGCTCGGGACAGGAATGATCTCCAACCAAGATTCCCTCTTGCACGCATTTAACATCCTTGGCGACCGGCTCGCGGAAAACCTTTTCATGATCGGGTAGTGACAGATCTATAAAAAAACCGAAGCCCTGCAGTACTACCATGCAGGGCTTCTTTTTTTAAGCCTCCATGGCGGATACACAGGGTCAGATTTGGTTTAAGGCATTACATAAAAAGAAATGGCGGCACGCTATATAAGCGGCCGCCGTGATGAGCTGAAATTCCGGAATTAGGATGTGGCAGGCGCGATCTCGCCAGTCGTCGACTCCGCCTCATCCTCGTCCCCCTTTGCTTTGGATTCAAGCCATTTCTGGTGAACCTCGTTTTTGAGGGTGTGCTTTTCTATGATCGAGGAATTGGATTTAGAACCTAAGGTCGGGCTAGAAGAAGAACAGGCAAAGCTCGTGGCTGTCGTCGTACTATTACGATTGACCTCAAGTTCCCAACCCGCCGCCGCGTTTGTCATTACCGTGGCCGTCGTGGTCGCAACGATTGCGGTTCCCGGCGTCAGCGCTGACAAATTCAATGTCGGAGTGCCGAGCGTGAGCGTGATGACCTGATTTACCGTGATGCTGATCGTCTGCGCGGTCGAGGTGGAGGTCGAGGCCCATGTCTTTTGGGTAAAATTGGTTCCGTGAAAAGCTACGACAATACCGAAAACTATGAAAATTAATTCGAAAAACAAAAACAACTTTGAAGCCGGCTTTGTTGATCGATCTTCCATTATGTTATGTATGGATGTTGTTCTTTGTGGATAGCAAAACGATTAGGGGGATGGCGGGAGGCTTATACGCTAAACATTGAGAGGATATGAATACGAGGCCGTCGCCCGGAAAACTCAAAGAATTGAAGATTATTCCGAGGGATTTCCCATGCGTTAATTATATGAAATCAACACGAAAACATAAAAAAGACGAAGCGCTGGCGCGATATTCTCTTTTTCGCTGTAGTAGATTTTGTCACCACGATTGCACAAAAGTTCTTGATGGTGTTCTGCGCCATGCCCTATACAGGGCGAGATCAGAAACCTTGCAGGAATGGCAAAACGCGCCAGTAGCGACCGCGCAAGATTGGAATATGAAAAACAGATTGATGAGCTAGCAAAGCAGGAAGAAAAACTAAACGAAGAAACCTCTCCCGAAAAGAAGCGGAAAATTGATTTTAGAACCGCTTTGCGAATGGTGTTCGATTATCTCGCAAACCCATATGACAAATGGGAAAATGGCGATTTGAGCGACAAAAAATTGGTTATGAACCTCGTTTTTGAGGATGTGCTTTTGTATGACATCGGAACGGGATTTAGAACCGCTCCTTTATCCCTTCCTTTAAGGGTTTTTGAGCATTTTGCTATCTCTGAATCACGGGGTGTGGAGACGAACCGGACAGGTGGCAAACTCTGGTAAACGATTTATATATTGAGTTAAAATTAATGGCGGTAATGTCCTGATGGCAAAAGCATTATCCAATTCCAACGAATGTGCTGTAGGCTGTTCCAACTATCACATTACAAAGAAGGAGTGATGCGGGGATAATATATACACTTAGGATAATCCACCACTTCCCTCGCGGAGAGGTGGCCATCGTCCGAATGATAATATAGAGGAATGGTATAAAAGCAATAATCTCGAAGATAATGAGGCTCAAGAAAGAAACTGATGCCCCCTCAGAATCTTGTCCGAGCATCATCAATAATGAAGGCGTCATCTGAATCAAAAAGTTCAACGAGATAGACATCACAATATACAAGACCGGAAGAATGACAAACCATAGTGGATTTGTTTCCTTCCCTGGATTGACCACCGGATCAGTATTATTAGAGCCGCGAAGCGCACGGACTAAAAGAAAGAGACTGACCGCGATAAATTGAATCTCTCCAAAAAAGAAGAGCTGCGAATTTATGCTATTAGACAAAGGGAATACAAATTTTGCCCCCGAGGCGTAAACGGCCCACGAATGTATATAGGCTGTCGTTCCAATGAAGTATAGAAAACTAAGAAAAAACAGGATAACTTCCGATTTCGAAAATCCACTCGATCGTTGTCCGTCAGTCAAATCAGGCATGTCTTTATGATACCAAATTAAGAGTTTTCCATCCACTCAACTCCCCCACTTTTTTGAAATTCGGCAAACTCAAAATAGCACAGAATACATAAAGAAAATCGACCTCTTTTGGAGATCGATTTTCATTCAAGTGGAGATCGAAGACTGTTATATAAAAACCATCAAACAACCCTAGCCGTGCTTTATTTTCAGAATCAAAATCGATCCGACGAGGAAAAGCGCTATCCCATTAGCAACCCAAATTGGTGGTTGAGCCAGTAAAATTCCGTAAAGAAACCATAAAATGGTTCCGGTTGTATTCGCAATATACATCGGCAACGAAAGATCGCGTGTCTGCTTGGTCCTCCATATTTTTATGACCTGAGGCAAAAAACAAAAAGTATTGAGTGCCCCAGCCACATATCCCATTATTTCGACGTAGATCATATTGATAAGGATATCATGTTCTGACACCGAGTAATTTATATAACAAACTTTGTGGAGATTGAAGGCTGTTATATAAATTCATAAAAAATGGCGGCCGCTGTTGTGCGAACCGCCATCTAAGGTTTCGAGAAGTACTCAACTATGTGAGAAAATCGACATCATTCTTGCGATCGTCGCTCTCTTTCCACTCGTTGTAGGCAAGCGCGATGATCATATCGGCCACCATACCCGAAATCATTTTATCGAAGCAAGGTTGCACGCCCGAGCAGGCAACGACGATGCCTTCCCGCTTGACGCCACCCCAGAACGGAGCGTCGCCGGAAAACAGAAGGTGTGGCATAACATCGGTGCGATCGTCATTGCGACCATGCCAGAGCTGAAGCGCCTTGCACTTGGCGATGTCGTCGAACTTCACAGGCCACGTTTCCTTACTGAAGCTCTGCTCGTAAAGAACTTGCGGTTCAATCGGCAGGTTAGGATAACTCGGGTAATCGTCAGCCCGCTCATCCTTCATGGATGGAACGAGAACGACGATGTGGAACGCCTTCCGTTTGAGGGGCGCATCGCTAAAGACAAGGTGCGCGACAGCAGTAATTGCGTGCTCGGCGATTCGACGAGTGAGAAACTTTGGAGTCAATCTTTGTTCGTCCACAGTGCTACTCCCTTCTATAACCTCAAAGAACTTACTGCGAAAACATTATATTAATTATAACAAGAATTGTCAATGATTTGTGGACTTGGTCGAGAATAATTGGAGCCAGCTGGAATCGTGGATTTTGGATTGGGGTGGGGCGATACAAGATAGAAAAATGGCGAGGAATCGTTAGACGATCCTCGCCATTTGATGCACATGACGCAGTTTGAACCCGTTATTACTGGCCCACTAGTTTCTCGACGGCGGGAGAGCACGGGACGTTAGTGATACTGATCACGTTGAAGCCAGAGTATGAAACACTGCTGACACTGGCATAGCAAAGACCGGTCCTTTCGTCCTTTGAATAGGCGACGTTCTGGGCCGCCTTTTTTGCCGTCCCAGGATCAGGGGCATCTCCGCCCAAACATCCCGTCAGAAAAACCACTCCTAAAAGAACTGCTGTCCATTTCATTGCTCAACCCTCCTTGTTGGTTCGCTACATATTATATATCAATTCAAAAATACTGTCAACTATTGGTGGAAGCGGGCGGAATCGAACCGCCGTGTAAAGATAATGCCGATGGGCCGTCTACGAGCGTAGTTTAGCGATGCTAAGCGAAGTGATCATATTTTCGCGCCGGGCGTATGATCGTCAACCTGACGCTAGTCTCCTTATATAAGACCGGTATCAGCCCAAGAGACCCGGGCTGGCCGATCCCTGCTTAGGCGTAAGCGAAAGCAGGAGCTGCAACTTTTCGGTTGGCAGTTATAGGTTGTGCAACGATAACGACGTTGCCAACGACTCGCAAACCCATGGATTATCTTTATCGAAGCCAGTGCGCTCCCAATATCTACGCCTTCGATAAGGCTGGGGCCATTATACCACGCAAATGCTATAATTGGAAGGCAGTTAAAAACGGGTGCAAAGGTCGGATCAGCGAAATCAATGATTTTTTAATTATTTATTATGGAAGAATCGCACATAGTCGGCTCGGGCAAGGTTTGCAAATGCCCGCATCACAAAGTGGTGCCAATCCTCATCATGCTTATCGGTTTAGACTTCCTCCTCGGAGCGACAGGCACGCTCGCATGGAGCTTCGTAGACATCACATGGCCGATCCTTTTGATCATCGGCGGCGCGACAAAGCTCGGTGGTTGCTCTTGCTGCGCAAAGTAAATAAAAAGAACCCATCATTGTCTCGCTCCGACGTAGGAACGTCCACTCGCTCGACAATGATGGGTTCTTTTTATTTTTATGTTATGCGGAGGGAATTGTTTCAGTTACTTTTTGCACGTTCGCGCGCTTGAGGAGTTCCGCTTGCAACCATTCGGCAAGATCTTTATCGAGCGCGGGCAAAATGCCCTCCGACTCGTCATCGCCCGGCTTCTCGTCTTCTTCGTGGCCGGCGGTCAGGATGACGATGCGGCTCAAGCCCAGCATCTGAAAGGAGAGATCACGCTTGATGTCCACGTCCTGGATCTGCCGGTACGGGATCGCGACCTCCTCTTTATCCAACACTCCGCGCTTTATTTTTAACGAATCATCGCCGAGACAGAATTTATAGCGCGAGTAGATAAGCCACGTCACGAAAAATGTAATCGCGAGGACCGCCACAAAGAGCAAGCCGCAGATTTCCCACGCGGCCACGGCCCAGCGCGTGAGATCGCCCCACTGCGTCGTCGCAAGGAACGATTGCCCGCTCAAGATCAAAAGCCCGATCGTAAGTAGGAGTAAAATAAATGCGGCGTGCACGCGCTCCAGAAAAAATATCCAGAACGTCTTTTTGCCCATCATGTGATAGACCTCTTCCGGAACGCCGGGATGGGTGATAGGAGTTTCGTCCATTATGGTAGTGCGCCGTGGCGGTTCTCGCCCGCAGTTTTGATTATTCTACCACAGCTGATATAATGGAGGCATAATCAAGCCCCGCATTAATAACCAAATAACCGCACTGGAACTCCGCGTCATTGGCGAAAAAGGAGAGAATCTTGGCGTCATGCCGCGCGCCGACGCGCTTGCGCTCGCCCGCCCGGACGATGGCATCGACCTCATAGAGATCTCCGCGGCGGCGAAACCACCGGTCGTGCGGCTGATGAGCTACGACAAGTTCCGCTACGAAGAAGAAAAGCGGATCAAAAAAGAGCGGGCCGCGCAGAAGACCGCGGCAATGAAGGCAGTCCAGATCACGGCCAAAGCCGCGCACAACGACCTGATGGTAAAGGTCCGCCAGGTGGAAAAATTCTTCGCGCAAGGCCACCCCGTGGAGGTTGTCATGCGCCTTCGCGGCCGCGAGAAGCGCAACAAAGACTGGGCGATGGAAAAGCTTAAGGAATTTTTGACGCTCCTGCCGGTGGAGTATAAGAAGCTCAACGAGCCAAAATTTTTGGGCAACGGCCCTGCGGTGCAGATCGCAAAGAAATAACCTACGCCCATGGACAAGGATGCTATCATCGTGATCGATTCGGGCATCAAAGAGGATAACACCCTGACGGAAATATCCATGCAAAGGGTGTCGAAGGCGGCGCAGATATATAAACTGAACCGCGCGGATAAAGTGATCATGTCCGGAGGCGAAAAAGGTCCACGATCAGGCGCCCCCGCAACAAAAACGGAGGCTCAAGGCATGAAGGAATACGGCGTTGGATTAGGGATTCCGGCGGGAAGCATCTTACTGGAGGAACGATCGAAGGATATTATAGGAAACGCCTATTTTTCCAAGATCTTATACCTCGAACCTTCCCACTGGAAAAACATCATCGTCATCAGTTCCGTCCATCATCTGCCGCGCGCGGAATACGTTTTTAAGAAAATATTGGGCCCCGACTATGCCGTCGAATTTATCCCGGCGGATGATATGTTCTCTCCCTCCGAAGATGAGCGGCTACGCATACAAGAGGAGAAAAAATTGGCGCTCGCAAAAGAATGGCTCGGCCCGATAAAAGATGGCGACACTCCGGCCGTCCAGGATTTTATCAATAATTGGCATCCGTACTATAAAGAAAATAAAAAGATGTCGAGCGCGCAGTTGCATGACCGGCTGAAAGAATACTAAGACGTCGGAGGGTATTGCCAATATCGCGGGGGTATAGTAAGCTTACTGTCATTGAGCCGACCGGTTCACACCTATATTATGCCTTCCAAAAGCTTCTCCAAGAGGATAAAAATCACAAAGAATGGAAAGATCGTTCGCCGCCGGATGGGGGTGGGCCATTTTCGCACCCGTAAGTCGAGCAAGATGAACCGCGATGCCGGCAAGACGCGCGGCCTCGACATGTCGCTCAAGACATTAAAAGCCTATTAAATAATAGTTGACACACTACTCACATGCCACGCGTAAAACGAGGAACCATTGCCCATAAGCACCGCGAAAAGACCCTTAAGTACACCAAGGGCTTTAAGTGGGGCCGCAGTACAAAAGAGCGCGCCGCAAAGGAGGCTTTGCTCCACGCCTGGGTGCACGCATTCCGCGGCCGCAAGGAAAAGAAACGTACCTTCCGCCAACTGTGGACCGTCAAGATCAACGCCGCGATCCGCAACGAAGGGATGAGCTACAGCAGATTCATCGCCGCACTCAAGAAATCAGGAATAAAACTTGACAGGAAGATCTTGGCAGACCTTGCGGAGCATGAGCCGGAAGTGTTTAAGAAAGTCGTCGCAACCGCGAAGAAATAAAAAACACCCAGCGCCTCCCCGAAGATGATAGTTCGGCGTTGGGTGTTTTTTATTTTACCAACTGTGGCGAATGTGCAGACGTGCCGGCGGCGGGTTTTGCCGCAGGGCGGCGATGCGGCTTTAGATAATCGCTCGCCTGCTTGAGCACTTTTCGCGTATCGCCATATTTTTTGCCGATCACGTTGACCGCGTCGTGGTAAAGAAACCAGCCATAGCCGCTGTGTTCACGCGGCTCAATTTTGATCTCCGCCTTGTGTGTCTCGGCAAGGAATAAAATGACGGTGTCGTAGATGCCCTGGTTGCCGATCTTGAAATAAAAACGCTCGTAGGCGCGGAAGTTCGGGAGCATCCGGAGCTCGCTCTTTTTTATGCCCGTCTCTTCCTCGAGCTCGCGCAGTGCGGCGTCAATGCTCCGCTCGCCGGGCTTAAAGTGACCCTTCGGAAAGTTCCAGTAATTGCCGCGTCTATATAAGAGCAAAAACTTTATTCCGTCCGTCGTCTTGCGATATACCACAAATCCCGCAACCACCTGTTTTTTGGTCGGAATGCGCTTTGATTCATCGATTTCTTTTGCTGACGGCATTGAAGAGATTGTAGCATTTTGACGGGGTTTTATCAAAATTTAATGTTTTGCCGACGGCATAGTCGGACCTTTTTATTTCTTCTTTAAAAACCCAAGCATCTTCTCGAGCGGCCATGCATTCACGATATCTTTCTTTTCCGCCCAGCCGCGGCGGGCCTGCGCGATGCCGCACTCGAGAAATGCGAAGTGCGCCGCCGCGTGCGCATCGGAGTCGATGGACATCTTTACCCCGGCGTCGACACATCTGCGGATATATTCGTCCTTGAGGTCGCTCCTGTCGGGGAAGGCGTCGATCTCTAAAATGGTGCCGGTCTTCTTTGCTGCGGCGATCACCTCATCGATATCGATGTCATACGGCGCGCGCTTGTTGATGAGCCGACCTGTGGGATGAAAGAAGATGTCGACGTTCGGGTTCGCCATCGCGCGCGCGACGCGCGCCGTCTGCTCCGCTCGCGGCAAATTAAAGTATGAGTGAACGGAAACACCGACGATGTCGAGCTTGGAAAGCGTCTCGTCGTCGAGGTCGAGCGTGCCGTCTTTTAATATATCGCACTCGGTGCCTTTCAATATCTTTATCGCACCGCCCAGCTTTTTATTGGCCGCATCGATCTCTTTCCATTGCTCGCGAATGCGCTTTTCGTCCAGGCCATGCGCCATCGCAAGACGCTTCGTGTGGTCCGTGATCAGGATATATTTGAGCCCACGGGCGGCGGCAGCCTTGGCCATCGCCTCAATCGAATCGGCACCGTCGGTCCAGTTGGTCTGGGTCTGAAGGTCGCCTTGAAGGTCTCCATAGCCGATGAGTTTTGGCAGGCCAGGCGCGCTGGCGGAAATCTTCTTCTCAAACTCACGCGCGGCGGCTTCGATCTCGCCGGTGTTCTCACGGATCTCCGGCTCTATATATGCAAGGCCAAGCGCCTTATAAATTTCTTCCTCGCTTTTGCCGGCGACCATCTTGCCTCTCTTCCCCTCATTCTTGCTTGCGGCCAGTCCTTTAAAAAGTCCATATTCATTGAGTGTTAATCCTTTTTTAATGGCGCGCGCGCGGATCACCACATTGTGCTCCTTTGAGCCGGTGAAATAATTGAGTGCCGCGCCATACGATTCCTTGGGCACAACCCGTAAGTCAATGTTCAACCCCGGTTTTATTTTTATCGACGACTTCGTCGGGCCGTTCGCGATGACCGTCATGATGCCCGGCGTTTCTTTGACGAAGTGGTCCATAATGACCTTCGGCTTGGACGAGACCGCGAGGATGTCGAGGTCGCCGATCGTTTCCTTGCGCCGCCGCGCCGACCCCGCCACGATCACGCGCGTGACGCCGGGCACACGCGCAAGCCGCGCCTCGATCGCGCGGATCTGCGGCAACATATGGCCCGCGATAAATCGCAGGCCGGAGCTCTTTGCGAACGCGATCCCCTTCAGTATTTTCTCCTCGCTCTTTTTGCCGAAGCCTTCGAGCGCGCCGATCTTCCCCGCTTTCGCGGCACCCTCAAGGTCTTTCAAATTGCGCACACCGAGCTCTTTATATAACTTCTGAATCGATTTCGGACCGAGCCCCTCCACGCGCGCAAGTTCATCGAGCCGCACCGGCGTCGCCTTTTTCAACTCCTCGTAGTCTTTGCTCCGCCCTGTCTTTATCAACTCTTCTATAATAGCCGCTATCGATTGGCCGACACCCGGAATTTCTTTGAGGCCCTTCACGCCATCACGCATATATATTTCCGACACCTCTTCTTCCAATCCCGCGATCGTCTCCGCGGCTTTCTCGAATGCGCGCGGCTTGAACTGAACCTGTTGCATCGCCAGATATTCCCCCATCTGACTCAATACCTCCGCAATGGATTGATTTGTGGCTTTTGGTTCCGATGACATTATTTATTTTGAAAATCGAACGCATCGCCTTTCACGACGCACACGATCTGCGCGCCCTTTGTGATCTTCTTCGCGAGCAGGGCTTCGGAAAGCGGCGCGCGGATGTATTCGTCAATGACACGCCGGAGCGGCCGCGCCCCGAACGCAGGATCATAGCCGCGTTTGGCGATCTGCACGACCGCTTCCGGGCTGAACTCGAGCGTGATCCCTTGAGCTTTCACCGCGGCAACGAGCTCGCCAAGATTGAGCTGGACGATCTGCGGAAGTTGGCTCATCTCAAGGTTCTTAAACACGATGATCTTTGAAAAACGGTTGAGGAGTTCCGGTTTGAGCACATCCACCAATCGCGCCTTGAGATATTCCGCGATGTCCGCCATCGACTCGCCCTTCGCGAGCGCATCGTTGATGATGTCCGAGTGCGCGTTCGATGTGGCGATGATGACTGTGTTCGTAAAATCCACGACGCGCCCGAAGTTGTCGGTGAGGCGGCCGTCATCCAGCACTTGCAGGAACAAATTCAAAATATCCGGAAATGCTTTTTCAAATTCATCAAGAAGGATGAGGCTGTAAGGCTTTTCGAGCACCGCATCGGTCAGCGCGCCGCGCACGCTTCCGTCGGGCGATCCGATAAAGCGATAGAAGCTCGTTTTATCCTGATATTCCGTCATATCGAACCGTATCATCAATTTTTGCGAACCGAACTGGATCTCGGCGAGCGTCTTTGCAAGCTCAGTTTTGCCCACACCGGTGGGACCGACGAATAAAAAGCTCGCGATCGGGCCGCCTTTGCGCGTAAGGCCGCTCCGATATTCACGCAGGGCCTGCGAGACCGCTTTGACCGCTTCGTCCTGTCCAACCAGGCGCTCATGGATCACCGCCTCCATATTAAGGAGCTTGCCCGCCTCTTCACCTTCCGCTTCGTGCATCGGAACATTCACCCGCTCCTCCGCAACCGCGGTCACCCGTTCGGGGGTAACCGTTTTTTCCCCGCGCCGTTCCGCATTCACGGTGGCACTCTTCAAAAGCTCTTCGGCACTCGAAGGAAGATGTTTTCCCATCGGATACTTCTTTGCGAGTGTGACCGCACGCTTTATCGCGCCAAAACTTATCGTGATCTTAGATTGTTGTTCAAGCAGGAAGCTCTCGTATGTCAATATCTTTTCGGCGTCCGCTTCCGAGATATCGTTGATCGTGATGGTCTCGAACATGGCGGCAAAGTCACTACGCGGCTCAATAAATTCCTTGAACTCCTTTGGATAGGAAGTCCCGATGATCGGGAATTGATTGGAAGAAATGATGGACATCAATGCGTCGGCCGCAGAAAGATATGCCGCTCCGGACGTGCGCACGAGATTATGGATGTCGGGGATATAAAGGATGATATTCCCCGCAGTGAGAATCTCGTCCACGACGGCTTTGAGCCGCGCGTTCAGCTCCTCGGGCGCGGCGCCAGCAATAAGATTCTGCAATTGGAGCCCGACCAGCCGCCGGTCAAAAAGTCCCTGGGGCACATCGTCCTTGGTGAGGCAATACGCCAGATGCCGTATGACCGCTTCCTTGCCGCTTCCTTGCTCCCCGATCAAGATCACATTGGGATCGATGGGGCGGCCGAGCGCTTCCACAAGCTGTTCGTATTCCGTTTCATGGCCGATAAGAAATCCCGCCTGCGCATCCCGCGCGAGATCGGTGAAGTCGATGCCGTAGCGATCGAGCGTCGGCGTGGGCCGCGATGTCCACGCGCGATTCATGATGCGGTGGGGTATCACCCGATGAGTCTCCCTTGCAAATCCCCCCACCACATCCGGGAGGCGGGAGAATAAGCCGCCGCCGCCCGCGAGCCCGCTAAAGATGAGCGCCCGCTCAAGATCTCCCTCTTCTATGGAGAACAACGTAAAGAGTCGCTGGAGCGATTCATCTTCCATTGCGGGGAGCGCGGCGAAAAGATCGCTCGCTTTTATGAAGTCGTGGCCGGAACCCACCGCAACGGCGAACGCAGATGCGGCGAGCGGTTCCACGATGGCCACGGGATCACCCGACGCCGATGCTGATGACTCAGCAATGAGCGCCTCGAGTTTCGCCCTGAATTCTTCCGGCTTTACATCAAGGCGGCGCAAGCCGTTCTCGATCTGCGGGATCTCGATCAAACGCGCCGCAAGCTCAAGCAAAAAACTTTTCTTCGTGATAATGCTCCGATCGAGCGCGCGTTCAATAGTGGAAAATGCCCTGCGATCCATCGTCTCGGCAAGATTTATTCGTATGCCTCCGGAAGCACCCGCGCCGCTTGGCACATCTTTTGGCAGTTCCGAGATCGGTGTATCGCCCTCGCCGCGATGGATCAAGAGATCGATCACGACGAGCAAAAGAAACAGCCCGAAATAAAAGAGTGCGCGGATGTCGTACGATAACAACAGCGTGAATGTGGCAACGACGAGCACGAGGTACGCCACATAACTGATAACCCGCACCAAAATCCTTCCCGCAATCGTCATGCGCAGACGCGGGTCATCGAAATAAAATTGGTACTTAGAGGTTTTTGATGACATAAGAAAGTATGATGACGGGAATCGCAAGCCAGACGACGTAGGCGAACGCGAAAAGGAGCACGAGGAAAAGATAAAAAATGCCGCCGATCAAAATGCGGAACGTGCGAAACACGATGCCGAGGATGCGCCCGATCACACTGTAGTCCTTATAGAGCGGTTCAAAAAAATGCCGGAGGGTGATCGCGACCGCGAGCGATTGATCCGCCGCCGTCATCGCCGCCATAAACTGCCGCCCGATCAGGCGGGACCCGTCAATATACCAATGATGAAAAAAATCTAAAACACGGTAGAAAAAGCGCCGCGCCACATAAACGATGGAAAAATCCATGACTTAATAATACCACTAGAAGAGCCCTGCTTGCTTGGGCTTTTCCGGCGCCTGCTTCGCGGGCTTGGCGGCGAGTGCCGCGAACGCGGGCGGCATCTCTATCCGAAACTCGCCCGACAGCACGCTCGGGATCTTTTTAAAATCGCCGCGCAATACCTCCATCATTTGCGTTGAGCGGAGCGCCGCCGCGGGGTGGTAGACCGGGAATATCGTCCGGCCATCGATCGTAAGCGGCCGGCCATGGTCGCGCGTGATCTTCGCTTCCGGCAAAAAATAATTCATGGAAAAGCGCCCGAGGGTGACGATCAATTTGGGCTGGATGATCCCGATCTGCCGAGTGAGGTAGGGCTTGTATGCTTCTATCTCTTGCGGCAACGGATCACGATTCTCCGGCGGCCGACGCTTGACGATGTTTGTGATATAGACGCCTTCGCGCTTCCAACCAAGCCCGCGGATCATGTCATCGAGCAGTTGGCCGCCGCGCCCGACGAACGGGCGGCGCAAGCGGTCTTCATTCACGCCCGGCGCCTCGCCGATGAACATCACTTCGCAGTCGATGTTGCCTTCGCCGAACACAAGGTTCGATTCGCGGAGCGGCAAGGATACGTTTGCCGCAAGTTCCGCCTCGATCTTCCTGAGCTCCACCAGCTTATCCATACGCATAGTATAGCGCAATTAAAAAATCCCTATTGCGATTGACAGAGAATGCAAAATTTGCCAGGATACTAGCGTTCCTTAATAAGGAGGGGATGATGGGGACGTTCCAAACGATGATCCACGGACAGCAATGCGCCCGCGAGATCATGGGCAAGAACTTCCTCGGCATCGAGGAAGTGGTCAAACATTTTAAGACAACCCTTAACCCACAACAACTTGACGCACTCGCCACGATACCGTTCGCGGACGCGACGCTCGATGCGCGAAGAGATGCTTATCTCCTCGTTGCGTGGACCTCGATGACCATACCCGAAATACTTCGCAAGGCTCCCAACGAATTCCGCACTGCCTACTCGCACACTTATCTTCCATGGCAGAAGGATCAAACGCATGCCCCGGGACAGCGATTGGATCCGCGGTGGTGCCTGATCCGCAAGGAGATCATAGCCGGCTCCAGATCGAAGCGTTTCGTCGAGCAGAAAATATTGCTGCCCGCGAACGAAGCGGTGCCACAGGCACGCGAGCTCGCCTACACGATCATGCTCTATCTTCTCGCGACGGGCGAACAGCTCTTTTCGGACGTCCTCACCCGATGCATTGGTCCGAATCCGGATGACGGGCTCGTCACCATTGGCGGGGGAGGCCTCTTCAACCTGACCGTTGCGGACGATATGGACGCGGCCTTCGATAATGTCGGCCTCGCGTCGTGCGTACCGCTCGATGCTCTTTGATGACACACTAGGGCCGCAATGCGCTTTTGCATTGCGGCCCTTTTTCTTTTGTGCTCCCGACAGGAATCGAACCTGTACCACCTCCTTCGGAGGGAGATATTCTATCCATTAAACTACGAGAGCGAATACAGCCCTATCTTACTACAAACACATATATAGAGTAAATCGTGGCGCAGACAAAGATTCCCGCGATGATATCCAGAAATATTTTTTCGCGCAGCGAGAGCGCAAGCGTCCGCCGTCCCACGGAAATGATCAAAAGATATTGCGCGCTAAGGAAGACGCCTCCGGCGATGCTTACGATGAGGAGAAAGTTGTTGAACCCCAGGAGCACCGACAGGAGCGGGAGAAAAATAATTACGAGGCGCGAAGCCAGCGGATTCCACCCAAGATCCTTTTCAAGCGCACCGCGGATCTCGCGCGCGAGCGGGAGAGAAACGACGGCGACCGCGAGGATCCCGATCATCGCCAAAATATCCTTCCTCCAGAACGGCCAACCCGCGATGCCCGATATCGTGTCCATCGCGACGCTGCCGCCCGCGCCGATCACTCCGAGCGCAAAGAGCCAGTACAACAACCCGGCGAGCGCGGTACCCGCAACGAATGTCCACAAAAGATTTGCATTGAATCGGCTGGAGTCCACCGTTTTAGAACGCGCAAGCTCATACACCGGCTCTACGCTCGTCCATCCGGCGAGCGCAAAAAGCGCAGCACCGAAGGGAAGGAAAAAGTTCCCGGCGACCGCGGGTGGGATGGTGGCAAGTGCGGCGATAGGATGGCCTGATATAAAAATAAAAAATATCGCGCACGAGATGAGAATGATGCCCATCACTTCAAGCCACGCGATCTTTCCCTCGCTCCCCCAAATGAGGCATGCGAGCAAAAACCAAAAGAGCGCGAGTGCGACGGTCGGTGAAATTCCAGGCACCAAAATACCCACGAACTGTACGCCGAGCACAAGATACGCCACAAATCCGAGCATAAGCCCGATGACAATGGCCAGGAATCCGATCCAAAAACCGGTGGCGCCAAAATATTTCCGCGTGAGGCCAAGCAGGCGCTCTTTTTCATGCACCGTGGCGAGCGTCCGCAAATAAACGATATGCGCGGTGGAAACGACGATCGTGAGCGCAATAAAATAACCGAGGCTCAAAAGCCATCCCGATACCTGGATGACATATGGCAGTGCGAACACGCCTTCCCCGATCGTTGCCGCGGCAACGATCGCCACGATGGTAATAGATTTTTTTGACATACGGCGCCGAGCTTTTATCCTTTATATACCAGGTCTCCTTCACGAACGCGCTTCTTCAACTTGATGCCGATCTGCTTTCCTTTTTTCGCTGTCGCCACGGGCGTATGGTCGAATTGCATCGACTTCGCCCCTTCTTTAAAATCCGTCGTCGCACCTTTGAAATATAATTCCGTGCCGGTCTTTATATTCGTATTGAACTTAACGATCGCCACCTTAATGTGCGCATAGTAATGCGTCACCTTGCCGACGGGCTTTACTTTCGCCGGCCGCTTATTCGATTTCGCGCTTGTCCTCTTCTGCATGGATTTTTTCGATAACTTTTTCTACAAGCGATTTCGGATCCGGGTCAAACACCACTTTGCCATGGCCACGATGCGCGATCTTCAAAATGTGCTGGAGCTCGTCGCTCGTGCCCCCGGTCTCGGTCAAGACGCCCTGCGGTTTCTTATCCTCGAACGCGATCGTGAACTCGTTTAGCGTGCCGATGCGGCCATAGACCGTGATGATCGCGTCCGCGGAGCGAGTGAGCAAAAGATTGCGGCCCGAGTATCCAAAACCCGTGTAGATAATGAGGTCGTGATAGTCGAGCGGCAAGTGATACACTTTTTCGTGCGCCGCTTTTGATTCCGCTGGCGAGAGGCCGATCACGATCCCCCCCGCTTCCTTTGCCCCTTTTGCCGCATAGTACGGCATGCCGGTCGTCGCGCCCGTCACGAGTACCATCCCCGCCTCGGCAATGAGCTTGCCGATCAACGTCGCCTTCTCGATCGTGCCCGGCGGGCAGTGCTCGGTCTCCGCCGATCCCGAAACGCATACTTTATATTTTAAGTGATAGCTCGTGTCTATTTTTTTCATTGTTATAGTGTAACACTTTCCCCGAGATGCGGCACTTCCGCCGGCACACCGAATCCGTCGATGATCTTATGCGCCAGTATCTCGCTCGAGGCCTGCTCGCCCTGCACGACAAACACCTTTTTTAGCGAGGCTTTCATAGAGCTCAGCCAGTCAAGCAGGTGCGGCTGGTCCGCATGCGCAGAATAGCCGGGAATGTTGAGCTTCCTGCACCGCACGGGCACCGTCTCGCCAAAGATCTTCACTTCCGTGGCTCCTTCAAGCAACTGCCGCCCCATCGATCCCGTCCGCCTGATAGCCCACGAAAATGATCTCGCTCTTGGGGTCGGGAAGATACCGCAGTTCGTGGTGCAGAATGCGACCGCCATTCGACATGCCGGAACCCGCGATGATGATCTTCGGCGGCGGAACGTTATTGATCTCCTTCGACTGCTCGGTTGTGAGCGTCAGTCGCAGGCCGGGGAAGTTCAAAATATCATCGCCGGACTTTACAATGTCCTCCGTCGCTTTATTAAAATAATCCTCGTGCTTTTTATAGACCGCGGTCAATTTTATCGCGAGCGGGCTGTCGATGAATACCGGCACCGGCGGCAGTTTTCCTTCCTGAAATAGCTGGTGCAGGTGATAAAGCAATTCCTGCGTGCGCTCCATCGCGAATGTCGGGATCATCAACACGCCGCCTGCTTTGACCGTCTCGACGACCGCAGTCTCGAGCATCTGCTTTCGCCCCGCGATATTTTCGTGGATGCGGTCGCCGTATGTGGATTCGATCAGACAATAATCCGCGGACGCAACTTTTTCCGTGGGCTTAATGATGGGCGCAGGAGTGTTGCCAAGGTCTCCCGAGAACACGATGGTCTTCCCTTCCGCCTCCACGTGGATGATCGCCGATCCCAGAATATGTCCGGCGTCATAAAGCTCAACTTTGAATCCGCCGACCTCGACCGGTTGATGATAATTAAGCCCCTTCCATAATTCCATCACGCGCTCGATGTCCTGCTCGTTATAAAGCGCGGCACGCCCTTCGCGTTCGGCTTCGTTCGAAAGCAAGTGCTCCGAATCGATCAACATCAACTCCGCAAAATCGCGCGTGGCGCTCGTGGAATAAATAACTCCCTTAAAGCCGGCCTTCACCAGGCTTGGCAGGCGACCGATGTGATCCAAGTGAGAGTGGGTGATAAAGACCGCGGTGATCGCCGACGCATCATATGCGAACGGTTCAAAATTCTCGCGCTCCGCATAGTGGCTCCCCTGGTGAAGTCCGCAGTCCACCATGATCTTTGTGCCGTTCGATTCCAAAATATAGTTCGCGCCCGTCGCTTCACCCGTACCTCCATAGAAAGTAAGTTGCATATAGGGTAATTATAGATTAGAATGGTCGGTAGTTACTAGACCAACCTTGGAGAATCGTACAACATGGCATCGGTGAAAAGGAACCCTCCCACCCAGCAGACGCTGGCGCGCGCCGCAGCAGCGATCCAACCTTCTTACAGCCAACCCTCCGTGCATGGGGCGATCTCGAAGGAAGCGCCCCCTCTTTCCAAACGCGCCAAGCGCAGGGAGCGGAGGCGGCTTGCCCACAAGCGAAGACATGAAGCCCTGATGCGCAAGCAACAGCGCGCCGAAGCCCGGCCGAACTCCCACACGATTTCCCGGAGCGGCCGCGTGTTCAGCTTCGCCTGATGTCTATTTTCCCCCTTTCACAGCCCCGGCGCGCTACGCACCGGGGCTGTTCTTTATCTTGTCCGTGAGCGCTGCTTCAAACGCCGCACGCTCGTTCCATGGAATCTTTCTGCCACGGGCGGTATGGATCCAATCCTCGCTGCCTTTTCCGGTGCCGATCACGACGTCACCTTCTCCTGCAAGCGAAACCGCTTTCTTGATCGCCTCCGCCCGGTCAACGATCTGATAGACTTTTTGATCATCGCGCAAAGGGTGGGGTATCCCGCTTTCGATCTCGCCCATGATCTCCCGGGGATCCTCGTTGTATGGATCCTCACTGGTCAAAATAATATCATCGCAGTAATCTGCGGCAATCGCGCCCATCGCCGGGCGCTTCCACGTATCGCGGCCGCCGCCCGCGGCGCCGAGCACGCAGATCAGGCGAGGTTGCGGAAAGTATGACGACGGCTTCGGCTTGACCGCTCCATAGACGGCTTCGAGCGATTCCGGGGTGTGTGCATAATCCACGACCGCGGTGTAATTGTCCTTGCGAATGAACTCGAGCCGACCCGGCACGCCCTTGAATTCCAATATCGCATTCTCGATGAGCGTGTTTGAAATGCCAAGCTCCTTTGCGACCGCCACGGCGACAGCGATGTTTTCCTCGTTAAATTTGCTTAAAAGAAAATGCGGCACTTCGTTCTCGCGGCGCATCCGCGTCGAACGGATGTGCGGCAAAGCGTCATGCAAAAACTCGTCATCTTTTGAATAGACGACGGGCTCACTGCCCCCGAGCGCTTCAATAAAAAAATCGAAGTTCTTATCATCGCGGTTTAAAAATACTTTGCCACCCCTTTTTATGACGTACTTCAAGAAATCCAACTTCGCCTCGCGATAATTCTCGAACGAACCGTGCGCCTCGATGTGCTCCGGCGCAAGGTTGGTCAGCACACCCATGTTCCAATGGATGAAGCGGTGCCGGTGCTGGACAACCGCCTGCGATGTCATCTCGATAAGCACGTAGTTGCAATTGTCGCGCGTGGCGTGGCGCAAAAATTTTTGGAGATAGCCGCGGCCGGGCATGGAGTTGCCAAGGTCATTTTTCTGGCTCTCGGTCGGCGATTTTCATCCGCAACGAGGAAATGATCGCGGTGCGTTTGCCAGCATTTTCCAAGATCGCATTTATCAATTCGATCGTTGTCGTCTTACCTTTTGTTCCCGTCACGCCGATCACGAACGTTTTTTTGCTCGGATGGCCATGAAGCCGTGCGCCGGTCCATGCCCATAAAAAATGGTACACGGAGCGCGGGCCGTTGAAGTCGTGAAAGAATTTTCTGATGCTAAAAGGGTCGCCCGCCGGGGGTGACGGCGGCGGAAATGAGGGCGAGTCGGAATGTGATGAATTGCTCATAAAAAATGCGCGGCGGTATTATTGCCCTTATTTTTTATCGGTGACTTTATTTGAAAGCAGGGCGAGCGCGGCACGAAGGCGGTCTTCCGTCCCCACAACTTTTTCATCAACCTTCGCGAGTACGACGCGCGCCTGGTCCCGATGATAGCCGAGGCTCGTAAGCGCTTCCACGAGATCGGAGTCGGTCTGCATTTTTTCCACCACCGCGCCGGATTTTGATGACTGCACTTTTGTGCGCAGTTCAATGATCACGCGCTCCGCCGTTTTGCGGCCGATGCCCGCCGCGCGAGTGAGCAGATCCGGACGGCCCTCTTTTATTGCCGCCGAAAGTTCGTCGAGCGGTGCCGTATCCAAAATGGCGAGCGCCGACTTTGGCCCGACGCCAGAAACGGAGATCAACATCTCAAAAAACTGAGCTCGTCCGGCCGACGTAAATCCAAAGAGATCGAGCGCGTCCTCGCGCACGTGGAGGTGGCAAAAGAACTTGACGGCGACGCCCGTGGCCGGCAATGCCTCGATCGTTTGCTTGCTCGCAAAAAGCTTGAGACCCAAACCGCCCGTTTCCACGACGGCAAAGTTATTTTCTTTAAGCGCAAGCACGCCGGAAATGCTGTATATCATTATTCCATTATACTGCCATAAGCCCTAGTCAAAAAGAAATGGCTCCGAGCAAATGCGCTCGGAGCCATGGAAGATGGTGGATGACGTTCTTAAGGTAGGGTTCAGCGAGGATAATGTCGTGGTAGACGAGGAACCATCCCACCGCGAGGAGCAGGATGAGCCGGCTGGCCCTTACTCCATCTCCGCGCCAAACGGCGATGAGCAGGAGCAATATAAGAACCGAGAAAAATGCTTTCGCTATCAGAACATAGCCGATGCTGAATGCATGCATCCCGTCCGGATCCCGTCCCAAAACCACGAGTATGGCGTAGGCGAGGAAAATGCACAGCATGCCGATCATGATCCAGTCCTTCCCTATCGTGCGAACCATAATTTCCTTTCAAGGTGCAAATGCCGCATTTCTGCGGCGGGGGAATTTGACTCCTTACTTCAGGAGACTAACATAAAATGCAATAATTGTCAATTCCCCTTGTAAATCCGGTGTGTTCCGCTATACTACCCCTTATGCCGATCACCAGTTCCGCCAAGAAGGCGCTGCGCCAAAACAAGACGCGAAACGCGCGCAATGTCATTCGCAAGGACGCCTATAAAAAACAGGTCACGTCTTTCCGCAAGCTCGTGCTTGCCAAAAAAATAGATGAGGCCGCGACCGCACTCCCGCTCGTATTCAAGGCGCTCGACAAGGCCGCCAAGTCCAAAGTCATCGAGAAGAACAAGGCCAGCCGGTTGAAGTCGCGCCTCTCTCAGCTTATCAACAAGTCCACCAAGGCCTCTTCGTAGTCCACCTTCCCGGACTTGACCGCCAGATCGTATTCCGCCATGCGCGGAATTTTTTCTTGCCATTGGGATGCAAGAATGTTGAATATCTTTGCCGGCGGGTCGTTGCTTGCAAGCATCGTTTCGAAGGCATACAGCCGGTTTTTGATATCAAAACTCTTTAGGCCGTTCAGCAAGCCCCAATAGTTCGGTGCGACCTCGAGGCCGAATGCGTCCAGGTCTTTTTTATCGATCACGGCGGCGCCTGACGAGCCATTTTTTGTGCCGTTTTTATATCCGCTCAATTTCTGGAGTTCCGTGATGAGTCCCCATGCATTGCCTTCATAGATAGTTCCCAAAAATTGCGCGGCGGCGGGAGCGAGCGCCACGCCATTTTTCTTCGCTTCATTGTTTATGAATGCCATCCACTCCACCCCGGCGAGGTTTTCAAATTTTTGTGAGATCGTTGGTTTCTCCAAGAGAAACGCGAGCGCTTTCACCGGTTTGTCTTTTTCTGCGATGAGGATCGTGATATTTTTTTGCCCGACAAACGGCTTTAATAATTTTGCAAGCTTTGGCGCCTCAAGCTCGAATGCGTTCTCAAGCACCGCGAGCTTGGTCGTTTCGAATATGGATTGCGTGCGTAAGAATTCGCCAAGCGGCTCAAGCGCGTTTTTTTCCTCCAAATCAAAAATCCCGAGGCCGATCCCGGAGCGCTTCTTCAAAAATTCGGCGATGATGGAGCGCTTCTTTTCGGAGCGGCGATAATCATCCGGCCCGTAGAGAAAAATGATCATGCGGCGGCTTCATGGCGCACCTTCGCGGCCTTCATGAATTCTTTGAACAGCGGATGCGGGCGCAAGGGGCGCGACTTCAATTCCGGATGGAACTGCGTGCCAAGAAAAAATGGATGAACCGTGCGCGGGAGCTCCATCACTTCCATCAGGCGCCGCGACGGCGACTGTCCGGAAAAAACGATACCGCCTTTTTCGAGCCGTTCCACGTACGCAGGATTCACTTCATAGCGATGCCGGTGCCGCTCGGAGATCTCTGATTTGCCATAGGCTTTGTCGGCAATCGTCCCTTTCTTTAACACCGCCGGGTATGCGCCAAGCCGCATGGTCGCGCCATATTTCTTTTCCGCCATCAACTTCTTCTGCTCCGGCAAAATATCGATCATCGGGATATTTTGTTTTGGGATCCACCTCCGTGGTGTTCGCGCCCTTCATATGCAACACGTTCCGGGCAAATTCGACGGTGGCCAGTTGCATGCCGTAGCAAAGCCCAAAATACGGGATCTTGTTCTCGCGGCAATACCGGATGGCATTCAATTTACCCTCTACGCCACGCGCGCCAAAGCCGCCGGGAACGATAATGCCGTCATAATTGTCGAGTTCTTTGAGGCCTTCCGCACCCCGCCCGCCGTTCTTTACATCCTCGAACTGGCCCGAATCGAGCCACTTGATCTCCGGCTTTACGCCCCAGAACGCGGCGCTGTGTTTTATGGATTCGATCACCGAAAGATACGAATCCGCCAGAATAAATTTGCCGCTTGAGAAATATTTTCCCACGATGCCGATGCGCACGACTTCTTTTGCTGTTATGGATCTTTTCCGCGAACGCACGCCACTCCTTCATATCCTTTTTTGCGAGGACGCATGGAAAGTTTTTCCAATATCAAATTGCCGAGCTCGTCTTTTTCAAAATTGACCGGGATGTCGTACAAGCTCGAAACATCCGGCGCGGAAATAATATCCTCCTCGCGCAGATTGCAGTTGAACGCGATCTTCTCTTTGCGCTTTTCGTCGAGCGGATATTTCGCGCGCGCCAAAATGATGTCCGGCTGGAGACCCGTCGCGTTCAGCGCGCGCACCGCGTGCTGGGTCGGCTTCGTCTTCAGTTCATTGTCGTCGCTCATGATCGGCAAGTGGCTCACCAAGATCACCAAAACATCTTTCGGGTGTTTGAACTTCGCCATACGGATCGCTTCCAAAAATAAAATGTTCTCGTACTCGCCCACGGTACCGCCGATCTTCGGTGATCACGACGTCCGCTTTTGCGAGCGCCGCGGCCTTATCGATGCGATCGAGGATCTCGAGCGGGATGTGCGGCACCGGACTCACCGATTTTCCGCCATATCCCATACTCCGCTCGCGCTCGATGACCGTTTTATAGATGCTTCCCGTCGTCATATAGTTCGCGCCGGAAAGATCGCGGTCCAAAAAGCGTTCATAGTTGCCCATATCCTGGTCGCATTCCGTGCCATCATCCAAAACAAAAACCTCACCGTGTTCGGTGGGGTTCATTGTCCCTGCGTCGACGTTAATGTAGGGATCGATCTTGATGGAGGTCACTTCCAATCCGCGCGACTGGATTATTTTTCCGATGGATGACGATGCGACACCCTTGCCGACTCCCGACATTACTCCTCCAACAATGAAAATATATTTGTGGTGACCCTTGGAGTTCGACGGTGCCATTTCGCATATCAGTATACGGGAAACCTTTGGCCAGGGGAAGGGGATTGCTTGCTGTTTTCAGGGTCGCGTCTTTTTCTGCTCAAAAAGCGCTACGCCTCGGCGCCTTCGCGCCTCCGGCATACCCTGAAAACAGCAAGCAATCCCCTTCCCCTGGCCAAATAATGTTACTTAGATAGAGAATAAAAAACGGGGCTGCTCTCGTCCTAAAAAGGATAAGAACAACCCCGTTACTGTACCGGCCGACCATCACGCAGTCTTGATGTGGAGGATTCGCTTGGAAACGATCTCCCAATTAAAAACCCCGAAGACGTCGCGAGCCAGTAATAACTCACGATGCCACCCAGCGTCCCGTCGGTCGCACAAAGCAACCGCTTGTTGGAATGGATGAGTCGGAAGAAGTAGCGGACAGAACGCCAGCAAAAGATCCCCATGGTTTCCGGCAGGTCGACGAAAAGGCCGAGGAATATCCAGCGGAAGGCATTGGAATAAGAAAGCGGCACGTAACGCAATCTATTCCCCTTCTGCGCAAATGGCCTCTCGGGGTCGTCGTCCTTCCACCACGAACACCTTTCCCTTATCGCACCGAAGAGGGCAACGATGCCGAGCATACATCCCAGCACTGTCGCGAGGACCGCAAAAAGGATAGCCGACGGGAAGAGAATCCCAAAAAACTCTCTGCCCAGACCGAATTTGTGGTAGCAACGCACGCTCACCCATGCCAGGACGAAACCTTCGCAGATCAGCGGCGGGAACGCAAATGGGTGTGGCTTGTGCAGATAGGTTCCGACCTCCTGCATTATTTCAGAAATGCCATCCGCAAATTCTCCCGCCGCAGAGCCCAACGCAACGGGAACCCCTTTGCAGACCTCGCGGAATTCGTAGCTGAAATATCCTCCAGCAATTCCCGCAAAGAGAGCCAGCCAGGTGTAATGCGGAGCAACCACCAGAGCTACCGCGCAAAACAACATAGCACCGATAGAACAAGCAAGGGCAATTTTCTTCGTTTCCATACTGGAAACCTCCAAATATTGAGATGGGGTGAACCGCGTTCAGTAAAACATTAAATTACAAAAAGGTCAAGCTGCGGGTGCGAACTTAGATGACGTCTTCGGAGCCGACCTCGGTATGAGGCACGAGCGTGGGGTCGGTCGGGAGCGCGAACGAGATCGTGGTGCCGCGATTGAGCTCGGATTCCGCCCAGATCTGGCCGCCGTGGGCGTTCACGATGCCTTTTGCAATATAGAGTCCGAGGCCGGAGCCTTCCGTTTGCCGCTTTTGCGCATTATCGGCACGATAGAACTTGTTGAAAAGCTTTTCCATGGATTCGGGAGGGATGCCGATGCCCGTATCCTTCACGCTTATCACGACGAACGGCTTTCCCTCCATCTTGTCCGCTTTCACCGTTATCGTGCCATTATCCACGTTGTAGCGGATGCTATTCTCGAGAAGATTCACGAGCGCGAGCGAGAGGCGCCTGGGATCGATCGTGACGTGCGGAAGCGCTTCGGCGGGGCGATCGAAATATATTTTGACCCCGGCCTTTTGCGCGCCGGGGAGAACGTCGTTAAGCACCTTGGCAATGAAGTCCGAAATGTCGGCGTCCTCGAACTTATATCCAAACTGTCCGTCCTCCATCTTTGCGATGTTCAAAAGATCTTCAATGCGCTGTAGAAGGCTCTGGCTCGCCTCAAATGCATTGTCGACGATGGATTTGTTGGTCTCGTCCAACCCTTCCACCTTCTCGAGCGTCTGGAGCGCCCAGTTGATATCCGTCACCGGCCCACGCAACTGATGCGAGGCGACTTCGACGAACTCGCTCTTTGAACGCAGGGCAAGGATCTGCGGCGTCCGGTCGCGGATAATTTTCATGAACGCGAGCGGGTGGCCGCCGTTATCGGCGACGGGTGCCGTCGTCACCCGGAACTCGAGCGGCGGGTCGGTGAAAGAAATGTCGACGACCTGCGGATACTCATTTTCTTTCGTGCGCGCAACGACGCGCGGCGCGAGCGATGGGAATATCACCTGGGTGAGTATGCGCCATCCCTCTTTTTCCACATCGCGCGGGGAAAAGACGTGCCCGATCACGGATTTTTTATCGAGCTTAAAAAGCCTCTCCGCCGCGGGATTAAAGAATATCGCGCGGAAGTCGTCTTCGTAGAGGATGAGCGCATCGCCGAGGCTTTCGAGAATGCTCTTTAGTTCGTTGCGTTCAATACTGGTACTGCGATCGCTTGATGCGGCGCGGTAGATGCTTGCCACGACGAGCGCAAAAACAATGAATAGCAGGGCGCCATCGACATACGCCACCCAGGAATTGAGCGTATTCAGGTCGAGGACGAATATAGCGATGATGATCGCGAGCAATACCCACACCACCTGGAACTCCGGCCAGAACAGGACGTTTTTGATCTTCGATGCGGAACCTTTCATTGGGTTTATTATACACCGCCTAAGCCCAGTATTAAAAGGCTAAAAGAGGGACGCTTGATTATCTCTTGGCTGTGCTTTGGGGACTTTTCCCCTCCGGCTAGTCGGCTTGGCCATCATATCCACAACCGGCGAGTGAAGTCTTTTAATGAGCGTGCTGAATCCCATATTTTCAAAATATTTGACGGGGCTCTCAAGCCCGTCGCCCGTCGACAGTTCCTCGATGCTTGGCATCTCTATCGGCGCATGCCGTTCGAGCGTCACGAGCATCTCTGAAAGTTCTGCGTCCTTTTGGAACGGCCCGAATTTTTCACGGAGCTTTGTGAGTTCGTTATTTTTTTGGAACGCAGGGCCGTTTAGCTGTTTATACATTTCCTTCACGGTGCCAAATCTTTTTATCAGATCGAGCGCCGTCTTCGGCCCAATGCCCGGCACCCCTTTTATGTTGTCGGACGAATCACCGACGAGCGCTTTGTAATCTATAAGCTGGTTCGGCGCGAGGCCATACTTTGCGATGACCGCGGCTTCGTTATATATAGTGGTGTCACTCACGCCCTTGTTAAAAGTTTTCACGACCAGCTTGTCGCCCTCCACCATCTGCAGGGTGTCACGGTCGCCGGTCAGGATCACGACCTGCACGTCCGGCAATGTTTTGAATTTTTCTGCCAGCGTAGCGATGAGATCATCCGCTTCATAGCGCGCCTTCTCGAATGTTTTTATTCCGAACGCGTTGAATAAATTGTGCGCTTCGATGATCTGCGAGATCAGTTCATCCGCGGTCGGCGGACGTTGCGCTTTGTATTCGGCATATTTTTCGTCGCGGAACGTCGGCTCGGGGCGATCAAAAAGCGCGGCGGCGTAATCCGGTTTTTCCTCGCGCCACAGCTTGAGCAAGATACTCGCAATCCCATAGATGGCGCCCGACGGCTTCCCATCCGGCGCCGTGAATGGCGGCAATGCGTGGAAGGATCGATGAATGATCGAGTTCGCGTCTATTAATAATAATTTTTTCATCGTTCGATTCTTATCGTTTTATCGTGATCGTCCGTTCGTTCTCTTTTTTGCCGTAAGTGAATTTTAGCCACAACGCTTTTTTGGGAATCAGACCCTTCGCCTGTTCCGGCCACTCTATTAATACCACATTGCGAGGTTCGGCCAAGATTTCATCAAATTTTAATATCGCCAGGTGCTCCGGTTTTTTTAAACGATAGGCGTCGATATGGTAGACATTCAAAAACTTTTTTCGCGCCGCGCAAGCGCATGCCGCCGCATGAGCACGAACGTCGGACTCGCGACACGCTTCTTCGAACCAAGCCCTTTTAAAAATCCTTGCACAAACGTGGTCTTCCCCGCGCCAAGATCACCCTGAAGCGCAAGCACGATCGGGCCGGCGGCGCGGATGCTTTTTGCCGTGCCGCGGGCGAGCGACCGGCCGAGGTCATACCCCAGTTTTTTCGTCTCCTCCGAAGAGGAAGTGCGATATGTTTCGGTTATTGCGCGTGACATACACAAAGAATAGCAGAAATGACGTCGATACGCCGAACATGAGCGCCACGAACCCCGCGGGCGCAAGATGCGGCGAGAGCGAAACGTCCAGCGGATACGTTTGCGTGGCCACGGATGTATCGATCGTCTTGTTTGCCGCGCCCGGCGTCGGATACTCAAAAGCAAAATGTCCGATCGCCGCCGTGCTATAATTGACGCGCGAAAAACTTTTCCCTTCCGGCGCCATACCGGCAAAATTCGCCTGGTCCACGACCTGTCCGTCCGGACCGTATAACAATAATGCCCCGTCCGTGTTTTTCAAAGTCAGTTTGGTTTGCGCGTGTTTCAAAATCAAATAGCCTTGCGGCGAGATGGCATAGCCGGCGAGGGAAAATCTTTTCTTCGCGCCGTCGCTTAGCGCGTAGCCGTCGAGCGGCGTGGACGCATTGCCGCTATTATAAAGCTCGATAAATTCTCCGGCGGCGTCATTGCCAACGGGGTTCGGAAGCCACTCGTTGATATAAAGCATACCTCCAATAATAAGACATCATAATTAAAATATGATAAAATAATTAATAATATAAGGATTATAAGAGGGCATGGCCGAAGGATCACAAAAAATAATGTACTTGTTTGCCCTGATAGTGGTGATCATCGCTCTCTCGGGATTCGTTTTCGATAACGTGAAATTCGCCCAGCAAGCCTGGGCGTCCGTGTCGACCTCCACCGTCCAGACCCTCACCGTTTCAGTGAGTGAGACAATCACCCTCTCGCTCGCGAGTTCAACGCTCAATCTTCCGGCATTGACTCCGGGGATTGCGGTATTTGCCTCCTCAAGCGCCACCGTCACGACCAACGCCACCCAAGGATGGGAGCTGGAGATTAACCGTAACAGTGCGACCTCAACTATTGCTTCGGGAACAATTACCTTCCCCGACGCGACATCGTTCAATGGTAGTAATGCCACATCGGCAACAAATATCGGAGCCAACTTAAGCTTCCGCGAGAATGCCACAGGCACCACTTCCGGCATCTACAGCACCTCCACCTGGGGAACAAACGATGTTGATCCAAATGCTTTGTACGCGGGGTTTCCCACTTCCGCCCAAGTCTATGCGAGCACGAGCACCTATCAGGGATCTGCAGACACGGTGGTGATGGAGGTTCGCGCGAATGCACCCAGCACTCAACGCGCAACCGCTTACACGGGAACTATCACGATCACCGCGCTCGCGTTGCCGTAGCCACCCGCCTAAAAAATCCTGCGCCGCCGTTATAGCTGCGCCCCTACAACAACTCCTCGTGCCCCTTTATCTTTAAATGCCGATATGCCGCTGGCAGAACAATGCGGCCGGCGGATGAGCGCTGAAGGAATCCAAGCGTCATCAAATACGGCTCGTAGATGTCTTCGATCACGCCGCGGTCTTCCGCGAGCGCGGCGGCGATGGTGTTGATGCCGACGGGGCCGCCGTGGAACTTTTCGATGATCGTCATCAAGAAGCTGGCGATCCTGCGGCTCAAGGCCGACCTCATCGATCTCGAGCATTGCGAGCGTCTTCGGCGCGCGGCATCCTCGTCGATCACGTTCGTCGCCGTGCACTTCCGCAAAGTCACGGGCGCGGCGCAGCAACCGATTCGCCACGCGCGGCGTTCCGCGCGACGCACGCGCAAGGATATCCATCGGCGCCGGGCTGCGGCTTCAATGCCCTAAAATCTTCGCCGAGCGCGCTAATATTTTTTTAATATCATCCGGCGTGTAATAGCCGAGGCGGAGCGTCGCACCGAAACGCGAGCGCAACGGCTGCGACAGTAAATTCTCGCGCGTCGTCGCGGCGATCAACGTGAACGGCGGCAGATCAAGCGAGAGCGTCCGCGCCGACGGCCCTTTGCCCACCACCAAGTGCAACTTGCGCGCCTCCATCGCCGGATATAACACCTCTTCGATCATCGGGTTGATCGCGATGCGCTTCGTCGATGAATAATATTTCGCCGGGCGTAAGATTGGTCAGCACCGCCGCCAAGTCGCCCGCTTTTTCCAACGCCGGGCCGGATGTCGTCTTGATGAGTCCGCCCAGTTCGCGCGCGACCAAATATGCGAGCGTCGTTTTGCCGAGACCGGCGGGGCCGGAGAATAAAAGATGGTCCGCCGACTCGCCGCGCTTCTTTGCGGCGCCTAAAATGGTTTTTAAATTATCTTTTATTTTTTCCTGGCCAATATATTCATCCCACTCGGTTGGCCGGAGGGTAAGGTCGATATTGAGGTCTTCTTTTTGGGGATTTGAGGAGGGTTTTGGCATGGCCTTGACAATAAATAAACTATATGCTAACATATCCCAGTGCTCAATATATAAGACGTGATGGCAAGCTCCTTCAAAGTAGCTGATTCAGATCTGGGGGCGGGAGTTATTTCTAAAAACTACAGGACGAACCGGTTTCGGCTGGTTCTATCCTTTGAGTAATTCTAGCCTCTTTTATCATTAGATAAAAGAGATCATTATCCTTTCGCGAGGAATTGCCCCCAGGTCTGAGCCTACTACTTTGTAGTGAAACAGTGCAAGAGATTCTTGCGCTGTTTTTATTTTTATTAACAAGGGACGATGGTAGCGAGCACATTCTCGCCGAATTATCACCTGCCAGGAGGCGAGAATGCGCTCGCTACCAGGCGATCTCTCCCGTTGCTTCTGCGACCTCTTCAAATGTCGTCTGCCCCAACAGCACCTTCAACACCCCGTCCTGCTGCATCGTCACCATCTCCTGGCGTTGCGCGACCTCGCGCAATGATATCTCCGAGGCTTCGTGCAAGATCGTTTTCTCCAGGTCCGGGCCGCCTTCCAAAAACTCGAAAACGCCGATGCGACCTTTGTACCCGATGCCGTTGCACTTATCACAACCCACCGGAGCGTAGATCTTATAATTATCGTATTTCGTCTTATCAACCTTGGCGGGTAATGCCGCGAGAAATTTTTTTATTTTCTCCGCGGTCGAAGCATCGACGTCGGCCGGTTTTTTGCACTCTTTGCAAAGCACGCGCACGAGGCGTTGCGCGATCGCGAGCGAGAGCGCCGGGCCGATGCTCACGGCCTTCACGCCAAGATTGATGAGACGCGGCACCGCGCCGACGGCGTCGTTCGTATGCAAAGTAGAAAGCACCAAGTGCCCGGTCAGCGCCGCCTGCAGGGCGATGTCCGCAGTTTCCAAATCGCGCACCTCGCCCACAAGGATCACATCCGGATCCTGCCGCACGATCGCGCGCAGGCCGTTCGCAAATGTGTAGCCTGATTCCTCATCCACCTGCGTCTGCTCCACGCCATCAATACGATATTCTATCGGATCCTCAAGCGTGATGATCTTCATCGTCGGATCGTTCATGGTGCGCAAAAACGCATAGAGCGTGGTCGTTTTTCCGGATCCGGTGGGGCCGGTGTTCAATATCAATCCGTTCGGCCGCGCGATCTGTTTTTTGACGAGCTCAAGATTATCTTCGCGCAAACCAAGATCCGGCAATCCCACCATCGTGGCCGACGGGTCCAAAATTCTCATGACGATCGTCTCGCCGAACTCCGCCGGGATCACGGATACGCGCATCTCAATATCCTTATCACCAAGGCCGATCGTAAAGCGACCGTCCTGCGCCGCGTCGCGCACGTTCAATTTCATCGCGGATAATAATTTTATGCGCGACACGAACATGTGATATGAATCGAGCGGAATGTCATCAAAAATATCGTGAAGTAATCCGTCGACGCGAAACCGGATCTTCGCTTTTTTCTCTCCTGCCTCGGTATGGATGTCCGACGCGCGCAGGGCCATCGAGCCAGCCAGGATAACATCGATCAATTCCGTGGGCGACGCCTTCGAGGATTCAAGCGACGCGATCTCTTCGTGCACCGCATCGATCGTCGTCAGGCGCCCGCGCAATTCATCGAGATGCTCTTTTGTGATGCTCACCTTGCCCGTCACCGACGCCGATTCCGGTTTTATAAATTGATAAAAATGCCACGCCGTATCCATGCTGGACGGCGAAACCACGACCACCTTTACTTCATATTTTTTTATAGCCAACTCCTCGACGATCTTCTTTGTGGCCGGGAGCTCCGGATCAATTGCCGCGAGCGCCACTTTATTCGCCTTCAGTTCGATCGCCGCCACTTTTGCATCCTTTGCCTCGCTCTCGGTCAATATCCTCACCGCGTCAAGCGAAACGGGAACCTTCACCAGGTCCACATAGTTGAGCCCGAGCTTTGCGGCCAGCCGCTCAGCGGCGCGCTCTTCGCCTTCCCGATGGAGCTTGGCGATCCTGCTTTTAAGGTCGTCTCGAGGTGCTTCCGCCATTTATATGATAATACCCCCTAAAAAGCCCGCATTCAAGCCGGTTTTAACAGGTTTTTAATGAATATTGACAAATTGACAATATTAGTGTTATAATGTGTCCAGAACGTTGGCATCAAATTTCCGAGTACCCGCCCGTGTGGCGAGAAGGAGTTGGTCATGAAACAGTTTATGATCGTCGCAATGGCGGTAATCGCAGTGTTTTTCAGCACGGGCGCAACGTCCGCGCAGGAATCCCACATCGTCACCTATGAGGGCAAGTCGGATGCGAGCTCGAAGCGGCCCGATTTTACGAACACGCTCATCGCAATCGATTTTTCCGGGACAGCCGCTGAGACCGCGACCGCGATGTTCCGCCGGCTCGGTGCGAATCGCTTCAATGTGGGAAGCAATCCGTGCATCGCGCCCGAGAACGTGATCTGCGTCCGCTTCAGCCAAGAGAGCCCCATACAGTCCACCTCTTATGGCACAACTTCTAGTTACGGAGGACGGGGTGGCTTTTCCGCTAGCGGTTCGTTCAACGGACAACTGTATCCCATCACCCTCCACGTCTTTCTCGTTGTCTACAACGACGGAGTGACCAGGCCGACCATCCCATTGGGAGACGCGACCTGTCTCGCCCCCGCAGGAAGCGGAAGCGAATGGTCGTCCAGTTATGGACGGAATGGTGGAGGAAACTACCAAAGCAGTTCGAGTGGTGGCCTGGATTCAACGATCGGCGTTGCGATCAGTCACGACCTTGATGCGCTCCTTCTCAAGGGTTCGCTTAGAAATTCCCTCAGGAAATTTCTTGCGTGGGGAACGAACGCCCAGTGGATACCGGGGGCAAACGACACGGTGCATAAATATTTCGCGCAATGACGGCGCGAAGCCGCAACAAACCGCCAAGAGAACACCATCTCTTGGCGGGCTTTTTTTTACTTACCGCCCACGATATACTGCAAACAACATTATGATCGCATTAGGGATCGATCCGGGAACGCGGAGAATTGGATATGGCGTCGTACGGTCACATGGCCAGACGATCGAATTCGTGGCGGCCGGGATTCTTGAGATAAAAACGTCCGACGACGTGTCGGCGCTTGAGGAAACAAAAAAGGGCCTGGACGCGCTGATCAAAAAATATAAGCCGGACGTGATGGCGATCGAAAAACTGTTCTTTGCCAAAAACACCAAAACGGCGCTTGCGGTGGCGCAGGCGCGCGGCGTCGTCCTCCTTGCAACAAAAGAGCGCGGGATTCGTATAAAAGAGTACACCCCGAACGAAGTGAAGCTCGGCGTGGCGGGATACGGCTTTGCGGATAAGAAATCGGTGCTAAAAATGGTGCGGCTGATACTTCGCAAGCAGGATCTTACGGTGATCGACGACGCAAGCGACGCGCTCGCGCTCGCGATTTTATCCACAGGCGAGCGCTCACTTGACAGCGCATGATGATACAATATACTGGTTGAAAAATAAAAAGGTCGTTTAACTACTGTTCATTATGTCGATTGAATTATTACCATTAACGTCGGCCTTTCGCGGATTGAGCGACGAGGACGATGAAGATCCTACCGTCGTTGATACTCCAGGCGATCTGGACGATGATGAAGACGAAGAAGAGGAAACCCTCGGTGGCGGCGCGGAGGAAGAGCCGCAGGACGATGGCGCGCTCGAGCAATAGCGCACGCGCCGTACTGTAAATAAAAAAGCCCCATCATGCGGGGCTTTTTTATTGAAAAGAGTTAAAATGTATAGGTTGTATGAAGGATCCCATAAAACGAAGTAAAAAACGTTATATCAAAATTTTTCAGATTGCGGGGATCGTGATAGCGTCCCTCGCGATAGTGTTATGTTTGGTGGTCCTCTATCTCGCAAGAACCGTGCCATCGATCCAGGAGATCGGGAGCCAGCAGATCAGCCAATCCACAAAAATATATGACCGGACCGGCACCGTGCTTTTGTATGACATCAATAACGGCCAACGCCGCACCATCGTGCCGCTCGACCGAAATCCCTCAAAGCGTGCAAGATGCCACGATCGCGATCGAGGACCAAAATTTTTATAATGAACCGGCGTTCGACATAAAAGGCATCATCCGCGCGCTCTTTGTGGACATCACTACGCATTCATTCGCAGAGGGCGGCTCAACGCTCACCCAACAACTCGCGCGAACCGCGTTCCTTACCCTCAACCAGACACTCTCTCGCAAAATCCGCGAGTTCATCCTTGCAGTCAAGCTGAATGAATATTATTCCAAGTCGCAGATCCTTGCGCTCTATCTGAACGAAGTTCCCTACGGCCCGAACATCTCGGGCGTTGGCGAAGCAGCAGAAGATTATTTCGGCGTACCGGTGCAGAACCTTAACATTGCGCAGAGCGCCGTGCTCGCCGCGCTTCCCCAGGCGCCCACATACTATTCGCCGTGGGGCACGCACGTGAGCGAACTGCTTGCGCGCCAACAATTAGTGCTCCAGCAGATGTATAACACCGGCAAGATCACAAAAGACCAGCTAACGGATGCGCAGAACTTTAAGATCGTCTTCCAACCGCAATCGGAAGATGGCATAAAGGCGCCGCACTTCGTGATGGCCGTAGAAAACTATCTCGTCCAGAAATATGGCGAGAATGAGGTTGATAACGGCGGCCTCAAAGTGATCACGACGCTCAACTGGACGATGCAACAACAAGCCGAGACGGCCGTTGCGCAGGGCGTCGTGCGGAACACACAGCTCTATCAGGCGACGAACGCCGCGCTTGTGGCCGAAGACCCCGCGACGGGGCAAATACTTGCCCTCGTTGGCTCCGCAAATTACTTCGACGCCGCGAACGACGGAAATTTTGACGTGGCCACCCAGGGTCTGCGCCAGCCGGGATCATCGCTCAAGCCCTTTGTCTATCTGACCGCGTTCCAGATGGGCTACACGCCCGACACAATACTATTCGATGTGCCCACCGAGTTCAGCACGGATCCTTCGTGCCCGGCGATCCCCGATTTCAACTCGACGAACACAAAATGTTTCCACCCGCAGGATTTTGAAGGCACCTTTGCCGGCCCGCTCACCATCCGCGACGCGCTTGCGCAATCGGTGAACGTGCCCGCCGTGAAGATGCTCTATCTCGTGGGCGAAACGAACGCGATCAACAACGCGTATAACTTTGGCCTCACCACGCTGACCGATCCCGCAAGCTACGGCTTGTCGCTCGTGCTCGGCGGCGGCGCGGTGCATCTTATCGACCTCACTGAAGCGTATTCTGTGCTCGCAAACAACGGTGTAAAGAATGCGCAGACGATGATCTTGTCCGTACAAGATGCGAATGGCAATACGCTCGAGTCATACCAGGATCAATCGACGCAAGTGGCAGATGCGCAGTCGGTGGAACTCGTGAACGACATCTTATCCGACGCGGCGGCACGAGCGCCGCTCATGGGTGGAAGCCAAGGACCTCACCGTGTTCCCCGGCTACGATGTGGCGCTGAAGACGGGAACATCAAATAGCTACGTTGATGCGTGGGCGATGGGCTACACGCCGTCGCTCGTTGTGGGCGTTTGGGCGGGCAATAACGACGACGCGCCGATGCAAAAAGCCGGTTCGAGTATTTTGGCCGCAGTCCCGATGTGGAATGCGTTCATGACGCAGGCACTCCCGGAGGTACCAAACACCACATTCATCCAACCGGAGCCGACCACATCCACAAAACCGGTGATGAACGGCCAATACGTCATTGATGGACAGGTGCACGACATTCTCTACTATGTAAATAAAAATGATCCGAACGGGCCGGATCCCACGGATCCTTCAGAGGATCCGCAATATCATAATTGGGAAACCGGCGTCGATCGATGGGCGACGGCGAACGGCTACACGAGCCTGGATGTTCCGGAAACGACGGTGACGACGAGCACTCCGGCAACCACTTCTACCAGCGCCACAAATTAGTACGCGGAGTGGGCGCTAGGATTTTAAGATCGGCTTCAGGACGTAATAATACGAACTGTCGCTCGTTGAGCGGATGAGTGCAGGGCCTGCGTCTTCTTGAAGCCCAATGAACACATCCGCGGTTTTGATGCTCTTCATTGGATCGGAAAGATAGCGCCAATTAAAAAATATTTCGGGGATCTCGCCTTTTATCTTTGCAGGAAGGATATTGTTATTTTCGCCGAGCGCCTGGTCGGCGGAACTTATCTCGATCGCCTTTTTATTCTCGTGAATCTTAATGCTTAACTTCGCTATTTTTCTGGCCAAAGACGCCGGCAAGTTTTATGGCATTCGTGAACTCATCCCGCTCCACCACAATTTCTGCCGCAAATTCGTGCGGTACGATGGCGGAATAGTCCGGGAAAGCTTCCCTCGATGAGGCGCGATATCATCTCCGTCTGGTCTGTTTTAAATAATATCTGGTTTTCGTCCTGGTATATCCGCACCACCTCATCGTCTTTTATGATCCGGGCGATCTCGAGGCTTGTGCGGAGCGGAACGAGGATTCTGAATGGCTTCTTTATTTTTTGTGGTGAAAAGACTTGCGGAAATCGCTTTTTCCGCCAACCGGAAGCCGTCCGTAGAGGCAAGCACAAGACTCTCGAGGGAAAAATTGAAAAGGACGCTATTCAACTCCGGTCGCAGGTCAGAATATTGCGACGCCACGGTAACCTGCTGGATCGCTTCCCGAAGAAATGCGCTTTTTATCTCTATGATACCCTTCGGCATTTTTTATCTTTGGGGTAATGGGAAAATCCTCCGCTGGCAATCCATTTATAACTGCGCTGTAATTATCCGTCGCGATCTCGAGGTTATTCCCTTTTTTCTCAAAATTCAGCCGGTCGCTCTGGATATTGTTGATGAGGCTCGAAAAAAGTGAGAGTGGGGCGGTTATTTTTCCGTTCTCAATGATCTTCCCCGCAACCTTATGGCTTATCGCGATCTCGAGATTGGTGGCGCTGAATGTAATAGTATTATCTTCCGCCTCAATGAGGATATTTTTTAATATCGGAAGATTGCTATTTTCCCCGACCGCTTTCTCAATCACGGAAATAGCATCTTTAATATTTGATCGTATCGCGATAAATTTCATCTCTCTTAATTATAGTTTTATATTAAATACTTACTACTAAGATTACTATTAGGAATGTGATTTTTAGGGGATAACTTTTTATTTATTCAATATATACAAGCCTTCATTGTAATTTCATCTGGGGATAGCGACGGGATTAACTCTTATAAATCACATCCTTAATCATTAATATCTTCTGGTTAAGTGCTGGATTTCTGTTGATCTCATGGTTGATCTTTTCGTAGGAATGGATGGCGGTGGTGTGATCTCTCCCCAGCTTTTCACCAATATACGGATAGGAAAGCTCGGAGATATCCCGAAGAAGATAGATGGCGATCTGGCGCGGTTCCACCACTTCTTTGCGGCGGTTGTGGCTCACGAGGTCTTCGACGGTGATATTAAAGAATTCCGCCACTGCCTTAAGGATCTGCGACGTCATTGACCCGCTTTGAGAGGTTTTGCGTGGCTTTTTCAATGATCTCCTCGGCCATCTTTACGTTGATCTCGGTCTGCTTCCGCTCCTCATAGAAGATGATCTTTTTAAGTACCCCCTCCAACTCACGGATATTCTTCCTCAGCTTCTTGGCAATGAGGTCCACTACGGGATCGCTCAGCTGCCGGTTCATATCCTGGAGCTTGCTCCTGATGATCGCCACGCGCATCTCATATTCCGGGATAGGCTCACGTCGGCGATGAGGCCGCCCTCAAAGCGCGAGCGGAGGCGTTCCTCGAGCGTGGGGAGTGATTGTGGCGGCCGGTCGGAGGAAATAATGATCTGTTTATTGTTTTCGTAGAGCGCGTTGAAGGTATGGAAAAATTCTTCTTCCGTTTTTTCTTTTCCGCCGATGAATTGAATATCGTCGATGATAAGAACATCAACGTCGCGATATTTCTTCTTCACGCTCTCGATGCGGTCGTTGCGGAGACCCCATACGATGTCGCGCGTGAACTGTTCCGAAGCAACATACTTCGGCTTCACCTTGCCTTTATATTTTGCGATGATCTCGTTGCCGATCGCTTGGATAAGATGCGTCTTTCCGAGGCCGACGCCGCCATAAATAAAGAACGGATTATATTTTTTTCCGATGCTCTTCGGTGATCGCATTCGCCGCGGCGAATGCGAGCTCGTTCGAGGGACCGACGACGAATGAAGCGAGGGTATATTTTGGGTTCAGACCCGTTTCCGGGTCGGTCTTATTGAAATCAAGCGTGCCCTCGTTCGGCTTTTGCGCCTCTTGGACTTCGGGAGCCGTCTTCGCGGTCGGGAAATTCTTGTTTCCTACCACAAATTCGATCTTCTTGACCGAGTTATCCATATTTCGGACGATGCCAATGATATTTTTCTGATATTTTTCTTCCACCCACGTCTTCGCAAAGTTGCTCGGGAGGGCCACGAACAACGTATCATCCTTTTTTTCGATCAATCGGCTATTTTTTAACCACGTCGAAAATGCGCCTTCGTTAATTGAACCTCCATCTCGCCTAACGTCGACTGCCACATTTGCTCAAGGTCCATAGTTAAAAAATAATTAAGTTCGTTGATTCATTATTATCTCTTCCGTTCCACAAGTCAAAGAGCCATATAAATAACAAAAGTTCTTTTTCTGGGGATTACGTGTGCACAGCTTTTTTTAGGTGTCGCTGGATCAAAAAAGAAGCTTTGCTTTTTAAAAACAGTGTGATACCATCTAGGGAATGTCGTTTACGTACAATCCAAAGAAAAAGAAGCGGAGGAATACCCATGGGTTCCTTAAGCGCCAGGCCACTCCGACGGGCAGGCGCGTTCTTTCCCGAAGAAGGGCAAAAGGCAGGCGGAAATTGACCGTTTAGCCGTCGTTTTTGGCACCCCATCACCATCTTTTAGGTATATGATTCCCAAAGTAGCGCGCCTTCCTCGGGATGAGTTCCACGCCCGTGGGTATAGGACGATCAGAAATCCATTATTTTCTTTGAAAATCAAAATGAACACTATCGGTAGGGTGCGGATCGGAGTGGTTGCCGGAAAATCCGTCCATAAAAGCGCCGCAAAAAGGAATTTTTGGAAACGTCAGGCGAAGGCGGCGCTTCTATCTCTCGCAAATCGCGAGCACGGCGGCGGAAAAGGAATGGACATTCTTATGATCCTCTCTGCCGGGGTGAACGGCCTCACAAAAAAAAGATTTCAGGAAGAGCTCACAATAGCAACGGCAAAAATATAAATAATAAAAACCAATGGTGTATCTCTATCAGCAGATATTTTACCGGCCGATCCTCAACCTTCTTATTTTTTTTTACCAAACAATCGCGTTCCATGACCTTGGCGTCGCGATCATATTGGTCACGCTTTTTATTCGTCTTATACTCTATCCGTTTTTCCACACCGGCGCGAAACAGCAGATGCTCATGCAACGCATCCAGCCGAAGGTGAAGGAGATCCAGACAAAGCACAAAGATGACCGCGACCAACAGGCGAAGGCGCTTATGGAATTATATAAAGAGCACGGAGTGAACCCGTTTTCTGGCATTCTTCTTCTTATCATTCAGATACCGATCCTCCTCACGTTCTATTGGGTGGTCCGCGCCGGGATCGGCACGACCGCGATCACGGGATTATATTCTTTCATCGCCGTGCCACAGAACATCAACACGATGTTTTTGGGGATCATCAATCTTACCAAGCCGAACATCATCCTTATCTTTGCCGCCGCGGCCGGGCAATTCCTTCAAGCAAAGCTTGCTATCTATCGCAACCCATCCAACACGAGCGCGCCCACGCAGGCGGAAAAGATCGCGCGCCAGATGGTGTTCGTCGGGCCGCTCATCACCATTCTCGTTTTCTATAACTTTCCCGCCGCACTCGGCCTCTACTGGCTTATGAGCTCGCTCTTCTCCGCCGCCCAGCAATATTTTGTGAACAAGCATCTTCGCACGAAATACGGCGCGTAGCGGCAAAAACAAAGACGCCGTCTTCGTCTCCCGGCAGATGATAGTTCGACGAAGACGGCGTCTTTATTTTTGCCATGGCTGATTTTACCGGCACCGCTTGATTTTGCAGGCATATTATGGAATAGTTACGGGAACGCATGGACAACTGGGAATCATTCATTAAAAAAACATTGGAGCTCATCGGCTTCACTGACTATAACCTCGAGATAAAGATAGAGGATCGCCGCGGCTCGGTATTCATCTATGAGGATCAGGAGATGCTCAAAGAGAACCTTCCTGCGATCGTGGAGGCGGTGAACCACATTCTCCAGATGGTCGCAAAAAAGAACCAGACCGAGACGATATTTTTGGACGTCAACAACTATCGCCACGATCGTGAGAACCTGATCGCGGAGCTCGCGCGCGCGGCGGCAAAGAAAGCGTCCACCACAAAAACGGAAGTGGCACTCCCCGCGATGAATTCATACGAGCGTCGGTTGGTGCACGTGGAACTCGCGATCCATCCCGAAGTAAAAACCGAAAGTGCAGGCGAAGGAAAAGAGCGATACGTGATTATTAAACCCATACTCGAATAAAAATAGCTTTTGTATTGTGCCTCGTGATAAGAATAATTCGGCACAATACAAAAGCTATTTTTATTTGCGCACAAGTTTAATTATTCCGCTGGGGTTATTGAGAGAACGTAAGGCCGTACAACTTTTGGTCGTAGCGGTTTATGAAGAATAACGTGCCATTGAAGAGCTTCATGTCGGAGACATCCATATTCTGCGTCTGGTCACTCCATAACACTTGCGTGTCGCCCGTTGCGGTATTTATTTTATAAATATCATCAGAGGTAAAAAGTGCCATTGTCTCGTAATCGTCCGGCAGGCGCGCCGAAGAGAATCCCGACGAAGTACGCGGGATGCCGCAATAGAGTGCAAGGTAAGTGGAGGAACCCGCCGCCTTCGTCGCTGTCGAGGTTGCGGCGAGGGCGGTGGATGACGGCGTGGGTTCCGTATTAAAAAGACACTTAGAAGGGAGCGTGAGGAGGCTGAGTGCTTGTGTCGGCGCATTACCGTAGAGAGCTTGCAACTGGAGCGTTGGGCTCTGCCCCGCCGGGCCATCAAAAAATACCAGTCCATACGGCGTGCTCGTATTATTACTCCAGAGGCCTTCTAGGCCGGGGGCCTCGTAAACGAGCGCCGAGAGCGCATTGGTTTGGGCATTGAATAGCCAGATGGAGCCATTGTCATATGACGTCGGCTTGTCGGAAAGCACGAATTGGTTCTTGGAAACCCACTGGAGGTCAAGGTCGCTTGCGGCAAGGGTAAGAAGTGTCGATGGCGCCGTCTTAAGATTCGCCGCGTTCAATATTGAAAGCGCGAGCTTTCCGCCGGCCGTTGTTGAGAAATATGCGATCTGGTAGCTGCTCGACGACCATCGCGGCGACTGCAGGCCTTGTGGGAGTGCCGTCCATGTTTCCGAAATAATATCAAAGACGCTCGACTGCGGGTTCGCGGGATCTCCGAAGCTTACCAATATCTTTCTTCCGTCATAGGAGAAGCTGGCGGAGATGATGTCATTGATCGTCGATGAATTAATAGTGGTGGATTGCCCGCCAGCGATCGAAACAATTTCGCCCGTCGGCTCGATCGCGGTGATCGTGTTTCCCGCGCCGACGAAGTAGTCAAGAACGGGGTCGTTTGAAAGCATGCCGAATGCTTGGACGCCCGTCCCTGCGGAGGCGCTTGTGCCGCCTGGGCCAGTTGTGCCCGATGATCCCGAGCCTGTTGTCGTGGTGCCGTTACCGCCGGAGCCGGTCGTCCCCTGCGTGCCTACCGGGGGAAGGGAGCCGGTGGTTGTGGTCGTTCCGCCGCCCGACACAGCGGATCGGTCCTTAATATAGAGGAGCGCCGCGATCGCGAGTGCGGCTACGACGACGATGCCGATGATGATGTAGATATAGCGCTTCATGGGATGTTATTGGTTCGGAGGAGGACTTTGTATATTTGTCTGCGGGAGGCTGCTTGGCGCCGGTAAATTAAGGTTCACGAGTTGGGGATTTACGATGTAGAGGATAAAATATGCCCCTGCCAACAATAAAAGCCCAAGGAGCGCCGCCTCGATCCACTCCTTCGCATCGCCTTGCCCGGAAGGGTTGCCGGAGGATGTCATATATTTTACGCCGCCATAGACGATCACGCCGAACGCGAGCACGCCGCCGATCATCAATGCGAACTGATAGAGATTTGCGACAAACGCGCCGGGCGGCGTGGTGCTAGAGTTCGGATTGTTCCCCGGAATGGACATGCTGATCGTGACCGCGTGCGCAACAGGAATAAATAAGAAGTTCATCATTATAATTGGCTTTCGTAAGTCAGGTTTTCCGACGCCGTGCCGATCGTCGAATCATTCGGATTCTCAATGCTGAGCGACACGGCGAGAGCGGTGCCGGATTGCGTCCCCTGCGGAAGCGTCACCTGCGCCTCTTCGGGATTTTCGGTATTGGATCCGCTTTGGCTATTCACCGACCAGGTGTACGAAAGATCGGAAGCGTCCTGGACATTAAAAAAATATGGCAATGCCTTTATGGTAAGAGGGTTTTCGGAGAACTGGCCGTTCGGATACGGCGCGAGAATCACGGCCTCCGGCAGGACCATCGGGATATTTATCGCGTGTACCAGGTAACCGCCGCTGTAATTCGGCAGTGTTACGCGCAGATTGAGCGAACTCGGTGCTTCGCCGAGTGGCGAGAACGTCACTTGCTGGACGCCCGTGCCGCCGCCGACCAGGTTATCGTCAAGATACCAATAGATCGTTTGTCCGCTAAGGTTGAGCACTTGGCCGTTCGCCGAGACGAGCACGAGCGATGCGGTTATCTTTGAGCCATAGGTCGGCAGTGCTTTGCCCTGATAGAATGATGGGATATAACTCCCCGTCGTTTGCCATGTGATAAGAAACTGCGGCGCCGAGGCGGCAGTTTGGGCACTCGCCCCATTAAAAGAAAAGAAAACAGCAAAAGCAATTGTCACAAGTCCCAGGGCCGCGATTTTTTTAGAGCTCATTCGGGAAGGCATGTCTTTGCTTTAGTATACCAAATCGAGAATTGTTCGTGTGGCCATTATGCCGCATCCTCCAACTCTTCGTCCTCACTTTCATCAACCCGCCGGGGTGGCTCGTCGATATTTTCCTCCTCATTTTCCTCGTCTTCCGAAGTAACGAGATGGATGCCTTTCTTAATCCTTTCCGCGGTCTTTTTCCGCCTTGCTCTTTCAGCATCCTCTTCCTCCTCTGCTTCGGTCGCTTGGGTTTGGGATCCTTCGCGGAATTCATTTTCCTGGGGTTGATCGAGATCCCTCCCGAGATTTTCGATTGGATTTTTCTCCTCCTCGGGCTCCAGGTCCACTCCCCCTCCTGCTTGAGCGGCGCCTTCGCCCGCCTCTGTTCCAGCTTCGCCAACTCCTGCCCCCACCTCGC
Organism: uncultured bacterium; assembly: GCA_963718515.1. Lineage (GTDB taxonomy): Bacteria > Patescibacteriota > Minisyncoccia > UBA6257 > 2-01-FULL-56-20 > JAKAGE01. The sequence goes on along the minus strand of OY970354.1, from coordinate 151,718 downwards.
CAGCGGTTCCCGCCGCTTCACCAGCCCCTACCGCTTCGCCCGCCGCCGCCACTCCTTCCGCCGCCGTTGCCCCTACCTCGGCCACTTCGGCACCCACTTCGACTCCCTCGGCGGCCACCGCGCCCAGCTCAAGAGCTTCGCCTGCGCCGCCTGTTCCAATGGCGATACCCTGGATCACGACCGTTTCAACGAGGAGTGCCCCGGCTTCGAGAAGAGTCTCCCCAATTTTATTTGAGGCAATAATCGTAAGTATCAACCCAATGGTCAGCGCCGGGAGTGGAACTATCCAGCCCCAAACGAGAAGAGCCTTCGGAAGTAATCCGTGCGTCTTTCCCCAAAAATAGACGACTATAATGAGACCAATAAGATAATGCGCGCCGAGCACGAACATCGCTATCGCGAGCCCTACGCCGGGGATGAGCAATCCGACCATCCCCATAAAGCAAAGGTCCGCCATGAAGGCCATGATAAAGAACAATATCGTGCTCGGGTTAAAAAAATCTATTTTATTTTCCTCCATGGGAAGGTATTACAGCGCACTTTTTTCCTCCAGCAGCTGTTCGGGATTTGTCGTGATGATCTGGTCTTCGTAGTACGACGGCACGATCTGGATGGCCACGTGGCGCTTGCCGGCAAAGAAGATGCCGGTGCCGACTTCTGCGCCGAGCAAGAAAGTTCTTTTCCGCATCGGTCAGGTCGAACGCTTTTGCAACGATATCGATCGTGGCGGGCGCCTGTTTTAACAGCAACTGCAATGAAGAGTTTGTGATGATCGGGCGGCCGTACGGCGAGCGCAAAAAATCTTCCACGTCCTGCGTGATCGTCGTAACGCCCAGATAATATTTGCGCGCGCGCTTTACGAGACCGAACAAGAATGTCGCGCTGTCCTCGTTCTTCATCATGATCCACGCTTCGTCAATGAAGAGCAGGCGCTTGGCGAGCTTTGCGCGGATAAGGTTCCAGATAAAGTTCAGCACGACGAACATGCCGATCGGGCGCAATTCTTCTTCCAGGTCGCGGATGGAGAAAACAATAAGGCGATTTTCGACATCAATGTTTGTCGGCTGATTCAAAAATCCGGCAAAACTTCCTTTGGTATATTTATAGAGCTTTTCCGCAAGGTCGTGCCCGCCTTCCAGATTGCGCAGAACGGTTTCCAAGATCCTCAAGCACCGGCGGCTCTTTGCCGGTAAAGTCAGTATCCGCCACGATCTCGCGCGAGGCGTAGGTTTCGGTGATCGCGCGGTCGAGGATCGCAGTCCTCCTCCGGCGTGAGCTTGCCAACCATAAGTTTGAGCAAGCTCGCGAGCGTCACGATATGGGAACGCAAAACATCCGACGGCGTTTCGCCTTCGGGGATGAGCGGGATGTCGAACGGATTGATGTGTTCGTGCGACGACAGTGAAATATTGAACATGCTTCCGCCGAATGTCTTGGCGAGCCGTTCATATTCATTTTCCGGGTCGATCACGATCACCATGTCGATGCCGGCCATGAGCGAGCGGATGATCTCGAGCTTTGTGGTATACGATTTTCCCGAACCGGACTTTGCGAAGACCACCTCGTTCGCGTTCTCAAGCGAGAAGCGGTCGAAGATCACGAGATTGCTGTTGTGCAGATTGATGCCGTACATAATGCCCTCGTTGGAAGAAAGATCTTCCGAAACAAACGGGAAGAACGACGAGATCGGACTCGTGTTCATCGGCGTGTAGATCTGCAATTTGTCCTCGTTGATGGGCAAGTATGGAAGAAAGTCCCTCGAGCTGTTCAAAAAGCGCGGGCTTTATATAGATGAGCTTCGCTTCCATCATGGTGACGAGCTTGCTCTCGAGCCGCGCGAGCTCTTCCGTGGTGTCGGCATAGATCGTGATGTAAACGCCGGTGTCGAAAAGTTTTTCTTCGGACTGCTGGAGCGAATCGCGCAGACCCTCCACGTCGTTGATGGCCGTTTCGAGCACGGGGTTTCGCACTAAGCCCTTTTCCTGCTCTTCGTTCATTTGCGATTCAAGCTGGCCGGCTTTTTTGCGGAGATTTTTGAGCGCGCTGCCGGTGTCGATCGGGTTTATGAAAATCGAAATATCAAAAAGATTGGGCAGGTTGATGAGCGGCTCGAACCAGCCGGTCGAAAGATAGCGCGGATAGGAAAAAACAAAGAATGTTTTTGCGAGCTTGTCGCCGATCTTTAAATAATTAGGAAACACCTCGCGCGCCCGCGGGTGCGATGATCTTCTTCACGTCCTCTGGGCTGCCAAAATTATTTTTTGCTGGTTCGCTGGCATGGGTGATGATAGTGCGGATATTATTGCCGTGGCCCTGGCACTTTTTGACGTTCGATCGTCTGTGGGTTGTAGAAGTTATAAAAGAGCTCGATGAGCTGTTCGTCGTCAAGCACCGTCGCCTCAAGGCCGATGTTTAAGAGGCCGCTCGTGATCTGCGCGGTTCGTTGGGTAAGCTGGGCGAGGCTCTCGCCGAATATCTTTTCTTCCTCGCCTGCCCGCTGGGCCACGGCCGCCGCATCCGGTTTCTTTTTCCCCAGGAACGGGATCATCGATGAAACGCTCTTGGCGCTCGGGAGCACCGACGCCGCATAGAACGAGACGACCACGAGAAACACTTTTTCCATGATCGCGTTCTTTTGCACGAACCCCTCTATAAATTTTCCGTATTCCTCGATTTGGTTTTGCAAGATCGGCGATTGCTCCACTTCCTTTCGGGCCGTGAGCGTCTCAATATATTTTTCGATGTTCACCTTGCGTGAATGGATCAATATCTGCAAGGGGAAATCGATGCTATTTAAAAATGTCTGGTACCCCTGGGTATAATATTCTGCTCTGTCTCCGATTTTAATGAAAAATTAACGCCACCCACCATGATGACCTGGCGAAGGCTGCCATCCTTAACGATCACGGTGTTCTGTTTTATCTCTTTAATATCGACAAGATCAAGGGAATTTCCCAGATCCTGCTTTGAAGGTAGTGCCATACTGTTATTTTCCCACAATTCCTAGCGATAATCCACGCGCCGCGCGGCATCGCGTTCCCCGCTCTGCCGACGGAATATCTGATACCGCTCTGCCATCTTTTTCTCAACGAATTGGCGAGCCGATTCTTTTTTTGCCTCGGCAGCGGGAGGAGTGCCAGTCTGGAGATTCTGCCAGCTTTTATGGAGCGCATTGCCGGAGGCGATCGCCTCGATCGGTGCCATCTCCCGCACAACAGGAGCTGTGTGACGTTGCTCGACCGGATGGTCGGGTTTCCACACATACGTCTGCGGATGCCAATAGAAATTAAAGGCAGAGAAGATCACTTTAGTGACCGGCCTGCCGTTTATTTTTATGAACGACAGTGCGAGCGAGCTACCAAGGAGAATGATCGCCACAATGGCAAAAAGCCACGTCTGTAATAAAAAATAACAGACTCCGGTGATGAGGGCCGCAACGCCGACATACGCGAACTGCCGAAGCGAGAACGGCCCAACGACCTTATCTTCCGTCTCGATAAATTGTGGGACCTGATATTGCATATTTAATCATTGTAAGTCCCGCACGCCCCATTTACCAACTATATAAAATCTTTAACGATCACTTTCTCGCCTTGTGGCGCGGTTGGCGCGGATGACGGTACGGGTGCGCTTTTCCCCGGTGCTACCGGCGCTTGCGGCGGACGCGGGACGGAAGGAGGTATAGTGGCGCTTGATGGCGCCGCTTGCGCGCGCGGCGGAGTGGGCGGCATAGGTGTTGTGGTCGGCATCGGTGCCAGTGGCGTGAGTGGTTTTGCCGATGGCGGCGTGATCTGGCTCACATTTCTTGGCCCGGAATTTGCGGTCGGCACGGAAGAGAGCGACGGCTTGAATTCTGTGTAGTGCACAACACCCGAAGAACCTGCCGCCGGAGGTTTCGGCGCGGACGGATTTGAACCTCCCAACTCTAAAACCGCGGATCGGGTCGGTGTCTGTGGTCCACCAGGGGTTAGTTTTATCTCCGCCGTACTGCCCGGCCTCGCCAAAGTGAATCCCGCATTTTTTTCTGGGGCTTTAAAAGAAGTATCCTGATGGAGCATCACGGGCGGTGGGTCACCGGCCGGCTTGGTCGGAGTAGGAGTAGCGGAGGCGGTGGGCGATGAGGCCGCCGCCGTGGCAGCCCCTGGCTGGGCCCCGGTCAGTGGTGACTTATCTTTTATATTTAAGCGATCAAATTCGCTTACAGGGCCCGGAGTGATGAACGCAGTCGGCCGTGGTGTCACTGTCGCGCCTTGAGAAGAACGAGACAGTGTTGACGCTGGCGCGGCAGTCGGCGGAGTTGGCGGTAGGTTTGAGGTGTCGAGCTTTATGACCGGGCCGGAGGTTTGCGTCTTTGACCACCCAATATCCGAAGTGGTCACGGGTTTTTGCGGGGGTGGCACCGGTTGTGCGGGCCGCGCAGCGGCGGTTGGTGCGGGAGGGGCCATCTTATTCACTGGCAGGGGTGCGGGCTTGGCGGGTCCGGTCATGGAAGAAGCTGGCGGCTGGTTTGCGGGGAGCGTGGAAATTAATGTCGGAGTTGAGGGAGTTTTTACTAACGGCTGGGCGGGCGGCACGGTGGATATTGGTTTTGGCGATATAGGCAGCACGGCAGGAGCTCCGCTATCCTTTTGCGAAAGAGCGGATACGAGAGGTTGATAATTGTTTTCAAGGTCGGTCTTGATCGGGGAAAATACCTTTGCATTCAATTCCTCGGCGATGGCGGAAGAAAATTTTTGATTATTGAGCGACAGCGCCTCGTTGATCTCCGGCCCAACGTCGTAGTAGTGCACAACGCCGAGCATCACAAGTCCCACGATTTGCTGTAGGGTTACTACCTTGTCTTCATCGCCGATCTTGTTTTTCTGGCAGACTTCATTAACGACGCTCAGATTACGCTCGGAGGTGAGCGCCTCTTTCAGTTTGGCCGGCAATGTTTCGAATCGCCTATCCAATTCTTTTTCGGTGATGGAGTCAACAGGAATCATTTATGGTGTGCTTTATTTAGGATAATTATAGCATTACCTCTTCTTTTTTAGGCGATAGAGTCGTGTTTTGCCCGTAAAGCGTCCCTTCTCATCATAGATACCGATGAGTTTGAATTCGTGTTCATCAAAAGAACCCGCGCGGTTATATCTTTTTTTCATAACCTTGTAGAGGCGCTCGTCCGGAAGATTCTTTTGGGGGTGATTGATCGGCGCCTCTTTTATTGCAGCCAATTCACGCACGAATTCGGCCTTGCCCTCCTTGACCATCTTTTCATACTCCTCCAGGATCTTTCTTTCTTTCGCAGGATCTTCGTTGCGGCCAAGTAATGAACGGGTAAAATCCCTAAATCCTTGCCTAGCCTCTTCTATCTTTGACGGAGTCTTTTCAAAAAATTTTTCGCTGGGAGTGAGGAGATCGGTCTGTTTTCGCCAGAAAGGATTTAATGCTGTTCCGCGACCAGGCCCTTTCTCATTAATATACACTTTAAAGCCATCCACAAAGACAAACCAACCTATCTTGTCTTGTTTTGCAGAAGCCATTTCGTAGATCGTCTCATCCGGTCCATCTTCTCGGGAGCGGCCTACATTGTTTTCCCCACCCGCACCTTTCTCCCGTGGCGCGGTCATGCCATAGGTTTTGACCACCTCGTCTCGTGCTTCAGAAGTTTTTTTCTCGTCTTCCTTCTTTTTTTCTTCGGCCATGTCGGGGTGCGCCTTATCGTAAGTCTCCCGCTTGTCCTTATTTCCCAAAGTGCCCCGCGCTTCGTTCAGGGCCCGTGTCCATTCATTGGCCGCCTCCTGTTTTTCAGCGCTCTGTTTGTTAAATTTATCAGGATGAAATTCCATGATCCTTCTCTTGAAGGCGGAATTTATTTGAGCTTCGGTTGCGTCTCGGGAAACGCGGAGGCGCTCATAGTAATCATCGGGGATGGCGGGAAACGACTCTTCCTGTTCTTGTTCTGCCTCCTTCGCCTCTTTTTTATCTACCGGTTCTTTCTCTACCATGAGTATTTATGAGTGTAGTTCGGTCCATTTCGCGGTAGCGACAGGAACGTGGCAGTTAGGACAATCCATCGTGGGCTTTTTGGTGCTTCGCTGGACGAAGTGGCAGTTCTGACATTCCCAGTCTTTCGCTCCGCCCTTTGCCTTAAAGAGCCCGGATCCCTTTTTTGCTCCACCCCAAACAGCTCCGGCCAATCCGGCCGATTTACCCACCACTCCGGCTCCTGGAGTTCTGAGATCGGCTCTATTTGCCTGTTGCCGGAACCAACGGGAAACATTTGCCCGTGGCCCGGTTATTGGAGAATACAAATTTCCCGTCGCGGGATCTACTCTCGGCTTTGGCCGAGTGGCCCGTGCGGCGGCGCTATAACCAGCTCGCCTGCCCGTTTTTCCGGCCCAGGTTCCAAAAGCTTTTGCTCCTCCTTGCACTGCTCCTACGGTAGCTTTGCCTGCTTTCCCAGAGAGCGAATTTGCGAACATCAATCCCATGATAGTGAGACCCACCAAGAGCACTTCATCTGCGGCTTGTTGGATCGGGGCGGCGAGTCCGGTCTCTGCAGCGATCGAAGCTTCCGGACCATTGGCGACCCCACCGGGAAGACCTGCGGCCGTGGAGAGATAACTTGTCGTCCCACCGGGAGGAGTGGTACCGCTTCCAGTGTTGGCGGCCGTGATGAATGCAAGATAAATAAAGAAGAGCGCGAGTGGAGGGAAGAGTGTCCACTTGATGAAATTATTCCACCATTTGCTAAAGCTGTTATCGAATTTGGGAAATATAAATGTAAGCCATGCGAGTGGCAGAACGATAAGAAGCCCAGCGAGCATAAGATAGCGAACGATGAGCAATATAGCGAGGCAAAGGAATGTAAAAGCGATGAGGGAAGAAAAAGCCATACCAAACACAAGCGCGAGCGACATTTGCGAGAAGTCATCGGCAGGCGTCATCGCCCCCGCAGCATTTCCTACAAGCGCGCACAAAGCATCGACGCCGGCGCTCGGCAAATAAGCCCCGACGACGGCGTTACATCCCACGCTCACTCCATTAGCAACTCCCGTGGCGTTGGTATTGCTGGCCCCTCCTGCGTTTATGGTTTGCTGTGGGGCAAAGGCCTGCGTCATAGTCGTAACATACGCCACATATCCGCCCGTGGCACTGCCAGGGCTTGTGGCGCTAATAAAATAATTACTCATACTACTCGCAAAGCCCACGATAGGAGCGGTAATCACGAGACCAAAGTTAACGAGAATCGCCATGACGATCAATTTCCACAACAATTGCTTTATCCCATAGGTTTGATTTCTAATAATGGTAGCGATAGCGATCACAATGATGCCCAGCACGAATCCAAGGTTAGCGATCGCGAGCGAAACGGAAAATCCCGTTTGCACTGCGGGCGAGTTGAACACATTATCGTTGATCTGGAGGCCAAATCGCACGAGGGCCGCACCGATGCTTATAAGGAGCGCTATGACGCTGTTCGAAAAAAGAGCCACATAGTAAACACCGCAGGTCGCCACGCTGGTTGCGCAGTTAAAGAAACTTGGTTGGGCGGGTGTATTTGGCGTTCCTGAAGTGCTCGTTGCGGCGACGGCAACATTTAAATTAAAGGCGTTAGAAAAAGCAAAATGACCGGACGAAGTTTGGGTGAGGACGGAATCAACTGCGCCACTATTTGTCTTGACCCCCACCGGCGCAAAAAGAACAAAAAGCGCCGCCGCAACGATGAATATTTTTTTGTAGCAATTCTTTTTTTTCATGAAGATCGCGTGCTATTGGATGTTGACACTGCATGTTGCCGGTGCGTCGGCTACGGAGTCGGTGAGGGTGACGGTATAAGATCCGGCACTCGTAAATGTCGGAGAGAAGATCGAGCCGGTGCCTGTTAAGCCATTTGAAGCGATCCAGCTATACGTGGGCAGATTGCCATTTGCATCGGTCGTGCCACCAGATGCCGAAAGGCTTGCGGGATAAACACTGGTTGACGAAGCTCCCGGAATGCCGGATCCCGCAGGGAAAGTTTGCGAAGATGGATTACACCCAAGCGGCTGTGGCGCGGGCGGCGTGCCACCGCCATTCGTAATATTTGATGGGGTGGTTGATAACAGAGTGTTGACCGCCTGCCCTGCGGCATTGACCGCCGTGTTTGCGAGTTGCAGCAGAAGCGAGCTGAGAATGGAGTTAAGAACACCCACAATGTCGTTTGCCGCAGTGAGCTGTTGCGTGCTTGCGCCATTGGCGGTATTCAATGTGAATGCGGTGACGGCGGCAGGAGTGGCGGTGAGGGGATTGGTTCCGTCATTGCAACTTGTGCCATTATTTGCATAAACGACCGGCGTGTCACCCGGGCCGCAGCTTTCGCTCCCCTGAATAGTATAGTCTGGGCCATCCGGGTTTTCGCACACAGTATGCTCGCCGGTGCTAGGGTTACTGCCATCATCACAGACCTGGTCCCCGGTGAATCCCTGGGAGGTTTGGGTTTTTAATGCAGTTGCCTGTTGGGCGTTTTGGACGGCGAGGCCGACGGTTTGGGCGCTGAAGAATTGCTGTCCATACGGGTTGCCGCTTGGGAGCGTGCTTGCGCCGAAGGCGATAAATCCCCCATTTTTGAAGTTATTATAGAATTGCTGGAAGCTGTGTGATCCGAGCGCGGCGGCAAATTGGTTGGCGCATGAGTTGGCGCCGGGAAGATAGTACGATTTGAGAGTTACTTTGACCTGTGGAATGAAAGCGGGATAGACGCCGCAGGACATTTGGGCGTTGATGGCATTAAGAGCGCTCGTCTGCGCAGAATTCACGAGAACGGTTGCCCAGTTGGTGATGAATCGCGGCGCACCGCTTCCTTGGACCCATGCGAGTACTTTCTGTTGGATGAGCGCGATAAGCGTGTTTTTAAGAATTTGCAAAAGGGTATTTTTGAGAAGCGCTTCGAGCTGGTCTTGAACCCGCTGTACATTGCCGGTCGTTACCGCGCCCCACGTTGCGGCGTCGAAGACCGCCAACTGGGCATGGGCTTGGGGAATGCCGAAGGTGTTGTCGACAAAAGATAAAAATGGATTCGCATTATTCGGCACATTTTCTTGCAATGAAACGCTTTGGTTTTCAATCACCTGCGCCTGGGTTTCGAGGTCTTCCTCTGCCTGATTGAATTTTGGATCTTCGTCCTGGAAAAGGATCGATGCTTTCACCGGGTCCGTCTGGGCGAGTGTGTTTAGCGCGATCATATTCTTGTCATACACAAGGACCTTCAATAAACTTTTTTGGTATGCTACGACGGGCGTTGGGGTTTCTAGCGCCGCGGCATCTCCGAGTGCGCTTTGGATCTCCGATCCTACATATGCGATGTCGCTCGGACTTGCATCGTCGGTTTCGCTAAGGATCTGTTGTACCTGCGCATTGATGTGGTTGTTGAATATATTATTCACATCGGTGCCGTATTGGAATACCGATGATGCGTTAGCGGTAGCGACGACCGTCACGGGAATCGCTTCGGCCTCGATGTCCCAATTGGGAATGACAAGGTTTTGTGTGCTCGTGGTATCCGCGACCTCGTCCGCGATAGCGCTCACGTTTGGCGAAGCGATGATCGGATTCCCGTTCGCGTCGGTGTTTGCCGGACCGTCCGGATTTGCGGACACGACGCCGTTCACAAATTCGGTCGCGAGCGCATCGGTGAGATTACCGGGGTCAGTCGAGCTTTCCATCATAGTAGATGACGCAACCTGCGCGGGGGTGAAATCGCTTTGTATCTGCGTCGGCTCATTTGGAAGGAATGCGTTCGCGGCGGCAGTGGAAGACGTTGTGTTTTCCGCGATCGTCGCCTGCGGCGTCACGGTTGCTGTTGCGGTAGATGAGTTGCTGACGAGTGATAATACGAGCCCCGAACAGACGGCGGCCGTAGCCAAAATCAGGAACCCAGTGATCAGCTTCTTTACATCTATCATTAATTCAAATTATAGCGCCAAAGGAAAGCAGTTGCTACCAGGTTATCCCCACAACGCCGCGTCTGCTACGGCGATGATCTCTTCGATGCTGAGATCCTGGGGTCGCGCGCCCGGATCTATGCCGAGTTTTTTGAGGTGGAGAGTGATTTTTTCTTTTTGTCCACCCAGATTGCCGCCCATTGCGGCAATGTTGTTCAAAAGTGTCTTTCGAGGCTGAGAAAAGATTCCGCGTACGGTTTTATAGTATTGCGCAGGGTTGATCGCTACCGGATTTTTTGCAACGAGCGCAATCACCGCTGAGTCCACTTCCGGTGGCGGAGAAAAATCTTTTCGGGGAACGTGCGCGACGATCGTGGCGTCCGCCCAAAATTGCACGCTCGCCGCGAGCCGGTTCATCCCGGGCGGCGCGGCGCAGATCCGCTCGGCAACCTCTTTCTGTATCATGAGCACCGCGCGAGCTGGTTTGTGCTCGAGTTCGCTGAGCACTCGCAGTAATTTGCCAGTTATATAATAAGGAATATTCCCCGCGACCTTATAGGTCGCCGTTCGGAATTCGCGGACGATACCCGACAAAAGCTTCAGCGCATCCCCCTCTATAATAGAGAGCCGCCCCGCCCTTTCCTTTTTGGCGAGCCCTTCGAGGCTGGCTATCAATGCGTGATCCTTTTCTATGCTTATTATAGTGGAGCCGGATTTCGGCGCGGCTTCCCCGTCAAGCTTCTCCACGGTTTGCAAAAGTGGCACCGTGAGTTCGCCGTGCCCTGGACCGATCTCTATCACGCGCTCACCATGCTGCACATCGAGCGCGCTAATGATCGCCTCGTTTATTTTTTCATTCCTCAAAAAATGTTGGCCGAGTTTTTGCATGGAAATAATTACTGGTTTTAATCAAGCGAGACAAAATTCTCTTCATCGCTACCGTCGCTATCGTCACGATACCACTTATCACTTTTTAACACCGCATCGTGATCATCGCCTGCCGCGGCGTCCCCGCTCGTCTCGAGCGTGATGAAATCTTCCGGGATCTCGCTTATGAATCGCGATGGAATGCCATAGAAGCTAAGATATAATTTTTTTCGCGCGCGTGTCATGGCGACGTACATCAGGCGCCGCTCTTCCTCAAGAGATGCCTCATCGTCGAGTGAGCGGCCGTGCGGCAGAAGTCCTTCGGCAACGCCGGCAATGAATACCGAATCAAACTCGAGCCCTTTCGCCAAGTGGATGGTCATGAGATTCACCTCGCGTCCATCAACGGGTTTTGCGCCTATCTCGTCCGCGGCCTGCAGTAAGCTTAACCGTTCGAGCAGTTCATCGAGACTCGCAAAATCGGTCGCGAAGGTGATGAGCTCTGCAATGTTCTCTTCGCGCTCGTCAGAGTTTATAAAATTTGTCTCGAGATATTCAAAGTAGCCAAACGTCTCCAAAAATAATTTGAGCGCGGCGAGTGGTGCAATCTTTCCAGCTTCATTCAGGATCTGCAATCTCTGCACCTCCATCTCGAAATTCCGCAAATCTCCGCTTCGTAAGATTTTTTTCCAAACGCTCGCGCGCCGGTTCATCTTTGGGATTCGAGATATAGCGCAACGCCGAAACTGCATCTTTTATTTCGCGTCGTTCGTAAAATTTAAGGCCGCCAAAGATGCGATACGGAATATTGTTGCGGATGAGCGACTGTTCAATCGGCACGCGACTGTGCGTTCGTGCGGTATAAGATTCCGATGTCGGCATTTTTATCTTTATCGCGCAGTGATTGGATCTGCGTTGCGATCCATTCAGCTTCCTCGTTCTCGCCCCATGCTTCGAAGAGCGTGATGCGCTCACCGTCCGGATTCTGCGTCCATAAATTTTTTGGCGTGCGGAAACGGTTGTTTTTTGCAACGGCCGCCGCCGCGCGGATGATCGTTCCCGTCGAACGATAATTTTCTTCCAAAAAATGTACGCTCGCACCTTTCCATTCTTTATCAAAATTCAAAAATGTTTTTATATCCGCGTAGCGCCAACTATAAATAGTTTGCTCATCATCCCCCACCACGCTCAAGTTGCGATGCTCGCCGGCAAGCAATGAAACGAGTTCGTATTGTTTTGGATTGATGTCCTGATACTCATCAACAAGGATCGCGTCGAACATCCGCTGATATTTTTTTAGCACCTCGGGATGGGTTTTGAATATCGTCACCACTTTTTCGATCAGGTCGTCAAAGTCGAACGCATTGTTGCGCTCGAGCGCGGCTTCATATTTTTCAAATACCCGGCGCGCCTGCGCTTCTTTTTCCACATTCGGCCGTGCCTCAGGCAACAACTTCCCCAGATTCTTCAGCTCGGAGATCTTCTTGGCAAAATACACCGGCGTGTCTTTTTTATTTTTCTTGGCAAGGAGGCCCTCATCCTCATCGCTCTTTTTGGGGGGCAGGACGGCTTTGACGGCTTTTTTAACCAGATCAAAAGAGTCGTGGTCATCAAAAATGGCAAAATTGGGGTCTCGGCCTACTAAACGGCACTCTTTTCTCAGTATTTTTGCCCCAAGCGAGTGAAAAGTCCCCAAAAATGGTGATTTTTCCGAGCTTTTTGGCAGTGGATAGCCCTCTCGCACCCGTTTTGCCATCTCTTTTGCTGCTTTATTGGTAAAAGTGATAGCACAAATGCGCTCCGGAGGGGTTCCGGTCTCCATTAAATGGATGATTCGACTCGTTAATGTCTTGGTTTTGCCCGTTCCAGCCCCCGCCACTATTAATAGAGGGGTTCCGGGGGCATGCGCTGCGGCATCTTGGGCGGGGTTCAGTGGGTGCTGTCCGGCTTTATAGGGTGTTTGAGATTTTGGGATCATTATGCTAATCTTAAGGGTATTAGTACTATCGCGTTAAAGTTTAATAAAGAATATAAGCCATTAACCGTGGCTGTTTTTTTGGTGGTTGGAGGACTACTCCTCGGATCTTTTTTCGTTTCCGGCAAGACGGCCGGGATACAAGAAAAGAGGGTTTCCGAAGGATCTAGCTTGATCCCCCAGGCCGAGGGCGCCGAGGTAGATAGTGCCGCCCTTGCCGTGCAAAGCGCGCCATTCCTGGCGTCTATTAATAACGGCACGACCGGCTTGAACCCAGTGGAAGATACCAATGTTCTTTATGCAGAGGGAGCGCTTAAAGATCCTGGAGGGTTCGTTAAATTTAAGACATCGCCGCCCTCGGCCAATAACGGCCAAAAGGTGCTTATGTCCGGAATTATCTATCAAGTGAGCACCGGAGACACCCTCCAGTCGATCTCGTCCGCCTTCGGGGTTCCTATGAGTAAGATAGTTCAATTTAACCCATCTGTAAATTTTTCATCGCTTGTTCCGGGGATATCGATCGTCATTCCGGGCGAAGACGATATCAATGTCTTTGCCGGGTAGGGCTAAAATATCTCTTTCAATCGATAGCTGAAGGCCTCCGCGAGGTGTGCGGAGGAAACGCATTCTGTTTCTTCCAGGTCCGCAATGGTGCGGGCCACTTTTATTAAGCGGTAGTATCCGCGCGGCGAGAGATGGCTTTTGCCCAGTGTTTCCAAGAAGGCGTTGGCGGCTGGATCGAGCTTTGTCATCCGCTCCGCCTCGCGCGAAGTCATCTCGGCGTTCGTTTTATTGGAATCGGCGTGCGCAGTGGCGGCAAATCGTGCGTATTGCACCGCCCGTGCCCGGGCGATGGATATCTTCAGTGCACCGCTCGCTTCCTGCAAATCGTGGAATTCATCATCCGCACCTTTCCGGAGGTCTTCGATAGCAACGCGTCCTACTTTTACTTGCAGGTCGATGCGATCCAGTAATGGACCAGAGATCCTTTTCTGATATTTTATGATCTCGTACGCAGAACATTTACATTCTTTTTCGGTATCGCCGTAATATCCGCACGGGCACGGGTTCATTGCCGCAACAAGGATGAATTTTGCCGGAAACATCACGCTCTGTTTTGTCCGCGCAACATAGACGACTCCGGATTCGAGAGGTTGACGCAATGCCTCAAGCGCATTTTTCTGGAATTCGGGAAGTTCATCGAGAAATAGCACACCGCGATGTGCGAGGCTGATCTCGCCGGGTCTCGGGTCTTGTCCCCCGCCGATCAGTGCGGCGATGGATGCCGTATGGTGCGGCGCCCGGAAGGGCCGATTTTGTATGAGATATCCGGGGCTTAGTCCGGCAGCGCTCCAGATCTTCGTCACCTCGATCGCCTCGGGCGTCGTAAGATCAGGCATAATGCCGGCAAGTGCGTGCGAGAGAAACGTCTTGCCAACGCCGGGCGGACCAAAGAGCAGAATGTTATGCTGCCCCGCCGCCGCGATCGTGAGCGCGCGCTTTGTATTCTCCTGGCCTTTGATCTCGGAGATGTCCCCCGCCGATCGATGCTCGAAATTTCTTTTGTCGAAGCTCGCCGGTGTCAAATCTTTTCTCCCTTCGAGCACGTCGATCGCTTCATGTAGATCTTCCAATGGAATGATCGCTATCCCGTCTATCGCCGCCGCCTCGTTCGCATTCTGTCGCGGCAGGAATAAATATAAAAATCCCGCCTGCGCCGCCCGCTGTGCAATGTTCAGCGCACCGCTCACCGGCCGCAACCTTCCATCAAGCGCGAGTTCGCCAAGAAATAATTTATCACTGCAATCGAACGCTTTTATTTGCTTCGTCGCAAGAAGATATCCGATCGCAATCGCGAGGTCATAGTGTGACCCAGTCTTCTTGATATCCGCAGGAGCGAGATTGATCGTGATTTTCCGGTTCTCGCGGTTCGGCGGCTTGATGCCGGAGTTTTTAAGCGCGGAGTTGACGCGCTCTTTGGCTTCGCTCAATGACCGGTCCCCCAACCCAACGATATTGAACGAGTGGAGTCCGACGTTCACATCTGCTTCCACTTCAATAATTTTCGCGTCAATGCCCTCGAGCGCGGCGGAATATAATCGCCCCAGTTTTTTACTCATGAGCATACTATCGCACGCCGATGATTAAAAGATAATAAAACACCCAGTGGTGCTGGGTGTTTTACGGAGTGGTGCGCGTTTTTATTTCTGCGCTTTGCACGCTTTACAGAAACGGGATTCCGGATCGATCGCGAGGATATCGTGCTCTATTGGTCCCCCGCATTTCTCGCAGATCCCGTAGCCGCCCGTGCGGATCTTTTCAAGTGCGATGTCTATCTCGCCAAGGCGGTCCTTCAGGTCATTCGCGACAGCCATCTGATTCCCCATTTGCTCCGAGGCGTCCGATTCCTCATCCCCATGGTCAATGTCAGATCCGAAATCAACCGGTTTTTCCTCTTGCTTTATCTCGCCGGTGATCAGTCCCCTCTCTTTTTCTAGCTTCGCTTTATATTCTTTTAATTGGTCGTTATTCATAATCCACTAAGGATAAAGTTTTATACCTCCGAAAGCAATGTTTAGGAATTTCTAATAAATAAAATTTTACCTCCCCCTTGGATTTCGGCTATTAGGCAGTTTTAATCCGGCAAAATAAAAGGGCAATTATTAAATGGTTATTAACTATTTATTAATAATAAATGAGCAATCCGGCAATTTTGCCGGATTGCCGGATTAAATAGAAATAATGCGGCAAAACCCGATAAGCCCGTAAAACCTACTGTTAAACAAAATTGTTTCCCAAAATTGTTTGTCGACAAACACAATTAAAATGTTTTTATCCCTATTTTAAATTAAAAATGCCATTTTTTGCCATTTTGGAATTAAAATGATGTTTGTCGACAAACACAATTAAAATTCAACCCATATTTTTAATTATGAATAATAAAGAAACCGGCAAAGCCGGAGAGCGAATTGCCGGATTATTTTTGTTTCAAAAGGGATACTTAATACTGACTAAAAACCATAGAGAGCGGTTCGATGAGATAGATATCATTGCAAGGCATCCAAAAGGAGCTTTGATATTTTGTGAGGTAAAGACCCTTAATAATAGAGGGGGCTATATATCGCCATTTATGCCCGAAGATAACCTTAGCCAAACAAAACTCCGGAAGCTCACCCGCGGGAGTATGGTTTTTCTTGCCAAACACCCGGAGCTTATAAAAGAGGATGGTGGCTGGCAGATCGATCTCATCGCGATCGTCTTGCAGGATGGGAAAATGGCGAGTCTTCGCCATTACGAAAACATTTGAGCGATTGCCAATTGCCCTTGACATGGAGGGCACGGTTCAAATACAATAGAGGAGTGATAGAGACCCGCTTCCGCGTGGTCTTTTTTAAAGAAATGCTCAACATAAAAGAATTATCAAAAGCCCTCAAGCAAGTTGCGGATGAAAAAGGATTAGATCCGGAGAAAGTTTTGGATGTGATAGAGTCTTCGATTGCGGCGGCGTATAAAAAAGAATACGGCGAGCGCGGCGAGATGGTGAAGTGTAAGATGGACCAAAAGACCGGCGAGCTGAATTTCTGGCAGATCAAAACCGTAGTGGATGAAACGACGGTACGTTTTGTTGACGAAGCAGAAGAGGCAGCGAATGCGGAAGCAGCTGCAGCGGCGGCAAGCGGAACAGCTGGAGCGACACCGGCGGCAATGGAGAAGCCGATGGGAGAAGATGACGAACAGAAACTTCCGCGATTCAACTCCGAGCGTCACATTACTTTAGATGAAGCGAAAAAAATAAAGAAAGATGTCGAGCTTGGCGAAGAGATGATGTTTCCACTCGAGACCCATGAAGATTTTGGACGCATCGCGGCGCAAACAGCGAAGCAAGTTATTTTGCAGAAACTTCGCGAGTCGGAGCGCGATTCCATATTGAACGAATGGCGTGGACGCGAAGGCCAGATCGTGAGCGGCGTCATCCAACGGTTTGAGCGTGGAAATATTTTTGTGGATCTTGGACGCACGATCGGCGTGATGTTTGGCAATGAATCCATTCCTGGTGAGCACTATCGGGCAGGGGAGCGGTTGCGATTCTTGGTGGTTGCGGTGCAAGAAGACACGCGGCTTCCGGGCATCATCCTTTCGCGCTCACATCCGCGATTTGTGGCAGAACTTTTCCGCATGGAAGTTCCGGAACTCGTCGAGGATGCGATCGAAATCAAAGCGATCGCGCGCGAGCCGGGGAATCGGACGAAGATCGCGGCGGCATCAAAAGCGGATGGCGTTGATCCGGTCGGTGCGCTCGTCGGCCAGCGCGGCACGCGCGTGATGGCGGTCAATAACGAATTGGGAAATGAAAAGATCGACATCGCGGAATGGTCCGATGATCCGGAGAAGTTCATCATGCAGGCTCTGTCACCGGCGAAGGTGGAGCGCGTGGAGATTTTGCCTCGACGCGAAGCGCGCGCCTATGTGCCGGAAAGCCAGCTGAGCCTTGCGATCGGCAAGGGCGGGCAGAACGTGCGGCTTGCGGCGAAGCTTACGGGTTGGAAGATCGACGTTCGTTCGCAGACGCGGCCGGAGGAAGAGGTGGAGGGCGGCGTCGCCGGGCTCGTTGACGCGGGTTCCGATGCCGACCAGATCCCACCGCCAGAGGCCGATGAAAAAGAAGACATTGCAGTATAAAATCACTATAATAAAATAATGTCACCTTGGGAAAAAATTCCGATCGGAAAGGATGCGCCGGAGGTCATCAACATTATCGTTGAGATACCGAAAGGCAGTCAGAACAAGTATGAGTTCGACGAAAAGCTTGGCATCTTTAAGCTCGATCGCGTGCTCTATGGATCCGTACCACTATCCGCTCGATTACGGATTTATTCCGGAAACGCGCTCGGAGGATGGCGATCATCTTGATGTGCTCGTGCTCGGGGGCGATCCGCTATTCACGGGATGCGTTGCGGAGGTGCGCCCGATCGGCATGCTTAATATGATCGATTCCGGCGAGCCGGACGCGAAGATCCTTGGGGTGCAAACAAAAGACCCGCGCTTCAGCGCGATCAAAGATATCAAGGATGTTGAGATGTATAATCCACACCTCTTAAAAGAAATTGCGAATTTTTTTGAAACGTACAAGATTTGCAAAAGAAAGAAGTGACGACTTCCGGATGGGGCGATGCCGCGGCGGCAAAGGAAGAAATAAAGAAGGCGCAGGCGGTGTATCAAAAGGAGGCACACTAACATGAAAAAACTTGAATACGAAAATCAATATTTGATCCCGACCGTCATCGAGAAGACCTCGAATGGCGAGCGCGCCTACGATATCTATTCGCGGCTGCTCAAGGAGCGGATCATTTTTTTGGGCGGACCGATCAATGATGCGGTTGCAAATACGGTCATCGCGCAACTTTTATTTTTGGCGCACGAGGATTCCAAGAAAGATATCCAGCTCTATATTAACAGTCCGGGCGGATCGGTTACCGCAGGTCTTGCGATCTACGATACGATGCAATTCGTAAAACCCGATGTGGCGACGATGTGCGTGGGCATCGCGGCATCGATGGGGGCATTTCTCCTCGCCGCCGGCAAAAAAGGAAAGCGTCTTACACTGCCAAATTCGGAAATCCTTCTGCATCAAGTCGCGGTGGATTCGATCGGCGGCCAGGCGACGGAGATAGAAATTTCTGCGCGGCAAATTCTCAAAACGAAAGCGCGCTTGAATCAGATATTGGCAAAGAGCACCGGACAAAGCTTGGCAAAAGTAGAAAAAGATACCGAGCGCGACTTCTGGCTTTCCGCGGAAGAGGCAAAAGAATATGGCGTGGTGGACGAGATCATAAAGAAATCGTAGCGCCGAAAGAAATTCAGCGAAAAAGAGACGGCCCGACTCATGAAGAGTGAGGCCGTTTGCATAAATGGCTACATGGGTAGCCGCAGATTGAATTGAAAATCGTCTGAGTCGGGTGGGCCGGAAAAGTAGCCTTCCGCGGAACATGTATCTGAGCCGCAGATCACAGAATCCCATCCCCAGGCTTGTCTCAGTGTTATGAGAATAAGCGATTCACATCTAAGACAGGCCATGGTTCCCGCAAAGAACTCGTGGTGCGCATTGAGATTGGGGCATAGCCTTTCAAAGGCGAAGACGGTTCCCGGCGCCATTTTTTCCGGGATCCATCCTATCGGGAGATGCACCGTCGGCTGCTGCAACTTCTCTGATTGCATAAAGCCTCCCATGTGTTGCGGATTTCGAACGCGATACTGCCTTTATCATACCACCGGAAGCGTGTTAGAATGAATTATCATGGCGGTGCATAAAGAGAAAATAGAACAACTGCTCTCGCGAAACGTCGAGGACGCCATCGACGGAAAACATCTGCGCGCGGCGCTCGTTTCGGGCAAAAAATTGCGCGTAAAGCATGGCATCGATCCGACGGGGGACAAGATCCACATCGGCCGCGCGGTGGTGCTTTGGAAACTGAGAGAACTGCAAGATCTGGGGCATACGATCGTGCTCATCATCGGCGACTTTACCGCGCAGGTGGGGGATCCTTCGGACAAGCTGGAAAAGCGCCCGTTCATCACGGCGGCGCAGGTCAAGAAAAATCTAAAAAACTATCTCCCGCAGATCGGGCGCATTCTTGACCTCAAGAAAACCGAGATCCGCTACAATAGCGAATGGCTTAAAAAGCTGGATTTTCAGGAGATTTCGGCGCTCGCAGAGGTTTTTACCGTTCAGCAAATGGTGGAGCGCCGCAATTTCAAAGACCGTTGGGATGCGCACAAAGAGATCAGCGTGCGCGAATTTTTGTATCCACTGATGCAGGGATACGATTCCGTGGCGGTTCGCGCCGACGTCGAGCTCGGCGGCACCGACCAGCTTTTCAATCTTTTGGCGGGACGTAAGATCCAGGAGCGCTATAAGCAAAAACCCCAGGATATTTTGACGACCCAGATGCTCTTGGGCACCGACGGCCGTAAGATGTCCACCAGTTGGGGGAATGTGATCAATATTATGGATGCACCGGATGACCAATACGGCAAAGTGATGTCCGTACGTGATGACCAGATCCCAAACTATTTCCACTTGGCCACGGATGTGCCGGAGGCATCGATAAAAAAATATATCGATGGCATAAAAGGAGGCGATAATCCTAAGAAGGTGAAGGAGATTTTGGCATTCGAAGTTGTCCGGCGCTATCATGGAGAAAAGAAGGCGCGGGCGGCAGGGGAACGGTTCAATAAAACTTTTTCGCGCAAGGAGATCCCGGACGTGATCCCCGGATTGAAATTGCGCGACGCCACGATCTCGCCGGTGGATATTGTTGTGGCGTCCGGCGTCTTCAAGAGCCGCGGGGAGGCGCGCCGGCTGGTTGAACAAGGGGGATTTGATGTGGATAACCGCCCGCACCGGGATCCTCAAATACCACTCATCCTTAAAGGCGGGGAGGTCGTAAAGATAGGTAAAAAGCGGTTTTTTAGAGTAGTCCTATAGTTATACACTAAGTTATCCACAGGGGTGGCTTGCGCTATCCCGCCACCCTGCTATATTTATTAAGGTTTCTTTTAGAACTAAATTATCAATAACAAATCGCTATATATAGCGACACCTCGTGGCCTTGCCACACATTTCGTGCATAATGCACCACAGTTTTCATCTCCTGGGTCCTCACTTTACGTGACGGACCCTTTCTTTTTCTAGCGAATTCATATATAACATAGGCAGTTCTATTCCAGTACGAGGAGGTGGTACCAGTGCCGAAAGCAGTCCCGGTGACCTTCAAAGACTTCCTTGCAATAGAAGCAAAACTTCGAAGGCATGGTTTTTTTGGAAACCTCAAGGCAAGAGATGTGGCAGGTAATGGAAGTTCACGGCTTGGAGAATAAGCGTCCTAATTTGGGAGCTGAAGTGGGTTTCAAATATTTCCGCAATGGCTACGTCGTTAAGGTATGGACGAGCTGTTTCCGGGCCGAAGTAGCACAATGCCGTCGCGAGCCGCTTATCTCCCAGGATGTCGTTGTCAGCAAGCCAGTCGGCACCGATTTTGGGTGGGTAGTTTTGACCGATGCCCATAACAACGCCGAGTATTTTGCTCGCTCAACAAAGCGTACGAAGAATTTTGTCAAAAATCTTCTTCAGCGCGCGATGATAACCGCCCAGAAAGTCCAGAACCGTCCGCTTTGCGAACAGTACTCCACTTTTATGAAGATACGCCGAAAGCCTAGCGGCGCAACATTTTGGGAGTGCACTCTGATCGATCGCCATGCGAATAGGCGGCGTACATCTAAGGACTGGGATTGTGGCCTTGGCCCTAAAGGGAAAAAGGTCGTGGGAAAAGCTCGTAGTGCTTATCGCCGCACCCACGAGAAAGAAAAGGCCGAGGGCAGAGGCCAGCGCCGCGCTTCCGAGATTCGCATCGGATGGAATGCGACGAAAAAGCCTTATCCACCAGCCGCGTAGCGGCCACAACACGTTGGGCGGAGCAGAAATGCTTCGCCCTTTTTATTTTGCGTCTCAAATGATTTGAATCACATACAACCCCTTTTCAAGGATTTCTTCTTTTTGGCCGTGTTTGTCGAGATCGAACTTTAAAACATAATCCACTTGCTTTTGTATCGTCCTGCCGGTGTATGCCTTGGTTGTGGGATCCCACTCTTCAAGGACGAGCGTGTCGCCCTCTTTGACATCAAAATCGGCCAGGCGCAATTCAAAGCGTTTTTTGCCCGATACCACGAGGTCAAAATATTCGGGCCATATTTTTTTATGGATGGTTGCCATGGGTGTATTGTAACACCTTATTCTGAGCGGGTAAGGGGAGTCGAACCCCTGACTTCACCTTGGAAGGGTGACGTAATACCGTTATACAATACCCGCGGTTTTGTTTGGTGCGCCAGCGCTTATCGTACCCGCAGTGCGCTCTTAATCTACCATTCCTCCTTGCATTTTTCAATGATTTTTGCTAAAAATAGGTATTCCAATATGGCTAAATTTTCCCGTCGCACAAAGACTATCGCGGCTTTTGTTATCGTCGTAGCGGTGGGCTATGGCATTGCCAAGTTCTGGCAGCACGAGAACAAAGTGCCTGCGGACTTTACCGCCGCGCGGCTTCAGGGGGCCATCATCTCGCAAACGATCGTGAGCAGTTCCAACCAGTCCACCGCCGAGCTCGACGGGATCAGCCAGTTCGATGAGGAAGGGAACTACAAAGCCGCGCTCGCTTCGACGACGGATCTTATCAACCAGAGCGCCGGGCTTCGCAACGAAGCGGTCCAACTTTCCGCGCAGGTGAGCCAGATGACGAGCGATCTGCCGGACATCACGTCACCCTCCGCACAGCAGGCCGCGCTCGAATCGATCTCGAGCCAACTCGCGCTCATCAACGAGCTCATCACCTACAGCAACGATCTCGACCGCTTGCTCGCGGTGCTTCAGACGCGATTCAATGGCACGTGGGTGCCAAACGGCGACGTGACGGGCATCGTGAATCAGATCAACACCGACGTGAACGCGATCAACAACTTCAACGCGCAGGCCGGGCAAGCAATGACAAAGTTTGATACTATAGAGAAGAATAACGAGTAGCCCGAAAGATTCCGTGATGGCTTTCGGGGACGGGGTCGCGTTCTACTGAACGCGCCCCTTGGCACTCGGCGCCTACGCGCCTCCGTGACACCCCTCAAACCATCACGGAATCTTTCGGGCACAATGAGACAGAAATATATGCGCCTGTAGCTCAGCGGTAGAGCCGCCGTCTTATACACGGCTGGTCCCAGGTTCGAATCCTGGCGGGCGCACCCTCGTAATGATTAAAAAATCATTAAAGAACTTTTGACGTTTTTGATATAACTTCTAGAATAGGAGGATGATAAAAAGATTACAAAAGAAAGTTTCCTTAGAAAGTCTTGATAAGAAAGTAGAAGGCCTTGATAAGAAGGTAGAAAGCCTTGATAACAAAGTGGAAGGCCTCGATAAAAAAGTAGAAAATCTTGATAAAAAAGTGCAAGGCCTTGATAAGAAGGTAGAAAGCCTCGATAACAAGATAGAAAATCTTGACGAGAAGGTGGAAGTCCTCGATGGCAGTGTAAAAAAGCTTGAGGAATCTCAGCGCAAAATGGGCGTCCAACTTGATCGGCTTGAGGATAAATTTGATCTTTGCTTAGAAGGATTCGGTTCGTTGAATGAGCGCACGAATAAACTGGAAGATAGAATCGGCGTTCTTGAAGATAAATAGATAGCGTCAAATAAAAAACCGCCCAACATTGGGCGATTTTTTATTTCCTATATACTGCACATCTTGCAATTCTTCCTGTGGGTGAAGAGCTCGATGATTGCCGAGAGGCCGACGAGAATATAGATGATCCTCGAAAGGACCGAACCGACGCCGAAGAGATAATCAACCAGGTTGAAGCCGAAGCCGACGAGGAGCCAGTTCAAACCTCCGACGATAAGGAGGACGAACGCGATGATATGGATGGTTTTCATTGGGTATAAAAACTACTCTTTACATCGACCTTTCCCGATACATTTAAGTATATCAAAGTGAACCATGGTGCTGAATAACAAATAGCCTCCTGCATAGGATCGAGGGACAGCCGGAGCCGCGAAGGCGGCGAGGCAAGAGGTGCGCGATCAGCAGATCGCGACACCGTGCCCGAGAGACGATGCAGGAGGCTATTTGTTATGCCGCGATGGGTTTGATCCTGAATGGCTTCAATACCGCATTAAAGTCATCTTGTTCGAGTACTTCTTTGTCCATGAGCGTATCGGCGATTTTTTTGAGCGCGTTCTTATGGGTTTTCAAGATCCTTTCGGCGACGTCGTAGGAGTGCATGAGGAATTTTTTGATCTGTTCGTCGATATCCGACGCAACGCGATCGGAATAATTCTTGTCGTTCGAGATCTCCTGGCCGAGGAACATCATCTGCTCGCTTTTGCCGAAGACGATCGGGCCGAGGTCGCTCATGCCGTATTTGACGACCATGCGGCGCGCGAGCTCGGACGCTTCTTTAAGATCATTCGATGCGCCGGTCGAGATATCGCCAAACGTCAATTTTTCCGAGGCGTAGCCGCCCATCATCATCGCGAGGTCGGCGAGGAACTGGTTGCGCGTCTTGAGATGCTGGTCTTCGTTCGGCAACTTCATCGTGTAGCCGCCGGCGAAGCCGCGGGAAATGATGGAAACTTTCTGCACCGGGTCGGCATCTTTTACGGAAGCGGCAACGAGAGCGTGCCCGCCTTCGTGGTATGCGGTGATCTCTTTTTCTTTCTGCGAGATGACGCGGCTCTTGCGCTCCGGTCCCATGATCACTTTCTCTGCGGCTTCGAAAAGTTCCGGCTGGCCGATCACTTTTTTGTTGTGCCGCGCGGAGGCGATTGCGGCCTCGTTCATTAAGTTCGCAAGGTCCGCGCCGGAGAATCCCGGGGTGCGTCCCGCGACGCGGCGCAGGTCGACGTTCTTTTCGAGGCTCTTGCCTTCCGCGTGGATTTTGAGGATCGCTTCGCGGTCGTTCATGTCGGGAAGATCGAGGATGACGCGGCGGTCAAAGCGGCCTGGTCGGAGTAGGGCCGGATCCAAAATATCCGGGCGGTTCGTGGCGGCCAAAACGATCACGCGGGTATCGCGGTCAAAGCCGTCCATCTCGACGAGGATCTGGTTCAGTGTCTGTTCGCGTTCATCACTGCCACCGCCCATGCCGGCGCCGCGCTGGCGCCCGACGGCATCGATCTCATCGATGAACAGGATAGCGGGCGAGGCCCGCTTGGCCTGCATGAAGGCGTCGCGGGTGCGTGAGGCGCCGACGCCGACGAACATTTCCACGAACTCGGATGCAGATATATAGAAGAAGGGGACGTTGCTTTCGCCGGCGACGGCGCGGGCGACGAGCGTCTTGCCGGTGCCGGGAGGGCCCATCAGCAATATACCGCGGGGGATGCGCGCGCCCAAGTCAAGGAATTTTTGAGGATTTTTTAAGAAATCGACGACCTCGATCAGCTCCTCCTTCGCCTCTTTGAGGCCGGCAACATCTTTAAATAAGACTTTATCCTTTATGTTGGAGAGCTTAAGGTTCGACCGGCCGAAATTGAATGCCTGGTTGACACCGCTCTTTGCCTGGCGGAACATGAACCAGAAAAGAACGCCAATGATAAGAAGCGTCAGGATCGGATCGACCAAAATGGTTGCCCAGTATTCCCAGCCGGATTGATTCACGACCTCAAGGTCAACATTTTGGAGGGCCTGCTGATTCACTCCCAAATTCTTCAGGGTATCGGTTATGCCGGATTCATCCTCTTTCTGCGCGGTCGCCGCACTGCCGTTCGTCATCGTGATATCGAGCTCGTCGCCGTTCACTTTGATCTGTTTTATGGTACCGGCGTTCACGTCAGTCACCACTTGGTTGAGGTTGAGCGTCGTCGTCGGAGTTTGTGGTCCTATGAAATATGAAAAGATGAGCGAGACGATGATAAGCGTGATGATGGCCCAGATGATATTCTTAGTAAGGTTGGACATGGGATGGAGTTAATTTATGTAATACAATTATAGAAGAATTCTTCATCACGGTCAAAGCGAGCGATGGCATTACATCAAAAATCTCCGCATGGGGCGGAGATTTTTGATGACGGTTCGCAAAGAGCTGCTGCCGGGGATTGTTCCGATCGTACGCGGTGAGGCCGTCATTCGCGACCCGTGGCAATCCCAACAACGCGCGTTGTTACTCTCTTTTTATAGACTCTTTATCGCGTGGGTTTTAATTGTGTTATGTTTTGTTTAGCGCAATAGGTTGTGTAGTGTATAATTTTTTTATGTAGCCGACCTTTGGCGAACGATGGGTATGGTTCCATATTACGTAAATAGGATGAAATCTCAGTGAAATTGCGCTTCATGATAATTTCATGAGACTCCTGGTGTAATCAATATCATGAGAATATTAATTATCGAGGACGAAGAAAAACTGGCGCTTTCCCTCAAAAAAGGGCTTGAGCGGAGCGGATATGCCGCTGATTACGTCCTTGATGGCGAGGCGGGTGAGCGGCGCATCGAGCTCTACCACAAGGATTACGACATCGTCATTCTGGATCTTATGTTGCCCAAAAAGAACGGCTTTGAAGTATGCCGTGGCGTACGGGAACGCGGCTTCAACATTCCGATATTGATACTCACCGCGCGCGACATGACGGATGACAAAGTGCTCGCGCTCGACAGCGGGGCCGATGACTATCTGGTAAAACCTTTCTCCATCGAGGAATTGCTCGCGCGGGTGCGCGCGCTCCTTCGCCGGCCGCCGGCGAGTCTGAACAATGAGCTCCGGGTCGGCACGATCGTCATGAAGCTTGCCGAGCGGGAGGTTGTTCAGGAGGAAAAGAAGATCGATCTCACCCTCAAGGAATTTGAACTGCTTCACTACCTCATGCGTCATCCGGGCGAAGCGATCAATCGCGAGGATCTCTATCTCCACCTTTGGGATTTTGCCGATAATGCCATGAGCAATATCATCGATGCGCACGTCAAAAATTTGCGGCGCAAGCTTGATGTTGCTGATCATGCGACCACAATCGAGACCGTCCGCGGCGTGGGGTATCGCGTTGCGGCATAATGGCGCCGATGGATCTTTTTACGAAAGCGCGGCTCAAGATAACATTCCTCTATTTTTTACTCGGCATCGTGATCGTCGCGATCGCGGGATCTTTCATTTATGTAGATCTTACCGAGATCGTGCAAAATGTGCTCAGGATATTACAGCAGATGCTTACGGGCGGCGTGCCGGTGAACCAGAATGCGGCGGCGGTGGTCATAACGCAGGTCATCGATATGCAGATCGGGCAGATGGATCTTACGATCGGGATATGCCTCATCATCGCAATGGTCTTCTCCGCATACCTGCTGGCAGGGATCACGCTCCGGCCAGTCAAGCGCGCGATGCTGCGGCAAAAGCGCTTTATGGCGAATATCTCCCATGAGCTTCGCACACCGATCTCCGTGATGCGGACCAATACCGAAGCGACCCTGCTCGGCGCCGAAGCGCTCTCGCGCGATGAACTGATCGAGGGCATGCAAAGCAATCTTGAAGAGCTCGACCGGATGGCGAAGATCATTGAGTTTCTGTTGAATTTTTCTAATATCGAGAATCGACTTACCCGCCTCACCTTCACCGCCGTCGACGCTGTGGAGGTGGCGCAGAAGGCCATTACCCTCATGAAGCAATTTGCAGACGAAAAGGCTATCGCGCTCACGCTCGTGGCGCCGCGCACGGCAACCGTTTCGGGAAATGCCACCGCCATAGAAGAGATGGTCGTGAATCTTGTGAAGAATGCGATCGCATATACGCCGGAGCGCGGTTCGGTGACGGTCGCGGTGGTTAAAAAATTCGGCGCAGTCACCGTTTCGGTCAAAGATACCGGTGTCGGCATCTCTCCCAAGGACATCGCAAATATTTTCGAGGCGTTCTATCGCGGGGACAATGTGGTGAGCATAAAAAAGAACGGTAGCGTTGGTCTCGGACTCGCGATCGTAAAGGAGATCGTGGCATTTCACGGTGCAACCATCGTGGTGGAGAGCGAGCTTGGCCGGGGCACCACGATCAATGTGCGCTTCCCGCGCGGATTTGCCCGGTGGTTTTTGCTCCCATAAATAAAAACAGTCGTTTGTGGCGCTAACAGGCAGACTGGACTTCATAGTAAAAAGTGTATAATTAAAGCATGAAAATATTTATCGCCTCCCCATGGAGGAATCAGGAACAGGTGCTCACGTTGGCTGATGGTCTTACCAAAGCCGGACACGAGGTATATTCTTTTTTACAAAACGGGGCGAACCTTTCGACGGGTAGTTCCATTGCGGACGAGCTTCGAACCTTCAGCGCCGCTCTGGAGAATTGGGAGAACGACCCGAACATAAAGCGCATTTTCGACTCCGAGCTTGAAGGGCTTAAGAGCAGTGATATGGTGGTGGTGCTCCTGCCCGCCGGCCATTCGTCGCTCATCGAGGCGGGAATCGGCTATGGCGCAGGCAAGCGGGTAGCGATCGTGGGGGAAGTCGAGAAGCCGGAAGTGTTTTATCTCATCTGTGAGAAGATGTATCGCGATGTTGATGCTTTTCTAGCGGATCTGCATTAGCGGCGGCGAAAAATATCGGAATCAGGAATAATATAAAGAGTGGCGCTGAATTCGGATCCGTTGCCGTGCCACTCGGGAATGTTGCGAGGCCCCCAAAGCTTTGGCCGAGCCACCAGGCGACGAGCAGGAATATGATCGTAGCCCACGCCACGGGGCGTCGGGGAACGAATATCAGCAATGCGCCGAGGCATATGAGTGCGCACAATTGCCAGATGGGAGTGGATGGCAACAACGCGCATAAAAGAAAAAGTATCCCTGCCGCGAGCGGCAGTTTTTTATGCCACGAAAACAACAAGAAGAGGGCGATGATCAAATACAAGAGTGCTGAGCCAGGAGCGCCGGTATAAAAAATGGCACTGCCAGTGAAGAGGTTGCCAAACCCTTCTCCGAATATCCAAATGATAAGTGCCCATACCACGGAGAGCCAAAGCCCGAAGCGGAGTATGCTGTTGTGAAAGGGAAATATGAGCAGTATCCCGATCGCAAGCTGGATGAGCGCCGACGCGAGGTTGCACCAAAAAATATTCAGGCTGAAGATCTTGATCCCAAACGCGACGATATTTTCAATGAGTAGTGGCTGACTTTGTAGATTCGGCGCAAGGACGGTGGTTACAAACGCGCTCGTGAACATTGCAGGCTGGAGTTGTAATACGCCGTCCAAGAGCCAAAGCCCGCCGAGAGATACCGTGAGTATCCGTTGAAGATTCCATTTTTGATCCATCGTACTAAGTATACAGAAAGCGGCCCCGCAGAGGTGTTCTCGAATCTGATTCAGACTTCATAATAAAATCACGGGCGGGGAAATATACTACCTATGATACAAAAAGGTCGGAGCTTTTTGGGAGCGATCATTAATTAATTATCACCATCATGCTTGTTACTATCGCTGTTATTCTTTTGGTACTTTGGGTTTTGGGTCTCGTGACCTCGTATACGTTAGGAGGATTCATTTACATCCTTCTTGTTGCCGCGATCATACTGTTTCTTATCCGGATCATCCGTGGGGAGAATCCGGTAAAATAGGCTTTTATTGTATCGAGTCGCAAAAAGACCACTTACTACTTATGAAGTAGGCGGTCTTTTTCATAATAAGTTCACGGTCCTGCGTATATAGTGATCCTATGAACAGAACGATCACAAATACTACTCCCACTGCAACCGCGAGGGATAAGAGAATATCTTTTTCAATCCGCGGGAAAAAGTCGGCAAGCGTGAGCGTTGCCGCGAGAAGAAGCCGGCGCGCTCACAGCACTCACGTCGCTTCCCCCGATTTTTTTCGGAATCGCGAAAGCCTCTATGAGCTCGTGGATGTCATTGACGCAATCTTTGACGGAATCATCTAGGGTTGTATGGGCGGGGAATTGAGAATGCGTTGAAGATCGGCGATGCCGATCGGCTTCGTAAGGTGGTGGTTGAATCCCGCGGCGTAGGCTTTTTGTTTATCTTCGTCCTGGCCATAACCGGTAAGTGCGATCAGCATCCCCGAAAACTTCGCTTTTTCCCGGATGCTGTCGGCGGCTTGGTATCCGTCCATGTCCGGGAGGCCGATGTCGAGGATGATGCTGTCGGGGTGGAGCTGTTCGGCCTGCCGGATCGCCTCCGCGCCGGTGTACGCATAATCCACCGCGTAGCCCATCAACCGGAGAAGTTTTCCCACGCCATGCGCGGCCGCCGTATTATCATCCACAACGAGCACGCGGTGTGCCGCCTTTATTTTA
Organism: uncultured bacterium; assembly: GCA_963718515.1. Taxonomy (GTDB): domain Bacteria; phylum Patescibacteriota; class Minisyncoccia; order UBA6257; family 2-01-FULL-56-20; genus JAKAGE01. Next base: position 122,150 of record OY970354.1, on the reverse strand, counting down.
GCAACGGGCTTGGAAAAAATATCGCGCGCAGGATCTCCTTGTTGCGGTGCGGGGGAGATGAGGATGGGGAGCCGGATGATGAATTCACTGCCATGCCCGTGCCCCTTGCTTCGCGCCTCGATCGTGCCGCCATGTATTTCCACGAGCTGTTTTGCAAGTGATAAGCCGATGCCCAGGCCGTCGTTCATGCGTCTTCCCTCGACCTGTCGGAACGGCTCGAATATCTGGTCGAGCATCATGGGATCGATGCCGATGCCATTGTCTTTTATGCGTATCTCCGCGGTGCCGCCCAGTTGTTGTGCTGAGATGGAGATATTTCCCTTTACCCCCGTGAACTTCGAGGCATTATTGAGAAGGTTCGTAATGACCTGCTCGATCCGCACCGCGTCGACGTTGAGCGCCATTGGCTCCTTTCGTATGTTAATGGAGATGGTTTGCTCGCGCTCCTCGAGTTGTTTTTCTACGGAGTGGACGGCGTGTGCGATGATCTTTTGGAGTTCTATATATTCCCTTTGCAAATGGAATTTATTTTGCGAGAGCCGCGAAATATCCAGGATGTCATCGAGGAGGCGCCGGATGGTCTTGATGCGATCATCGATGTCGTCCAGGATGGGGAGATTTTCGGTCGAGACAAGGCCTTGAAGGCGCAGAAGTTCGATCGAGCTTACGAGCGGCGCGAGCGGATTGCGGAGCTCGTGCGCAAGGATGGCGAGGAACTCGCTCTTGGTGCGATCCCGAAAACTGAGCACGCCGAACTCGTCTTCCAGCTTTGCAATGTGCGATTGCAGGTGTTTTAGCGCCTCCTTCCGTTCCTCTTCGCTGGCCACAAGGATCAGGAAAATGCCGGCAAGGGTGATAATAAGCATTTGCGTCTGAAAGATAGCTTGTCCTGCGAGCGCGGCGGGAGGTATGGCCGTTCCCCAAAATATCCCCGAAATACCCATCACGCCGATCAAAGCGATGGCGAGGGTCATGAAGCGTGGCCCAAGGCGGATCGCGATCCAGAACAGCGGAACAAGCAGGAAGTACACAAGCGAGATGTCGCCGATCTCGTGCATGGGAGTAAAGAAGAGGGTGATGCTGATCACGAGGAGCACCGCAAAAATAATGGCGATTTCGCGCACATCATCCCATGTCCTACGGAAGAACGGACGGTAGAGCCACCGGATTAAAAAGGGAGCTACCACCACCGTGCTCACGATGACGCCGCCCCACCAGGAACCCCAGGTAAGCGCCGGGATCGAAGTATGGAAAAAATATCGGTTGAGCGAATACGCGAGCATGCCGACCGCCGGGGTGATGCTCGCAATGCCGATTCCCACAAAAAATATCGCGAGCGCATCGCGCATGTGGTTGAACATCGGATCAAACCCAAATTTTTTCAGGAGTGTTGCGCCGATGATCGCCTGCGCGGCCTGCGCGGCGGGGAGGAGCGCCAAGACAAAGATTTGGAAATTTCCGGAGTGATCGAATAGGTATGAAAGGAGCGCACCTAAATATACCGCGGGCCACAGCATGGTTCCTTCAAGAACAAGTCCTGCGAGCGCGATTCCCGCGGAGGCGGAAATGACGGCCGGAGGCGTGAACGCGCGCGAACCAAAAATACTTGCGCAGAAATAGGCCAAAAAAAGGACGCATCCCATGATCCACTGCCGCGCCGTCGGCATACGCGGCGTAAAAAGCTTTCTCATCATTGCAATTGCATATTATCGTCCCATCCGGCTTTTTTCAATATTCGCCTTATGGGCGAATATAAGCTCCTCTATCTCCGCGGAGAGGACCGGTTTCGTGATGTGATGATCAAAACCCGCTTCTCGTGCCATAAGCCTGTCTTCTTCCTGGCCGTGGCCGGTAAGTGCGATAAGGAGCGCTGGAGACTGCATGGTCTGTCTTAAGAGGCGTGCTATTTCGTAGCCACTCCTTCCCGGCAGGCTGATATCGAGAACAACCGCATCCGGAGGTGATTGATGTGCCATGCGAAGCGCCGCTTCTCCGTCGTAGGCGATCTCTACGGTGTGGCCATCGCGCTCCAAGAGCTTTCCGAGCGCAAGCGCGGCATACTTGTTATCGTCAACGATCAAGATGCTCGCGTGACATTCATTGTTCTTCTTTGTGGGCATGATAATAATAGTGGAGTGGGAGAATATCTCCCATTATGCCCATAGTTTTATGAAGAACACGTGAAGTGGCATGGGATCTCGCTCGTTGACAAACCATGCATATCTGCTAAAAAATAGGAGTCCTTTAACAATCGGGCACGGCGGACAATTTCAAATGAAAGGAGGGGTGAAGGATGAAAACCAAATTGACGGCCCCTGGAAAAAGAAGCGCGAGTGCAGATGAAATCATCAATGTGGTCACGGATGCGACACGAATTCGACTCATGAAGCTTTCTCTCGAGAGCGTGGAGCGCATAAAAGGCCGCATGGGTGATCTCACCTATAATATTCTGGACGTCCTCCAGCGCCTTTCGGTCGAGTCCCGGAATATATTATCTTTCGCCCTTCCCGAATGGGAAGCCTATCACGGGCTTCCGTTCATCCACGAACAAAAACAAGCAATGGAAGTTAAGCTTTGGGGCGAAAGAACACTTGATTCACCCTGCCCGTTTCATTCCGGAAAGATGGTTCGCGAAACCCATGGAATGATAATGGCTCCCGACAACACGACCATCATGAAGCTCCATGAGTTTTACCCGGCACACGGCACACCCCGTTTCTACAAATATGGGCGCGAGGCATGGTATAGAGAGGAGGCGTTTGCAAGGTTGGTGAGCATTTCTCTTGGCTGGCATCTCGTTCTTATCGAGATGCCGTTACGTTTTTCTGAACCATTAACCTATGACGAGCAGGTAAGATCGCTTCCCAAGGAATACAAGGTTGCTCCTGCCGCGCTTGAGGCCCTGAAAAATTTGATAGTCTCCGAGGTTACGGGAAAATATCCAAATCCCGATCTCTATGCCAACACTTCCGACCGTATCGAAACCTCCGACCCCGTCTTGGGCAATAAGCGAATTCGGGTCGGGAGCATCCCCGGCGAGGGCGTCAGTATCGATTTCGGTCCGGAATACCCAGGCATGCGCAACGGTTGGCGTGTCGGCCTTGCCGTGGAGCGCAAGCCCGAATTGCCATTGCCCGGCAATCTGGCATTTGAATTTTCGCCGCTTTAAACTCTCATGAAGCCTGTCCGGGAAACATCCCGGCGGGCTTCTTTTTATTATTGAAGTTATCCGAAGTTCTCTTATGGGAACTCCCGCCTGTATTTTTTCGATCGATGACGGTCATCTCGACACCGATATCTCGAGCGCGTTCGTCGGAGGCTTGTTCGTGCCTGACGACAGGATTCCATCGCTCAAAACCCCGAAGAAGAACATCGCCTTCTTGCAGTTTGTCCCCATCACAAAAGAGGAGCTTGCGTTGGTAAAGAAGCAGGCGCAGATTTTGGAAGAGAAGCAGGATATTGATGCCTACAACAGTGCGGTGAAAGAATTGATCGAGAAAATAAAAACCGCAACAAATCCCTCGCTCGCGACGGACCTCGCGCGTAAGTCGGTAATATAGATTTTTCTACGTTGGGTGGCTAATACCCCCCCCCAGAACCGACTTGAGTGCTGGAAAATTAAATTAATTCCTCAGCGATTCTATTTTCGCAATAATCTGCGGGAATAAAAATGCCGGGCTTTTCGCCCGGCTTGCTAATTTCAGAGTTGATGATTCATATCCCTAGAATTCTGATTGCGAGTTCGTGTTGACCCGGCCGCCAGCTCAAATGGGCGGTAACGTCTCGATCTTCGAAATTCATCAGCCGGCCGATTTCGTCGATGCCGATGGTGGACATCGGCGCATGGAGCTCTATTACCACAAAGCCTGGTTGGGGAATACGGCCCGATCCGACTAGCTCGAATCCTTCAGTAAGACCTACTGATGGTTCTTGTGTGAGGGTAAGGATTTGAGACCTCTCTCCACGACGAATCTTGGAAATCCGATATGGGTGACTCCCGAGACGAAGCGCAGTATTCACTGAATCTTTGGCGTGCGCGAATTGGCCCCATTGTGCCAATTCCCAACGCCTCTCGTATGCGGGATTCTCAAGTTCCTTTCGTAAAACTTCAACGAGATGACGTTGTCTGGTTGCGACATTTGGGAAAATGGCTTCCAGCGCCTGCCAGTCTTCTGTGGTGAGCGTCCTGACAATCCATCGTTGCTTGGCCCATGTGGACGCTTTCATTACAACTCCTTTCTTATTGAGTCACTAGTCAATATTATTGCTGGCCAAACAATATCAGTTTTAAAACTTTCAGTCAAATACCTCCACCGCATACCCCTCGAATCGCTGGGTGCCTGGGTGAAGGAAGTCAGAACCTGTTTGGCGGTCAAATAAGAAAATGGGCAGCAATCTCGTGGTGAGATTAGTGCCCATGTGTAGCCATATTATGGCCCTTGACTATCCCTTGAGGCGTAGCGCCCAGATTTCTTCGAACTCCATGCGTTCGAGCGTGTCTGGATCGGAAACCCGATCCCGAAGCTCGGGCACGAGGTCGAGTTGTTTGAGGCGCTCTACGGTAAACCCTTCTTCTTCAAAGAACTTCACCGCAGCGTCCCAGTCAGCGAAACAGTTTTGGACGAGGTCGCGCCCGGTCGATTCATTCACCGACTTCAGAATGTGGGCCTCGGACTTGTTGGCGTAATAGCGATCATACCGCTTGCGCACATTGATGTCAGGGTTGATCCATACGCCGCCGAAATGGCGAAGCAGGGCGGCGACATTATCAGTGAGTTGTTTCCTCTCCGGCTCATCGAGGTACTGGAGAAGACCTGACTGCACGACGGTGATGGGTCTCTGCTGGTGGAATACAGCGGACGCATTCCAGAGTTCATTGGCATGCAACGCGTTCGCGGCCCACAGGTGATAGTTCTTCCGTTCGCTGAGATTGATCAGTGAACTCACAATCTCAACCTTCTCCGCGAGCATCTCCGGCAGGTCGGTCTCGATGACCGTCATCGAAGGATCTTCCGAAAGAATGAGACCACGCGGGGAAACGCCCGACGCGAGTTCGAGCACCTGCGTGTAGCCGACCCTTCGGATGAGTTCGTTGATGCACTTGAAGCGCAGTTCCACCTGAGCCCGACGGTTTGCGATCCAGTTCGGATCTCCGTCAATCAGTTTCTGCGTCGCCGTATTGGCGTCGCACAGGGTTGCGATCTCGCGGCAATACGGAATGCCGCTCTCCGCGCAAAGAAATGCGACGAGCTTGGCGGTAGGGCTGATATGTGCGTGATGAGCGGTCATGTGTTCTCCTTGAATATGGTTTTGGCAGTTACTGCGCATATAATATCACTTTACAAAATGTGCGTCAAATGATATTATACGGGCAGCTCTGTAGGTGCCTTGGAGCCCTGTTTCACAGAGCATCCACACTACTTTGAAAGGAGAACATCATGCCAATGGGTTTGATGGATTTGGATCGTCGAGAACGCTTCGAGATCATGCGCAGATTGTTTTTCATCGGTTACTCCGTGCAAGACATCGTAACCGCAACCGGTCGCTCGCGAGCGGCAGTCTACAAAGAGTTTCTCGCATTGGGTGGTAAAGAGAGTTTTGGAAAGACCCCTCGCCCGCGGAGTATGATCTATTCCCTGGCGCTCTTGAACTATGCTCACGAGATCAATTCCACCCACATCAACAGCGAAGAAGAATGGGCGGTGTTGCGAGCTTTGCTCGAAACATTTCTCGACATTCCTTCGCTTCTCGCCACGGCAACGGCCACCGCTCACATGATCCATGCCCTCGCCTATCCCAACGATCGCGAACTTTTCCCATATCGACAGCTTCTGATCGCTGTTGTCGGCGAATGGGACGAGGACAATGTCGAACGTCTCTCCGGCGAACGGCTCGTGAAGGAATACCTCCACCACGTGGGAGTGCTCCAGCGCGAAAACGTTCCGGCTCGTCACGATCTCGACATGGACATGCAGAAGTGGGCACTTCGCTGTTACCGCAACTGCCACCGACTTCCTCTGTTTGAAACCGGAAGGATTCTTGTGGATCGCGTGCTTGAAACATTGAGCTCGAAGAAGAGGGATGTGATCAGGATGCGGTTCGGCCTGATCGATCGGAAACCATTAACCCTTGAGGAATGTGCAGAACGCCTCGGCATGGGCCCCTCGGCTGTTCGGGAAACCGAACGGAAAGCTCTGCTCGATCTTCGGAAACATCACAACGTGAGTCGGCTTCGCTGGATCACCGAGAAACCGATTGCTGCCATGGGCCAGTTGCTCACTCAACTGCTCCAGGAATACAAGCAGGAATCCGGCGGCGTTCCGACTGGCGTGGCATCTGGTATCAAGCTTTCCGAGCTGCTTCGGACCGGACTCGTACAGTTCGGGTTATCGGCGCGGACGGAAAGCAACCTGGCTCACGCGAGCATCACGACTCTCGGCGATCTGATCAGCCACACGGAAAATCAGATCCTCCACACCAAGCACATAGGGAAGATAGGCCTTCAGGAAATCAAGGATTTGATCCTCGTTCCCTGCGGCATTTCCTTTCGCTGTGAGCAGTGTGAGGGCATTCATACCGGAGAACCCAACTCCCAGCCCGGATGTCCGTGGCCTTCGAGGTTGAGAGCTATGGCATGATGTATCCAGTTTCATTTTTCTGCGTCGATTGCAATAATCGGCGCAGTTTTTTTATTACAACACTATAAACATTTTCCGCTATACTATAACCATGAAGGTTTTCATCACGGGAATATCAGGAACGGGCAAAACGACGACACTCGCTGAATTACAAAAGCACGGATATGTTGTCATCGACCTCGATGCCACAGGAATGTGCCGATGGAAAAATAAGGCATCGGGAGAAATCACTGAATATGGACCAGTCGGCAGGGATTATCAGTGGCTGACCGAGCATGGGTGGTATTGCGACATCTCCACCCTCAAAACCCTCCTCTCTTCAATGCGTGAAGATAAGGATGTGTTTGTATCTGGCATCACGGAAAATATCGAAGACGTCATCCGTGAATTTGATAAAGTTTTTATATTAACCGCCGATGACACCGTGATCAAAGACCGGCTTTCGAAACGCAGTAATAATCACTTCGCCAAAAATGAAGATGAGCAAGTTTTTGTGTTGGAACACAGTAGGGAGCTCTTAAAGAAAATAAAAGATTTTACCGAGGTTGATGCGAATCAAGATACGGCAAAGATAGCGGAGGTCATTTTAAGGAAGATGAGAATATAAATATGAAGCTACTTTTAACATCCGCAGGTTGGTGGAAAAATCCGAAGATTGGGAAAGAGCTCGTGAAGTTGGTCGGCAAGAAACCTGCCGACATTAAGGTGTTTTTAGTGATTACGCCGACCAAATATCTGAAACGGAATAAATACATAGTGAGACAGCTTCGGCAGTTCAAAGGGATTCGCATCCCAGAGCGGAATATCACCTTCTTCCAGCTGGACAGAAAGATCACAAACGCCGACCTAAAAGGCATCGATGTCGTCTTCGTCTTTGGCGGCAACACATTTGAATATTTGAACGGTATTCGGAAAACTGGACTTGGCACAGCGATAAAAAAGTTTGTCCAAAAGGGAGGCCTCTATCTTGGATTGAGCGCGGGGAGCTATGTCGTCTGCCCGACCATAGCTGCTGCATCATGGAAGCATCCCGACCGTAATACTCCCGGCTTGAAAGATCTCACTGGATTGAATCTCGTGCCGTTTTTGGTGACCGCGCATTACGAAGAAAAATATCAGGCCATCGTTACTAAGGAAGCCGAAGGGGTAAAATATGAAGTGATCGCGCTTACGGATAAGCAGGCAATCATTATCAATGGGAAAAAGAGAACGATCATCGGGCCGGGCAAGAAGCTCATACTCAATTCAAAGAAATAAATCATTAAGCAATCATTAAATTTCAGTTGACTAAATTTCCGGACAGAGCAATAATCTCTCCATACCAATGGCACAGCCGGAACCTCTTGTTTTCGACGTAAAGGATTACAGGGGAAGGAGGGTAATTTTTACGAAGAAGAAACTGAAGGAGAAACGCGCTGACCACCCGGAGCTCGATCTGGTCCAGTTCATTCGCGCTGTAAAAGATGCTATCACCGCCCCGGAGGAGGTGTGGCCCGACTATTTCGACACCCACAAACATTGCTATTACGGCAGGTATGAAACTTATATGTATGCTAAAGTAGTAGTATATGTTGGGGTGGCAAAAGGGGAGCCATGCAGGGTCATATCTGCTTATTCTATTGATTACGTTAAAGAGAAAAAATACAAAACCCTAAAGCGCATTGTCTAATGGAACTCAACCTTAAACAAAAAAAGAATATCGTGGATTTCGCACGGAACTTCTCTTCAATAGCCAAGAAGGAAGGATGGATTTCGAATTACGATACGGAGACGGACAGCATTGCTGTCCGCATGCCTCATTTGTCATCTTCTGCTAAAAAGAAATATGTGAACGACGAGTTCGCTTTTTACCTCAATCGCGATAACAAAGTGGAAGGAGTATTTATCGAGTACTTCATGACCAACTTCGTTACCCACATGGACGACGTTAAGAATCTCAAAAAGGATCTGACTAAGGAGATTAAGAAAAAAGGAGAAACATCGTCGGTAGTCACCTTCAAAACCAGCGAGACAAAGAAGATCGTCCCGGAGTTGGAGTCGGTGTTAATCGATTCTTTCATATCCAGTAAGAGAGAAAAACAGCCAGCATAGAGCTTTCTCGGTGAAGCAGCGGATTCGGAAAATAAGAACGGCACCCGTATTAGGATGCCGTTCTTATTTGGTGTGCGCAAAAAGAGGTGGGGTCTCAAGCAAGCATCGCGGGTTCAATTCCTGTCAGGGTGCCCACCGGGAATTGAACCCGGATTGCTACTGCCACAGAGTAGAGCTTTACCATTAAGCTATGGGCACCATCATTGAATGCGCCGCCCATCGCGGGCGGTTCATTGCATCATTAATGTACACGGCTTTGGCTGTTTTTTCAACATTTTGGGAGTATTATTATGGCATGGTGTAATACTTCTTGTAGCTTTGGGCGCCACTATTATTAAGCTAATTTTAACTATTTTTAATTACTCCAATGGATTACTCTGCAGTACAAAAAGAAGACCCGCAGGTGTACGAGATCATCAAACGCGAGGAACAGCGGCAGAAGGAAGGCATTGAACTGATCGCGAGCGAGAACTATGTTTCGCCTGCGGTGCTGGAAGCGATGGGTTCGGTGTTGACGAATAAATATAGTGAAGGATATCCGGGCAAGCGGTACTACGGCGGCAACGAAGTGATCGACCAGGCGGAAAATCTGGCGATCGAGCGCGCGAAGGCGTTGTTCGGTGCGGAGCATGTGAACGTGCAACCGCTTTCGGGCTCGCCCGCGAACCTGGCCGTGTATATGGCGTTGCTTAACCCGGGCGACAAAGTGCTGGGATTTTCTCTCGACCAGGGCGGACATCTTTCTCACGGACACCCGCTCAATTTTTCCGGAAAGCTGTACACGATCATCCCGTACTTCGTTGATAAAAAAACCGAGCTGATTGACATGGACGAAGTGGAAGCGATCGCGTTTCGCGAAAAACCCAAAATGATCCTCGCGGGTTTCTCGGCGTACTCGCGCTCGCTCGACTGGGCCCGCTTCCGCGCGATCGCGGACAAGTGCGGCGCACTTCTTTTCGCCGACATCGCGCACATCGCCGGGCTCGTAGCGGGAAAACAGTTAGAGAACCCTGTGCCGTTCTGTGACGTTGTTTCAACGACCACGCACAAGACGTTGCGCGGCCCGCGCGGCGCGATGATCATGTGCCGCGAGCAATTCGCGTCGGCGATCGACAAAGCGGTATTCCCCGGCGTGCAGGGCGGGCCACATGATCACATTAATGCGGCAAAGGCGATCGCGTACGGCGAGGCGCTCAAGCCGGAGTTTGCCGAGTACTCGAAGGCGGTGATCGCGAACGCGCGTGCGCTCGCGGCCGCGTTGCAAGAGAAAGGATATCGCATCATTTCCGGCGGTACGGACAATCATCTGATGCTCGTGGATCTTTTCGGCAGTAAGAACATCACGGGCAAAGAGGCGGAGAAGGCGCTCGAAAAAGTCGGCATCTCTATTAACAAGAACATGATCCCGTTCGATCCGCGGAAGCCGCTTGATCCGTCGGGCATTCGGCTCGGAACGCCGGCGCTTACCACGCGCGGGTGCGGTGTTGGGGATATGCGCACGGTGGCGAACCTTCTCGACGAAACGCTCGCGGCGCGCGAGGACGAAGCCGCGCTCGGCGCGATCAAGAAAAAGGTCAGGGAGTTCTCGTTGCGGTTTCCCGTGCCGGGGATCAAATAGGTATGGCGACTTCCCGTCGCAAAAAAATCGCCCACCTCAAAAAGAGCGACCCGCGCTTGAGGGTTATTATAGAGGGGATCACGCTTCGCGAGATCGCGGACACCCGCGGATATTTCGAGGCGCTTGTGGAGTCGATCGTGAGTCAACAGCTTTCTATCAAGGCGGCGGATACCATCTTCAAGCGATTCGTCGCGCTCACGCCGGGCCGCAAATTCCCCATCCCGCGTGAGGTGCTTAAAATGTCGGTTCCCAAAATGCGCAAAGTCGGACTCTCTCGCATGAAGGTGAGCTTCATAAAAGATCTCGCAAAAAAAATATTGGACGGGTCGCTCGACTTAAAACATGTCGACACGATGAGCGACGAAGAGGTGATCGAACACCTTGTGGCCGTGAAGGGCATCGGGCGGTGGACGGCGGAAATGTTCCTGATATTTTGCCTGCGACGCGACGACATCTTTTCCTACGGCGACCTTGGTCTGCGGAACGCGATCCAGCGCATATATAAGATGAAAAAGACCCCGACGCCTGCGCAGGCAGAAAAGATCACCGCCAAGTGGAAGCCGTACCGGAGCCTCGGGTCGCGCTATCTATGGGCGAGCTTGGATAATAAATAACGACGCACGCGTGCGATTGCCCCGCGCCGCGTTTTGCGGCACAATACTCAATATGATCATCGACGGCAAAGCCATTGCGGATAACATTATAGAGCGATTACGCGCCGCGCCTAAGCCTGGCGCATTCCTTGGCGCGGCGCTTGTGGGTGATGACCCCGCATCGCTCAATTTTTTAAAACAAAAAGAGAAGGTGGCACGCGATCTCGGCATTGAGTTCCGGCTTTACCAATTGCCGTCGACCATCACGACTGACGATCTGCGCGCGGAGATCGGGCGGCTTGCGGAACCGAAGGCGTGCGGCGGGTTCATCGTCCAGCTCCCGCTTCCGGACGCGATCAATCGTTATTATGTTTTGAACGCGATCCCGAAGGAAAAAGATGTCGATTGCTTGAGTGAGCCGGCGCTCGGCGCGTTCTATACCGAGCGTGGGAAGATCGTGCCGCCATCGGTTGCGGCGGTGGAAGAGATCTTGGCGTGCGATAACCGCACGCTACGCGACCTGACCGTTGTCGTTGTCGGTGCAGGATTTTTAATAGGCAAGCCGGTGGGATTCTGGCTACAGAATAAAGTGGCGGAACTCGTGGTGCTCGATGCGAGCGTCAAAAACATCCACGAAAAGTTAGGTGACGCGGACATCGTTATCGCCGGCGCCGGCCACGCGGGCCTGTTCAATGCGCTCCATTTAAAACCGGGCGCGCTCGTCATCGATTTTGGCTTCAACCGCAACGTGGAAGGAAAGATCGTCGGGGATTTCGATCCGGCCGGTGCCGCCGCAAGCGTATTCGCCACCGAGCAAAAAAATATCCATTACACAAAAACCCCGGGCGGCACCGGCCCGATCCTCGTCGCAAAACTGTTTGAGAATTTTTACACGCTGAACAGTTGACAAAAGATATAGCCAGCGTATAACTTTGGCAGGAGGAGATTGCGATGAATGCGCCGTCCGATGAAGAACTGTGCGCTTTCGTGAGCGCACTCGGCTCCGATCAGTTTGAACGCGTGATGGTGGATATCGACGCCGAGGGTGTGATCCTGGCCCACGTCATGCGTTGTTCCAATGGATCCTGCCTAAAAGCATTCAACGAATACGACAGAGCCCTGATCGATTCGATCAAAAAAGAAGAGGAAACACTTTCGGCCGGAGAAAAATGGAGACGTGATCTTCTGAACAGACAGATCCTCGACGCGTTGAGAAATAGAGGGGTCATCCGATGATTTTTAAAACCTTGTGCACCGTTCCGATGGGAGCGGTGTTTTTTTGCTTGTGCGCGCTGAGGGAGTTGAACCCCCGGCCCACTCGGTGTAAACGAGTTGCTCTACCGCTGAGCTAAGCGCGCGATTTATTCTTTCACATCCTACAGGGAATTTTAAAAAAGCGAAACCCCGTGCGTCCTTTTGAACACACGGGGCCATGGAAGGGGTTTTGCCTTCCCGGAACGTGGATCACCTCCTTCAGGCAAGACTAGTTTTGTCGATGGTGGGTGCAAACAACGTCTGCGGTCGAATTACCAAAACTAGATTTCTCAAATGGCGAGTCCTCCTTAAGGGATAGGTGATGGGTGGTGCCTGTCTTTAGTATAGAACATCGGGCAAATGTTCCTTGTGGATAATATTGAAATATATCTCTGTCGGGATGCAGGGAATTGAACCCTGTCTACTTGCTCCCAAAGCAAGCGTACTACCGGTATACGACATCCCGCGTAAGCCCCTTTAAACTATCCTATTTTTAGTTTAGAATCAATGCGACGAACGGCGACGTTCAACTGCCCTTGTAGTTCAATGGATAGAACTCCAGACTTCTAAGCTGGTTATGTAGGTTCGATTCCTACCGAGGGCACAAGGCAAAAAAGAGGGGCAGATGTTTTCAACTCGTGATAAGAATAATTTGCTGAAAACATCTGTCCCTCTTTTTTATTAAGACGCTGATGTTGTGCCGCGAGAGAGAATCGAACTCACTTAGCTCGCTCTTCAGGCGAGTGCTCTACCATTGAGCTATCGCGGCGTCCTTAATTCAGGTTTTAGAATATCGGATTTTCCATGTGAAGTAAAGAAACAAAAAGCCCTCCTTCACCGAACGGTCATCTGTCTGGAGGTGAAGGAGGGCTTTTTGTTATTTCTTCGTCTTCAGCGTGATGCGCTTTTCCTCCTGTTTGACCGTGTCCACTACGAACGGATAACTCTGGCCAACGGTGAGTGCGTTTTCATTTCATCCTGGCCGCCGAACTCGGAGATGTGCACCATGCCCTGGAGGTCGCCGTCGAGCGCAACGACTGCGCCGAACGGATTGAACTTGTAGACCTTGCCTTGCACGGTCTCGCCCGGCTTGAATGTGTCGCCGGCTTTGACCCACGGATCCTCTTTGAGCGCTTTGAGCGAAAGGAAGACGCGGCCCTCTTTTATATCAATAATTTTTGCCTTGAGCGGATCGTTCACCTTTACGAGTTCTTTCGGATTGTCGATCAATTTGTAATCGAGCTCGGAGATGTGGATCATGCCCTCGATCTGCGGGTTGTCGGTAAAGCGGACGAAGACGCCGAAGTCTGCGGTGCCGGACACCATGCAGTCGACGACCTGGCCGACGGCGTACGCGTTGAGCAATTCTTTCACGTTCGCGGAAAGTACTTCGCGCTCCGAGACGATCACTTTATTGGTGCGCGGATTGACGTCGATGATCTTAACGTTCAATTCCTGGCCCACAAACTTTTTCAATTCCTCTGCGATCTTGATGCGATCACCGTCCGGAACTTTGGGATAGTGCTCGAGGGAAAGCTGAGAGACGGGAAGGAATGCCTTCAATTCTTCCGCGACAACGGTCATGAGTCCGCCCGCGTTCGCGCCGACGATCTTTGCCTTGATGACCTCGCCCGACTCGGTGAGTTCCTTTGCGATGCTGCCCAGAGCTTCTGCTTGCCGGCTTCGGAGAGCGAGAGCTCGATGTCTCCTTCCTCGCCGTCGAGCGTGACGATCTTTGCCTGGAGCTTGTCGCCCGGCTTGAGATTGCGGATGGCTTCGCGCGCGTTCGCGATCTCTGCGCCGAACACGATACCGGTGCCAAAGCGGCCCATATCAAAGTAGGCTTTGCGGTGGAGTTTCTTAAGCAGGGTGACCTCTACCACGCTGCCTTCCTTGGGCCAGTCGGTGGTGGAAATCTCCGTTTTGAGCGCCTGCGCGACGGCAGTTGCTTTCGGGTCTTCGATTTGTGGCATGGGGATAATTATAGAGAAGATTCCCGCTTTTGCAAGGGCACCTCATCTTTTTTGGGTGATAAAGAGGGAGAACGACCTTTAAAGAAAGCCCCCGTTCTTTCGGGGGCTTGTTGGTTTGATGCGCACATAACAAGGGCGCTATGCGTATGCGGGCTCACCCTTGAGGTTGAATGGTATGGATCTCAGCGGTTCTTCACCGGGGGCGCAGTCGCGGATCCGTTTTGTAAAGTAGAAGGGGTAGATGGTCCTTCCGTCGTCCAACGTGCCCGACCGTGTGAGTTGGTACAGACCTGGAACGAATGATTCTTCGCCGACAAGGAGTTCGGCAGAGCTCTTTGGGTCTGATTCGACCTCGACCAATGCGTGTCCGCAATCATTGACTAGCGCGATATACGACATGGAATACTCCTTTGGAGCGGGATTTTCTCTGGGTTATTTATACAACTTTTCGGGTATTTGTGCAACTGCGCGCTCATTTAAAAAACTTAAATTTTGGTATGGATTTTTTGTCCCAACTCTGCTAAAATCTATCCATATATGGTCATCAATTACTTCGGGAATGGGTGTTTTCGGTTGCAAAGCGGAGAGACGTCAGTGCTTGTGAATCCTGATAATAACCGCCTTAAAGCCGACGTGACGTTGAAGACGCTTACCGCGACAGAAGTGGATGAGGCGGGAAATGGGGGTGCGGAGACGCCCGATGAAGTAGTTATTTCATTCCCGGGTGAGTACGAAGAAAAAGAGATCGAAATATTGGGAGTTCCGGTCGTCGAAGAATCGACCGAGAAGTTTTTAAAGACCGCGTACGCAGTTTCGTGGGAGGGGATGAAGTTTGTGTTCCTCGGTCATCTTTCAAAACCGATGGACGCGACGCTGATGGAAGAATTCTCTGAGCCGGATGTTCTCTTCTTGCCGGTGGGCGGTGGACACTTTTTGGAGCCGGAGGTTGCGGCGAAGATCGCGAAACAGCTCGAGGCGCGGATTGTTATTCCGAGTTTTTATAAAGATCCCGCGGAATTTTTGAAGGCGTTCGGCAAAAAAGCCGAAGACATGGATAAATTTGTTTTCAAACAAAAAGATATTATCACCGATAAGGGTCGCGCGATAATTCTTAAGGCAAACTGATTATGGAAAACGGCGCACCATCAAAAAATTTTCTCGAAGAGATCCAGTCGATGAGCGAGGCGAATAAAAAACGCGTGCTCGTGGTTGGCACGATCATCATCATGGTGATCGTGATCGGCGTGTGGTTCTCTTATTTCAATAACATCATCGCGCAGGGTGGGGCGCAGTTGACGGCGGCGGATCAAACGGCTTCGGCCGCGGCTACAGTGACGCCGATCGCGGTGCCGGCGACGACGCAAGCGACAGCACCCGCGCCGAGCGGCCCCACCGTGTGGCAAAATATAGAGGGCGGTTTCGCGTGGATTGGGAATATTTTCAAACGGCCGTCGAATTACAGTATTCAACCGCAAGGTAATTAATCCCATGTCAGAATATGAACCACGTGAAATAACCAAAGAGCTCGGCGAATCGTACCTCGACTACGCGATGTCCGTGATCGTCGCGCGTGCGCTCCCCGACGTCCGCGACGGATTGAAACCGGTGCATCGCCGCGTGCTCTGGGCGATGTGGGATATGGGCGTCCTCTCGACCGCAAAGTTCCGCAAGTCCGCATATGTGGTCGGCGAGACGATGGCGAAATATCACCCTCACGGCGACGTTTCTATTTACGACACATTAGTGCGCATGGCGCAGGATTTTTCCCTGCGCTACACGCTCATTAAAGGACAGGGAAATTTCGGCTCGGTGGACGGCGACAGCGCCGCCGCGATGCGGTACACGGAGGCGAAACTTGCCGCGATCGCGAGCGAGATGCTTTTTGATATTGAAAAAGAGACCGTGGACTGGATTCCGAACTACGACGGCACCCGCGAAGAGCCGAAAGTGTTGCCGGCGAAATTACCGAATCTTCTTTTGAACGGAACACTTGGCATTGCCGTCGGCATGGCGACGAGCATCCCGCCGCATAACCTGGGCGAGGTGTGCGAAGCGATTTTGCACTTGGCAGACAACGGCGACGCGACGAGCGAAGACCTTTTGCAATTCGTTAAAGGCCCGGACTTTCCGACAGGTGGCATCATCTATGATGTGCACGCGATCAAGGCCGCATATGTTTCCGGGCGCGGCGCGATCATGGCGCGCGCGAAGGCGGAGATCGTCGAAAAAAAGAACAGCCGGCAGTTCGACATCGTCGTCACAGAAATTCCGTACCAGGTAAATAAATCGGAGCTTATCAAGACGATCGCCGAGCTCGCGACGGATAAAAAGATCGAAGGCATCCGCGACCTGCGCGACGAATCCGATCGTGAGGGTATGCGCATTGTGATCGAGCTCAAGAACGACGTTGCGCCACAGAAGGTTTTGAACTGGCTTTATAAGCACACCGATCTCGAAAAGAATTTCAATTTGAATATGATCGCGCTCGTGAACGGCATCGAGCCACGCCTGCTTACGCTCAAAGATATTTTGGCGGAATATCTCGGGCACCGTAAAGAAATCGTCACGCGCCGCACAAAATTTGATCTGCGAAAAGCCGAGGAGCGCGCGCATATTTTGGAAGGCCTCGCGATCGCGCTCGACGCGATCGATCGCGTGATTGCGACGATAAGGAAATCGGAAGACAAGGAGGTCGCGCATGCGAACCTGATGAAGCTCTTCAAACTGAGCGCCTTGCAGGCGACCGCCATTTTGGAAATGCGCTTGCAGACGCTTGCCGCCCTCGAGCGGCTTAAGATCGAGACGGAGCTCAAGGAAAAGCGAGCCCTTATAGAAGAGCTCAAGCTTATTTTAAAGAGCCCTGCGCGCGTATTGAAGATCATAAAAGATGAAGTAAAGGAACTAAAAGATAAGTATGGCGACGAGCGTCGCACCAAAGTGGTCGCGCGCGCGGTGGAATCCGTGAGCGACGAAGACCTGATCCCGGAGGAAGAGGCAATCGTGACGGTTTCCGGCGGGGGATATATCAAGCGCCTTCCGCCAAGCACGTTCAAGGTCCAGCGCCGCGGCGGAAAAGGCCTGATCGGTTCCGAAGTCGCCGACGAAGATTTTCTCTCGCACTTCTTTAGCGCGAACACGCACGACAATGTGCTTTTCTTTACCGACCGTGGTCGCGTGTTCCAGACGAAGGTCTACGAGATCCCGCAGGCGACGCGCATCTCCAAGGGCAAAGCGATCCAGAACTTTTTGGAATTGCCCGCGGACGAAAATGTGAACGCGATCGTCAATTACTCTGCAAAAGGAGCCAAGGCTGAAGGCAAGGGCAATAAGAAATATTTAATGATGGTCACAAAGCAGGGCGTCATCAAAAAAACACCACTCGAAGATTTTGAGAACATTCGCCGCACTGGCATCATCGCGCTCTCGCTCAAGAAGGGCGACCAGCTCAAGTGGGCGCGGCTAACGAGCGGTTCGGAACAAGCGGTGCTCGCCACGCGGCAGGGGCAATCGATCCGCTTTGACGAGAAGCAAGTGCGCCCGATGGGCCGCACCGCCGCCGGCGTCCGCGCGATAAAACTCAAGAAGAAAGACGACGAAGTGGCCGGCTTTGATATAATAAAGGGAGACGATGCGATGTTGCTCGTCGTGATGGCAAACGGCTTCGCGAAGCAGACGTCGCTCAAAGAATACAAAGTGCAGAGCCGCGGAGGATCGGGGATCAAGACGGCCGAAGTGACGCTGAAGACTGGCATGGTTGTTTCGGCTCACGTCGTCTCCGACGAAAAAGAAATATTCGCGCTTTCGGCAAAAGGACAGATGATCCGCACGGAGCTCTCGACGGTCCGCAAGACCGGACGTTCCGCGCAAGGCGTCCACATTATGGATCTCAAGAGCGGTGATCGCGTCGCGGGAACGGTAGTTATCTAATGCCCAAAAATTTCACCCAAAAACAGATCATTATCATCGCCGGGGCGGCGCTTGTCGTCATTCTCGGCATTGTGGTATTTCTATTCAACATTCGTTCCAATGGCGGCGCACAACAACAGGTCAAGCTGACCATTTGGGGAACCGACGACCAAAAGGCATTCGACGACCTTATCCAGGCATCCGCCGGCCCGGGTTCAGGAACACAATCAAGTATAGTGTACACGCAGATCGACCCGAGTGATTACCAAAGCAAATTGCTCTCGGCACTTGCCGCCGGTACCGGCCCGGATATTTTTGAGATCGGCAATCGCGACCTGCCGCAGTGGACGAACGATCTCGCGCCCATCCCCGCCACGATGGCGACGCAATTCAACCAGGTGACTCTGCAAAGTGATTTCCCGGACGTCGTCGCGCAGGACTTTGTTGACGGTGGAAATATTTATGCCCTGCCGCTTTCGATCGATACGCTTGCGATGATCTATAACAAAGATCTTTTTGATACGGCCGGCATCGCGACGGTGCCCACCACGTGGGAGGGGTTGCAGGCTGACTTGCCATCGCTTCGCGTCGTGAACGCGCAGGGCCAGATCACGCAGGCTGGCGCCGCGCTCGGCGGATCGGAAGCGAGCATCGAGGATGCGCCCGACATTATTTTCCTTTTAATGATGCAGAATGGCACGCAGATGACGTCGTCCGACGGATCGTCGGTCGCCTTTGCAAGTGGTGGTGGTAGTAGCACGGGCAGTGGCGCGAGCTCCGACAACTCTGGTCTCAACGCGTTCAATTATTATTTACAATTTTCAAATGCCACGGACCCGAATTACACGTGGAGCGATGGCTTTGGTGATTCGATCGACAGTTTTGCGCAAGGGAAGACGGCGGTCATCTTTGATTATTCCTCGGCAATTGCCGGGATAACTGCAAAGTCGCCGTTCCTTAACTATGGCATTGCAGCGATGCCGCAACCCGCGAACGCGACGGTCGCGGTTAACTACGCAAATTACAACGGCCTGGCGGTCTCGAAAGACAGCGCGAATGTGGCGGGCGCATGGAATTTCATCATTAATTTGACGACGTCGGCTACGAATGATGCGCTGTATACAAAGGACACCGGCGCGCCGCCGGCATTGCGCTCTGCGATCGCGGCCGACCTCACCGATCCATCGCTCGCGGTGTTTGCCGCCCAGGCGTTGACCGCCCGCTCATGGTCCGAATCAAACAGCGAAGAGATCGATACCATTATGGACACTGCCATCAAAGATGTTTTGAACGGTTCCGCCGATTCCACCGATGCCCTCACCCAGGCGCAATCCGCGATGAACGCTATTGGGAATTAACGCGATAACAATACCACCATGCCCTCAAAGATCACCCTCGCAAAGATAGTATTCATCCTGGTGGTTGGTTCATCCGTAATACTTCCTCTCGTTGCCTCGGCGCAGACCTATAATCCGCCGAGTCTTTGGCCGACGGGATATTGGGGACAAGGGGGGCTTATTTCTTGTACCGGGAATTATCTTCCAAATGCTCCCGCCGGAACGAATCCCTGCACGAACCTCTGCGATCTCATCAATACGTTCATTAATATTGTCTATTTCATCCTTTCGATCGCGATATTCATCATCACGCCGGTATCGTTCATAGTGGGGGCGATCATGATCATGATCTCCGGTGCGAATCCTGAAATGCTCGGACAGGGGAAGAAAATCCTTCTCGGCACCGTCATCGGACTCATCATCGTTTTATGCTCCTATCTTATCGTCGCAACGTTCATTAAAGTGATCGGTATCAGCGGCATCGCCGGCTTCGGCGGCCCCGGATGCAAAGTCGATTAATCCTCATGAAGAAAAATATTTTTTTCTTTGCACTGATCGCGATAGCACTCTCGGTGTTCGTCGTGCCGTTCTTTGTTTCCGCGCAAACACAGATCACGGCGAATATCCCCGGCACGTACAGTGTTGCCACCCAGGGTCCCGGCGCCTTCGTCGGCAATCTTTATGAATTTGCACTGATGATCGGCGGCGTGCTGGCCTTCGGCGTCATCGTCTATGGGGGCGTAAAGTATATGACGTCCGCGGGCAACCCCTCGGGCCAGAGCGATGCGAAGGAGTGGATAGAGGCGGCGCTCCTCGGATTATTACTTCTCGGCGGCGCGTATTTTGTGCTTTATGTGATCAATCCGCAGTTGGTCAATTTGACGTTGCCGCCTCTACAAACATTGAACATCACGGGCCCCACGGGCGGTCCGGGTCCGGGCAATGGCACGACGGCCACCGGATGCGTGGGGGATGGATGCCAGAGTTTGAGCGACGACGGATTCGCCTGCAAAGCCGCGAGCCAACAGCCCAACGGCCAGTCGAGTTGTTCGGCATCGCAGGATATGGTTGATACGCTGGAGTGCATCCAGAATATCGTCGGCCAGGGCGACTTTACCGTGACGGAAGCGATGCCGCCCACCGTGCCGCACCAATCAAAGTGCCATCAGGATGGTTGTTGCGTTGATACCGCATTGAACAATCCGACCTGCGACCAGATCAATGCGCTCGTAAATGCCGCTATCACCTGCCACACCACCGCCGCTGATGAATACGCGGGATGCGCCGGAAGTAAGATCTACCCCACGACCACCGGCGGCAACGTGCACATAAACGGCGTTCCCGGCAACGGCTGCTAATGACGCCCTGATCACCATTCCACCATGAAACCTCGCACTATAATAATCGTCGCAATCGCCGCACTGCTCATCATTTGCATCGGTGCGTATTTTCTTATCGCGAGCAGGCGCAACGGCATGGCGGCCGGCGTGACGACGGTGCCCGCAGGCGCGGGATATGAAGCGACGCTTCCGGCATCGCAAGCCATCCCTGATGCGCCCACGACTCCACTTCTTACGATCGGCACGGCAAATGGCTCCGTCCAAGTGAATAACTTCTATCTGGCGGATCCGGACGTTACGGATGGCGGCGATACGGTGATCATTGCGAGCACGACCGAGTACGAGATCACCTACGATACGATCGGCAGCAGTTTCTGGATCGGCATCGACCCCGCGCAGTTCAATGCCGTGCGCCCCGCGGCGGAGCAGGCGTTTCTCGCCACGCTTGGCGTCACAACGACCGCCGCATGCAAGCTCGACGTCTCGGTCGGTGCGTTCTATAGCGCGACGAGCACGCTCTCCGGCCAATCCTTCCCGCTCAGCTTCTGCACCACCGGTGCCGCCACCGCGCCCGCCGCAACGAATCCCGCGTATTGATTTGCTATAATGAAGGGAATGAAAGGACTTTGGAAGAAGGTGGCAGGGGTGAGCGGAAGTGTGATGGCCTTTTTTGCGGTGGCGAGCATCGCGTTCGCCCAAACTGATCCGGTCAAATTATGTGATCCGTTGGGAACCGGTTGCAATCAGGGAAGTGAAAGTTTTTTGAGCGTGTTGGAAAGCGTCATGGGATTTCTCATCACGGACGTTGCGATTCCTCTCAGCGTCATTATGGTGCTTGTCGGGGCATTTCAGATCATGACCGCCGCAGGCGATCCGGAGAAGTTTTCAAAAGGGAGAAAAACCATAACCTATGCCGCCATAGGACTCGCCTTAGCGCTTATTGCAGGCGGGGTTCCCTATATTATTAAGAGCATCCTGCCGAATAATTAACATGGAGTTTTTAGGGAGAATGTGCCATACTGATAGTAATAAAAACGGTCGAAATAAATCTTAGCGTTCCATGAATAAGATCAAAAGATTTTTTGTTTCATCGCCGATTCTCATCGCGCCGATGTTATGGGGCATACAGATCTCTACGGCATTAGCCGCTTCTACTTCCGGGGCGACATCTCCGATTACCGACGCATCCGATCTTCAGGAGTTTTTGTGTAGCGTTGTGGATTGGTTCTTCTGGATCATCATTATCGTTTCGGTCATTATGGTATTGTACGCAGCTTTTGAGTACGTTACCGCCGGCGACGACACGGAAAAAACGTCGCGGGCGCGGAGGACGTTGACCTATGCCGCAGTAGGGGTTGCGGTCGCCCTCCTCGCCGCAGGATTCCCCTCGATCGTTGCAAGCGTTTTCCCCACCAAGGTAAGTGCCAATGTGGATTGCCTAGGCTAGGTTGGGCTTTTGGGTTTGCCCACAAGAGACCCATTATGGTATCCTCATAGAGTAAATTCGAAAGGTCGAACATTCTGTAATATTCATTAGAAAATGAAGAAAGTAATCAATTTTGCAAAGGAATTCAGCCCGTCGATCATTGCATTGGTTCTGCCGGTGCTCTCGTTCGCACAGACATCAAACACATCGCCCGCACTTCCGGGCTCAGTAGGTGGTCCTACCAGTGGAATCACGAGCATTGGTGGTATCCTCGGTCTCTTGTGTATTGGTTTCCTCTGGGCATTCTATTTCCTCGTCGTACTTGCGATCATCTTTGTCATCGTCGCTGCATTCAAGTATCTCACCGCGGCGGGCGATCCGGAGAAGGTAAAAAGCGCTGGAGCCACGTTGCTCTACGCGGCCATCGCCATTGGTGTAGGCCTCCTGGCCCGCGCCCTTCCGCTTGTTGTTGGAAGCGTGTTCAGCTCCACTGGCGGCAGTCTCCAGGCTTGCTAATTCGGCCCTCGGAGAAGATTTCAAAAAGCCCCCACGCGGGGCTTTTTGTTTTTTGGTGGGTTAAATAATAAAAAGGACCCCCGGCAGTAAAAACTGTCAGGGGTCTCATCCTAAGTTGGCTTAGGAAATTCGAATGCTGGCGAGCGTGTCGATATCGCCATAATTCCCGTTCCATCGCACGTGGAATTTGATCGTGGTTTGTTTCGAGCTCCCCTGGCTTGGATCTCTAAAGCGAAGACCAAACTTTGTGGGGATCCCATGCTGAAGGGTTACGTTCCATCCTGCGCCGGAGGTGATCCCGCCGAGCGCGATAGGGATCGTATTCCCTTCGTTGTCCGTTGCCGCCCCGCCTTCCTTGAAGGCGAGTTCTTGCGCCTTGTCGGCCTCGCTTTCGACGAATACGTCACAGGTAATGAATTTTCCTCCTACCGTGTGGCGGCATTTGTCGATCCAGACGCTCAGTTGATCTTGAGACGTCATGACTTGCAGCGGCCCGCGCGGCAGACCGGCGCTCCCCGCAGTGTTCGCAGGAGAGGCCGAAGCTGGCGCTAACAACATCGGAGTCTTATCGGTTATCGCGTCTTCATCATCGGCGCGACCCGAACTGAGCGGTTCCTCCATAGGGATTTCCTTGGGTGCAACGCGACCCTTCGGATCCGCAGGGGACTGAGCCTGATTTACCCCCGTTCCCTTGCTTGAGTTGTGGTCATGTCCCTTCGCGTACCGATGCCACCCAACTTCGATCTTGTGTTGGGCGATGTCGGTACGACTGCAGATCCAGGCGAACAACAGCCAGACGAAAAGGAACCAGAGTGGAATTTTGAGAATGCTGTATCTGAAAAGACAGATAAGCATTACCGTCAGGATCAAAGCTATGGTCAGGGAGGGTCGATGGCCATGCTCCATGAGTAGCCAGACGAGTAGAAGGAGCATGATGCCGATCAGGCCACGCAGGTATGTCCAAAGCCCCAGCCTTCGAGCGCTCACGACGATGAACGTCAGGGTCGCAAAGCCAAGCAGTAAAGCGATCAGGGCGAACACCGGCAAGCAAAGCAGGATCAAGCGAATCCAGGATTCGATCGATCCGTCAGGCCTGAGCCAGTTGAACAAGCGATCAATGCGATCCCACGTTCCCTGGGCACCTTGCCTGAACTTCACGATGGCGGTTGTGCCCATACTCCTCGCGCGCCGACGGAATCGGTTGAGCCCCGACTTCAGGTCGTTCCAGGCCTTTTCACAAATCCTGCAGAGACCGCGCCACCCACGCTCTAACCACTGAAGCCATGTATCATGCTCCAGCATATAGAGGTACTGGTCGAAGTCCTTATCGGACATGTTGTTCAGCCAGAGGAGCGTATCGCGGCGTCCCTCGGTTTCAGTGGGACAGATCTTGCAGAGCAGGGTTACGAACCGGCCTTCCTTGAGCTCCTTTATTGCCTTGCAATGCCTGCGCTTAAGATTGGCTGTGTTCTTCGGATCTTTTTGCTCCAGTATCCTGAAGTCCTCCAGGAGTTCGGCGCGCTGGTCCTTAAAGACCTTTTCGCCGATTTTCCCGAGTTGTTCCGCGGCCATCTGCGCGCCTTTCTTCTTGATCTCCTGCATCAAGAGATCAAGGCCAAGGGCCGTCACCAGGGAAATCCCGGCGTCTCTTATGAACCACCACCACTTGCGGTCTTTTGCCGAGTCATCTGCCATGTTTCTCACCTTCTCTCTCTTGAAATGGGACGATGTCCCTTTGAAATGATGACAATACTACTGGGAACAGAATACCATATATATATGGTATTGTCAAATATAGGAATATGTCATATACTTACCCAAAGAAGCCCGTAAATCATAGTATTCTGCCCAGGTGGTGAAATGGCATACACGTCAGCTTTAGGAGCTGATGCCGAAAGGCGTGGAGGTTCAAGTCCTCTCCTGGGCACATCATTGCAAAATTGGTCGGTTTCGGTTCTTTTGCGATAGCTTCATACGTCGGTTTGAAGCGGAAATCCTGAACAATTTTGTTTTGTATCGAAAAGTTCCAGAGTAGTTCAGAAAGCAATTCTTTCTTTTCATCAGGATCGGCATCAACATAATCGTTATATGCGGAAATCCCTTGCAAGAAGATGTTTCTCGTCGGTTCGGCCCCGATCGCGCTCCTATGCAATCCTGCGGCACGGAAATATTTCTTTTCATAAAACGCCCACGGCACGTGGCAGCCATACGTCAGGCGCAAGACAAGGCAGATAATTTTGATCTGCCGCTTCGTCAAATCGAGCGTGATGAGCGCCGTAAGAATCCTATTCGGTACGCGGGTGAAGTTAACTTGCATGGGTTTGGTTGTCGTCTAACTTTTCCTTGTGCTTCCGCGCCCGAATCTTCGAGACGGTGATGTAGACGCTCGCAAGGGAACGCAAACGTTCCTCCGCTTCGTCTTCTGAAATGCGTAGGTTCCATTTGCGGTGCGCATATTCGATCATGCGCGAGATAAGTTGTTCGGAAAATTGGCGCTTCACATGATGAAGCGTACCGGACAGCTATTTGACTGGGTTTGAATCGTTTGACTCAAACGAAAAACGACGACGAAAATCTACCTTGTCCGTTGCAATGTGTTGTCTTTCCATTTCACCAAGCGCTCAATGCCAAGCCCTTCGTTCACTCGTGTGTTCAATGCTTTCGTCGTGTCATAAAGCGAGTGCCATGCTTTCCAATATTCGTCGGGATAGTTCACCTTGTTCAGCTCCTCGCCCGTCATCTCCTCATAGGGGATAGTCCAATCAACCAACTTGCCCACCGGATACTTGAACATGGCGCGGCAGAGCAGATGCTCGCTTTTCATGGCTGGCAGTTCAGCGGTCGTGTTGTCAAGTCTCAAAATGCCTTCTTCGTCCATAAAAACAAGATCGGTGGTGGTGGAAGGGGTGGCGACGGGCGCGGCAACTGGCATGATGGTCGCTGCCGCCAAAGTCGCAACAGCCGGAGCGATTTCTTGCACTGAAACTGTCGCTTGGTTCTGTTCTCTCGCTTCTATTTCCTGTCGTATGTCGCCATACAGCCATTTATGCAAAGCGATGGCTTCAAAGACGGGCAAGCCGCCGAAAAAGAGGATGGCTGAAATGTCGTCAATCGGCGTCGTGTAGGGCAAAGTGATCGGGCCGAAATATGAAAAAGCGGCGATGCGGAACACGCCGAAGAGGGCTATGCCGAGGGCTCCCAAAAGCGTCAAACTGAGACCGTATTTGAAATACTTTGACGTGAACAGATACCGCAACATATTGCTTCATTTTACCAGATACAAAAACGGCGCATCAGGGATGCGTCGGGAATCTATACTACGCTTGGTAACGTGCGCCATAATCGGATGGCTGCGCGTTCGCGCAAGCTTAGTATAGCGGGGACGGATACGGAAAGTCCAGTGAAGTGGACCTGCCGTTGAAAATGAGGGGAAAAGCATGTAAACTGGGTTGTATGTCAGCCGTTGACGAACAAAAGAATAAAAAAATTGACGCAATCAAGCAAAGGCATGTTGGGCGGCTGATTGAATTGAAAAAACGTCGAGATAACATCATATCAAATTTCGTTGAAGTCCTGCGGCAAGAGAAGCTGGCGGAAATCAAGAAATCGATACAACGATGAATCAATCCAAAAATTTCGAGCAATCAAATATAACACCGACGGAACAACAGCCCACACCTGAAATTCCCGTCGCGGAAGTTCGTCAGGAAATTACAATCGAAGCATCGCCAGAAGCTCATGCCGAAGTTGCCGAGACGGAGATTTCGCAAGAAGCGGCGTCAATCGCGGTTGAAGGAAATCAAAAAATCGAAGATGCTGGCCAGAGCTTCGATTTTTCGGATGAAGCATTGCGCGGACTACGAAATGAATATCATATTGACGAGCAATTAAGCGAAATCAACGCCGAAGCAGAAACCATCTCTCGCGAAGCAAAATCAGAAATAGATTCGGTCAAAAAATCACCCGAAGATTCAGTTGACGCAAGGGCTGTTCAAGGAGATAATGGAGGTATGGAAAATCACGAACCCAAGCCGCAAGAAAATGCAGTAGAGATCGGACACGATAAAGAACAGGGGCGAAAAGATTACCGGCTACGAGTGGTTGATAGCAGTTTACAGATAGCGGAGCAAGCGGTTCGCGAAAAACAAATTACCAGCAAGCGTGCCATGGACGGACTTTTTGAAGACATTGCCAAAGCGAAAGAAGCGGGGGCTGATCTGTCTCACATTGAAAACCTTGAAGCGAGGGCGATTGCACTGGAAAACAGCGCGGCGAGCACGGAAATCGAGGGATCATTAAATCATCTTGACGATGTGATGAAAGCGGAGGGATCGAATGCGGACGTGATTCAGGCGATCGGCAGTTGGTACTGGTTTGCGTTTGGGAAGTTGCAAGAATATCAAGATGCTCTTACCACTGATCAAAAAAATGCTTTTGTGGCAAAGCTAAATACGGCAGCTGCTGAAGCGGGCGCTAAATATAACATCCCCTACAACACGATTCCGCCTTATGAACAAAAATCGGGCACGGGTACTGAAAAACCGCTTGCCGAATGGCGAGATTATCTTGGCGCATCTTCCGATGAAGAAGCGATGGTTGCAGAAAAAATGAGCGACGCATTAGTTGATGCCATTACGTCTCAAGATTCACGCTCGATTGAAAAAATAATAGGAACCATTAATCGGGCAGAAGGCCGTTCGTCGTTATTCGGTGGCGAATCATCGAAAGATTTGGAGAGCCTAAAATTGATTGATGTTCCGATCACCGGAGATATTTATCAAGATACATTAACGTTGGGCGAACAAATCAAAGACCCTGATATTGCTTACTATCTATCGCAAGGGACTCCACCGCAAGAAATACTAAACGAGGTTAAGCGCGGGATTCAAGAATGGTTGGATAGTAACAGAGGCCAAAAACAATTCGGAACTTTGCATAGTATGATCATGATTCGCGTGATCGACAAAATTCTCGCGGCCGACAAATTGAGCGAACGCAAAACGGGAAATCGAGTTTCATTTGAATTCGCAGAGGGTGGCGAACCGAGAGTAAAAGTTAGTCCCGAAAAAATGGGCGAATTAGAAAATTTAAGGAAGATGTCGCTATGGGATTTACACTTGATGCAAGAAAAATTTATTGACGATTTGCGAAGCGGACGCGCCGTCGATTCCGAATCACGACTGATCTTGATGGATGTTATCTTGGAAAAACAGCGCGAGGCAAGGGATAAGAAATAGAAAGTTGTGCTTCTGATCTCACTGGCAGCCCGTTGGTATCCAGCTATAGCCCCCTGAAACAAAACCTAATAAATCCCGGTATTAATTAAGGGTTATTGACAAGCGGCTCGCTTTGCAATAACCTGATAGGGATCAGTAATGATCACGAAATCAAAAGCTTGGGGGCTCCGAAAGGAGTCCCCTTTGCAATTTTATGGGGCTATTTCTTTTTTCCAGCAGATAAAATCTCTGATCTTTTGAATATCGAAAATGAATAGTCCTTTGTGGGTGAGCGCGTTAAGTTCCGAAGAAACGCGGCGGGCCGTCGCGAATAAAACGACTCTTTTGCCATCGCCCAATAATTGCTGAACTGGATCGGCGAAATCGCTGTCGCCACTCCAAAGCACAAAGCTGGTTACCCTATTTTTATCATCAAGCAGCATATCTCTGCCGATTTCCACGTCAAAATTACACTTGAGGTCTTCGATGAATAAAACCCCTTGGCTGTTCAGGTCTTTCAGTTGGCCATTCAAAAATTCGGTTGTTTCAATCTTGAGTTTCTGGAGTAAGGGCTTACGAATAAAATCCTTTAGAATATCCGGTGAATTGGACGGGATACTTGAAACGTCGATAGAGAGCTTCATCTTCTTGACCGGCTTCGTATGGACATTGAAGCCATACCGCCTTATCTCAGCCATAAAAACTTCGGAATCAGAATCGCCCGTCAATGTGCCGTTATAAAAATTAACTGCATGAACGGTATCAAAAGAATCCAAAAATTGCTTCAATCGTCGTGGTTCAATGTGCCATCCTAATTTATTCGCCCAAGGCCTGATGTTGGCATAGTCGATATAGACATTCGTTTTCTGATTGAAAATGCCTTCCAGTTCGGCAATCCGGTCGGGGAATTTCTTTGCCAGCTCGTCGATCCTCTTGGTTTTTGGCGTGAACATACGAAAAGTATAATCCTTCGCGGAAACTACGCAATCCTAATCGCGAGTAGCCCTGATAAAAAATTCCTGCTAAAATCCTATATATAACTTAGGGCGACGATAGTTCCAACTTCGTCCCATCTCCTGCACCGCTGCAAAATAAAAACCCATAGCTATTTCGCTCCGACGTAGGAACGTCCACTCGCTCAATAGCTATGCGTTTTATTTTTCTACTCTCCTCACTCCGTGGAACGCCTTGTGTGTTTCGCGCAACTGCTTGTTCGTGAGGTGAGTGTAGACCTGCGTTGTTGAAATATTTGCGTGGCCGAGGAGCTCTTGCACGGAGCGCAGGTCGGCACCGTTCACCAATAGATCGGTGGCGAAGCTGTGGCGGAGCAGATGCGCATGGATATGCTTGGGGATGCCGGCTTGGACGGCACGCGCGGCGACGAGGCGCTGGACGGCGCGCGGGGTGATGGGGCCGATCACGTTGCCGCGCCGGTCGAGGCTGACGAACAACTTTTCCTCTATGGCATCGCCACCGCCCTTTGCCGCGCGCGCCCAAGATAGCGCTTCACCGCCTCACGCGCGGAGTCGGAGATGAATACGACGCGCAGTTTGTCGCCCTTGCCACGCACGGACATTTCACCGCGCTTGAGGTCGATCCCACGGGGGAGTGCGCAGAGCTCGGCGAGACGCAGGCCGGTCGAGAAAAACATTTCGAGGATTGCTTTGTCGCGCAGGTCGCGGAGTGAATCGCCCTTTGGAGCGGCGAGTAGGCGCTCAAGGTCACCATACTCAAGCGTGTCGATCTGGCGTCCGGGCACTTTGGGGAGCTCGATCTTTTCCGCCGAGAGCGCCTTGATATCGCGCCGCGCTAAATACTTCAAAAAATTACGCAAGGCGATCACGTAGTATCCCTGCGTGATGCGCTTAAGGCCTTCGCGCCGCGCGAGCGCTAAACGGAACTCGCGCACCACGCTGTCCGTGATTTCGTCAGGCCGGGATATTTTTGCAAATTTCAAGAATTCGCCGAGATAGTGCTTATAGTTCTCGCTCGTCTTCGGCGACCGATTTTTTTCGATCTCGAGATAATTCAAATAATCTTGGAGGAGCCGCTCGATCTCCGTCTTTGGAACAGTTTTTTTTGCCGTCACTTTTTCTGCCATAGCTTCATTATACGCCGATGTGTCGCACAATGTTTTTTGACCGCAGAGAGCGGAAATAGTATAGTGTTCTTAGAGCGAGTTTTTTTGGGGGGTCGGGGTATGAAGGCTTTGCGGTTTGTCGGCAGGGGGCTTCTGAAGGCGTGCGGGTTCGCTGACTTTGTTCTCGGATCGACCATTGGTAGCATCCATAGGTCTGGCGGCCCTGCAGTACGACTCATCATCTCTTACACTCCCGATCGGGAGCTTAACCGCGAATAGGGCATTCGCCCTCCCAACAATCGCCGCTTCTCACAAGGCGGCGATTTTCTTTTGCCCTTGCTAAAATTCTGACTTTGATGTATCATTCCAAATAATGCTTACTAAACGAGTAAAATCCCGCATCGTCGGGGAAAATAAGAAACACGATAAAGACACGGGTTCTGCCCAGGTGCAGATCGCGATGACCTCCCGCCAGATCGATGAATTGGCCGGACATCTCAAGAAAAATCCGAAGGATAATCATTCCCGCCGCGGCCTTTTGAAGATGGTCTCAAAGCGCAGAAAACTGCTCGCGTACATGAAGAAGCACGAGCCTTCTTCGTACGAAAAACTTGATCAAGAAGCTCGATCTTAAAAAATAATGAAGCAAGGAACCAAATTATTCCAACCAGCGTGTTGGGATTTTTGTTGATGTGTCGAATCTGTATCACTCAGCAAAAAATCTATATCAGGGCCGCGTCAATTATGCGGAACTTATAAAGCACCTTGTCGGCGGCCGCCAGCTGATCCGCGCCATGGCGTACGTGGTGCGGAGTGAAGGCGTGGAGCCGCAGCAGGCGCGTGGCGCGCACGCGCGCATGGCGGAAAAGGATCAGGCGGCGGCAGTTTCGCTCGCGCCGGCGTCGGCAAATGGGAATGGTAGTGGTAGCGGCAATGGCGATTCGAGCGGCGGCGCATCTTCTGAAGCAAGCTTCTTTGAAGCTCTCGAAAAAGCCGGACTTGAATTGCGCATGAAAGACTTGCAGATCTACGCCGGCGGCATGAAGAAAGGCGATTGGGATGTTGGCCTGACGGTGGACGTCATCCGCATGATGCCGTTCCTCGATGTGATCATTTTGGTGACGGGCGACGGCGATTTTATTCCGTTGGTCAATTACGTAAAATGGGGAGGCGGGCGAGTGGTCGAGGTCGCCGCATTCAGACGGAGCGCATCATCAAAGATCGTGGAAGCCGCGGACGAGTTCGTAAATATTGAGACCGTCCCGCGCGCGATCATGAAGCCGCGGTTTGTGGGGAGAAGCAAGAGGCCGCAGTCGGACAGTCATTAAAAAATAATTAAACTAACACGAAGCGCGATAAAGGAGATGTCATTCCGAGCTTTGTGCGGGATCCGATGGCAAAGTAGCCATTACAAGCGATCCTTCCTAAAGCTCAGGATGACAGAACTCTCCGGGTTCGCGGTTCATCATCAAAATATATGTTGCAAAAAAAGCATTTTCGGTTGAGATCGCAGGAAAGACGTTGACGATAGAGATTTCGGCGTTGGCCGAGCAGGCGAATGCGGCAGTGATCGCAAAGTATGGCGAGACAGTGGTACTCGCGACGGCGGTGATGGCGCGTAAGGATAGCGACATCGATTACCTGCCGCTCAAAGTGGATTATGAAGAAAAGTTCTATGCCGCAGGAAAAATTTTGGGCAGCCGCTATGTGCGCCGCGAAGGCCGCTCGTCCGAAGAGGCGATCCTCGCCGGCCGACTTGGTCGACCGCACCATCCGCCCGCTCTTCAACGACAAAATGCGCCGCGAGATACAGGTGGTCGTGACGGTATTGCAGATCGATGAGCAGAACGATCCGGAATTCGTCGGACTGCTCGGCGTTTCGACCGCGCTCTTTATCTCCGACATCCCATGGAATGGCCCGGTGGCGGGTGTGCGCGTCGCGCAAAAAACTGCGGACAAACAATTTATCATCAATCCGGATAACAGCGCCGTCGCCGAACCGAACCTGCCGATATTCGATGCGTTCGTTTCCGGCTCCAAGGATCGCATCAACATGATCGAGCTTGGCGGCTTGGATGCGCAAGAGAAAGACGTCGTCGCGGGCTTCACGCTCGCGCAGGGCGAGATCAACAAGCTGATCGCGTTCCAGGAGAACATCCGGAAGGAGATCGGTAAGCCAAAGACGGAGGTTGCGCTCGCAGAGCCCGATGCCGACATTCAGGCGGAAGTGCGCGCGTTCCTGGCGGACAAGCTCGAGGCGGCGATCTATAAGCCGACAAAAGTGGAACACACGACCGCGGTCGGCGCGCTCCATCACGAGCTCATTCTGCACATCAAAGAAAAGTTCGGCGCCACGAAAGACAAGTATCAATTGGAAGGCGGTGGAATTTTTCTACGACGAGATGGTGAATGACCTTGTCCATAAGAATGTTTTAGAAAAGGAACAGCGTCCCGATGGCCGCAAGCTTGACGAAGTTCGCGCGCTTGATGGCGAAGTGGGATTGTTCTCGCGCACGCACGGCTCGGCGCTTTTTGTGCGCGGCAATACGCAGGCGCTCGCGATAACGACGCTCGCGGCGCCCGGAGCCGAGCAGATGATCGAGACGATGGAGACCACCGGCAAGCGGCGTTTTATGTTGCACTACAACTTCCCGCCGTTCTCGGTTGGCGAAGTCGGTTCATTCCGCGGCCCGGGCGCCGCGAGATCGGCCATGGCAATCTTGCGCGCAAATCGCTTGAGCGATTGATCCCGAGCAAGGAAGAATTCCCGTACACGATCCGTGTTGTTTCGGAAATCATGTCATCCAACGGTTCGTCCTCGCATGGCGACAGTGTGCGCGTCCGTCGCTCTCGCTCATGGACGCCGGCGTGCCGCTCAAGAAGCCGGCCGCGGGCATCGCGATGGGACTCATGATGGCGTTCAATGCGGACGGTATGGCCGATGTGAATAATTACAAAGTGCTGACCGACATCCAAGGCCCCGAAGACCATCATGGCGATATGGATCTCAAAGTTGCGGGAACGAACGATGGCGTGACCGGCATGCAGATGGATGTCAAAGTGGACGGACTCACTATGGAGATATTGGAAGAAGCGTTTGAACAGGCAAAGCAGCCGCGCGCATCCATATTTTGAAAACGATCAAGGCGACATTACCAAAACATCGCGATGCGATCTCGCAGTTCGTGCCGAAGATCCGCCAGTTCAAGATCGATCCGGCGAAGATCGGCACCGTTATCGGCCCTGGCGGCAAAATGATCAATGGCCTTATCGCAAAATATTCACTCGCTGGCATTGATATAGAAGAAGACGGCGGAGTGTATGTCTCCGGCGTTGACCTTGCGAAAGTCGAAGCCGCGGTCGCGGAGATTTTGGGTCTTACCAAAGAATTCAAAGTGGGCGAGATCGTTGAAGGGCCGATCGTGAAGATCCTCGAGTTCGGCGCGATCGTCGATCTCGGCGGCGGCAACGACGGCATGATCCACGTCTCGGAGCTCAAGCAGGGATTTGTGAAGCAGGTGGAAAACGTCGTGCATCTCGGCGACCGCGTCCGCGCAAAGATCATCAAAGCAGAGAACGGGAAAATCGGCTTGTCGCTGAAGCAGATGGAGGTATAAAACAAAAAGCCCTCTCCTTTGGCCTCGTGATAAGAATAATTCGGCCAAAGGAGAGGGCTTTTTGTTTTATATGGTAAAATGAGTGTTATATGGAAGACAAGACCGTCATTACTGGCGCACCGCCTCCGCCGTCGGAGATCAAGATTCGCACCATGCGTTCGGACCTCGCATCCATGCGCAGCAGTGGGGGAGGAATGCCGAAATTCCAGAACGTGAACGTTTCGGGGCTTTCTATAGAAAAGGGATATCATTCGCCGGTTCAGGCTCAGGCGCCGTTTGCAGAACGGCAACAGCCCACGGTACCGGCGGTGGCTGAGATTGCAACAAAGTCTGCTTCAACGCCTACGGAAGCGCCCACATCTGCGCCTGCGTCAGCGGCGCAATCCCCCGATGCTTCAGCGCAACAAGACGTTTCGGGCGACCAACCAGAAAGTCACCTAGTTCCAATATTGATCGTCGTTCTGGTGGCGATCGTCGCGATTGCGGTCGTGGGTTATTTTGCTTATATAACTTTTGCGAAATAAGGGCATCATTCTTTGTCTTCCTTTTCTGTTTTCGTCGGGGCATCGCCGTTCTTGAAAGCTTCCGCGGTCTTCTTTTTTATTTCATTCAAGATCTTTTTATCTTCTTTTAATTTTGTTTTTGCATTTTCAAATCCAACGCCCAGGCGTTCGCCTTCGTAGCTAAAGCTTGCGCCGGATTTTTTGACGACGCCATACATAACGGCGGCGTTCAGCACATCGCCTTCATAGGAGATGCCTTCGCCGAATAAAATATCAAACTCCGCCGATTTAAATGGCGCCGCAACCTTATTCTTCGCCACCTTTGCTTTTACGCGGTTGCCGACGACCGCTTCGCCTTTTTTAACCTGCGCGATGCGGCGGATGTCGATGCGTACCGATGCGGCGAAGGGGAGCGCGCGGCCGCCCGGCGTCGTTTCCGGATTGCCGAACATGATACCGATCTTCATGCGGAGCTGGTTGATAAAAATAACAAGTGTCTGGCTGTTGTTCGCGATCGCGGTCAGTTTGCGGAGCGCCTGGCCCATCATCCGCGCCTGGCGGCCGACGTGCTGTTCGCCCATTTCACCCTCGAGTTCCGCGCGCGGCGTGAGCGCGGCGACAGAGTCGACGACGACAACAGAGATCATTCCCGATCGCACAAGACTTTCCAGAATATTCAGCGCTTCCTCACCGCTGTCCGGCTGGGAGATGAGCAGTTCGTTCACGTTGACGCCAAGCTTGGCGGCATACTCAGGATCCATCGCGTGCTCCGCATCAATGAATGCCGCTTTGCCGCCCTGCTTCTGCGCTTGCGCCACGACGTTTAAAGCAAGCGTGGTCTTCCCGCTCGATTCAGGGCCAAAGATTTCCGTGATCCTGCCGCGCGGCAACCCGCCGACGCCGAGTGCGAGGTCGAGCGAGAATGATCCGGTGGGTATCACCGCGACGTCCACGTGGCTCACGTCGCCGAGTTTCATGATCGCGCCTTCGCCGAACTTATCCTGGAGCGATGAAAGGAGCTCGTCGAACTCCTTTGCGCTCGTTTGTTTCTCCGCCGTGGCTTTGTGGCTATCGGCTTTGGCATGGGTCGGCGTTTCCTGCTGAGCCTTTTTAGTTGTTTTCATAGGCTTCATTATATCACCGCCGTCATTAAATTTATATTAAAGGGAGGAGCTTGAAGTGGGAGTGAAATTGCTCTGCGGGGGGATCGTTGGGGTGGTTGTAGATGAGCTGCTGCTGGTCGCGCTCGTAGCGCCTAAAGTAGAGCTCGCAGTCGTCCCCGGAGCCTCATAAATGACCTGTTCCGTGACATTCGTTTCGCCCCCAAGGAACTTTTTTGCCTCTATTTCAAAGGGATTTTGGCCAACGCCCAGAAGGACGCCCTTTTGCCATGAGCCGTCCGGCGCGATGATGATTTGCTCGGTCTCGCCGTTCGCGCCCACGAGATAGAGCGAGTCCGCATTGCTTACGGTGCCGGCGAGCGTGAGCGTGCTCGAGCCCGTCACGTAGGGATTTGTGCCGGGTGACAATATGGTGAGCGTTGGCTTTCCAAAAATCCGCGGTGCCTGGAAGGCGAGGTAAATGAGGATGACGACGCCGACGCCAATGAACCATAAATATTTTGGCGGCGATTTTTTGAGGAAGCGATTTTTGGGAAGCGTATCGAGCTCGCCGGAATTTTTTATCACGCCGTCTTTTTTAAATTTCGCCCACCATTCCTCGCCATCAAAGTCGAGCGCCGAGCCGAGCCGGAGCATGTACCCATGAAAGTACGGCGATGAGGGCATGCTCTCAAAGTCGCCGCGCAGGAGGGATTCGATGTGCGACGGCGCGATCCCCGTCGCTTCGGAAAGTTTTTTAAGGGTGATCCCGCGCTCTTTTATTTTTTCCGCAAAGAATTGTTCAAAGGGAGTGTCGTTCGGATTCATATAGACTGATTCTAAAGCGATGCGGGGAAATAGTCCACTTTACTACGTCAGTCTCTGCGCTATTTTATCTTCGTTCACGTCGCGGGGCTTGGCGCCGTCGCCGGGGCCGATGTAGTCGCCGGCCTGCATGAGGTCGAGCAAGCGCGCGGCGCGGGCGTAGCCCACTTTGAGGCGGCGCTGGAGCAATGACGCAGATGCTTTCTTTGCTTCGAGAACGACGGCGAGCGCCTCATCAAAAAGATCATCGTCTTCATCTTCGCTGCTACCGCTTGCTTCCATAAAATGATCGAAGCCGACGGGCACCAGCGGTCCGGCTTTTTCAATGTTTTCTTCTCCCAAATCGTCCTCGCTCGCTTCCGCTGCCTCCACTTTATTATTTTCCTTTATAAATTCCACAACACTCTTTAATTCTTCTTCGGTGATGTACGATCCCTGGATACGTTTTGGCTTGGAAAGTTCTGCAGAGAGAAAGAGCAAATCGCCGTGACCGAGCAATTTTTCCGCGCCCGCGCCATCCAAAATGGTGCGCGAATCAATCTGTGATGCAACCTGGAGCGCGACGCGCGCGGGGATGTTTGCCTTGATGAGGCCGGTGATCACTTCCACCGACGGGCGCTGGGTGGCGAGCAAGAGATGGATGCCGGTCGCGCGCGCCATCTGCGCCAAGCGGACGATCGCACCTTCTACTTCGCGGCCGAATGAGCTCATGAGATCTGCCATCTCGTCGATGCCGATAAGAATGAAGGGAAGTGTATCCTCCGGCTTTGTTTGCTTTGCGTTATAACTCTTGATGTCGCGGCTGCCAGCCTTCTGTAGAATTTCATAGCGCCGATCCATTTCCTGGATTGCCCACCTGAGCACGCCGAGTGCTTTCTTGTTTTCCGTGATGACAGGCGTGATCAAGTGGGGGATGCCATCATACATCGAAAGTTCCACGCGCTTGGGATCGATGAGTACGAGGCGGAGGGTTGCCGGCGAGTTTTTATATAAGAGCGATGTGATGAGCGAGTGCACAAGGATCGATTTTCCGGAACCGGTCGCGCCCGCAACGAGCATGTGCGGCATCTTTTCGATATTCCCAAAGATCGGTTCGCCGGAGACATCGCGGCCGAGGACGAAACCGAGCGGCCCGGATTGCATGAATTCTGGATAGTTCATGAGCGATCCGAGGCGCACGAGTGCAGCGGACTTGTTCGGCACCTCGATCCCGACGAGCGACTTGCCCGGAATCGGCGCCTCGATGCGGATCGGATGCGCCGCGAGCGAGAGCGCAAGGTCGGCGTTCAGCGCCGTGATGCGCGAGAGCTTAACGCCCTCCGCGGGCTTGAGCGTATAGCGCGTCACGGCCGGGCCGACGTTGATTTCTCCCATCTCGACGGGGATGCCGAAGCTGTCGAGCGTGCGTTTGATGATGTTCGCGTGCGCAAGGAGATCGCCCGTGGTCGGCTTCGACGTGTCTGACTTGAGCAGTGAGAGCGGCGGCGGAACGTAATTCGTAAACACGGGCGCCTTTGCGGGCTTTTTCATCTTGGCGAGTTCCGCGCCATCCTTCGCGTGCACAACGGCGGGTTCACTGCCACCACCGTTGCCATTTTTTCCTTTCGCATCTTTTTCGTCATTTTCACCTTTTTGGTCAGCCGCTTTTTCCGGCGTAACTTTTTCCCCGTCGGCGCCTGTCACGAGCAGGGGGATATCATCCTCTTCATCATCTTCATCCTCATCGGCGTCATCGCCAGACGATAGCTTCAATTTGAGCGGAACGTTTGCCGTTACGAGGATAGAGATGATGAGTATAAATATGTCGATGACGATGGCGGCGATATTACCGAACGGCGTCCGGAGCGAGCCGAGGATTAGGCCGAGCCAGCCACCGTGCGTGGGCGAAAAGAGTTCGATCAAGCCCAAAAACGAGAGAATGAGCAGTGTCGACCCGATGAGCGTCGTGGCCAAGATCCTTTTTTGCCGCGAGAGCCAGAAGACGATGGCGGCAAAAACGAGCGTGGTGGGCAAGATGAAGTATCCCCAGCCAAGCAGGGCATCGAGCCCTCTATATATGAGCGCGCCGGCCGGTCCGGCCTCGGCAAAGCCCGCGAGCACCAAAATGACGGCGATGCAGACAAAGCTTATCGCCCAGATGCTGTTTTTGGTTTCGGAATGGAGGCGCGGCTCGCGGTCGTCGTTGCGTCGCGATCCGCCATTGATCCTGCCGCCGCCGTTTCCATTGCCGGAGTTCGACCCGCCGTTCTGACCCTTATTCCGATTCTTCTTCTTTTTCGCCATTACGAGATTTATTTTAACATCACTCGGCTATTTATGCATTTGCTACAATTGAGGATATGGCATCGCTCTCAAAGAAATCCCTTATCGTCTTCGATCTCGACGGCACGCTCGCACCCAGCAAGTCACCGCTTGAGCCGGACATGGCCCGCGCACTCGCCGTACTCCTTGCCCAAAAGAAAGTCGCCGTGATCGGGGGTGGAAGCTATCGCCAGTTCCGTAAGCAGTTTCTTGCGAACCTTGATTGCCCACCTGAATCGTTAAAGAATTTATTTCTTTTTCCAACTACCGCAACGGCATTTTACCGATACAATAAAGGATGGAAAAATATATACGCCCATTTTTTATCTAAGGCTCAAAAGCAAAAAGTCAGAAAAGCCGTCAGGGATGTTCTTAAAGAAGTTCATTATGTTCCTCCAGAGAGGGTATATGGCAAAACTCTTGAGGATAGGGAATCGCAAATGTCATATTCATTCCTAGGGCAGGACGTGGTGGCTCGGTTGGGAGCAAGGGGTGTGCGTCTCAAGGAGCAGTGGGTCAAAAAGAACACGCCGCTCAAGCTTAACATTGCACGCATGCTTCAGAAGAAGCTTCCGGGCCTTGAAGTGCATGCCGCGGGGTTCACTACGATCGATATAACCCAACATGGCATCGACAAAGCGTACGGCGTTCGGCAGATTGAGAAAGTATTAAAAATCCGTATCAAGGATATGGTCTTCATCGGCGATGCGCTCTATCCGGGCGGGAACGATGCGGCGGCAAAGAAGACCGGCGTGCAGACGATAGCGACAAGCGGCCCAAAAGACACGATCGCGATCATTAAAAAAATAATTGACTCGCGCCCCTGAAGGGCGTATATTCTGGGTAATGCCAGATACGTTCATCAGTTCGCTGGGAATTAAGCTCACGGTGCCGCAAGTGGTGGGCGAGATCATGGCGTTTATGGGCGCTGATCTTTTGTACAAGTATAGAGTAACGATCGGCACCGATTCGCAATTGCTCTCCAGTAAGAACGCCGATTTTGTGAATGCCGTCGTCGTGCATCGCATCGGCAACGGCGGCCGCTACTTCTACCGCCGCTTCGAGCTCGGAAAGTTCCACACGCTCCGCGACCGGATGATAAAAGAAGCGCTGATCTCGCTCGAGGTCGCGCAGGGCATTCTCGCCGAGCTCAAAAAATTCCCGCTCCCAGAGTTCGAGTTCGAGATCCACGCGGACGTCGGCATGAACGGGCCTACGAAAGCCGTCATCCAGGAGATCGTCGGCATGATCCGTGCGAATAATTTTGAAGTAAAGATCAAGCCGGACAGCTATGCCGCCACAAACGTCGCCGACAGGCACGTATAGGTTTGCGCAGAAGTAATTTTAGTAATATATACCATGACCTTAGATACGCTCGTGTTCGACATCGAAACACAGAATTTTTTCACCGACCCGGATGTGGGCTGGGATAATTTTGATGCGCTAAAAATTTCGGTGGTCGGCGTCTATTCCTATTTGGAAGATCGCTATTATTGTTACGAAGAGCATGAGATGGATAAGCTCGCGGAATTATTCAACGACGCGCGGCGGATCGTGGGCTTCAGCATGAACCGCTACGACGTGCCGGTGCTCAATAATTATTTCCAGCGGTTGAAGAACGGGCCCAAGCTGTGGGAGATGGAACGCGTCGATCTGCTGGAGGAAATCGAAATGGCGACGGGACAACGCGTGAGCCTCGATCGTCTCGCCAGCGCAAACCTCGGCATGAACAAGACCCATCACGGCTCCGAAGCGATCGCGCTCTATCGCGATGGAAAGATGGAGGAGCTTAAAGAATATTGCGTGAACGACGTGAAGCTGACAAAGGAATTGTACGATCTCTATCGCAAGCAAAATTTTCTTTTGATGCCGAGCAAGAAAACCGGTGAGATCATCAAAGTGGAATTTGCAAAGCCGTCTGCCACGCCCGCGCTTCTTTAGCGGAATCGTAGTAGACTTTAATAATCACTATCATGCGCCGCCTTTATTTTGACTATGCCGCATCGACGCCGGTCGACCCGCGCGTGCTTAGGGCGATGAAGCCATATTTTCGGAACGAGTTCGGCAACCCCGGCTCACTCCATTCATTTGGACAGAAAGCGATTGCCGCCGTGGACGCGTCGCGTGAGAAACTTGGAAAACTTATCGGCGCCGCGCATTTTCGCGAGATCATTTTTACGGCCAGCGCGACCGAGGCGAATAATCTCGCGTTCCGCGGCGCAGTGGAATTTTATAAGAAACATCACCCGCACGTCGCCCGGCCGCGCATTGTCATCTCGTCAATAGAGCATGAGTCGATCCTCGAAACGGCAAAAGCCTTGGAAGAGTCCGGGGTCGAAGTCGTACGATTGCCGGTCAATAAAGAGGGCGTCGTGGATATTGTCTCTTTAAAAGAAGCGTTGAATGAAGACACGGTCGTCGTATCGGTCATGCACGTGAACAACGAAGTCGGCACCGTCCAGCCGCTCCGCGAGATAAAATTTATGATCGATGCATTCCGCAAAAATTCATTGCATCCGGAATATCCGCTTTTTCACACCGACGCCGCGCAGTCCTTTCCCTATCTCTATTGCGATGTCGAATTGCTCGGCGTGGATATGATGACATTGTCCTCGCATAAAATGTACGGACCAAAGGGGGTCGGCGCATTGTACGTGCGCCGCAATGAAAAGATTTTTGGGAAGAACGGTGGTTTCCCGCTCATTGCGCAAGTGAGCGGAGGTGGCCAGGAATTTGGATTGCGCTCCGGTACGGAGAACGTGCCGGGCGTAGTGGGATTTGCTCGTGCCGCGGAGCTTGCCGCCGACACTCGCGGGAAAACGTCCGCGCGGATCGCCGCACTGCGTGACGATTTGTGGCGGCAGATAAAAAACATTGCTCCCGCAGCGGAAATCAACGGTCCGGTGGGGGGCGCAAAAGCGCCGCATATTTTAAATATTTATTTCCCGGGCCACGACGCGCAGGATCTGCTCACGCGATTCGATCGGGCCGGCCTTGCTGTCTCTTCCGGTTCGGCGTGCCGCTCGCGCGCGGCGGAGTTGTCGTACGTGATCGAGGCATTGGGATACGATAAAACCCGGGCCGCATCAAGCGTCCGCTTCAGCCTAGGAAAAGGAACAGCGAAGAGGGAGATAGCGGTGGCGGCCAGTATTATAGAGAAGGCGTTGCGATAGACGGGCGGGCCGGGCAGGAGATAACCCCGCAAGCAACGCTCGCAGAGCGGCCAGCAGGGGAATAAGATGCCATTAGCAATCTCACCCCGAGATTGACAATGCCCGCCCGCCGGCTATAATTGATATATATCAGCGCTTTGCGCGGTATAATAAGTTAAGGAACTTTCAATCTTGGTTTAAGAATTTTTTAATGCCCCGCAGAGTATAATCGGGTGATAATAATAAAAATCAATGCCAAACTTTCACCGTTTCACTATAAAAGCGCAGGAAGCCTTGCAGAATGCGCAGGAGATCGCGGCAAAGAAGAATCATGGCGAGTTGAAATCGCTTCATTTGCTTGCGGCGTTATTAGAAGACGAGCAGTCGCTCGTCATTCCGGTGCTCGAGCGCTCCGGGGTCAATCTCGAACAGCTGGATGAACAGATCGAGACTCGAGCTCGATCGCATTCCGCCCATCGTGAGCAATTCCGCGCTCGGCCAGCTCTATCTTTCGCAGGAATTGATGAAAGTGCTCGACCAGGCGGCAAAGATTGCTGCGCAGCAAAAAGATGAATTTGTTTCGTGCGAACATCTTTTGCTGGCGCTCCTCGATGTGCAAGGTACGGCAAAATCGTTGCTTGAAAAATTTGGCGTCCGCCGCGAGAGCGCTTTCCGGGTTTTGGCGCAGTTGCGCGGTTCGGTGCGCGTCACGGACGAAACGCCGGAGAGCAAATTCCAGGTGTTGGAAAAATATGCGATCAATTTGAGCGACAAAGCCAAGGCAGGCGAGCTTGATCCGGTGATCGGCCGCGAGGAAGAATTGCGCCGCTTGATGCAGGTGCTTTCGCGCCGCACCAAGAACAATCCGTGCCTTATCGGCGAGCCGGGCGTTGGAAAGACCGCAATCGTAGAGGGATTGGCTCAGCGCATCGCCTCGGGCGACGTGCCGGAGCTTCTTAAGGGCAAGCAGGTGTTGATGCTCGATCTCGGATCGCTCATCGCCGGAACAAAATTCCGCGGCGAATTTGAAGATCGCTTGAAAGCGTTTATGAAAGAAGTGAAGAACGCGGCCGGCAATATTATCTTATTTATAGATGAGATCCACACGATCGTCGGCGCGGGTGCCGCCGAAGGCGCGATCGATGCTTCGAATTTGCTCAAGCCGGCGCTTGCGCGCGGCGAACTGCACGCGATCGGCGCGACGACCATCCGCGAATATCAGAAATATATAGAGAAGGATCCGGCGCTCGAGCGGCGCTTCCAGCCGATCATAGTAGAGGAGCCGATCGATCGAGGATTCGATCTCTATTTTGCGCGGGCTTAAAGAAAAATATGAGATCCATCATGGCATGCGCATCAGCGACGAGGCCATCATCGAGGCCGTCAATCTTTCCGCGCGTTACATCACCGACCGTTTTTTGCCGGATAAAGCGGTGGATCTTATCGACGAAGCCGCCGCGGCGCGCCGGCTTGGATCGGAGAGTTTGCCGAAAGAAATTGACCAGGCGCGCCGCGAGATCACGCGCCTGGAGATCGAAAAGCAGGCGCTTGTCAAAGAAGGGCAGAAAAGCGTCACCACGAGCGGATCAAAGAGATCGATAAACAACTCGCGCTATTAAAAGAGCAGAACGACGAGCTTTCAAGCAAATGGCATTCGGAAAAGATAAAATTCGAGACTTTGCACCAGCTTCGCCAAAAAGTGGATAACTTAAAGCGCGAGGCGGAAGTGGCCGAGCGTGAAGGCAATCTTGAGCGTGTGGCGCAGATCATTTATGGCGAATTGCCCGCAGCCGAGAAGGATTTTCAGATGTTCGAAAAGAAGAATTTTGGCGGCCCGGCAGCGGCAAAATCGCGGAAATCAAAGAATTCCTCATCCGCCACGGCAACCGGCGCCACGACCGACAGGTTCCTTAAAGGAATCAGTGGATAAAGAGGACGTTGCCGCGGTCGTCGCTGTTTGGACCGGCATTCCTTTAAAGCGGATGCTTGAGACCGATACGCGACAAGCTGATTCGCATCGAAGAGGTTTTGCGCGAACGGGTGATCGGCCAGGACGAGGCGATCGCTTCCGTCGCGTCGGCATTGCGCCGCTCGCGCGCGGGGCTTTCGGATGAGAACCGCCCGATCGGATCGTTCATGTTCCTCGGCCCGACCGGCGTCGGCAAAACCGAGCTCGCGCGGGCGCTCGCGGAATTTATGTTCAACGATGAAAAGGCGCTCGTGCGCGTGGATATGTCCGAATATATGGAGCGGCATGCGGTCAGCCGGTTGATCGGCTCGCCTCCGGGCTATGTGGGCCACGAAGAAGGCGGCCAGCTCACCGAGATCGTGCGCCATCGGCCATACAGCCTGATCCTTTTTGACGAGATCGAAAAGGCGCATCCGGAAGTGTTCAACTTGCTTTTGCAAGTGCTCGACAATGGCCGCCTTACCGATAGCAAGGGCAAGACCGTCAACTTCAAGAACTCGATCATCATCATGACGTCGAACGTTGGAAGCGAATATCTCAAGGCCATGTCGCGCATTGGTTTTAGCTCGGAAGATAACGAAGCATCGCTCGAGGAAGGGGATTATCGCGAAAAAGTGATGGAGGCATTGCGATCGCAGCTTCCGCCCGGAGTTCTTGAACCGTATCGATGACGTCGTCATCTTCAACCCGCTTCGCAAGAGCGGATATCGAGAAGATCGTGGACATCCAGATCAAGCTCATCGAAAAGCGCCTGGCGGACCGCCACATCAAGCTCGAGATCGAGCCGGCCGCGCGCGCGCACCTTGCAAAGGAAGGCTT
Source organism: uncultured bacterium (assembly GCA_963718515.1). Classification (GTDB taxonomy): domain Bacteria; phylum Patescibacteriota; class Minisyncoccia; order UBA6257; family 2-01-FULL-56-20; genus JAKAGE01. The sequence continues at coordinate 77,876 of OY970354.1, read as the reverse complement.
CAGCGCGGAGTATGGCGCGCGCCCCTTGAAGCGATTGATGCAGAAGGTTATCCTTGATAGGTTGGCGGATAAGATCATCCGCGGCGAATTCAAAGATGGCGGAAAAGTTAAAGTCAATTTTAAAGCGAATTCATTGGTCTTTAGTTCTTAGGGCCGTTGTTTTTGCCGCCGCGTGGCTGGCGCTCCCATTCTGGTTGTTTTTCTTCGTCGCGCTTTATCTCTATTTCTTCCCAATCGCAGGAAGCGGAAGGGTTGCGGCTGCCGTTTTTGGTTGTGCTTGTTATTTCTCTTCTTGAGGCGCCGAACCTCTTCTTTGCCGTCCTCCTTGCCGGTATTTTTTACCTCATACTTCTCATAAAGGATCTCCTCATCATCGATCGCAAGTCGGCATATGAGATCCTTGTGCTTATACTCACGTATTTGCTGGTGCGGAGCTTTTTCATGAAAGCGGGCGGAGATTTTGGGGGCCTGTCGCTTCTATACAGCCTTCTCGTCGCATGGGCAATGAGCGCGATGGCATCGAGCTTCGTAAAAAATTTCGCGGTCTCGCCCGAAGAAGGCCGCGCGTTCGTGCGCATGATGAGCTGGGTTTCGTTCGTTCTTATATGGCAGGTCTTGATCGTTGGACTTTTCCTTCCGCTCGACTTTGTTTATCAATCGGCAATTGTATTCCTTATCGCCACGATATTTATCGATCTCGTGCCCCGCTACATTTTTGGCGAGCTTTCCCGGGAGAAGATATTCGCCACGTCCGCCATCATTTTTACCCTGCTCGTCATCGTCACCGCCTCCGCTCGCTGGGTATTATAGCAATCCGGCAAAAGGCCGTATTTCTTGCAATTGCCGGATTGCCGGATTATAATCCGCCATATGAAAGAATCCGGCAAAGAGCGTTTTATTCTCACCAAATCGTATGAGATAGCCTATGCGATCTTTCGTTTGGCGGCGAATATGCAGGAAAAAGATTTTTCCGAAAGGCTCCGGGCAGGTGGTGCCGGATTGTTGGAAGCGGCAACGGCGGAGGATTATGCGATGGCGGAGCGATCTCTCCGGGTCACAGAGTGCCTTATAAAGTTTGCGGGAGACGTGAACCTTATAGCGATTGCCAATAGCAATATTATCCTTCAGGAGATATATGTCCTGGATGTGGCAATTGCCGAATCAAAGAATAAGGTAAAAAGACAGGAAATAGACGTTGCCGAAATATTCTCTAAATCGGAGCGCGAACCGTTCCAGAAACCTGAACCGGCAAAAAAGTCCGAACCGGCAATAATCCGGCAATCGGCAATCGAACCGGCAAAAATAGAAGAACCGGCAACGGAAGAAGAACAAAACCAGCCAAGTAATATAAACAGCATATTGAAATCGGCAATCCGGCAAACGGCAATTTTGGATAGAATCCGGCAATCCGGCAATTGCCGATTGAAAGATATTCAGGAAATTTTGCCGGAATGCAGTGAGAGAACTATTCGCTATGATTTACAAACACTCCTTGAACAAAATCTCATTGAGCGGGTGGGAATCGCTGGACCGTCGGTGTTCTATCGGGTGACCCAGGCGGCATAGACTTTTTGGGCGAAATAGGGTAACCTTTCATCCGCTCGGACGTTATCTAATGTGCCGTGAGAAGTAGGGGGTTCTGGGGAAGTTTTCCCCAGTTAATTTGACCCTTTTCTCATAGCGGACAGTATAATAGTAAAAGGTTCGGTGTGAGGCTGAACCGCAGAGAATGGACTTTTTGATGGTCGATTTTCTTGTTTTTTCAGCCTCGCCAAAAGCGAGTTTTTTCTTTTTTAGATAATCAACCCCGTTTTCGTCGCTCTCTTCTATTTGATCGGTCGTCGCTTTCCCTCACGAGGCGGCCGTTCGAGCGAATAGAGTGAAGTGCCGGAAACGGTTCCTGAAACAAGAAAACAAAAACGTGATTTGGTGCACGGCAAGGTCGACGGCTCACAGAGTCCATAAAGGATTCTCAGGTCGATACCAATAATAAATCGATAATTAAATTAAAAATGAATTATAAAAAATTGGTTTCAGCGGCACTCACCGCCACCACAGTATTGTGGATGGTTGGCGCAGCCGCGTTGCCTCTCGCGAATGCACAGTCCACGGCGAGCCTCCAGGCTCAGATCGCGGCTTTGCTCGCGCAGATCCAACAGCTTCAAAGCCAATTGGGAACTTCTGGCAGCGGCGACGACCGCGATGACCTATGACTTTACCAGCGACCTCACCGTTGGTTCCACAGGCTCGCAGGTTTCGGCACTCCAGTCGCTCCTGATTGCAAAGGGATATCTTACGGCAGTCTCTGCCCCGACCGGTTACTTCGGCGCCCTCACACAGTCAGCGCTCGCGGAAGTTCCAGGCGGCGAACGGTATCACCCCTTCGGTAGGTTACTTCGGTCCTAAGACCCGCGCGTTCGTCAATTCGATGAGCTCGACGGGCACTACGACCACGACTGGCACGGGCACTACGGTGACCGCTCCGGCGACCGGTTTGCAGGTCAGCTTGGCTTCCACTAATCCGGCGGCCGGCTCGTTGATCTCGAGCGCAAGCTCGGGTTCGGCGCGCGTTCCGGTGTTGGCAGTGAATTTCACCGCCGGCAACTCGGGCGCGGTAACCCTCTCTGGCGTAAACTTCCAGAAGACGGGCGTTCTCGTCGGATAGCGCAATTTCTGGTGCATACTTGATCGAGAATGGTCAGGTGCTCTCCCAGTACAATTCGCTCAACTCGGGCTTATTGAGCTTCTCCGGTATGACCTTGTCGATTCCGGCAGGCCAGACCGTCACGCTCACGCTCGCGATTGATATTTCGGGCGGTCTCTCCGCGGGTAACACCACTGCCTTCGCTATGCCGGCGGCATCTGATGTGACCGCGTGGGATGCCAACAACAATGCGATCACTTCGACCGGCTTGTTCCCGTTGACGGGTAATGTCTTCACGGTAACGTCCGTCACGAATCCTTCCCTCGCAACCGTATCCGTCGCTTCGACCTCAATCGGTACGACCGTGACGGCTGGTACGCAGGGCAACATTGTTGGTTCGTGGAACTTCACGGTTGGCAACAGCCCTGTATGGTTGAATAACATCAACTTCCACGTCATTGGTTCCGCAAATAATGCGAACCTCCAGAACGTAAAGTTGCTCGTGAACGGCACGCAGGTTGGCGCAACATTGGCTTCGGTTCCGGCCTCGGGCCTCGCCGACTTCGATGCTTCCGCCGCTCCGGCGAAGCTGAACACGGGAAACAACAATGTTCAGATCGTTGCTGACGTAATGGGTTCTCCGAGCGACTTCTTCCAGTTCGAGATCTTGAACGGCTACGATGTTTTGGCTGTTGACAGCCAGTATAACGTTCCGGTCTCGATCAACAACATTAGCGGTCCCGGAACCCCGGTGAATATCTTGACGGGACAGATCACTGTCACTCAGGATTCGAACACCCCGACGGGCAACATTGCAAAGGGTCAATCCGGCGTAGTGTTGGCTAAGTACGATGTCTATGCAGCGGGTGAACCGGTCAAGGTAAAGTACCTCGACTTCAACATCCAACTCTCCGGCCAGAACAACACTTTGGCTCTTAACCAACAGATCCAAAATGTTGAGATCACCGATGATGCAGGCAATCAGGTTGGCACTACGATCAACCAGCCTCCGTCAAGCAATGACTGCGCATCGGGTAGCGGTACCATTGGTACGGCTGCAGTAGCCAGCTACTCGACTTCGACAGGCACTGGTGTCTACAATGACTGCTTTGGCACGTCCGCTTCGCCGATCAATTACATTGTTCCGGCGAACACGACACGTGTCCTCAGCATCAAAGCGGATATTCAGACCACAGCAAGTTTCTCTAGTATCGTCGCCAATTTGACGGGCGATAACAGCAACTTGCAGGGTATGACGTCCAGCCGCACAGCCAACACTTCCGGCGTATCGGGTGTCTCGTTGACGCTCGTATCTTCGAGCTTGTCGGTATCGACGAACAACGCTCTCGGAAGCCAGAATGTTTCCGCTGGTACGACGGGCATCAGGATCGGTTCATACGCATTCAGCGCTTCTTCGGCTGAAGGCGTGAACGTTAACACGGTAAGCGTTGAGCTCACTCCTAACAGCACCGCATCTGCATTCCAGAACCTCAAAGTTTTGGTGAATGGAACGCAGTTCGGTACGACACAAGGAGTGGTATCCGGTGAAGGAACGTATTCCTTCTCGGGTTCGGCCTTCAACGTCCCGGCCGGTCAGACGATCAATGTTGATGTGTATGCGGATTCGTTGTCTTCGGCAACGGGCACGTTTACCCCTGCGACATCGCTTGTCGGTTACACGGGTAGCGGCGCGGTTTCGTTCACTTCGGTGAATATCCCGAGCAACACCACGTATGCCGGCCAGACGGTGAGCTTCAACGGTAATCCTTCCTTGACGATTGCTGCAGATTCGAGCAATCCTCCGGCAGGCCAGATCGTCCAGAACTCCACGGGTGACACGCTCGCAGCCTTCCGCTTCACGGAAACTTCGAACGTTGAGAACGTAAAGGTTACGCAGTTGAATGTCTTGGATGTGGTTTCCGCAACCACGACCGTCAAGGCCGCGTTCAGCAATGTCAGTTTGTGGAATGGTTCCACGGAACTCGGCACTGCTCAATCGCCGACCCCTGATGCGTCGGGTACGGGTTACATCTATGTCTTCAACAGCTTCACCAATCCGTTGATCGTTCCGCAGGGCAATTCGGTCACGCTTACCCTCAAGGGCAATGCGGGATCGTACACCAACGGTTCGCTCTCGGATAACACGACCTCGCAGTTTGAGATCGCAACGACGACTGATTCGAATAACAGCACGACATCACTCGCTGTGGTTGCTCGTGGTGCAACGTCGAACAAGACCGCCGGGGTGACCCTCTCAGGTGCGAATGGCAACCTCCAGACGACCTTGCGAAGCATCCTCGCGGTGTCAGCTTCTTCGGCTTCGAGCTTGCCTCCGGCGTCTCCAAACCAGCAGATCGGTTCGATCACCTTCACTTCAAACGCTGCGGGTGACAACATTCCGAGCACGCTGAAACTGACGCTTGGTGGTGCTGCTGCTACGACGACGCCAGGCTTCGTCAACTCGATCGTGCTGAAGGATACGAGCGGCAACAACATCGTAACGTCCGACCTCTGGGCTACGGAAGCTACATCTTCCAACAGCATCCAGTGGAACTTCGCGACGTCAACGAACAAGTCGCCGGTCATAACCGCAGGCAGTTCGTACACGTTCACGCTGTGGGCTGACTTGAGCCAGATTCCGGCAATTGCCCAACAGGCTCAATCACTCAACGCGACCATTAATGGTTCCAACGACTTCACGTATGTCGATGGTTCGAATGGTACGACGTCGATCATTGGCTTGACTTCGAATGAGGTACCGATCACGGTCGTCAGTCTGACGTCTCCGGTCGGCGGCCAGTTCTAGTCTCGTCAGTACAAAATTGCGCTTCGCTTGTGACTTAGCGTGATAGAAAATCCCCCGGCTTCGGCCGGGGGATTTTCGTTTCAGCCCCCTTGTGCCCTTTTTCCCTGATTTTGCTATACTAAACAGGAGTTCAATCCATAAAAGGTCGGGAAAAAGAAATTAATTATCATCATGAATAAAAAAGGATTGGTGGAAGCGGTCATGAAGGCCACCGGTATTGAGACCAAGGCCGCCGCAGAGCGCGCAGTAGACGCCGTTTTTGATACGATCGTAAAGACGATGGGCCGCGGCGAGGAAGTCGCGATCACCGGATTTGGCACGTTCCGCGTCGCCAAGCGCGCCGCGCGCGAAGGCCGCAACCCGAAGACCGGCGAAAAGATCCAGATCAAGGCTTCGATCAAGCCGAAGTTCCGCGCCGGAAAGCTTCTCAAAGAAGCTGTGCTCTAATTGCTGAAAAAGGATCCTTCTTCAGTATCTTAAGATAAAAATCACCGCGTGAGGCGGTGATTTTTATTATCTCTCCTGGAAAGGTGCTAAAATGGATTTATGGCAAAGTTTGAGATCGTATGGGATGCGCCGGAGTTTGAGTATCGACACAAGGAAGTGTCGTGGTATTGGCTCTCTATTATCGCGGCGGCGGTCATCATCACGTTCTCGGTCTGGGATAAGGATTTTTTATTCGGTTTTTTTATCGTGATTGCGGAGATACTATTCATCGTGTGGGGTAACCGCGCGCCACGCGTCGTTACCTTCACATTGAATGACAACGAAATTGATATCGGCGGATATAAATCATATTCACTGAAGGAGTTCGAGAGCTGGAGCGTGGACTCGAACGGGGAGGAATGGGCGGATGTTGCGTTCTACTTCCGTTCACATCTGCGGCCGTCGCTTTCGCTCATCGTGCCGGAAGAAAAATTACCGGAACTCCGCGCAAATCTCAAGACCATTTTGAAGGAGATTGAACACCAGCCGACCCTCATCGATTCCATTGAAAAATTCCTCCGGTTCTAGTATTCTTCTTCTACGACGAGCCCTCGTCGTTCAACGGATAGGACGCAAGATTGCGGATCTTGTAATCGAAGTTCGATTCTTCGCGGGGGCACAAAACAAAAGAAAGCGGCGTGTTCGCCTCCCGGCAGATGATAGTTCGGCGAACACGCCGGTTTCTTTTGTTAGTTTATACACAGTAGACCTGGTCCAGCATCCATGTTTCAATAAAGGTATTGAAACAATGCTCCCCGGTCCGGAGCGGTAAGGTATAAACTATTATGCATATAAAAAATAAGATCATCGCCGCAATCGCAGTAGCGGCATTTGTGTTGCCGGGCATCTCGCTTGCGCAAACCCAAAGCGTCGCAAGTCTCCAGGCAGAGATCCAAAGCCTTCTTGCAGAATTGCAAACTCTCGAGGGACAGGCTCAATCTCAAGCCGGTTCAGCAAGTTCAGCGACCTCGGCAAGTGCATGGTGCTATACGTTCAATACCAATCTCTCGATCGGCGCGAGCGGAGCGGGCGTCACTGCGCTCCAGACTGCGTTGGAGAAAAATGGGGAATCCATAACGGTGAACGGCACATTTGATGATGAGACCGCCGCCGCCGTCACCGCGTTCCAGGAAAAATATGCATCGATCATTCTCACGCCGGCGGGCCTAAAGAACGGCACAGGCTATGCGGGTAAGGGGACGAGGGCTGAGTTGAATGCGTTGTTCGGATGTGGAACGACGTCCACTCCCACCGCGACCGCCCCAAATTCCACAATTTCCTCGATCGAGTTTACTGCACCGGTTACCAATGAAGTGTTTCCCGTCGGGAGCGAGATCGTCTTCCAATGGCACGGCATAGGCACCGCGAATTCCTCTGTGGCAGGAATAAAGATTGTTCCCGTGAACAGCTCGGCTTCCCAGGGTTTCGCTATTGATAGCCCCGCCATGAACGACGGCGTTCCGGATTCCAATGGACAATTTAGTTATTTTGTCCCATCGGGCATCCCGGCAGGAGAATACTACGCGCTGTTTTATGGTGCAGCTTATACTGGCACAACCGAAACCTTGGGCTCTGCCATCGGTCAGACTCCGGACTTTTACATTGGCGGAGTGACCGCGGTTCCCGCGGGTGGTATCTATCCAAGCGGAGGGCAGACATTGACCAATGGGCCGGGTGGTAATATTACCACCATCACTTGGAACACAGATATTTTCGGAGGTATTCCGCTGAGCATCTATCTCCGCAACCCCGTTACGCAAGGCAATGTGAAAGAGATCGTTAGCAGCGTTCCCAATACCGGCGCCTACGTATGGGCGAGCGATCCGACGATCCCCAGCGGTTCATATGAGATATACGTGACCGCGTACCCAGCTGCCAATGAGTTTGTGGAAAGCGCGAGTCCGTTCACTCTAGTGACGGGTGGTAACACCACGACGACACCTCAGTCCGTTGCGGTAACCATTACTGCGAATCCTTCGGTGATCGGCGTTGGTCAGTCAACAACGCTTTCCTGGTCCAGCACAAATGCGACGAGCTGCAGTGGCACGGGTAGTGGCGCTGGCACTTCTTGGAACGGCGAGAATCTTGGCACGACCGGCTCCCAAACCGTTACCCCAATTAATGATTCCGGCCTACTGCCTTATATTGCGCTCTATGGAATCACCTGCAGTGGCACGGGAGGTACTGGCACCTCGGCGGTTGGAGTAAGTGTAAGCGCTGTTTCTCCTACGACCCCCGCTCTTAGTATCACGGGCGTGAGCCCCGCCTCTGGCACCGTTGGTGCAACGGTGACGCTTTCGGGTTCCGGGTTTGCTTCGACGGGTAACGTTGTTGAATTCAACGGCGATCAAATCGCCACGGTAAATTCCGCGAATGGCACCACTCTTTCGTTCGCCATCCCTAGCAGTTTTGCTCCCGCTTGCACTGACGGAGTTTGCTCAGAGCTTGCCCGATTGGTTGAGCCGGGTACTTATTCGGTGTCCGTCGTTACGGGCGGCCAGACGAGCAACGCGGAGTCATTCACAGTAACGCAGGGCTCCACGTTGACGCCGATCCTGATCGCCCCGACCGTTAGTCTTTCGGCTAGTCCGAATAACGTCGACCTCGGTCAGTCCCTGATTCTTAAATGGTCGTCCTCGGGCGCGACGAGTTGTAACTTGGATAATGGCGCCGCCGGCTTTTCAGCTACCGGCGGGAGCCAGACTCTCACTCCTTCAACGCCAGGCACATACACGTATACCATGACGTGCAGTGGTCCGGGAGGAACCAGCGCCCCTGCATCGGCGACGGTCACGGTGAATGGATTGCCGTCGACTCCCACGGTGACGGTTTCGGCGAATCCAACGATCATCACCCTCGGACAGTCAACCGTCATCACCTGGTCTGGCCCTTCCGGATCGACGTGCACCGATTCCGGCGCTTTTGGCGGAAGTGGTTTATTACCCAGTGCGGCTATAACCGTAACTCCCACACAGACAGGTGTTTCCACATATATGGTGACATGTAGTGATGCGGGTGGCAGTAGTAGTGCGTCGGTCTCTGTGACGGTGAACGCCGCACCCGTCGTTACGCCCACCCCCGCCATCACGTCTCTTACGCCGGCGTCCGGCACTGTTGGCACGGCGGTGACCGTCATCGGTTCTGGTTTCGCTTCTACCGGCAACCTCGTTGATTTCGCTGGTAGCCAGGTAGCGACGGTGAATTCTACCAATGGCACGAGTCTCTCGTTCGTCGTGCCGTCGGTCTATCCTCCCTCGTGCACGTCAACTGCCTGTTCCGAAGCTGCCGTGCTGATCCAGCCGGGAACCTATAGCATCAGCGTGGTATCGAATGGAAAGACAAGCAACTCATTGAGCTTTGTCGTGAATGGAGCAAGCCTTATAATCGCGCCTCCTCCCATCCCTACAGTAAACTTCTCAATGCCCACCGCGGCGATAACGCTGGGTCACTCTTTTGCCATCACATGGACGACGGCAAACGCAACCGCCTGCGCCGCCATCGGTCCGACTGGCAGTACCTGGAATGGTTCCAAGGCGACGAGTGGTACGCAATCCGTCACGCCGAGCGCGGCTGGCATGCAAACGGAATACGCGTTGCAGTGCAGTGGCCCCGGCGGCACACAGCAAGTGGGCAATACCATCACGGTGAATCCCGTGGTGGTTGTCACTCCTCCGCCTGCGCTTCCGACCCCGCCCGTCATCACGAGCGTCAGCCCGATCAGCAGTCAGATAGGGAATGATGTGAGCATATTCGGCACCGGCTTCACTACTTCGACGCTCAACACGATTATGTTTGGCAAATACATCGTAGCCCAAATGACTCTCCCTCCGGCAGGATTGAATTTCCGGGTGCCTTCTACGCTGACGGCGCCCTGTTCCGGCGGCCAGACTTGTTCCACGACGACAACCCCGGTCATTCAGAACGAGATCTTCCTGGTCACCGTTGTAAATGCGAATGGTACGAGCAACGCGAAGCAATTTACGATAGCTCCTTCTAATTAGCCTTTTTTCCCTCCGCACCCAGACGTAAAGCTGGGGCGTATTGAGTAGTATAATAAGAGGAATGGCAAAAGAGGCGCCTTACAGAAAGAGGCTTTATTGGGTCATCGCGATCCTCGCGTGCGTGGGGAGTTTTGGATTCGGATGGTTTTTAAAGCAAGTGACGACCATCATTACGCTGCCGCCGCCATTGCGCTTGACCGGATACCAATACATCAGCCCTCTCATCAGCTGTAACTTTAATAGTGTCAGGACATTCTCGCAGGATCAGCCGATGATCAACGCCATCCAGTCGGTGGTCTCACGGGACCAAGCCGCCGGCGACGTCACCAATACTTCCGTATATTTCTCGGACTTTACTACGGGGAAGTGGGCCAGTGTGAATGGTAATGACAAATATTACCCTGCGAGTTTGGGCAAGGTGCCGATCATGATGGCGTATTACGCCCTTGCGGAAAATACGAGCACTATTCTTGACGAAGAGGGGAGTTTTCCGCTAGGAGTGCCGGATTTGAATACACAGCAGGAGATTCCTCCCATTGACGCCATTACGCCAGGGCAGGATTATACAGCGGAACAATTAATAGAATATATGATCAAGTATTCCGATAACGATGCGGCGGCGGTGCTGACGAACATGGCGGACCAGAGTGATCTTGAGAGCGTATATGCGGATCTTCAGATCCCGCTCACCGAAAACGTGACCGCGTCCACGAGCGATATCATGACGCCTCAACAATATGCGATTTTGTTCAAAACACTTTACAACGCGACATATCTTTCGCGGAACTATTCGGAACAGGCATTAAAGTTGATGACGCAAACGACCTTTATGCAGGGGATCGTTGCGGGAGTGCCGAGCTCGACGGTGGTATCACATAAATATGGGTTGGCTTCATATACTTCAGGCGGCGTGCCATATCAGTGGGAACTACACGATTGTGGCATCGTGTACGCGCCGGGGCATTCCTATCTGCTATGCGTGATGACGAAGGGGACGACGAGCATTGCGGCCCAGGAGAAAACGATCGCGGACATTTCAAGCGCGGCGTACCAGGAAGTTGAAAATGGGAACGACTAGGGATATACTAGGAACTGATTTTATGGTGCGCAGGGCGCACATCGCGGGTATCGTATAACGGTATTACATCTGGTTGCCAATCAGATAACAGGGGTCCGACTCCCCTTACCCGCTCATCCGCACAGCACACACGCAATGTGTTTTCTCGGGCACGGCGTTCCGTCCTGCTGAACGGCCACCTCTTGCCTCGCCGCCTTCGCGGCTCGGCGGCTTCCCTCAAAAGCACATTGCGTGTGTGCTGTTGTTCGTTCGCGCTACATCATATATATAATAAAAGAGAAAAAAATCGGAGGCATCAGTGTTCTGATGCCTCCAAGTTGCCTGAGGTTCTTCTCAGAGGGTTGAGGCCCTCTCGAGAGTTTTAATGTATTTCTCATATCACTATATCACATCTTTCACTTCGAGCAATCTTCTGCGGGCCCCTTTGACCAACGCCTAAAATGTTATTACAATTATCAAATCATGATACTTTCCGACCGGGACATCAAGAAAGCGCTCAAAGAAAAACGTGTCGTCATCGAGCCGATGTTTCCCAAATCGCTCCAGCCCGCGTCGGTGGATCTGCACCTCGGGGCGGACTTTCTCATCTTTCGGACAAAAGAACATGTGTGCATCGATCCGAAAGAGCCGATCGATCACATGATGGAAGCGGTGACGATCGATGCGAAGCGGCAGTTTGTGATCCATCCGGGAGAGTTCGCGCTCGGCATGACGTACGAGACGATCGGCGTCGCTGACGATATCGTTGGCCGCTTGGAAGGGAAGTCATCGCTCGGCCGCATCGGTCTGATTATCCACGCGACCGCCGGATATCTTGATCCTGGCAACAAACTTAAGATGACGCTCGAGCTCCACAATGTTTCGCCGTTGCCGATAAAACTTTATTACAAAATGCCGATCGCACAGATGTCCTTTACGCCGCTTTCTTCCGCCGCGGAACATCCGTATGGCAAGACGCGGCTTGGAAGCAAATACTTTGGGGCGATGAAACCACAAGCTTCTCAGTACTGGAAGAATTTCAAGAAAAATAATCAGTGGATGAAGTTCGGAAAGTGAACGTCCGATGAGACCAAATAAATTCGAATCGGGGGGTGTTGAGCCTCTTGGCGAAGATGAATTAAGGGAGGCCATCAAAGAGATCTCTGATGGACAGACAAAGGAAGATGCCACCCGATATCTGGAAAGATTATTGGCGCTTTTAGAAGAGGAGAAAAAAGAACGTGAAGCTAACCTCATGGACGCCGATTCATTTTGACCCCTCGACCCAAAAGCGGTATTATAAACGTATTAGAAGATGCCCTATGTTGCGTAGGGCATTTTTGCTAGGGAATGCTTGGCGAAGGCTCACGCATCAGTAACTTATCCACATATTCTACGTTTTACATGATAGACGGTGAGGAACAATTGGTAGAACAGGCCGTCGGGGGCAATTCCTCGGCTTTTGGCTCTCTCTATGACCATTATCATCCGGCTATATACCGTTTTATAGCGATCAAAGTCTCGAGCCGTGAGGAAGCCGAGGATATTACCCATCACGTATTTTTGTCCGCATGGACCAAGATACGGACCTACAAGCATCGCGGACATCCGTTCTCGAGTTGGCTCTATCAAATTGCACGGAACCTGGTGATCGATCATTATCGCTCAAAAAAGAACGATATCAGTTTGGACAAGATCGATCCGGAGTCCTCTATAATTCCCGCCGTCACGCAGTTCGATATTGCGGAAAAGTTGCAGCTCGAGAAGTGTCCACCGGGCCATCAAAGAGCTCAAGCCCGATCATCAGGATGTGATCATCATGCGATTCGTGGAAGATCTGCCGCTCAAAGAAACGGCGGCGGTGCTCAAAAAAAGTGAAGGAGCCATCAAGCTTATCCAGCATCGCGCGATAAAAGAGTTAAAGAAGAAGTTGGGGGATAACGACAACGACGATGAAATTATTTGATACTCTCAAACAATTCAAAAATATCGAACCCGACGCTGGCGTTGCACAACGCTCGCGTACGCAGATTTTACTTTCACCGCAGCATGCAAAAAAGACCATGAGCGGCGTCTTCATATTCCTGCGTGTCGTTGAAACGGGAGCGGCGATCACGCTCGCCGGATTTTTCATACTCGTAGTAACGGGCAGTTTCCCCGCCACGCGTCCGATCGCGCCCATCCAGTATGCGGTGATCGATCCGGCGGGCTTGCATGCCGAAGCGCAGGCGATCAGCATGCAGATCCAGCTCGCCGACGTTAACTATCCTCAAGTGACCTCCACGCTAGAATCTGCGGCGGCGGTCCCCACGCCGGATGCATTGAAGGCGGCATTTTCAAAAGCGGTCGCCTCGCAGGCGACGTCAACTTCCAGTTCCACCGCCGCGACCGCGACCTCCACCGCATCGTCGAGCATTTCTATCGACCAGGCCTTGCAGAAATTATCGCACTAACGATAGTGATGAAATATCAAAAAGTTTTTATCTTTAGCGCATTTTTTGTCCTGCTTTTGACGGCGGGAGTTTTTGGTTTTGGAGGATTTCGGATCAATGCCGCGCATGCCGATGATTGTGGCGTGACCACTGCGCAGATCGATCGGATCGCGGCGATACAAAATGATCCGACGTTGACCAGCGCGGAGGAATTGATACAGGAACTCGCCTTGCGCAAACAATTGGTTGGCCAGACGATCGAATGCGCAGAGCAGGAGGTGCAAACGCTCCAGGCAAATTTGCAGGCCGTGCCCACGAGCACCGATTCCCGATCTTTACAACCGGAACTTTCGGGAAGCCTTACCGGTGCATCCGACTTTTACACTATTGAGCTCGCCAAATTGAACGGCGCCGGCATCGCGGGAACCGAGGCGATCGCGACGGAGGTCTTCGATTGGCGTGAGAGCACATTCGCTCCGCTCGCCGAGAACATCAACAATTATATATTGTGGTCGCAGAACCAAACTCTTTTTGATACGGCCGAAGCAAGGATGACCCAAACCCAGCGGGCGGTCTCGTTCCTTGAGGGCGTTTCCACAAATGCCGATCTGCAGGCCGCATTCGACGCCGCACAATCATCCCTGAGCGATGCGGAGGATCAAAATATGGCGGCCAAGTCCGCACTTGCGGAAGGGCTTTCCCCGGATCAGTCGCTTTTACTCATCCAGCAATCGCTCGCGTCGCTTTCGAGCACATATCAGAATTTTTCTACGATCAGCACGATTATCAATACTATTCTTCCGCAGTAGCATTCACGCTCGTGCGACGGCGACGGCGATGATCTTTTTTGCGCCATTGGATTTGAGAATGCGTGCGGCCTCGTTGAACGTGGTCCCGGACGTCGTTACGTCGTCAATAAGAAATATTTTTTTATTGGCGACGGCAATGCCACTCGCATCATCAAGCGCAAAGCATCCACGCACATTTTCCCGTCGCTCGAAGATATCTTCTGTTTCGCTCTGCGGTCTGCGATGATGGATCCGTTTGAGCATGCGTTCTTCGAAAGGCATTCCGACCGCTTCCGCGAAGCGGCGCGCGATGAGCGACGATTGATTGAACCCTCGCGCGCGGAGCCGCTTCGCGGAGAGCGGGAGCGGTGTTGCAATGAATTGGTCGAGCGGGAGCTTAAGCGTCGCAATATATGTGGCGAGAATATCTCCGAGCGGCGCGGCTGCCGCCACGATTCCCTGGAATTTGAGCGCGTGAATGAGCGCCCGGAGCGCTTCGTCATCATAGCTTCCCGCCGCGCCCAAGATATACGGGGCAGCCGCGTGGCAGATCTTCTTCTGCTCCGGCAGCCGCGCCGCGCACGTGCCACAAAATAACGTTTTATATATTTCAATCCCGCCCCTGCATGGTTCGCAGAGGACGCCGTCCGCAATGTGGTCGCCGCAGGCCACGCACGCGGGAGGAAAGAAAATGTCTCCGATCACGCCGAAGTTCATGGTATTATAGGATAGTGGATCATCCATTAAAAAACGCTTAAGTGCGCATGGCAAATTTTCTTAATTTTTTTCAAAAGGACGCCTATCTTGGCGTGGATATTGGAACAACCTCCATTAAGATGGTCGAGGTAAAGGCGGGAAAGAAAATGCCCCGGATCACGAATTATGGCATCCTGGAATCGAGCGGGTATCTCGCCCGGGCAAACCAGGCCTTGCAGACAAGCGGGTTGAAGATTTTTGAGGCGGACGTGGTTGCGTTGCTGAAGGCGCTCGTCAAAGAATTGGGTACGTCCACCAAGGACGTCATCGCGTCTCTGCCTCCTTTTGAAGTGTTTATGACGATGGTGGATTTTCCTGCGATGGACGCGAAGGATCTGGAGAAGGCGCTTTTATTCCAGGCAAAGCAGTACGTGCCCCTGCCACTTTCCGAAGTCGCACTCGATTGGATGAAGATAGGGGACTACCAGGATGAAAAAGGATTCGGCCACCAGAAAATATTATTGATCTCCGTTCCTCAGGAGCAGATAAAAAAATATCAGCACATGTTCCAGTCCGCGGGCCTGCGCCTGCACGCGCTTGAGATCGAGTCGTTGAGCGTCGCGCGGATATTTTCCGGCGATCCTACAGCGACGATCATCGTGGACATCGGGAGCCATTCCACCAATACTATTTTCATGGAAAAAGGCGCGCTCGCGTGGAGCGTGCAAAGCGATCTCGCGTCCGCATCACTCACTCAGGCGCTCACGTCGAGCCTCGGGATCAATCCGATGCGCGCGGAAGAGCTCAAGAAAGAGCGGGGCATTTCGGGAACCGGCCCGAATTACGAGTTATCCACAATAATGATGCCGTTTTTAGATGCTATAATGAATGATGTTAAGAAGGCTACCTATAATTACCAACAGCAATTCCCGGCTGCATCGAAGGCGGAGCGGGTCGTGCTTGCTGGCGGCGGCGCCAACCTCATCGGAATAGAAAAATATTTCGAACGAGAGTTCTCTGTCCCCGTCGTAAAGACGGCGCCATTCTCCCGGTTTGAATACCCTCAGGACATCACCCCATTCATCCCGGATCTGAACCCACGATTGACCGTCGCACTCGGGCTCGGTATGAAAGAATTCATCAAATAAAAATCAGATGCCTCTTCCCGATAAAGTAATTGAACAGCTTGGGAAGGAACCTCCAAAAACTCCCGGATGGGCGCTTGGCGCGTTATTTTTTTCCGGCGGAGTGCTTTTTCTCGCGATCGTCATCTATGTCGGGCTTAACTTTGGTTACGCGCCGTATCTGCAGTCCCAACTCACCGCAACGCAACGCAAGATAAGCGCGTTGGGTAACCAGGTCTCCCCGAGCGACCAGACCCACTTGATCAACTTCTATTCCCAGCTGTCGAATCTCCAGACGTTGTTACGGAATCACGTTTTGTCTTCGCAATTCTTCACATGGCTGGAGCAGAACACCGAAGCGAATGTATATTTTCAATCATTCTCCCTCACTCAGGGGACCGAGGTCACGCTGATCGGCGTGGCGCCATCGGAGGCTGATGTAAATGAGCAGATAGCCGTATTTGAAAACAATACCTCCGAAATATCATCGATGACGGTCTCGAGCGTGAGCGCGCCGCAGGCGCCGGGAGGGAATTGGACCTTCAACGTCGATCTTATGATGAGCCCGTCGCTCTTCTTGCCATCCGTCCCAACATCATGAAACAGGATACAAAACGCTTTTCGAGCATCATCATAGCGGCACTCATCATAGCGGCGGCGATCGTGGTGTACTTTGAGCTCATCGTGCCCGCCTATGCGAACCTTCAAGACCTCAAAGGACAGGAAAGCGGGGAATTGACGGTGTTGAGCAACGAACAGCAGATCGTGACGCAGATCCAGAGTCTGCTCACCACCTATCAAAATAATTCGTCGTCGAGCCAACTGGTGCAACTCGCGTTGCCGGTCGGCGAGGACGTGTCGGGTGCGCTCGCGCAGATCTATGGCATCGCGGTAAATTCCGACGTCACTATTCAGAGCGCGGGGGTTTCGATCCAAGCGGTACAATCACCCGTAACGTCCGGATCCGTTGCGAGTGGATCCGTTGCCACTGCCGCCGCGAACGGTTCGATCGTAAAACCGACCGGCACCATCTCATTCACGATCAACGGTACCGGCAGTTATGAATCCTTCAAAGCCTTCCTTCAAGGGCTGGAGACGAATATCAGACTTTTTAATGTGACCGCCATATCGCTCATGCCGGGAACAGTAAGCGCTACAAAGACCCAGGCTGCCAACCAAGATATGTTCAGCTACAGCATGACGATCGTAACGTATTATCAAGCTTCATAAATAAAATAGATATACCATTATGGCAATCGTCATAGAAGAAGGAAAGAAAAGGACAGATATTTTCGCCATCGGTGCATGGCTTGTATTTCTCGCGCTCGTGGCGGGCGCGGTCTATTATATCTTTTTTGCACAGCCCGAGCTGGTCGTGATCCCCGAGACGGGAACATTGAGCAACATAGCCCCGATCACCCAGCTTTCGCTGAATCCGCAGAGCATCGTGCAGGGATCGATCTTCCAGACATTGCACTCTACTATTGCCTTGCCGTCGCCGCAGGGCCCCGCCGCAGTGGGACGTACGAATCCGTTCATAGCTCCTTAGGTTTGAAAAAGTCATAACGTAAAAAGAGGCGGTCATCATTACCGAACTATCATCTGCGGGGAGGTAATAATGACCGCCTCTTTTTGTTCGTCGTGGTAGAATGAAAGTATGACGAGCGATGAACTTCTCCAACAACTGCGAAGCCGGGGATTGATCACCGATGTGATCGTGGCACGGCTCAAGCGCGATGCGGTCGTGAACAACGAATCCGCCGAAGACATCATCGGGCGCGAACGCATCGTTCCTGATGAAAAAATGGCGGAGCTTAAGAGCGAACTGCTCAAGGTCCCCTATAAAAAAATAGATCCCGAGACGATCGATGCCAAGTTGATGGGGATCGTGCCGGAAGAGACCGCGCGCATTTATCAGGCGATCCCCATCAGCTTGCAGGATAATCTGCTCGTGATCGGCATGTTTCATCCGGATGACGAGAAGGCGCAGGAAGCGATGAAGTTCATCGCACGGCAGAATCACATCAATCTCGGCGTCTATCTCATTTCATATAATGACCTCCAGGCAGTGCTCAGAAAATATTCGCCGTTCCGCGCGCAGATCGAGCAGGCGGTGCAGTCGCTTAATATAAAAGAAGGCACGGGTGGCCAGCAGGCGATCGAGCTCGAGGGAGGCGCGAGCGAGGATGCGCCGATCATCAAGATCGTCGCTGATACATTCAAAGAGGCGGTGCTCAATAAAGCATCCGATGTGCACATTGAGCCCCAGCAAAAATCATTGCGCATCCGCTTGCGCATTGACGGCGATCTGCATCAAGTGGCATCCCTTCCTGCGGAGCTTGCGCAACCGATCGCTTCGCGCATAAAAGTGGTCGCGAGCCTTAAAATCGACGAGAACCGCGTGCCGCAGGACGGCCGCTTCCGCGCAAAATTATTCGACCGTGACATCGATTTTCGTGTCGCCACATTCCCTACGCCGCTCGGCGAGAAGATCGTCATCCGCGTGCTCGATCCTTCGACCGGTTTAAAAAGTTTTGATAAGTTGACCTGCTCGACCGCACACGCGAGACCATCAAGAAAGGCCTTGCAAAGCCGTTCGGCATGGTGCTCATCACCGGCCCCACCGGTTCCGGAAAAACGACAACGCTGTACGCATTCCTCCAGACGCTCAATACGGAAGACGTGAACATCGTGAGCCTTGAAGACCCGGTGGAATATTTTGTTTCAGGCATCAACCAATCCCAAGTGCGGCCGGAGATCGGCTACGACTTCGCGTCGGGATTGCGCCAGATATTGCGGCAGGATCCGGACGTGATCATGGTCGGCGAGATCCGCGACGGCGAGACCGCCGGGCTTGCGGTGCAGGCGGCGCTCACGGGGCACGTCGTGCTTTCCACGCTCCACACGAACAACGCCGCCGGCGTCATCCCACGTCTTATCGATCTTAAGGTAGAGCCATTTCTCCTTCCTGTCTCGCTTAACCTGGTGATCGCCCAGCGTCTTGTCGGCGTCCTGTGTCCAGATTGTAAATCTGCGGAAGCGGCGTCGCCGGAGGTACAGAAAGTGATCAGCAACCGCTCTGGAAGATCTTTCTCCGGACGTCAAAGCGGAGTTCACTGCGCCGTATCAGATCTATCATTCGCAAGGATGTGCCACATGTAAGGGGCG
Organism: uncultured bacterium; assembly: GCA_963718515.1. Lineage (GTDB taxonomy): Bacteria > Patescibacteriota > Minisyncoccia > UBA6257 > 2-01-FULL-56-20 > JAKAGE01. The sequence goes on along the minus strand of OY970354.1, from coordinate 58,674 downwards.
TGGCGTATTAGGAAGAACCGGGATATATGAAGCGTTTCTTGTGACCAAAGAAGTGGAAAATAGTATCAACACTGGCGTCACCACGCAAAAGATCACTGAGCAGGCAAAAAAACAGGGAATGATAACCCTTCGCCAGGACGGTATCGTAAAAGCGCTCAAAGGCATCGTCTCCATAGAAGAAATTATTAGAGAAACAGAGGAGGCGTGATATAATAAACCTCATGGACGATTACAAACAGCAGCTCGATAACCTTTTGACGACGACGGCGAAGCAAAGCGCGTCTGATCTTCACCTTGCAGTCGGACGCCGCCCAACGCTCCGCATTGACGGCGTGCTCGTACCACTCCAAAAAGAACCGATCATGACGCCGGAGTCGGCGGAGGGTATCATGTCGCAGATGCTTACGCCGGAGCAGAAAGCCAAGCTCATCACCCAGCGGCAGGTAGACTTTGCCTATAGCTTTGAAGAGAAGGCACGCTTCCGTGTGAACGTCTATTTCCAGCGCGGATATCTTGCCGCCGCGCTTCGCCTCATCCCCACGCGGATCAAAACAATAGAAGAACTCAATCTGCCGCCGCTTACTGCATGACTTCACCCAACTCTCGCAGGGATTTATGTCTGGTGGTGGGTCCCGCCGGGCACGGAAAGTCCTCAACCCTCGCGGCAATGGTGGATGAGATCAATCACACCCGCACCGACCACGTGATCACGATCGAGGATCCGGTGGAATATCTTTTTACCCAAGATCAAATGCATTGTTTCGCAGCGCGAGGTGGGTAGCGACGCCACGAGCTTCCACGCGGCACTCCGCACCGTCCTTCGCCAAGACCCGGACGTCGTGATGATCGGTGAGATGCGCGACGCGGTTTCGATCGGCACGGCCATGACGGCTTCCGAAACCGGCCACTTGGTGCTTTCCACCCTGCATACCAATTCCGCCTCGCAGACGATCGATCGCATCATCGATTCATTCCCCGCCGATCAGCAGGGTCAGATCACGTCACAGCTCGCGGCGACGCTCGTCGCGATCATCTCCATCAGCGCTTGCTCCCGCGCATCTCGGGCGGGCGCATTCCCGCGATGGAGATCATGATCGTGAACCCGGCCATCCGCAACCTCATCCGTGAACGGAAGACCTATCAGATCGATCTCGTCATCGAGACCAGCCTCCAGGAGGGGATGGTCACCCTTAACCGTTCGCTTGCAAACTTGGTAAAAAATAAAGAAGTGACGCTCGACAACGCCGAGTTGACTCACTCAATCCATCGGAACTCCGCATATTATTGGAGCGGACATAACGAATGAAGTTCAAATATCAAGCCAAAACAAAAGATGGCACAACGCAGGTAGGTTTTGTGGAGGCGGGGGATCGCGATTCGGCGAGCTCGATACTCGCCGGCCACGATCTTTTTGTGTTGAGCCTTGTTGCCACAAATCCGCCGGGCGCGCTCGATACTATTTCCGGCTTTTTTGCTCGCGTCCGGCGCAAAGACCTCATTATTTTTTCCCGCCAACTCGCCACATTACTTGAGGCGCGGCTTCCGCTCAACAACGCGCTCAAGATCCTCTATGAGCAGACGGCCAATGCCACGCTCAAAGAGGCTATCTCGCAGGTAACCGAAGATATCGACGCGGGCATTTCGTTTTCGCAAGCGATGGAACGGCAGAACAATGTCTTTCCCGACTACTATATAGAGATGGTGCGCGCCGCTGAGGTGACGGGCAACTTGAACGAGGTATCGTCGTTTCTTGCGGATTATACAGAAAAGGAAGGCGACCTTGCGAGCAAGGCGGCCTCGGCGCTCGTCTATCCGGGCATCGTCGTCGGATTGTTCGTCGTCGTGGCATTCATCCTGTTGACGTTTGTATATCCGTCGCTTGGGAGCGTGTTCGCGCAAAACGGCGTCTCGCTTCCGTGGTATACGCAGATACTCTTAAATACAGGAACCTTTTTGAGCCGATGGTGGGTCGCCGTCATCATCGCGGTCGTGGCGCTCGGTGCGGTCATCGTCGATTACGCGCGCACGGAGGAGGGGAAGGCTATTCTTGATGAAGCGAAGGTCCGCTTGCCCATCCTCAAAAAGGTATATCTGCCGGTGATCATGGCGCGCTTCGGTAATTCGGCGGCGCTTCTCGTGCACGGCGGTATTCCTATCGCGCAGTCGCTTGAGATCATTGGACACATGGTAGGCAATACCGTATACAAGGACGTGATCCACGACATTGCAGAAGATGTGCGGCAGGGTTCACTCCTTTCGCAAAGCATCGCAAAATATCCGCAATATTTTCCGGAGCTGGTCCCTCAGATGGTCGCGGTGGGCGAGACCACAGGAAAGATCGAGGATATGTTCACGCGGCTTTCCGGCATTTATACCCGCGAAGCGGACGAGGTCACAGGCAATCTAGTAGAACTCATCCAGCCGGCCCTCATGATAAGCATCGGCCTTATGGTTGGGCTTCTCTTTGCTTCAATTCTCATCCCACTCTATAGCTTTACGGAGAGCATCCATTAAAACAGGCGTTATCTATGGTCGCGAAGTTTTCCACAGGCCGCCGTCTGCCGACGGAATTTATAAGTGTTATACTTGAAAAGTATTAATTTGAAAGGTCGAGAAAGATTTCTATTGAAAAAAATGATAATAAAAGAAAGGCTTGAGCTCGCAAGAGCGGCAAGAAGGGGTTTCACCCTTATCGAAATCTTGATCGTCGTCGCGATCATCGCCATTTTGGCGTCGGTCGTCTTGGTGGGCCTCGGCCCGACCCAGTCGCTCGGCCGCGACGCGCGGCGTCTCTCCGACCTTCATGAGGTGCAGAATGGTTTGGAGCTCTACTACAATAAGGGCGGTTCATATCCTGTGATCGGTGCTGGAAAATGGGCTACGCTCGAGACTGCTCTCACTAGCGATGCTATCGGCATCAACTCTGTTCCTAACGATCCGACATCGGGAGCGACCTATCAGTATGGTACGGACGCAGCAGGAACTACATATGTTATAGCTGCTGTTTTAGAGAATGGCACAGGCAGTGAATGGACTGCTAGCTATGCTCCTCCTGGCAATCTGGCTAACTTAGTTGCTGCGGATAGCGATGTTGGTACGTGCACCCAGGCGACCAAGGATTACTGTCTAGCCTTGTAGTCTTCAAAGAGCTTACCCTCTTGATCAAAATTCCCGCTTCGGCGGGTTTTTTGATTTTTCTGTTATCATAGATTAGTGGAACCCTTCACGATCTTCATTCTCTTCGTCTTTGGCCTCGCGATCGGGAGTTTTTTGAACGTGGTCGCCATGCGTTACGATGGCGAGCGTTTCCTATTGAGCACAAAGGCGATCGGCGGACGGTCGCACTGTGCGCATTGCGGAGAAACATTACAATGGTTCGAATTGCTGCCGCTTTTTAGCTATCTTATCCAAGCCGGCCGGTGCCGCCGGTGCAAAGCGCCGCTCAGCATCCAATACCCGATCGTCGAACTGCTCTCGGCGCTCATCTTTATCTTTGTGCCATGGGAAGTTTGTGCCATGGTTGGCGGAGCTACTATCGCAATCAGCGCCTCACTTGTTGTGATCGCCGCGCTCTGGGTCCTCGCCTTTGAGGCGTTACTCGTCATGACGCTCATCGACATCCGCCTCGGCATCATTCCGGACGAGATAAATATTTTTCTTGTGGTGATCGGCGTTGCGCTCGCCATCGTTTCCGCACTATATTTCGGTGCCGCAAACCATTCTTTCCTCGGGCCGTACGCCGCGATCTTCGGTGCGCAGGGGAGTATGTGGGTGAATAAAATAATTGCCACAGTATTCGGCGGCGTATTCTTTGCACTGCTCATCGCCGTCACGCGCGGCAAGGGCATGGGAATGGGCGACCTCAAGCTTGCGATCCCGCTCGGCCTACTCTTCGGCTGGCCGGACATTATCTTTGTGATGATGTATGGGTTCGTCGCGGGCGCGCTCGTGGGCCTTATAAGTATCATGCGCGGGAAAAATACCATGAAGGGTACCGTGCCATTTGGCCCGTTCCTTGCGATCGGCGCCGTGGTCGTTTTCTTTTGGGGATTCCCGATAGTGAATTGGTATTTCTCCGCGCTCGGCATCCGGTAAAGTGATAGAATAAAGGCATACATATGAAGAAAAGCGGATTCACCTTGATAGAAGTGCTTATCGTCCTTGCCATCACGGCCATGCTTTCGAGCATCGCCATCATCTATGGCCATGTGGGGCAAGAGCAGATAGGGCTTTCCATCGAGGAATCAAAGATAGGCGAGCTGATTTTGCAGGCAAAGGAACTTTCCATTGCGACGTATAGCCAGAATGGCAGTACCTGCGCATACGGCGTGAGCTTTAATTACCCGGATCAGCAATATTCGTTGTTCGCTTATAATGCAAAGATGCCCGGTAGCTTCTGCCCATCGCTCGCGAGTACGACCGCCCCAAATACGATCGACACCGATGCCATCCAGGAATATGCCGCAGGAACCTGGGCTGTTCAGATCACGCCGGGCGTGGAGCTTATCAATCCCACATCAACGCCCGCGAGCGACACCGTTCAGTACGTTATGTTCTATCCTCCGGATCCTTTCACTCTTATTAGTACTGATGGACAGACGTTGCTGAGTTCTTATACCGATCCCACGATATCGCCGGAGTCCAATATTTATCTACAGACCTCCGACGGAAGTCTCTCGCGGACGATCAGCGTGAGTCCGACGGGGCAAGTAGACCTATAACAATGAAATTCAAATCCTTCCATTCGCGGCGCGGGCAAACGTTGGTTGAGGCGCTCGTCGCGCTGAGCATCCTGACCGTGGGATTCGTCGGCATCACCACCCTGCTTACCCAATCATTTCAGTTGAACAGAACCACTGCGGATGACACCGAGGCGACATATCTTGCATCGGAAGGCATCGAGATCGTAAAGAGCCTGATCGACCACGACGTATATTTTGGATTAGCGCAAAGCTCAAGTACGAATGATTGGGGAAACTGCTTTCCCAGTTCGGGATACTATTACCCTATCGATTATGAGACGATCACTGCTGCTCAGGGGACGACAGATGATTGTTCGGGTCTAAATTTCAGCACGAATCAAACCGACGGAGCCACCCCGCTCTATTTCGATCCGATCGCCGATCTCTATACCACGAATGCGGCGGATGGTACTCCAACCGACTTCACCCGCACGATCGAGATCACCGACGGAGATGTCGGCGGAACCCCCGAAGAGATCGACGTGCAATCCGCCGTCACGTGGAATAACGGAGAGCTCTCGAACACCATTACCCTTGAGGACCAATTCTATGACTGGCACCCATAATCAAAAAAATTATAGAAAAGGGTTCACGCTCGTCGAACTGCTCATCACCGTTGCGCTTTTTACGATCATTATCGCGATCGCCGTCGGAACATTCACGAACGCGCTTCGGACCCAACGACAGGTATCATCGCTCATTTCCGCGGAGAGCAATGTGAGTTTATCGCTCGAACAGATGGCGCGCGATATCCGCACGGGATATCTTTTTTGTAATACGCCGGGGAATACCGATGTGACCGATGGGGGAGGGACCAACCCATCACCCGGAGCTCTTCCTGGATGCGGTTGCGCGCTATTCTCCGAAAATCCGAGTTGGTGGGAGTGCAGTAGCCTCATATTCTATGACGCCGAGGGCAATCATGTGGAATATACTCTGCCCATAGCCGGGCCGGGAGCCGGAAGTTTGGCGGAATGTGATAGCGTGGATCCCGCCGGCGAGGGCGTCTGTGAGAACGGGCCATTCCAATCGCTCACCGGCAACACCGTGTCATTAGAATATCTCCACTTCTTTTTATATGGGCAAGTAGAAGGCGACCAATGGACGCCGCGCATCACGATCACGATGGGTATTACGCCAAGCTCCACCGATTCCGCGGTGGCAAGCACCACGTTCAACCTCGAGACCACGGTGAGCGCCCGCACGATCGACTGTGAGCCCGGCGGCGGGTTGGGGAGCTGCTAAGGGGATATCCACACCCCACTATAATCTATATCTGTTACTATAAGGGTATGGTTAATTCAAAGCGCGTGTGGGTATGGGTGGGCATAATAGTAGTGGTCGTTATCCTCGCCGTCATTTTTTTCTGGAGGCCTGCTACTCCAAATAGCCAGCCCGCCGCAACCAGCCCCGCGCCGGTCTATGCGTCGCAGGGACAGCTGACGCCCAATTTTCCTAAAGATCTCATTCTCGATCCTCAAGCTCAGGTGGAGAGCAGTTATGCTATCAACTATAATCCGGGCGACAATGAGTACACCGCGCAATGGGCGTCGTCCAGTTCCCTCGCCACTCTTTACGGTGATTACACAGCCTATTTGAGCGGAAATGGATGGACGATATCGAATAGTAGCAATCTGACGGCGGCCAGTACGATGGGCGCGATATATGCTTCAAATGCTTCCGCAAACGTGAATGTGAGCATCGTCGCCCAGGGCACAGGATCAGACGTAACGATCAGCTACGTAGGAGGCTAGGGCTTTATCACAGCTCCCATTTGACATTTTGGCCATATTATGCGCATAATATGGCTAGGACGCTAGGCTTTACGCTTATCGCCGCTTGTTAATTTTACGTTAAGGAGAAACGCCATGCGCAGCAAGGCTTTTGCAGCGTCTGTAGTGTACCGTGCGCTCGGGCCTGTTTGCCTGAGCGTTATCGCATTCATCGCAACAGGATGTGGCGGTGGAAATACGGGTGGAAAGTTTGTTACGAAGACCAATCCGACCATCAGCTGGGCCAATCCCAATGGCATCGTCTATGGGACGGCACTAGGCTCAAAACAGTTGGACGCCACGGCGTCCGTAGTCGGAACGTTCACTTACTCTCCCGCGTCGGGCACGGTGCTCAACGCCGGGAAAGGACAAACGCTCTCGGTGAGTTTCGCACCAAGCGACACCACTGATTACAACGATGCTTCGGCATCCGTTTTGATCAACGTCGACCAGGCGGTATCGATCATCGCTTGGTCCGATCCCGCAAACATCGTTTACGGGACGCCGCTCGGCTCCGCTCAGCTGAACGCCACATCACCGGTAGCCGGAACGTTCGCTTACTCTCCCGCGTTAGGCACGGTGCTCACGGCGGGAAAAGCGCAAACGCTTTCAGCAACCTTCACGCCGACCGACGCCGTCGACTACGCGACCGTTACCAAAAAAGTGACGATCAACGTGGATCAGGCAGTGCCGCCGATCAATTGGACAACACCAGCCCCGGTAACCGTCGGCACCAAACTGAGTTCTGCTCAGCTTGATGCTACGTCATCCGTTTCTGGAGCATTTGCCTATACGCCGCCTGCGGGAACCGTGATGACGAAGGCAGGGTCACAAACTCTGCTTGCCGCCTTCACCCCGAACGATGCCGTTGATTTCACGTCGGCAACCGCCAGCGTGAAGATCACCGTCAAGCCGGCGGCGCCAGCACAACCGACGATCACCGGGCTCACTCCCCGATACGTAGCAATGGATTGGTTCAATCTTATTTTCACGAACTATTCTTTCGCTACCGCTGGAAGTGAGAACGGAGACATCCTGAACGACGCATCCGGGCGCTTTGGAAGCCTGCCGCTTTCATTGTCATCCGGGCAGACGAGTTTCGTTGTCGGCGTACGTTGGCAACAGGGATTCTTTGAGCCAGGATTTAGCCCGATCTGGGAAATCCAACATCCAGACGGTTCCTATGGCAATCAGTGGGCGACCGCCTTCCTCGGAAGCGGGAGCCAGAGTACACTATTTGCCTCACCGACGACGGGAACGCTTTTCGAAAACGATGAGATCACCGGCAGTATCTATATGCTGGCAACTGACGGTACGACAACCGTGCTTCAGGGCAAAACCGCCATAAGCCCAATAGTCATGGCCGCAGACGATGTTGGAAATATCATCCGTATCATCACGGGGGTGGTATATAGTTCCAGCGACGCTGTTCCTCCCTCGGTTGCAGTGAATGACGAGACCGGACTCATCGAGTGCGGCCTCAATCCCAACGTCAGCTACATATCAAGTGGCGCTGCGATGGGCGGGAGCCTCGTCTTCACGATGCCCTACTCAAACCTGGTGGGCTTTGCGAGCGAGGTCAGCGACTATCAAGGCAATTGCAGTGGATACCAGACGGTCTCCCTTCCTGGTCAGCCATGGGCAGTTGCGATGATGGAGCTCGGTACCGAACTTGATGCCCTTGTTCTCTCTCGGGACAAGTCGTCTCCCAACGGACTGCCGACATTGACGAAGTTCGTCATCTCGGGGAACACGGTAGTCAACGCCGGTTCGGTGGAACTTACCGGTTTCACTCCGGTGAGCACCGTCCGCACTGCGAACCTGAACGCCGGTTCATACCAAATACAGGTCTTCAACCAAGGACCTGCCGCGGGAACCGCCGCCGTACTCTCCACATCGGACGGACTCGTACTTACCATAAGCACGGATACGTCGAATGGAAAAAATATGGCGATCACGAACAGTATTGCGGTGCCGGAGATCCCTATCGGGATCGCGGTCCGGGACGGTTCGCTGAAATCCACGCTGATGGTCAGCTACATCCTCGCAAACGTCGGGGAGGCAGTGACCCATATCGGCGCGATCGATCCGGTGTCGGGAAAATATACTCCCGGCGTCGGGGCGTGCCAGAAGGGACTTTTGGCGGGTGGCTTCATTGCCACCTCTACGGGTGCCGCCTGCGCACAGGGGTCGACCATACAGGTCATCCCAAGTCTCTAACCTTAACGATTCAGCACACAATCTCGGCCCTGGGTATCCACATGAAACCCGGGGCCGTTTTCTATCTAAAATTATCCACACCCCTATTCTTGGACATATCTGGTACTATGAAGGTATGCATAATATAAAAAAGAGGTTTCTTTTTATAAGCCTTGTCGCGATCGTAGCCGTCTTGGGATCATATTTTATGAGTGCTCCGACGGTAAAGGCGGACAACAATCAATATGGTGCATCGCTCAGTATGGGCGTGTCGGTTTCCGGTAGCACCGTCACGGTATCGGGGAACTATCAGGCAGGAGCTACAACGATACTGACCGTTTGCGCCGGCGGTCACGCGATCGACGTGCCCTTACCGGAAGGCGGAGCCACAAGTGCATTTAATTATTCGACCGACACGGGGAAAGGGGATACAGTGGATTATACTGTTACAAAATCTGCCACCACACAAAACTGCGCAGGATTCGGCGGCCAGGGCAATCCTAATCTAGGCAATCCGGAGGAGGGAACATATTCCTTTAGCTTTAAGGACAATTTGACGTCTCGACATGTTGTTACCGTCACCTATGTGGATAATCTCGGCGATGATCTGATCGCAACAAGCACCTATGGGGTTGCGACGCCCGCTCCCACCGTTTCCCTCACCGCATCACCTTCCACGATCACCCTCGGAAGTTCAACACTTCTTACTATAGTAACGACGAATGCCACTGCCTGCGTCGCTTCGGGCACAAATGATGGGACAACATGGAAGAACGCGGTGCCAACCAGTGGAACAAAATCAGAAACTCCAAATGCCACCGGCACCGCAGCATTCGATATCACTTGCACTGGCCCGGGCGGCAGTGCAAGTGATTCTGCTAATGTTACGGTGAATGCACCCGTCAGCGCACCCGTTGCCGTCGGCACAATTGTAGTCACTTCGGAGAACGCCGATAATACCTCAACTCTCGTCAATGCCACATGGGCGCTAAATGGCAATGTGGCTGGCACGGATGTTTGTGAATATCTGAACGTTCCATGCACGGGGACAAAGCGGACGTATCCCGGACTTCCCGTGTTGAATAGTTCGAATGGAAAACCAAATTTATATCAAATACCTTTGAAATCGCTTTCCACGGGCGTATACGATTACAGCTTTCAATCGATAGAAGCGACGCCGATTGCTGTTAATAACGGAGGCAGTTTCTTAGTGTCATTAAGACTGGCGGTGGATAGTGTATTCAGCACGGTTGCACAGGCGGTCACGATCTCTCAGGGAACGTCGCAACAAATTTCGTCGTCGACCCCCACCGGCTTTACGATACTTTGGACACCAGACGCTGTCATGCAGGTCACCCCAGGATCATTCACGACCACGTGGACCGGCGCAAATACCGATACTGCTAAGGTGACCAATATCGGCGCCCCATATTCTACATTGACGTGGACGGCTAGCGCCAAAACCACAAGCGGTGGCAACTGGTTGGTGGCGCCCGCAGGAGATCCTGCCCCCGGTATCACTAATGGATCGTCAGGAAGCGCACCTGAAAATGCGACGATATCTTTCAACTCAGCGGTGGTGAAGACTCTTCCGACAGGATCATATACGGGGCAAGTTATATTTACTGGCTATAATGGAGTGTCAAAATTACCGACTCAAACGGTGAGCGTCACTCTGAAAGTAACGGCAGTGGTGCCGCCCCCGGTGCTTACCGCAAGCTGTTCGCCGAGTTCTATTGATACTAGCCAAACCAGTCAGTGCACGCTCTTTGTTAATGGTGTTAAGCAATTGGGAGGAGTCACATGGGCGATGGCCGGCCCGGCAAGCACAGGTAGCATCAATGCATCGGGCGTGTATACTCCATCGTCCTCGACGGGCCCGGAAAACGTAAAGGGCACTTTGTCTAGCGGCAGTTCGGCACAAGCGACAATCATTGTCACGCCTGGTCCGGATGGTTTCGCGTGCTCTGCTGGCTCTTGTATGGCAAGCGCGCTCGGCACAGGCACATCCTGCTCCAACGCATGCGGCGTTCCCGCTTCGAGCCTCAGTGCAAGTTGTTCTCCGAGTACCATTGATCTTACCCAGACGAGCGACTGCACGCTTTCTCTTGGCGGCACCACACAGTCCAACGTAACATGGGCGGTAATCGCCGGCCCGGGGAGCATAGATCCTTCTTCCGGTATATACTCGCCGACGACGACGGGAACAGCCATGATCAGCGGCACTCTGCCGGATGGCACCTCAGCCGATGCAAGCGTAGTGGTTACGTCAATACCAGGAGGGTATGCGTGCGGCGCTGGATCTTGTGTAGCAAGTTCAACCGGCGCGGGCACATCCTGCTCAAACGCATGCGGTGCCGTTGTTTCGAGCCTCACCGCAACCTGCGCTCCGGGCTCTATCGACCTTAGTCAGACGAGCGACTGCACGCTTTCTCTTGGCGGCACCACACAGTCCAGCGTAACGTGGGCGTTGCTCGCCGGCCCGGGGAGCATAGATTCCTCCTCCGGTATATACTCGCCGACGGCGACGGGGACAGCTATGGTCACTGGCACTCTGCCGGATGGCACCTCAGCCGATGCAACCATCAGTGTGACTGGTTTGCCGGTGTGTGCGCCAAGCGACGCCAGTTGCCAGCCCGTTTGCTCTCCGGAACTCACCGCGAATCCTACAAATGTCGTGGTTCCAGAAACGTCACAACTCACATACTCCTGCACTCCGGTGACCTCCTGCACGCTTTCCGCAACCGATCCCAACTTTGCAACGATTACCTTATTCCCCCCGGGGAGTTCTAATACGATAACCGGATCAAGCACCGTCGATCCTGAGGCGACCACGGTCTACACATTGGACTGCACGAACGGTGGGTTTGCCGGCGCGACAACACAGTCTACTGTTCAAGTGAGTGTTGGTGGATTGGGACGCTGTGAACAGAATCCGAACGGCGCCGGTTGCCCTCAGCCGCAGTAGGGAAGACGAGAACCATATAAAGAGATAAACGCCGCGCCAAAATCGCGGCGTTTTCTTTGGGACTTGTCAAATCATAAAGTTTATGTTAAAATTGCTTCCAGCACCTTGAGGTTAGTATATTGGGGTGCAGAAAGCGGGAAACTCCAAAAATGAACCACGCGAAGGCCTGTATGTTCGGTCTGTTGTGGGTGATGGTGATGGGCGTGACGGCTTTATCATCTTCACTCGCCTTTGCTCAAACGCTCGACATTCCCGATGGCGATCTGCCGAAGGCTCCCGAGAGACAACCGGTGCAAAAACCGAGTTGGGCATTTCGGGGCTTAGAGCTTTCGCTCGCGGGGGCAACCGCGTTTGACATGACAACCACAGCCAATGGGCTGGGTCACCCTACGGCCGCGTATAGTGTGGACGGCAAACTGCTGGCACATTACTATGCGGTGGAAACCGGCTGGGCGAAATGCTTCGGCGACAGGAATACGTCCGCGATCATCGCGGGGAACGTATTCATGAACGCAGGAGTGGATCATCTCAGCGAACATTTCTATCCACGTGGGGGACGATGGCGGATAGCGGCATTCGCTTTGCTCGCGGCAAAAACCGCGATCAATAGCGAGGCTGCCATTCACAACATCCGATACATGCAAACCATTGACACTCGCGTAAGGCATGCGACGGGGTATGGTGGCGTCATCATTTGGCGCAACTGATCCGTTGATTTGGTCGGGTGCCGGTCGGTCCATGGGCCTGCCGACACCCGATTTTCCTTCCCTTCTAGGCGCTTGACAGATTCATCCGTTCGGCTATACTTTCCTTAGAACAAAGTGAGCAATCGGGATTGAGACCTGCGTTCGGAGTCCGTTTTGGAGCGGATCCGTTGGGTGTGAGTTCACACCACCTATCTGGATGCAGATCTATCAGGGCCATGCTTCGTCACAAGCGTGGCCCTTTAATTTTTTATTATTCGCATCTCTCGCGACTTACGTCGCTCGCGAGGTATAATAAAGTCATGCAACGAGAGGGCAAGAAAAATCACCGAAGGCGCTCCGGGCAAGCGATGCTCATCGCCGTGCTTTCGCTTGGCGGTGCCATCTTGGGCGCGACGACGGTCGCCGGACTATTGACGCTCTATCAGATCCGCGCGACGACCGACACGGAAAATTCTGCCAAGGCGCTTTTTGCCGCCGACGCGGGATCAGACTGGGCACTATTCAATTATTATTGCGGAATCGATAATCCCAGTCGGTGTCCCGGCGGCGCCCCGGTGATACCTTCATTTCCCGGATCCGGCGCAACGGCGAGCGTCAATTGCTATACCGACTATGGCGCAACGATGCCCTCCGATTGCACCAATACGAGCACCGTTGCCGCAATCTCCACAGGATTTTCGCTTAATTCTGAGCGCGCATTCTTCCTCGGTATCCAGGGTTCGACCACCACCTATCCATAATATTTGTGATGACGAAGGACGAGGCAAAGACCCGGATCGAAAAACTCAAAAAGGAGATCAATAAATATCGGTACGAGTATCACGTGCTGGACCGATCGGAGATCTCCGATTCCGCACTCGATTCGCTCAAAAAAGAATTATTCGATCTTGAAACGGAATTTCCCGAATTCGTGACGGCGGATTCGCCGACCCAGCGCGTGGCGGGGAAGCCGCTCAAGGAGTTTACCAAGGTGCGGCATGGCGAGCGCATGACGTCTTTTAACGATGCGTTTTCTGAGGAGGATATGCGCGCGTGGCTCGAGCGATTGGAGAATTATTTGGGACGGGGGCTTGGCAGTGGTGCACACGGGTCTGCGCCACTCTTCTATTGCGAGCTCAAGATCGATGGCCTGGCGATTGAGTTGGAATATGAAGATGGCGTTTTTAGGCGCGGTTCCACACGCGGCGATGGCCTGATCGGCGAGGATGTAACGCAGAATCTTCGCACGGTTGAGGCCATCCCACTGCACATTGCACCGCCGGAAGATGTTGAGAAGAATTTGAAGGAGGTTGGCCTGCGTGCCGGAGATTACAATATCAAACCGAGATCGCTCATCGTGCGCGGGGAAGTGTTTCTCACAAAGCGTGAGTTCGCGAAAATAAATAAAGAGCAGGAGAAGACCGGCGGGAAGGCGTATGCGAATCCGCGGAACGTCGCGGCGGGATCGATCCGCCAGCTTGATCCCGCGATCACCGCGAGCCGGCATCTTGATTCCTTCCAATACGACATCGTGACCGACCTCGGCCAGAAGACGCACGAGGAAGAGCACCTGCTTTTGGCCGCCTTCGGTTTTAAAACGAATGAGCATAACCGGCCGACAAAAGACCTTCGCGAAGTTTTTGTTTTTCGCGATCATTGGGCAGAACCCGCGCGGCGAGAAAAATTGGATTACGAGATAGACGGCACCGTGGTGCTCGCGAACGATAATAAGACGTTCGCCGCGGCGGGGATCATCGGAAAGGCGCCACGTGCGGGCATTGCGTATAAGTTCTCGCCGCGCGAGGCGACGACGGTGGTGGAAGATATCAAAGTGCAGGTGGGCCGCACGGGCGCGCTCACGCCGGTCGCCGTCATGCGGCCGGTGAACGTTGGCGGTGTCACGATCACCCACGCGTCGCTCCACAACGCGGATGAGATCAAGCGGTTGGGGTTAAAGATTGGAGACACGGTCATTATCACGCGCGCCGGCGACGTGATTCCACAGATCGTAAAAGTGCTCACGGAGTTGCGGACCGGCCGCGAGAAGACGTTCCACATGCCCGTGCGTTGCCCGGTGGACGGTTCACCCGTCACGCGCGATGGGGCGATCACGCGGTGTTCGTCAAAGATGTGCGCGGCCCAGCACCGCGAGACGCTTTACCATTTTGTTTCGCGCGCGGCGTTTAATATAGAGGGGCTCGGGCCGAAGATCATCGATAAATTCCTCGACGAGGGCTTGATCTCCGATGCGGCGGATATCTTTGAACTGCAAAAAGGAGATATTGCCGCGCTTGAGCGCTTCGGTGAAAAGTCCGCGGAGAATATCGTGGCGGAGGTTGCGCAAAAAAAACGCGTGACGCTCCCGCGGTTTTTGTTCGCGCTGGGGATTTTGCATGTGGGGGAGGAGACGGCAGTGACGCTTGCCAAGAGCTTTGAATTTCCCCACGCTGCCGCCGGAACGCATAGCACAATAGCGATTAAAACTATCTTAAAAGTTTTTGCCCCGCTGTCGCTTGAGGATTTGCAGAAGGCGCCGGACATCGGACCGAAGGTCGCGCAAAGTATTTACGATTGGTTTCGTGAAAAGCGCAACCTGGAATTGCTTGCGCGGCTCGAGAAGGCGGGCGTTCTTGTAGAGGCGATGCCCGCGCGCACGGCGGCGAGCTCAAAGCTTGCGGGAACGTCATTCGTGATCACCGGCAGTTTGGAGTCTATGGGCCGCGAAGAAGCAAAGGAAAAGATCCGTGCGCACGGCGGCGACGCCTCGGAGTCGGTGAACAAAAAAACTTCCTACCTTGTCGCCGGCGCCGAACCCGGTTCAAAATACGACAAAGCGCAGAAGCTAGGCGTGAAGATCATCAATGAGAAAGAGTTTCTGAAGTTGATTGATTAAAACTACATTAAAAAGTTTTTGACTTCGCAAGGTGAAGGCATATGCTTCTGTGTATGAATAAAAAAATAACCACCATAGAGGATCTTGCGGTGATGCTTGAGGGAGTGTTTCGAAAGATCGAAAAAAGATTGGACATTCTTGAGGCGGGGTCGAATGAAATAAAGGCTGAAATAGTCCAACTCCGAAAAGATTTCAAGGACGCCGATACGTGGACGGCGGTCATTGCGATCGAGCTTCGGGTATCGGCGCTTGAAAGGAAGGTTGATTTATCCGCGCAAAAAATATAGAATTTTCAAGGTAAGTTTGCGGTCGTAGCTCAATTTGGTTAGAGCACCGCCCTGTCACGGCGGGGGTTGCCGGTTCAAGTCCGGTCGGCCGCGCAACACCTAAAATAACAGCCCCTTTGCCTCGCTATCTTTATTTATAAAAAATGCCGGACTCGTTGTGAGAGCCCGCCGGTCTTTTGCCATTGTTCCTCCTTGGTAAAGATCAGAATTGTTTCGGGTTGGATGTTTGCTGTGGGGGGAAGGCATAGGCAATGCCGCACCCTACGCAATGAAAACTACTTTTTTCCTGAAATTGGCTTTTACCCCCTGGACCGATGGTCCCTGGCGCATGTATTGGTTTGAGCCTTAGGGGTTTCACTTCCACGATTTTCGCGTGGCAGGCGACGCATCATGATGCCTCCTACTGGCTATAGGATAGATTTCACTGAACTCATTGTCAATCGTTTATGGCAATCTTCAAAGGAGTGGCTCATTCCCTCTGAGTATGTTTTAATTATTTTAATGAGGCACTCGAGGTTGATTTTGTTTTCGCTCGCATTCATATTGGCGATCGTGACGGTCGGTGCGTTCCTGGCGGTGACGCCGCCGGCAACCCGCGCCGCCGCCGGCCCATCCGCTCCCGCGTCGCTCGCGGCGACCGGCACCGCGGCCGACGAGATCGATCTTTCGTGGGCGACGTCCACCGATGCCACCGCCGCGATCGCGGGATACGACATCTATCGCAATGGCACGCTCGTCGCAAGCGCGACGGCGACGAGTTACGTTGATCTGGGACTCACGGCCTTGACCAGCTATACCTATACCGTATCGGCCTTTGATGCCATGGGAAATAGTTCCCCGATGAGCGCAAGCGCTTCGGCGGCCACCATCGCCGTCGGCGGCACCGGTGCGTCGATCAATGAGAGCAACATCACCGAAACGCTCTATGTAAATGCGCAATATGGAAACGATAACAATGCCGGAACCTCCGCCGCGCCGTATGCCACAATAGGAAAGGCGCTCACGATCGCGGCGAAGAATATTCTGGGAGGCACCAAGATCATGGTAAATCCCGGCATATATCGTGAAACGCTCAATCTTAGTGCGTGGTCGTCTCAAACAAACAGCGCGCCCCTTATCATACAGGCAGCCGTGCCTGGTCAGGCAATTATTTCCGGATCGGATGTCTACGCTGGTTGGACAAGCAATGGTGATGGCACCTACTCCCATCCTTGGCCGAATAGTTGGGGATATGCAGCCCTTCCCAATGGTTGGTTGGGACAGCAACCTATTCCCGCCGCAAGCACGTGCCCCGGCTCCGGCGCGGGATGTCTCGCCCTTCGCGCAGAGATGGTATATGTGAATGGCCTTCCGCTTGCACAAGAACTTTCCGGCCCGCTTACCGCCCCGGGCACTTTTTTTGTTACGGATGGAAGTTCGATAACGATCGATCCGCCGGCAGGGACGCAGATGGCGAGCGCGGAAATAGAAGTTGCGACCCGACAGTCCCTCGTCACCGCAGACAATGTTCAAAATCTCGTCCTGAGGGGATTGGTTTTTGCGCATAGCGCAAGCGGGATCGACGGTGGCGGTACGGTTTCCGTTATCAACGGAAAAAATTTTCTTTTTGATAACGATCAATTCCTTTGGAACACATGGGAGGGATTGTTTATGTACAATGCGGCGGACGTCACCATCCAGAATAGTGCCGCGAACCATAATGGCGATGATGGAATAGTGCTCGATCGCGTACCGAACGTTTTTATGCAAAACGACAATACCTCATTTAACAATTGGCGCGGTTATGAAGCGGGTTTCACGGGATGGGCCGCCGCAGGCATGAAAACGCTCTACATCCATGGCGCGACCATCACCAGTTCCACGTTTAGCGATAATCAAACCGGCGGCCTATGGTTCGACACCGATAATCAGGACATTCTGGTTTCCAATACCACTTTTTCTGAAAATTTGGCGAATGGGGCGGACACGGAGGATAACGAGGGCCCTCTCGTATTCCAAAATGATTTCTTTTGCCAAAACCAGTCGAATGGCATAGACACCCCTGCCTTAGAAGGGGCGGGCGGGCTTTATTCCCGAAACACTTCATACCTTACGGTGGAATCAAATACGTTCGATCGTAATGTAATCGCGGGACTTCTCTTCGGGGGAAGCAACACCGGCCGCACCGCAACGAATTATCAGACCGGAGTGGTGTATAACTTGCCGGTGACGAGCAACGTCACGATGAAAAATAATTTGGTGGTCGCCGTGGGGACTGATGCGGACGTGGACATTCCAAGTCCTTACAACCCCATAGATCCATGGCGTCTATCCACGAGCACCCTCACCTCGGATGATAATACATGGTATAGCGCCGGGAACGAACCTTTTATTATTCCGGATGGCCCCGTTTTGAATACTGCCCCTACGACCATTACCGACACGCTTCCGCAGTGGCAATCATATACCGGCCAGGATACCGACTCGACCAGTAACCAGCCATCGGTAAATTGCAGTACCGCATTGCCGCCGGATGACACGACCCCGCCGACCACTCCCATTGGACTCGTAACCTCCACGGTCACTTCCTCTACGGTGGCATTTTCCTGGAGTCCGGCGACGGATAACGTGGGAGTTGCGGGGTATGACATCTATCGCAACGGAACGAAGATCGCTATCACGACTGCGACGTCATATTCGGATGCAACGGTTTCTCTTTCGGCCAGTTACACGTATACGGTCGCCGCATACGATCCCTCCGGCAATATTTCCTCCCAATCAATTGGTTTGAATGTGGCGACACCAAGTAATGCCCCCGACGTGACCCCTCCCTCTGTCCCCACCGGCCTTGCCGCATCAAACATCACGACCTCCACGATCTCTCTTGCATGGACCCAAAGCACCGATCCCACCGTGAATGGCCAGACGACCTCAGGCCTCGCAGGATACAGGATATATAGAGGGGGCGTGCAGGTGGGGACAAGCACCACAAATTCCTTCACGAACACCGGCCTCACCCCCAGCACCACCTACTCATACACTATTTCTGCATATGACAACGCAGGGAATGCCTCTGCCCAGTCATCAGGCATCAATGCCACCACAGGAAACCCCGCAGATACGACCCCTCCTACGACAAGCATCACCTCCCCTCTGAACAACGCCACGGTATCAAGCACGATCACCGTCTCCGCCACCGCCTCGGACAATGTCGGTGTCGTGAAGGTGGAACTCTACGTGGATGGCACGCTCACAGGGACGGATACGACGAGTCCCTATACCTTCTCGCTCAACACCACAAGCTTCGCGAACGGCAGTCATGTCATGTTTACCAAAGCTTACGATGCCGCAGGGAACACCGCCGTTTCGGGAAATATCACGGTGACGGTGAACAACGTCGTTCTCCCTTCCGCCCCCGCGATCACAAGCTCCCTCTCTTCTTCCGGCACCGTCGGTTCCGCCTTCTCCTACCAGATCACGGGATCGAACAGCCCCACGTCATACAATGCATCAAGTCTTCCTTCAGGTCTCTCCGTGAATACCTCCTCAGGCATGATTTCAGGAACTCCTACGACCGCAGGAACGACAAGCGTCACGATCAGTGCCACGAATGCAGGAGGCACGGGAAGCTCAACCCTCACCCTCACCGTATCGAATGCCCCCGACGTGACCCCTCCCGTGACTTCCATCACGAGTCCTCTGAACAACGCCACTGTTTCTGGCACAAGCACCATCACTGCCACCGCCTCAGACAACGTGGGCGTCGTAAAGGTGCAATTCTATATGGACGGATTACTCCAAGGCACGGACACGGTAAGCCCATACACCTTCTCGTGGAATACCAACTCCGTGTCGAATGGGACTTACACGCTTACCACCAAGGCATATGATGCCGCAGGCAACGTCGGCACTTCGGGCAATGTCACGGTCATCGTATCAAATGCGCCCCAGACACTCACTGCAACACTTGCCGCATCACCCGTCTCCGGCACCGCCCCCGTCACAACCTCGCTCACGGCAAGCGTAGCTGGCACCGCACAAGGCACCGT
The DNA here is from genome assembly GCA_963718515.1 of uncultured bacterium. Classification (GTDB taxonomy): domain Bacteria; phylum Patescibacteriota; class Minisyncoccia; order UBA6257; family 2-01-FULL-56-20; genus JAKAGE01. Next base: position 39,099 of record OY970354.1, on the reverse strand, counting down.
GAATTACATCTTCTACTGCAACCGCTCGGACACGGGCACGAACATCACGAGCCCTGCGGACCTTACGGTGAATGCCGCGACCGCGACCACCTATCTCGCCTCAGCCCTCTGCACCTATGAGACCCAGGGCACCTATGCCGCGAAGGTCATCGTGGAGCGGGGCAGCGCGCCACCAGCAGAGGCGCAGGAGGTCATCACCGTATCCTCATCCGGAACAACTCCATCGTCAACTCCTTCCTCCACCTTTGCGATCACGGGAGCCACCGTTTCGAACGTCACCGACACCGGTGCGGAACTCACCATCACAACCAATGAATCTTCCAGCATTAGAGTGCAATATGGATCCACCACCTCCTACGGGAATACCACCCCTGCCTCACCGGAACTGACCACGATCTATGAGAACCTCGTAAGCCTTACTCCGAACACCGTTTATAACTTCCTTATTCTTGCGACTGCGGAAGGATCAACCAGCACCGTTTCATCGGGGAACTCTATGTTTACGACTGCGGCTCCAGCGACCGCTCCAACGGCTCCCACCAGCGGAGGTGGTGGCGGAGGCGGTTACATTCCGCCAGTCACGTCTCCCATCACTGCAACCTCATCATCATCTTCTTCCTCCTCGATCCCGATCGGCGGCAATAGCGGAAGCGCCCCTCCTCCCTCCATTGTTTATTTTCCGCGGCCTCTTACCCTCGGGGACACCGGCGCCGACGTGAACCTTCTCCAGAGATTGCTCCAAACCCTGGGATTTTTCCCCACCGATATTGCCCCCACTTCTTACTTTGGTGCTTACACTCAGCACGCCTTGTTGGTTTTCCAGAATGTGCATGAGCTTGCAGAGACGGGATCTCTCGGCCCGCAATCCCAGGCTCTTATGAATAAGGTTGCCAATGCAATGGCAATTACTACTTCAAGTATCACAAGAGTCGCAACTACCACCCCCGCTGTTAGTGCACCATCATCTTCCTCGGGCCTCACTTTCACCCGATATCTTGGCCCCGGCTCGCAGGGCGCCGATGTCGCCCTCCTCCAAGAACTCCTTATAAAAGATGGTGATTATCCGCAAGCTATCATCACCGGATATTATGGATCGCTCACCGAGAGGGCGGTGGAATTATTTCAAGCAAAGAATGGCATCGTGAACTACGGCACCCCTTACTTCACGGGCTATGGCGCTGTGGGGCCGCGCACCAGGGAGGCGTTGAATGACGAAGAGGGGGAATAGGAGAAATCCATCAAGCGGTCAGCGATTTTGGTATACTTAAAGTATGGAAGATAAAGGCGCGAGACTGAGTCTTCATTCGATTCGATCGCTGTTTGGCGATACGTGGCGCATGTATAAAGAGCGGTTCGCCGTGCTCTTTGAGATATTATTATTGCCGGTTCTTGTGCTCGTGTTGGGATATATCCTTTTGGGATTGGGCTCTGCATTCGCTCTCTTGGGAATACTGGTCGTCTTTATTGGCTTCATCGCCTTTGTCTTCAGCATCCTTCCACTGATTTTTTCTATCCATAATACGGCTGGCGTCGATGCCTCATACAGGGCGACGATAGGATTGTTCTGGCCACTCGTGTGGCTCGTCATCCTTGAGATGCTCGCGGTCATGGGAGGGTTCGTCATGCTCATCGTTCCGGGCATATGGTTGTGCTTCTCGCTATCACTCATGAGTTACGTGTTCGTGATCGAGCGCCGGCGGGGCATCGATGCCTTGCGGCAGAGCAAGGATTACATAAAGGGATACTGGTGGGCGTTCTTTTGGAGGACGCTCCTTCTTCTCGGCGTCTACTATGTGATCCTCCTCGTCATCCAGTTGCCGATCCTTCTGGTATTGGGAAGGATTGCAGGGAGCATCGTCTCCATGGCGCTTACATTGCTCATCACTCCTTTTTCTGCCATCTATAATTACACTATTTATAACAATCTTCGGGAGTTGAAGCCGGAATTGGCAGAGGTGCGGACAAAAGAGGGGAGCGGCTTTATCAAGGCAAGCGCGATCGTGGGTATAGTCGCGCCGGTGCTGATATTCTTATTGGTGATAATCGCGGCGGGATTCGGATTTTTCGAGGTATTCAATCACGGAAGTTATAACGTGAATTATCATGCAGGTGGTTACCATGATACTCAAAATGGTTACTGATGCACCCTGTGGATTTCTCGGCTGTTGCAAAGAAGGACAATAAGGTAAAATGAAGTTACTAGCACATGATACAAGACCAGCTCGTTGATTACATCAATGCACAGATGAAGCTCGGTGTCGCACGCGACGCTATTAAATCCACGCTTGTGGGCGCCGGATGGCAGGCGGCGGATGTGGAAGACACGCTCAAGAAAGTTGAATCAACTACAAAGCCCGCCACGACGGCACCGGCTCAGCCTACTAGTGCCGCGACGATGGGCACGAGTTCCGGCCCGCAGGTATTGAAAGTAAGCGATCTCGTCTCGGCGTCGGGCCCTGGGATGTCCGTAAAGCCCGCGGCGGCGTCGCCGACGGCGCAGGTTAAGCCCGCAATGTCGCCTATGTCTACAACGCAGGCCACGACGCCTGCAACCACTATGCCAGCGCGAGACACTTCTCCTAAGAGTCCGCTTACGGGATCTCCTGCCGCGGCGAAACCTGCGTCTTCGCCTGTCACCATGAATGCTTCGGGGAAATCTATGTCCATGGGAGAATATCCTCCAAAACAACACGCATCCCGGACCACACTCTTTGTGGGAATCGTGCTTGTGGTGGTGGTCATCCTCGTCGGTGGGTTCGCCGGATCTTTATATGTTCAAAATAATAGCTTGGCGGCTCAGGTAAAATCATTAGGGAGTGAGAGTTCGGGCGTGGCATCGCAGGTATCTACGTTACAAGCGCAGCTCGTTGCCTCCACGACGGCGCTCGCCGCACAAGTGGCATCGATCGGTGCAGAAAACCAGGAATTACAGAGTGAGCTTTCCTTCTATGTGGCTCCGGCGGGCGCCGTCGTGGAGGCAACGAGTACGGCAACAATAGGCGGTGTTATTTCTGGCGGTGGAAAGACTCCCTATGTCATCACCGCAACCTATGGTGCAAAGATATATGTCGGTAACTCCAAGAGTGCGAGCGTGATCAGCGCGCTTACGCCGCTCGTGGGAGTGACGACAGCCCAACAGCTTTCTGGAACATACGTGCCGGGATCGGATAGCATCATGCTCACTACTATTAACGGCACCTCCGTTCAATAGCTATTAAACACTCCCAAGTTCTTTAATGCTTCTTCGTAGATGGCGAGCGAGCGCTCGGCGAGATCTCGTTTTAACTTAAAGTTCGGTTCGTGCGCGATCTGATTTCTTAGTTTGTGCGCCTGCCATAGTTCATTGAGGTTTGGGATCTGCCCGGTGTTCGCTTTCTTGAGCCGGTCGCCGAGCTGGATGCCCATCACGCCTGCTTCGCGCAGGGCGTCATTCAATAATTTATCCGCCTCGAGGATCGCAACTTTGAGGTCGCTCTCGCCGCCGCGATAAAAATGTTCCTGGATGCGTGCCCACGATTCCTGCGCACGCTTCTTGGACATATCGGATTGCAATATGATGTGACGGAACCGGTCGATGCGCACGGCGGCCCATCCGGTCTCGATGGAGATATAGATGATCGCGGCGAGGAATGCGAGGAAGACGACGAGTCCGATAAAATCAAGGAAGCCGAGGTGGGAGAAGTACGCGGTGATGAAGTTTTGGCTCGCGGCCTGCGTTTGTGATTGCAGATTTTGGAGCTCCTGGGTTGCTGATGTGGTGGCGGTCATCGTGGTGGGTGATCTATTTAATCTTACCTTAATTTTTCATAATAGCGGCCGATATTCAGAATGTCTGCCTCGTGCCACTTTTTTCCGATCAGCTGGAAGCCGACGGGGAGGGGCGTTGCGCCGTCCACCGGGATCGAGATGCCGGGCAAGCCAGCGAGGTTTACGGGGATCGTGAAGACATCTTCGAGATACATCGCGAGGGGATCGTTCGTCTTTTCGCCGATCTTGAACGCAGGGGTGGGCGTTGTCGGGGCAAGGATCACGTCAACGTTTTTGAATGCCTCGTCGAAATCGCGCCGGATGAGCGTGCGGACGCGTTGGGCTTTTTCATAATAGGCGTCGTAGTAGCCGGAAGAAAGCACGAAGGTGCCGAGGATGATGCGGCGTTTTGCTTCCGCGCCGAATCCCTCGCCACGTTGTTTGAAATAGATATCGCTAAGCTTTTCGCTAGCTGCATCCCCGACATCTTTCGAGCCGCGCATAGCGGATGCCGTCAAAGCGTGCGAGGTTGGAGCTGACCTCGGCAGGCATCACGATGTAATAACACGAGAGCGCATACTTTGTATGCGGCAAAGATATTTTTTTAAAGTTAAAGCCGAGACTTTTTAGTCTGTCGATCGCGCTCTGCACGCCATCCGAAACCGCCTTGTCGAGTCCGTCGATAAAATATTCCTCAGGGAGGCCGATCGTGAGCTGTTTTACGCGATCAAGCGGTGCCAGATCATCGAAGCCAGCGATGCTTTCATAGTCTCCCGGAACGTCGACGCTCGTTGCATCGAGCGGATCACGGCCGGCGATCGCTTTGAAGAGCACCGCCGCGTCCTCCACGGTTTTTGTGAGCGGGCCGATCTGGTCGAGACTCGACGCCATCGCGATGAGGCCGGAGCGGGAGACCGCGCCGTACGTCGGTTTGAATCCGACGACGCCCGAAAGCGCCGCCGGCTGGCGGATCGAGCCGCCGGTGTCGGAGCCGAGCGCGGCAACCGCAAAATGCGCCGCGACTGCCGCCGCGGAGCCGCCGGATGAGCCGCCGGGCACGCGCGAGTGGTCGTGAGGGTTGTGCGTCGCGCCGAATGCAGAATTTTCCGTGGACGATCCCATCGCGAACTCATCCATATTGGTCTTGCCGAGAAAGACCGCGCGCCCGGCGCGGAGTTTTTGGATGACGCCCGCGTCGTAGGCGGCAGTATAATGTTCCAAAATCTTGGAGGCCGCCGTGGCGGGAAGGTCTTTTATTAAAATACAGTCCTTGATGGCGAGCGGGACGCCCGCGAGATCGCCGATCGTCTCATCGCTTGCGACGGCGACATCCACTTCGCTCGCCGCGCGCGTGGCGGATTCTTCCGCGAGGCTCAAGTATGCGCCAATCTCTTTGTCGTGCGCTTTGATCCGGTCAAAATATGCCTGCGTGACCTCAAGCGCGGAAAACTCTTTATTGAGCAATCCGTCGTGAAATTTTTTTATGGTGAGATCGTGGAGCGGTTCCATAGTATTGTCGCAAATATTTTTGCGCTATTCGAAGACGGGCGGCACCTTTAGGAAGCCGTCTTGTGATTCGGGGAACGCGTCAACGCCCGCGCCGCGGTTCGTATTTTCCCGTTCGGCGTCCTCACGGAACACGCTCATAAGGTCGGTGCCGCCGGTCATTGGCGGGACATTCTTCGTGTCGAGCTCCTCCAGTTCTTTAAAGTGATCAAGTATCGCGCCAAGGTCTGCTATCAGCTTTTCCTCTTCCTTTGGGTCGAGTTTGATGCGCGCAAGCTCGGCGAGATGCTCTAATTCCTTCTTATTAATAGATGAGGACATTACCCCAATTCTAGCGGCTTTAGCTGATTTTTTCAACGGCCGCTTTGAACTGGTCGCCGCGATCATATTCATTCCTGAAGATCCCAAAACTGGTCGCGCCGGGGGAGAGGAGAATGATGTCGTGCGGTTCTGCGACGCCGAGCGCGGCGGAGAGTGCCTCCTCCATGGAGCCCGCAGTCGTAAAGGGGAATGTGCCTGCAAGGAGCGTTTTTATTTTATCCGTCGCCTTTCCTTCAAAGAGCACAAGTTTTTTTACCGAAGCTTTTATTTTAGGAATCAGGTCTCTGAAGTCGAGCTCTTTATCGCTTCCGCCGGCGATCAAGATGATCGGGCGGTTTTTTGCGGCGAGCGCGTCGAGTGCGGCGATCGTCGCCTCGGGTGTGGTGGAATTTCCATCGTCGTAGAACGCGATGCTGTTCTTTTCTCCCAAAAACTCCAGTCGCCCCGGAAGTCCGGCAAATGTTTTTAATATTTCTTTAATAACGTCGTCGGGGATGCCGAGCGCGTGCGCGACCGCGCAGGCGAAGGCGGCGTTCCTGCGGTTATGTTCGCCGGGTAGTGCGATTTGCCAGTCTTCCGGCAGTGTCGGATCGGTGGTCACCGTGCTTTGAAGCGCGCCGAACTGCGCCGCTATTTTTTCTTTGATATCCGTCGTGGTAACAAAATAGTCGCCGCTTTTTTGGAATCGCGCGATAGCCGCTTTATCTTGGAAATAGCGATCCATGTCGCCCTTATAATAGTTCATATGATCCGGCATAAAATTCGTCCACACGGAAATATGCGGGCTGATCCCGGCGTCCTCGAAACCCTGCAACTGCCATGAGTCGAGCTCGAGAAGGACGAGACTGTCTTTGTTGGTTGTTTGAAGAAGGGGAAGCGTTGCAATGCCGCGCTCATTGCCGCCGAGCACGGGATGTTTTCCCGCAGATTTCGCCATCTCATAGATAAGGTGGGTGACCGTCGACTTCCCGCGCGTTCCCGTGATGCCCACGATCGTGGCGGGGGAGAGTTTGGCAAAAAGCGACGCGTCCATTTCCACGGGAACGCCGTGTTCGCGCGCATGCGCGATGAAGGGCGAGTCGAGCGGCGTGTTCGGCGCACGCAGAATCATGTCGCGGCCTTCAAAATCCTCAAGCCGATGTCCGCCCAAATGGTATGTGATGTTTGGAAATCCCTTTAGCCGCGCGATCGATGGGGCGAGCTCGGCTTCGGTCTTAAGATCGGTCACGATAAGCTCCGCGCCGCACGCCGCCAGGAACTCGGCGTCGCCCACGCCACGGCCCAAAAGCCCGAGTCCCATCAATGTTATTTTTTTACCTTTGAAATTCGCGGCGATCGATTCCGATATCGTCATCATCTTTTGATGATTGCATTAATCGTTTTCTTTGACAACCGCGGCATACAATCTATATAATGCACAGGTTAGAGAGGTCACATGCGATCTCATAGCGCGGGAGGGTTGGGAAAGGTTTTCCGGGAAGCCCCATAAGCTTCCGAAGCAAGTCCGAGTCTTGCCCCCGCAACACTCAAGGCTAAGTCGATTTAAGACCGACTTACCCTATGTTTCCAAAAGTCAGGTCCCAGGATATGAATCCATTCAACTCGTCACTACGCGAGGGTAATTGGATATGGACTATGTGGGGTTTATAATATCCACATGAGAACCGAGGAGATTTTTAAGGAACTTGAAAGGATGAATGAGGGGTTGGATTCTCTTTTGGATGCCCAGTTGGAAAAAGGCTTATCTAATACGACCCCTAAGCAATTGTTTACGACTTTCGCTCTCGCAAAAAGTCGCAGAACCCATGCGGCGATTACCCTGCTTTGTAAGAACGGTTTCGGAGAAGATGCCTTTATGCTCAGCAGAACACTATTTGAGCTGTTGGTAATTTTTCTTTACATTTTAGCCGACGCCACGGACAAAAGGTTAACCAGATATATGGAATATGATCACGTCACTCGAAAAAAACTCTATGATCATATTGCTACTCGGCCGGAGTTGCTGAACGACGAGCGTGCTACGCCTGAGGTTTTTCAGGAGATACAAAATGCCTACGATGGCGTTAAGGATAATTATGAGAAGCCGTTTAGATGGTCCGATAAGTCGATTGCCGAAATGGCAAAGGAAGTCGGCAGGGAGGAGGATTATAAGACAGCATATAAAATTCAGTGTATGCTGTCGCACTCTGAATCGCGCAGCATTAACGAGTATTTCAAAGAAGATAGCGACGGATCCCTCGTGATTGATATAGGCGCAAAGACCAATTTAATAGAAGAATCGCTGGTAAAGAGCTTTGACTTCTTTTTCTCCATATTCGAGACCGCAGACAAGGTTTTTGCGTTTGGTCTAGAAAAAGAATTTGAGAAAGTAAGCAAAGAATATATTGATTTGCTTAGTATTGGTAAAAAAGAAGGAAAAAAGCCATCTCCTGAAAAATGTTGAGAAGGACTATCACATTAAAAATTCATATAAAATAATCGCTTTGAAGCTACCCCCACCTTATCTTCAGGGCAGGGTGGCTCAAATTTACGCATAGGCAAGTCACTGATCTATTTCTGCAGTGATTTTTTTCGTCCCTGAATATCAGTCTGCTTTTCAGATTTGCGAGGACGTCGCGTTTTTCGAGGATGGTTCCTTCAGATAAGAGATACTTCACGTACGTTCGAAGATCGGCATCGTCGTTCAGGCCATTTGTAGTTTCTTTATCTTTCCCGAGCACCATTTTTCTGAACTTGCCGTACCGCGCAACCTCGTCCTTGAATTTATGGCGGATGCCGAGCTCATTCATATCAAGAGTGTCCACGATCTCAATTAGCTGCTGGAGGATTTCTTCTTCTTTGATATATCCGGCCTTACAGGTCTTATCGAGCCCCCTTGAGCACCCGTAGTAAATGTACCGATGAACATTTCCATTCTTCTGTTGTTTGAACTTTTCCGAAGCGCACATGCTTGACCCGCAGAGGCCGCACGTGATGAGTCGAGCGAAGGCGAACTCCTTGTTCTTTTTCTTTATCTCGCTGCGGATAAGTTGAGTTTGCACTTTGTCGTAGAGATCTTTTGAGATGAGGGGAGTATGGACGCCCGTGTACCAATTGCCGCTGCCTTCGGGATATTCAAAGACCCCATAATAGAAAGTTGCCCTGAGGATAAGGTAAATATTTCCAAGGGATACATATTTTCCGGTTTTTGTTTTGAAATCGAGGTCATGACGCAGCCAGTGATAGATGTGTCGCCCAGTCCATTGTTCGTATGCAACCTTTTCAAAAATCTGCTTTATGATTGGCGCACGCTCCGGATCAACGATCACTTGGCATTTTTTGTCGACTCGCTTCTCGTTAAAATATCCTGTTGGGGCGACTCCCGGGCGCAGACCCATCTCGCATCGCGTTCGCAGTCCGCGCTTCACGTTTTCTGATTTGTTGTCGTTCTCGAGTTTCGCCTGCGAGCACATTATCATGAGCATGAACTTCTCACTGGGGGAGTTTGAAAATGTTTGACTGAAGGTTCGTATATTAACCAATAACTTTTGATCCATCAGATCGACGAGCGATCCGAGGTCGCCCGCGTTTCTCGATAATCGATCCGGTGCCCACGTGAGGACTCCGTTGAATTTGCCTTCGCGGATGTCCTTCAGAAGTTCCACAAATACCGGTCGTTGGCCGGAGTCCTTTGCCGAGTGTGATTCGCGCCGAATGTCCATGATCTCCAGTCCGTCACGTTCGGCGATCTTCAACATCTCCTTTACCTGGCTCTCTATGGACAGCACCTGTTGCTCCTCAGATTCGGTCGATTTCCTTGCGTACAGGCAGTAAACGACCTTTACTGGGCCTTGCTCCTTCGTCCGCGCCGCTGTCCCTTCTGGGGCCATAATTTGGTTACTCATACCAACATTGATGACGCAACCCCCTCTAGGAGTCCAGAGCGACCGAGGCATTCATTTTTGCTCTCGGTTATCCACAGGATTGGTCACCGCTCCGAGGTTTGCTATCATGAATCAATGGACGGAAAAGACATATCTTCAAATACCCACAGACGGGTTGATCGAGCACTTCTTGTGGAGCGTCGGAAAGAGGCGATCGAGTTATATAACCATGGTTGGTCACAGTATCAGGTCGCAAAACATATGGGTGTTAGTTATGAAGCGGTGAGTAACTGGGTAGAACAATATAAAAAGGGCGGTATAAATAGCTTGAATAGTCTAGGAAGGCCAGGCCCAAAAAAGGGAAATAAAAATATCATAAAAAACAAGGATATTCCCATACCGATTCCAGTCCCTATCCCGCCTAAAAATATCTGATTGGATATATTCAAGTTAATTCAATATGGTCTACAGAATTAACTTGAATACATTTATTTATCACAAGTATCAAATAAAGAGATTATCGGCTGGCATTCGTGCCATATTTTTTTAGCGAAGCAAGGGTCGCTTTTGTCATAGCCTCACCTTTGAATTGGGCTTCGGCCAGTAGTTTTATGTGCGTCAGATTTTACTGATTTTTCCAAAATACCGCGGTAGAAAATAATTGGTCGACAGGATGAATTTTAATGAATTAATTTCGGTTTTATGCTGGAAATATGTGGTAAAATTAAGGAAATATGACGTCCTCGAGAGCTCTTCGTCTGGCAATTATCGTTTCAGTAATTTTCTTTCTGTCGCTTTTTAGCGGACCGCTCCTGCGAGCATCGGCAGACGACAGTATTTCACAGAACTCTTCCTCAACATCAAGCACGACCGTAGCGTCCGACACGGATCTTGATGTGCCATCATCCACTCCGGCGACATCGACTCCCGATCTTGCCGCAGTAACTTCAACGCCGACCTCGACGGATATCATCGCGAGCGACAACACTTCGACAACGCCGGTCGCAACATTGGACACCGACTCTTCGGTATCGACATCCTCAATCGCAACCTCCACATCAACTGATGGCGACGGAAGCGACGATGCATCTTCCACTAATCTTGGTTTGCTCGGCGGCGTCACTTCATCGACGGCAGTATCGACTTCTTCGGCAACGAGTTCCACAGCAGATGACAGCGTCACGCAGATCTCTTCCTCAACATCAAGCACGACCGTAGCGTCCGACACGGATCTTGATGTGCCATCATCCACTCCGGCGACATCGACTCCCGATCTTGCCGCAGTAACTTCAACGCCGACCTCGACGGATATCATCGCGAGCGACAGCACTTCGACAACGCCGGTCGCAACATCAACTCCGACAGCAACGTCGACGATAGATGATTCCAATCCCGGGATTTCAACCTCATCTTCAACGCTGACTGACGATGGCAGTGACAATGACAATGCATCTTCCACCGATTTGAATCTGCTCGATACCACCACTTCTTCCACGATACCTGCGATTACGCCAACATCGTCCATTGCTTCCACAACAACAAGTCAGTATGCAGATCTTTCCATCACGAAAAGCGTAGACAACAATGATCCAAGCAGTGGTGACACGATAACATACACGATCACCGTCACCAATCTCGATTCGGCCACTTCATCGTTCGTCATGGCGCAAGATACTTTGCCGCTTGGATTAGATTTTTCATCCGCGACGGTATCGCAAGGAAGTGTGACGAACGGGGGAACGCTCAGTTGGAATGTCGGCGATCTTGCACCGAACGCCACGGCGACACTCGAACTTTCGGTGGTCGTGGATCCAAGTTTGGATGGTCAGACAAATGTTTCGAGCACGGCGTTCGTCTATACCTCTCTCGATCCAACGACCGTTCTTTCGTCATCATCGGTGGCCATTTCGGTTCAGGCAGCACAAAGCACGAGTCCGGCCGTAGTATCTTCAACGGATGATCTTGGCGTCATAAGTCTTTCCGATGCCCTTCAGTTGGATGCTAATCAAAATACCATCGCAGATATTTTCGATCTGGTTAACGCACAAGATCAAAATTATGCTGACCTGACGAACGGGCAATTTGCCCGGATTACGTTCCAGGATGTACTCGACAATACAAGGGATATCACCGTGTATGCTACGCCGGGTGATGACAGTGGCGATTCATCGGTGTTGGCATATCCGGTGTATGCCGATAGTCAGGGAAATCTGACGGATGGCAGTCCGATTCTGGCGACTTTCGAAGTCAATCAATATGGCGATGGCGAATATGTGATTCCATTAAGCAATCTTCAGACATCAACCGCGATGTTCGATTTACAGATTGAGGGAAATGTTGACATTGATTATATCGTCGATCCAGTGACGCGGTATTGGGTGGGCGATGGCGCGAATGGAGATTGGAGCAATACCGCAAACTGGTCTGCTACTTCCGGAGGATCGCCCGGCGCTTCCGTTCCCGCTTCATCGACAGATGTATTTTTCAATCTCAACTCTACATCTTCCATTATTGATATACCGTTCACCATCGGCTCGCTTACCATCAACGGATATACGGGAACCATCACGCAGGAGGCGCCGCTTACAATCACGAGCGCCGCAGGAAATTCCGGGAGCTATACCCAAACATCGGCGGCAACCTTCATTACTACCACTCCCGCAACGAATACTTTTTCGGCCACTGGTAATTTTTCCGTTACGTCCGGCATATTTCGGCGCTACACCGGGGCCGGAACCACGAGTGATCCATACATCATCTATGACGTCTATGGCCTCCAGGGAATGGAGACCGGCCTTTCGAATTCTTACGCACTGAATAATGCCATCAATGCGAGTGGAACTTCTGCGTGGAACGGCGGCGCGGGATTCGTGCCGGTGGGAAACAACACCACTAACTTTACCGGAACATTCAACGGCAATGGATATGCGATCAGTAATCTGTACATCAACTCCGGGGCAGCAAATCTTTTGAACTATGTCGGTCTCTTTGGATATTCCGCTAACAGCATTCAGAACGTCGTGCTCACAAATGAATCGATCACTGCAACGAGCACGAACGGCACAAGTGGAACGAACGGCGCCGCAGGCGCATCGAGCACGACGCCGACCGCGGGCGGCAGCGGCGCCGCAGGCAGTGCGGCGAGCACGCTCTACATCGGCGGCTTGGTAGGATATAACACTGGCAGCATCACGAACTCGACTGTTTCCGGAAGCGTGACCGGCACCGGTGGGACTGGCGGCGCATCCGGAAACGGTGGCGCAGGTGGATCAACAACAAGCGGTGCAACAACTGCCGCTGCAGGTGGAACTTCGCTCGGCGGCGGCGCAGGAGGCGTCGTGTATGCCGCAGGTCTTGTCGGATATTCAGCGCAAGGTAACATCACCGCCGCAACTTCGTCAGTAACAGTGCAAGCGACGGGCGGCGCTGGCGGCGCTGCAGGCGCGGGCGGTGCGGGCGGCGTTAACTTGGGAACGGGAACCGGCGGCGCAGGCGGCGGAACAGGAGCGCCGGCCGCGGGTGCTGTCGCATACGCCGGTGGACTGATCGGCTGGGTCAACTCAGGCGTCATCATAAATTCTGATTCCACGGGAGCGGTGTTTGCGATCGGAGGTACCGGCGGAAGTGCGAGCAGTACGGGAATCGGCGGCGCGGGCGGCGGAACATCTTTCGGCGGCGCCGGTGGTGCCGGAAGTGCGGGTGCGGCCGGAGGCGTCGCATACGCCGGAGGTCTCGTTGCAGAAAATTTAGGGACGATCCAGAACGCTTCATATGCAAGTGGCAATGTGCAAGCAACCGGCGGCACTCCAGGAAGTGGATCTGCGGGAGGTAATGCCGGAGCAAGTGCTGCGGCCACAACGGGCACCGCTGCATCCGGCGGAGTCGGAGGCGCGGGCGGCGCGGGAGCCACTGCATATGCCGGAGGCCTTGTCGCGCAAAACAATATTGGCGGAGTGATCACCGGCGCCGCGAATCCCGTGTATGCAATCGGCTCCTCTACGGCAATCGGATCGGCTGGCCTCAATGGACAAGTTGGTGGTGTCGGAGGAAGCGCTGCGTCGGGTACTGCGGTCACCGGAGGCACGGGCGGTAATGGTGGCGCTGGCGGTGCGGGGGGTGGCGCATACGCAGGAGGACTCGTTGGGCTCAACTCAGGAAGTATCACGAGCGCGAATTCTTTGACGGGATTGGTTACGGTCACGGGCGGTGCAGGCGGCACTGGCGCATCGGGCGGCGCCGGCGGTGCCAAAGGATCGACTGGGACGAACGGCACCGACGGTACGACGGGCAACGGCGGATCGGCAAATGTTACATCGATCTATGGTGGCGGGTTGGTGGGAAATAATACCGGCGCAATTCAAACTTCCACCGCGCAAAATTCTGTGACGGGCATCGGAGGTGCGGGTGGTGCGGGTGGAACCGGAGCGGCGGGTTTGGCAAACATCGCTGGTATGGGTGGCGGCACGGGCGGCGCAGGCGGCATCCTCTACATTGGAGGACTCGCAGGAAATAATACGCTTACCATAACGGGAAGCTCTTATACTACAGGTTCAGTGATGGGAACGGCGGGAGCCGGAGGTGCCGCTGGAGTTGGAGGCGTAGGAGGGAGCGGCGCCCTTGGCGGCGCAGGCGGAACGGCAACGACTGGGGCAAACATTTACGCCGGAGGCCTTGTCGGTAATAATACCGGCTCCACATTTTTAAATGATTATTCAACCGGAAATGTCACCGGAATCGCAGGAGCGGGTGGTGCGGGAGCAACCGGTACGAATGGAACTTCGAGTATCGCCGGTGTAGCAGGGAGCGGCGGAGCCGTGGGAGGCATCTCTTATGTCGGAGGATTAGTTGGTTATCAGACCAATGGAGAAATACTCTATTCATATGCGACTGGAAATATTTCTTCTATTGCTGGTGCCGGTGGTACTGGTGGCGCGGGTGGATCGGGAGGCACTGGAGCTACCAGCACGACGGGTGGATCGGGAGGCACTGGAGCAGCAGGTGGTGCCGGAGGCGCTGCGTTTGGCGGAGGTCTGATCGGCGATTATATTTTAGGACCAATAAATACGGTGTACGAGACTGGGGGTGTCGCGGTTACGGGTGGTGCGGGAGGAACCGCGGGCAACGGCGGCCTTGGTGGTAATGGCGGTGCGGGTGCGATTGGCGGTGCTGGAGGAACCGCGGGCAACGGCGGAGCTGGCGGAGTTGCTTCTGCTGGAGGTCTTGCCGGGCAAAGTTCAGGAGTCATCACGGCCGGGACGTCAACGTATTCTTACGCCACAGGAAATGTAACGTCGACTGCCGGAATTGCCGCAGCTGGCGGCACGGGCGGCACGGGCGGCGCCACGACTGCCACCTTTAATTCAGGAACAGCCGCAGCCGGTGGCGCCGGAGGAGCCGGTGGCGCCGGAGCAATCGCTTATGCCGGAGGCATCGTTGGTAATAATAGCAACGAGATTACTAATGCCTATGCAAGTGGGACCATCGTGACTGCCATCGCATCAGCGGGCGGCGCCGGTGGTGCAGCGGGAACTGCGGGCAGTGGCGCCGCCGGCGGAGCGAGTCATGTCGGTGCGATTGGCGCAACCGGTGGTGCTGGCGGCGCTGGAGCTGCGGCATACGCTGGAGGTATCACAGGAATCAACACGGCCACAATCACTAATTCATATATTCAATCCGGTTCAGTGACCGCGACTGCAAGTGCGGGTGGTAGTGGCGCAACCGGTGGTACTGGCGGTGTCGGTGGATCAGGCGCGCTTGGCGGCGCCGGCGGTGTCGGCGGCGCGGGAGGCGCGGGCGCGATCGCGTATGCCGGCGGTGCCATCGGAAATAATTCTGCCGGTGTCATTCAATCAAATTCTTATGCGTCGGTTGCTGTCACCGCAAATGGCGGCAGTTCGGGAAGCGGTGGTGCAGGCGGCGCAGGTGGTACTGGCGCAGTCGGAGGAGTTGGCGGTGCATACTTTGTAGGAGCCGTTGCGTACTCGGGAGGCTTGGTTGGTTTGAGTAACGGCGTTATCGAAAATTCTTACGCAACAGGAAATGCGATCGCCACCGGCGGTGCGGGAGGATCTGCGGGCGCGGGCGGCGCTGGAGGAAATGGATCCACCGGTGCAACCGGCGGCGCATTTAGTGCAACCGGCGGAATTTCGGAAGCTGGTGGTGCGGCATACGTCGGAGGATTGCTTGGTTACAATAATACGAACGGCATCGTTGAAGGTAATTCTTACGCAACAGGAAATGCGACAGCGATCGGCGGCACCGGAGCTACGCCCGGCGCATCGCCGAGTGGCGGCAACTCGAGCAACGCGGTCGCGGGCGCTGCGGGCATTGCGGGCGGCGGTGGCGGTGCCGGAGGCGCGGCGTACGGGGGAGGATTGGTCGGATACAATGTTGCGATTGTAAGCTCGAGTAGTTACGCAATGGGCAATGCATCTTCATCGGGTGGTAGTGGTGGTTCAGGAAACATTGCGGGCGCCGGCGGATCGAGCGGTGCAGGAGTTGCGGGAGTCGCAGGAGTTACTGGCGGCGCCGGAGGTGCTGGTGGCGCCGCGTACGCCGGAGGAGTTATTGCATGGAACGGAGTTCTTGGTACTACGATCAGCATTGCGAACGCGACAGGAACCATCACTTCAACCGGTGGCACGGGCGGCGCTGGTGGAACCGGTGGTGCTGGCGGCGCCGGAGGAAACACCGCTGGAGCGATCGGCGGTGCTGGTGGCACGGGCGGAGCGAGCGGTGCAGGCGGCGCTGCGTACGGCGGCGGGGTCACCGGTTCGAACACGGGCATCATCACCGGTATCAACTACACGGTCACGACCATTAGTGTTGAAGGCGGCATCGCGGGACTCGCGGGAAATGGCGGCAATGGCGGTGCGAGCGGAAATATATCGGGAGGCACTGCGGCGAGCGGCGGCAACGGAGGAAATGGTGCCGCGGGTGGTGCAACATATATGGGTGGAATTACTGGTGACAATCCGGGAGTGATCAGCAATTCTGTCGTCACGGGTAGTTTGAGTACCAGCAACGCATCGGGCGGTGCGGGAGGCACGGGCGGTACAGGTGGTGATGGAACGCTTGGAACCGGTGGACACAACGGCGGTGTTGCGGGTACTGGCGGAACAGGAGGTTCAAGCGGCAACGTATATTTAGGAGGATTGGCCGGGCAAGGCAACGGAAATATTTCAAACTCCACGAGCACCGGAGGAACGATCGCGGTTATCGCTGGCGGTGTTGCCGGCGCCGGTGGCGCAGGTGGAACCGGAGGAAATCCGGGAAGCGGTGGAGGTAAAAATGGTCAAGGGGGAACGGGAGGTCTTGGAGCTACAACGGGCGCAATCTTTATCGGTGGCGCGGTAGGCCACAACTCATTGGCTGACGTGATTTTTTCATATCTTTTTTCTACCGATAACGTAACCGTCGCTTCCGACACGGGAGGTCTTGGAGGAACTCCTGCTGCGGGTACGAACGGAGCGCTCGGCGGTACTGGCGGCGCGGGAGGCGCCGGCGGTACTACTCAAGCCACTGCAACAAACGCCGGAGGATTGATCGGAGATCTTAGCGGCGCAGGATCATCGGTCGATAATTCTTCCGCGACTGGAAATGTTACCGTGGCCGGAGATATTGGCGGCGCTGGAGCAACCGGTGGCGCTGGCGGTAACGCTGCGACATCTACCGTCGGTGGTGCGGGTGGAACCGGTGGCGCAGGTGGTGCTGGTGGACTTACGTATACGGGAGGGCTGGTGGGATACACAAACACGACAGTCAATATTGATAGCTCTTATGCCAACGGCAATGTAGGGGTCATCGCGGGCGCCGGTGGAATTGCCGGATCGGGCGGCGCGGGTGGAACCGGAAATGCGGCTGCCGGCGGCGCCGGCGGCGCCGGCGCATCGGGCGGCGCCGGTGCTGCAGCATACACCGGTGGCCTCGCCGGATATTTAGTGTCGGGCGTGATCAGTAATTCTTATGCAACCGGTGTCATAAATACTGCCGCAGGTGCGGGAGGAAATAGCGGCTCCGGAGGCACGGGCGGCGCCGGTGGATCGGGCGCGATCGGAGGTATCGGCGGCGCGGGAGTCATTGGCGGCGCCGGCGGCGCAACATATACTGGCGGTCTCATTGGAGAAAATGCGGGCGACACCATTCAAAATTCGTATTATCAAACCGGTTCTATTACCGATTACGGAGGCAACGCGGGAAGCGGTGGCGGTGGCGGTGGCGCGGGCGCAAGCGGAAATATATCGGGCGGTACTGCTGCGGTCGGCGGCAACGGCGCTGCGGGCGGAGTCGGCGGCGCTACCAATGTCGGTGGATTAGTGGGATACAATACTTCAGCGAAAGCAATTATCAATAATTCTTACGCAACAGTAAGTGTTACGACCACCGGCGGAACCGGCGGTGCTGGCGGAACCGGCGGTGCTGGAGGAAATGGATCAGCGGGAACAAACCATGCTGGCGGCGGCGGCGGTGTTGGCGGCGCCGGAGGTGCAAGCGGAGGAGTCATCGGTTCCGCGGTACAAGCAGGCGGCCTCGTCGGTCAAAATATTTTAGGGACGATCACAAATTCTTATGCTCGAACTGGAACTGTCACCGCAAACGGTGGCGCCGGTGGTGCGTCTGCTCAAGGCGGTGCGGGCGGCGCAGGAACCGGTACGGCGCTGAGCGGAGTTGGCGGCGTTGGCGGTGCCGGAGGCGCTGGCGGTGGTGTGTATGCCGGAGGACTTGTCGGTTATAGCACGGGAGTGATCCAATCAAACTCATATTCTGAGGCGGACTTGGCGGTAACGGCGGAACCGGCGGAACATCAGGAAGCACTCTCACGACCGGCACCGCCGCGGCCGGCGGCGCTGGAGGTGCGGGCGGCGCAGGTGCCGCAACATACGGCGGAGGACTTATCGGACGCATGACGGGCACCACGCAAATTTTACAAATACTTAATTCGAGCGCAACGGGAAATGTTACCTCGACCGGCGGCCTTGGTGGCAATGGAGGTGTCGGCGGAAACGGCGGCGATGGATCGCTTGCAACGTCGACTGCCGCCGGATCGCCCGGCGCACTCGGCGGCTCTGCGGGTGTCGGCGGCGAAGCTGATGCCGGCGGTTTGGTTGGATACAATAGCTTCAGTTCCGGTACGAGCA
This sequence comes from uncultured bacterium, assembly GCA_963718515.1. Taxonomy (GTDB): domain Bacteria; phylum Patescibacteriota; class Minisyncoccia; order UBA6257; family 2-01-FULL-56-20; genus JAKAGE01. The sequence continues at coordinate 20,525 of OY970354.1, read as the reverse complement.
ACTTCCTCAACGATTTCGCAACAGGAAATGTTTCTTCATTCGGAGGCGGCGCGGGAACAGCGGGCACATCAGGAAACGGCGGTCCGTCGCGAACCACCGTCACCGGCGGCGCCGGCGGCGGCGCAGTGACCGCAGCGGTTGGCGGCGCATCGTACGCAGGAGGTCTCGTTGGTAATAATAGAATCACGACAGGACAGATCGATGTAGAAACTTCTTACGCGAGTGGGAGTGTGAGCGCGAATGGAGGAACGGGGAGTACGGGCAACACCGGTGGTATCGGTTCGAACGGCGCGGCAAGTTCCATCGGTGGTGCCGGTGGTGCCGGTGGTGCCGGTGGTGCCGGAGGCGAAGCGGACGCCGGTGGCTTGATGGGATACGTGAGCGTCACAACCGGTGCGATCAATTATCTTTCTTCATTCTCGATTGGAAATAATGCCACCTCAACTGGCGGTACCGGAGGAAACGGTGGCAGCGCCGGCACATCTGGCTCCGGAGGATCTACTAAGGCTGGAGGCGCAACGGGCGCCGGCGGTTCAAGCGGTGTTGGTGGTGCCGCATACGCTGGTGGACTCATCGCGCAAACGAGCGCGAGCGCGATCACCGATCTCGCCGTCACAACAAGTTATTCCACGGACAACGTGACGGCCCAGGGGGGCGCGAGCGGTAACGGAGCGACGGGAGTCATTGGCGGCACGGGTGGTTCAGGCGCGCTCGGCGGCGTTGGCGGTGCCGGAGGCGCTACCGCAAACGGCGGCGCATCGTACGCGGGTGGACTCCTCGGCGTGAACACAGGAGTCATTCAAGGAACGTCATACGCGTTAGGAAATGTTGATTCGGTGAGCGGGGGAGTTGGCACCACGGGTGTCGGCGGCGCGGGGGGCGCGAGCGGAAATATTTCCGGATCCACTGCGGCGAGCGGCGGCACCGGTGGCGCTGGTGGAACGGGCGGCGCATCGTATGCCGGCGGACTTACCGCAAACAACTCCGCGACCGGTGTCATTTTAAATTCATACGCGGGGGGAACGGTAACATCGTTGGCAGCAAATGGCGGAGCAGGAGGTGTGGGCGGCACTGGTGGTAATGGATCGCTTGGTGTTGGAAATCATGCCGGGGGGCCAGGTGGAACCGGCGGCACAGGCGGTAATGGTGGAAAAGGCGGAGCCGGACAATCTGCGGGCACCGGAGGCACCGGCGGAATTGCTGGCGCTACTTCGGCTGGTGTTGTTGGAGGTATCGCTTACGGCGGAGATTTTGTGGGAGAAAATCTTGGAACAATTTATAACGCATATTCTGAAGGCGCGGTTGCGGTGAACGGATCGGCCGACCGGCGTGACGGCTGTTGCTACGAGCACGCAAGCAACGATAAGCTTTAGTGCACCATCGAGCACGGGTGGTTCCTCTATTATTAGCTACACAGTCAGCTCAAATATTGGGGGATTTAGCGCCACAAGCACATCGTCACCGATCACGATCACCGGTTTGAGCAACGGCACCACATACACGTTCAGCGTTACTGCAACGAATGCGGCCGGAACAAGCACGCCTTCCGGCACGAGCAATGCAGTGACTCCGGCGACTGTACCAAGCGCACCGATAAATGTCGCGGCAGTTGGTGGTAATGGTCAGGCAACGATCACCTTCACGGCATCGTCAACCGGCGGTTCGCCGATCACAAATTACACTGTCACATCGAACATCGGTAATTTCACTGCGAACGGCGGCTCATCACCGATCACGATCACCGGTTTGAGCAACGGCACCGCGTATACGTTCACCATCACAGCAACGAACGCAGCCGGAACAAGTTCGCCGTCCACTGTATCAAACTCCGTTACCCCTGCGATCGATAACACGAATACGTTCAGCGCCACCTCGACCGGAAGTCCGATTACCGTGACCGGTTTAGCTAATGGAACGACATATACCTTCACGGTCACAGCAGCAAATGCAGTGGGAACGAGCACGCCATCTGCCACGAGCAATTCAGTGACGCCTGCGACAGTGCCTGGCGCGCCGACTGCCGTGACAGCCGTTGCCACAAGCACGCAAGCGACGATCACCTTTAGCGCACCATCGAGCACCGGCGGTTCGCCGATCACAAGTTACACGGTTACGTCAAACATCGGTAACTTCATTGCAACTGGCGGCGCATCACCGATCACGATCACCGGCTTGAGCAACGGCACCACATACACGTTCACGGTCACCGCAACGAATGCGGCGGGAACGAGTTCGTCCTCCACCGCATCAAATTCAGTCACCCCGATCGGCGTTCCTGGTGCACCGACGAGCGTGAGCGCGACCGCTGGCAATGGTCAGGCGACGATCACCTTTAGCGCACCATCGAGCACCGGCGGCTCCTCTATTATTAGCTACACCGTCACTTCGAATCCGAATAATATCTCTGCAACTTCAACAGGCAGTCCCATTACCGTGACGGGTTTGAATAACGGCACGGCATACACATTTACCGTTACGGCAACGAATGCGATCGGAACGGGTTCGGTCTCCGGCGTTAGTAATTCGGTGACGCCAGCGACCGTACCTGCGGCGCCGACGAATGTCGTCGCGACCGGCGGCAATGGTCAGGCAACCATCACGTTCACTGCGTCGTCCACCGGCGGATCGCCGATCCTCTACTACACTGCATCGTCGAGCGCGGGAGGATTTTCCGCGAGCTCGACCGGGAACTCGATCACGGTGACAGGACTGAGCAACGGCACGAGTTATTCGTTTACGGTGATCGCGACGAATGCAATCGGCACAAGCACGCCTTCGAGCGCATCGAATTCGGTGACGCCTGCGACGGTGCCCGGCGCGCCAACTTCTGTGACAGCCGTTACTACGAGCACGCAGGCAACGATCACCTTTAGTGCGCCGACGAGCACAGGCGGCTCCTCTATTATTAGCTACACTGTCACCTCGAACGTGGGCGGATTCACTGCCACAAGCACATCGTCACCGATCACGATCACCGGCTTGAGCAACGGCACCGCGTACACCTTTACCGTCACGGCAACGAACTCAGTTGGCACGAGCACCGCGTCCACTGCATCGAATTCCGTGACGCCGGCAACGGTGCCGGATGCGCCGACTTCGGTAAGTGCCATTCGCGGCAATTCGGCAGCCGCGGTTTCCTTTACCGTTCCTGACACGAATGGTGGCAGTGCAATTCTTTACTACACCGCCACTTCGAATGTCGGCGGATTTGCTGCAAGTTCCACTGGCAGTCCGATCACGGTGACGGGATTGAATAACGGCACGACATACACCTTCACCGTGACGGCGACGAACGCGTTTGGAATCAGCGCAACATCCACGGCATCCAATTCCGTCACGCCGGCGGGCGTGCCCGATGCGCCAACCAGCGTCACGGCAACAGCGAGTAGCACGCAAGCCACGATCACCTTCGCGCCACCGGTGAACACTGGCAGTTCTACTATCACAAGCTACACCGTCACTGCAAACACCGGAGCGTTTGCCACCTCGACGGGCAGTCCGATCACCGTAACAGGCTTGAATAACGGCACGGCATACACATTTACCGTGACGGCGACCAATGCGGTCGGCACGAGCATTCCGTCTGGCACCAGCAACTCGGTGACACCGGCGACAACACCAAGCGCTCCAACGAGCGTCGTTGCAACAGGTGGAAATGGGGAAGCGACGATAACATTCACTGCGTCATCTACTGGCGGATCACCGATCATAAGCTACACAGTTACATCAAACTCCGGTGGCTTCACCGCAACGGGCGGCGCATCACCGATCACGATCACCGGCTTGAGCAATGGCACTGCATACACGTTTACGGTGACGGCGACCAACGCGGTTGGCACGAGCACCGCGTCCACGGCATCAAACTCAGTGACACCGGCGACCACGCCAGGCGCACCGACGAGTGTGACGGCCGTTGCCACGAGCACGCAAGCCACGATAAGTTTTAGCGCACCGTCGAGCACGGGCGGCTCTGCAATTCTTTACTACACCGCCTCTTCGAATGTCGGCGGATTCACTGCAAGTTCAACCGGCAGTCCGATCACGGTGACCGGCCTGACGAATGGCACAACATACACATTCACCGTAACGGCAACGAACGCAATCGGTACAGGTTTGATTTCCGGCACGAGCAACTCGGTGACGCCGGCGACAACGCCGAGCGCACCGACGAATGTGAGCGCGACCGGTGGCAATGGGCAAGCGACCGTCAGCTTCACTGCGTCGTCGACGGGTGGATCGCCGATCACGAACTACACCGTCACATCAAATTCTGGTGGCTTTACCGCGACAGGCGGAAACTCGCCGATCACAATAACCGGGTTGAGTAATGGAACGACATATACGTTTACGGTGACCGCCACCAATGCGGTCGGCACCAGCACCATTTCCGGAACGAGCAATTCTGTGACCCCTTCAACCATGCCGGACGCGCCAACTTCTATTAGTGCAACCGGTGGCAATGGCCAAGCGACCATAACGTTCACCGCGCCTGCCAACAACGGTGGCTCCGCGATCACAAGCTACACGGTGACGTCGAATATTGGTGGCTTCACCGCCACTGGCGGCGCGTCACCGATTACAGTGACCGGACTCACGAACGGCACGACATATTCATTCACCGTCACCGCCACGAACGGCGCGGGCACGAGCACTTCTTCCGGATCAAGTAATTCTATTATTCCCGCCACGGTGCCGAGCGCGCCGATCTCGGTGAGTGCTACCGCCGGCGTCGCTCAAGCGACGATCACCTTCACCGCATCGTCGACCGGCGGATCGCCGATCCTTTATTACACTGCCACTTCGAATGTCGGAGGATTCACTGCGAGTTCCACTGGCAGTCCGATCACCGTGACGGGATTGAATAACGGCACGACATACACCTTCACTGTGACGGCGACGAACGCGGTCGGCACGAGCACGCTTTCTGGCACGAGTAATTCTGTCGTTCCCGCCGCCGCACCGAATGCGCCAACCGGCGTCAGCGCGACCGGTGGTAACGGGGAAGCAACGATCACCTTTAGTGCGCCGACGAGCACAGGCGGCTCCTCTATTATTAGCTACACTGTCACCTCTAACGTCGGCAACTTCACCGCCTCAGGCGGCGCTTCGCCGATCACGATCACCGGCTTGAGCAATGGCACCCCGTACACCTTTACCGTCACGGCAACGAACTCAGTTGGCACAAGCACTGCGTCCGCAGCATCGAATTCCGTGACGCCGGCCACGGTGCCCGATGCGCCGACCAATGTTGCCGCGTCAGTGGGCAATCAAAGTGCAGGGGTTGCATGGTCTGCGCCCGCAGATAATGGCGGCAGTCCAATAATTAGTTACACCGTCACATCAAACAATAATATTTCCGTAGTCTCGACCGGCACCACCGCCGTGGTGACAGGATTAAATAACGGCACGGCGTATACCTTTACCGTGACGGCGACCAACGCGGTCGGCACAAGTACGGTTTCCGGCACCAGCAACTCCGTGACGCCGGCTGGAGTTCCTGGTGTGCCGACAAATCTTGCGGCAACAGTTGAAGACAGCGCTGTGGCACTTTCATGGTCGGCTCCTTCCTCGACCGGCAGCAGCGCGATCACTAATTATGTCGTTGAATATGAACTGTCGACCGGAGGAACATGGGCGCCGTTCAGCGATGGAACAAGCACAACTCCCGATATTACGGTGACCGGCTTGGCCAATGGCAATTCTTACGACTTCCGCGTATCGGCGGTGAACGCGGTTGGACAAGGGATCGCAACGTCTCCGGTAAGCGCAACGCCTGGACCGCCGGCGCAGGTTCTTATTCAAAGTTTCTCGGGTTTGACGACGCCAACTATTTCCACGGCGGTACGGATCACCAACGAAGGCGCCACCGCGTACGAATATACGTACACGTGGTGTGTCACCAATAACGAAACGGATCAGTGCGGAGGATCCGGCAGTATTTTCAGTTCGACCGATGAAAAACTTATTCAGCCCGGACAAAATTTTGATACCGTACTGAATTCCACAGTGCCGTCCGCGGGAAATTATTGGTTCCACCTCGCGGTACAATTCGGTTCGTCCGTTTCGGAAGCGGATCAATCCTTTACGGCAACCGCGCCGGCAAGCGGAGGGGGTGGAGGAGGTGGAGGCGGTTCAAGCGGCGGCGGTGGGGGAGGTGGTGGCACGGGCGTCATAGCTTCTTATATCCCTCCTACTTCCGCAACGGGATCTGCGACCTCTACGGTCATCTCCAGCAACAGCACCTCGGGTTCCTCTACGTTAGCGCAGGAAGAGCTTCTTAATCTGCTCATCACGGAGCTTCAAGCGCTTCTCAAGGAGGCTCAGGCGCAGGGAATTACGATTCCATTAAGCACGGATGCGTATCTTAATGGAGAAAGTGGAACTTACCAACTTTCAGCAATCCCGCGCGATCTTACCATCGGTTCCACCGGCGCAGACGTGACCAGTCTTCAGGAGTTTCTCGTTACAAAAGACGTGGGCCCCGACGCCACGGCCTTGGCGAATGTGGGAGCCACGGGATACTTTGGATTGATCACGCAGGCTGCGCTTGCGGAATATCAAGCGACGGTGGGCATTACACCCGCGCAAGGATATTTCGGGCCCATCACAAGAGCGTACTTGCGGAGCATAGGTGACTAAGGTTCTCGGCGTGGCAAATGAGACACCCCTCAAGACACGTTAAAAATGTCTCATTTGTCTCATTTGATCAAAAACCCCCATTTTATGGGCATCGATCTTTCAAAGTGAGACATGTATTTGTACAAAATGGACACGTCCAGGATGCTATTAATATGTCCACTTTGTCCAATCTGTTAGTTTTTGGCACATTGAAATGGCACACAAAAAAGCACTCATACGACTGCCATCTGTGCCATTTCTGAAAAGTTTACAGCTAAATTTAGCGTCCATTTCTGTGTAAACTTTGTTAACTTTTGATATAGTCGAACCACTGTAACATTTGTAACATTTTGGAGCGTCACATTTCAGCCATCCAAGACCCCTTATTTTACAAGTCCAGCGGACGGCTTCATAAAAAAGTGACGCCACGCCACATTTTCACATCATGTTACATTCGAAAACGTCTCCGGTTTCGGGGGCCTCCAATTTCACTTTTGGTGTGCAATAATCTCGTAGGCGGTTGAAATGTCTTATGACCGAGACGCCTCAAATGAGAGAGAAAGGAGATTTTCAAGAACCCTTGTAAAGCCTCCTAAAGAGGTCTTATAAAAATTCCAAGACCGAGTACGGCAACATTGTTTCAAAATCGGTCGGTTTGGGTGTTTTTGCGATGAGCGCAAAGACGGGTTTGTATTGTAAATCCTGTACAATCTTGTTATGGAACGAAAGGTTCCAGAGTAAATCTTGGAGCAGTTCTCGTTTTTCATCCGGCTCGCCATCGACGTAGTCATTTTGTGCGGAAATACCTCCATTAAGATCGATGAAATAAACGGTAAATGGTATCTCGATGGTGATGGACCGGGAGTGTGGTAATAAAAGTTTCGATCTCGCGCTCAGTTGAAGTGGAAAAATGACTATGCTATAGTGGTTTTAGTACCAAGTTGTGGGGCTCCTAACTTCTTTCACGGAGAAAGTATATGAAGAAGAAAACCACCGCTCACGCGGCCGCGACGCAAGTCACGACCATGACGCTCAATCGCCAAACGACGTCCGGCACGGAAACGCACACCAGCTAGGCGCGGAGAACGGACCAGCAAGACAGAGGACTGTCTAGGGAGTCCTCTTTTAATTTTGTTATACTTAAAAGTACTTATGAAGAAATACCTCATCATCCTGCTGCTTGGGATTGGTATCTTCTCCTACGCCCCTGCGAGTCACGCCGCGATCACTTTTATATCATCGGGCGGCGCATCGGGGCAGGTGGTTTCGCAGGTGACGCCCGGCATCAATACCACGGGCGCTTCCCTTATTGTGGTTGTGGCTACCACGAACAGTGGGACTTCAACAATCTCGGATAGCATGAATAATACGTGGTACACGTTAAACCCCGTGAACGACGGGACTAATTACGCACAAATTTTTTATGCGTACGCTCCGCAAACGAACTCCGCGCAAACGTTTACGGTTACAAGAAGTGGGAGTGGTCAATATCCAAGTTTATACGTTTCTGCATGGGCGGGGACACTCACCGCCTCGAATCCTTTCGACGCTGAAAACGGTTCGAGCACAGCGGTCTATGGAACGTCTGTCAACACAGGCTCTATCACGCCCGCTTCTACGCAGGAACTCATCATCACGGGGTTTGGCGGGGGAACATGTTACTCCGCGACTAATTTTTCACTAACGAGCGGATTCACGTTTTTGGGAATCGCCGGTATGTCGGGATGCCAAGGAGATCCCGCTGGCGTGGGTTATCTTATTGATCCAAGCAATGCCTCCATCGGCACAACGTGGTCGTGGACAAATCCTTTCACGCAAAAAGTTGCTGACGTCGCATCCTTCTTCTCCGCCTCGGGCGGTGCCACCACCTCCACCCTCACCCTCGCAAACAGTGGCAATGGTTCCGTGGTTAGTTCCCCCACAGGCATCAATTGCGGATCCACCTGCAGCATGGTCATAAACAATGGTACAAGCGTCACCCTCACCGCAACCCCTAACTCCGGATATACGACCGCATGGAGTAATTGCGGAGGAACAACCAGTGGCAATGTCTGCACCCTCACGGTAAACGCAAACACTACGGTCAGCGTCTCATTCTCTCCTCCTGACACCCAACCTCCCAGCGTCCCAACCAATCTCCAGGCAACCGCTATCTCATCAAGTCAGATCTCCCTCACCTGGAGTCCAAGCACCGACAATGTTGGTGTCACGGGATATAAGGTATACAGAGGAGGCGTCCAGATTGGAACATCCCCAACCACGAGTTACACCGATGGAGGTCTTAACCCATCCACCCAATACACCTATACCGTCTCTGCCTATGATGCTGCCGGTAACAACTCTTCCCAATCAGCCAGTGCGAGTGCTACAACCCAAGCGAGTGGGGGAGGAGGGGGATCAGGTTCCTGGTCTAACATCCTTGCATCATCTCGCGCCATCAACTGGGGCACCGCAGGACTTCCTGCAACGCTCCCCGACGGAGAGACCACGCCGAATCCCTGGACGCCGCCCGTGAGGACATATTGTAAAACTGTTAATCCATCAGGGCAGACCGATGGTACCGACGTCACAAATATTAGTAACGCCATTGCCGGATGTTCGCCTGGCACCTATGTCCTTCTTGCGCCTGGTACGTTTAATATTCCAACCAGTCTTTATATCTACGGTCATAACGAAGTCACGGTGCGCGGCAGTGGTCCGATGAGTACTACGCTCAACGTGACGGGAAATAATATTTTTATCCAGATGGGCGGTTCTTCTGGAGCGGGACAGGGCACGTTGACCTCGGACTCCAATTTTTCCCCGGGAGCAACGTCGGTGAAGATCGGTTCGGTTACGTCAGCGAATTTACTGACGGTGGGCAATCTTGCGTGGTTCACGCAATGCGATACGGGATTCAGCGGCAATCCTTGTACGGGATCGCACGTTGATAACGGCGGCTTATTTATCTGCGGCTTGGACTCGGCATGCGACTTGAGTGGAGGAACCGACAGCCTCCCGGAATTCCAGATGCAGATGGTTCGCATAACGGCGGTTACCAATAACGGTGACGGTACGTATACCGTGAATTTCAGCCCCGGCCTCTATATGCCGAATTGGTCATATGCAAACACGGCGATGCTTAATTGGCAGGACCCGTCATACATTGCCGTCGGCAATGGGCTTGAAGACGCGACGGTGAAGTTGCAGTATGGGCAAAATGAAGATATTGGCATAGGCCCGGCGTATGCATCCTGGATCAAAGGCCTGCGTATTATCGGCAGAGCGGCGTATCGTGATGTCAGTGTGGGGGGCCGCAGTAAGAGTGGCCTTGTTATGAATAATTATGTTTACTCGCAAGATCCTACGTCACTGAATGATGCGGATACTATAGCGATCAATAATGGCTCTGATTCTGACGACTTGATCATGAACAATCTGGTCCAAGGTGGCATCGTTGATGAAGGAGAGGGAAGCGATGAAGGAGACGTCATCGCTTACAACTACAATCGTGATTCTCAGACGAGCTATCCTCAAAACAGTGAATTTCAGCATTCGGCTGGATCGGCCTTCATTCTGTTGGAGGGCAACCAAATCGGAGAAGCGGAAGACGACGATACGTGGGGAACGCATTCCATGAACACATGGTTTAGGAATTATATTTCTTGCTGGGATCCTCCTTATCAGACAACCGTTAATTTTAGGGGAATAAATATTGGTTCCTTCGCGCGATTCGATAACGTTGTTGGCAACGCCATTGGAAGTGGCGAGTGTGGAACCTATCAAGGCCAAGCATATTCAACAATCTTCTACGTGGACAGCCGCGGCGATCCGCTTGCCATGGCGAGCTTAATGCGGTGGGGAAATTACGATACAGCAACTGCGGGCGTGCGCTGGTGCGGTAACTCAAGTGATCCTGGATGGTCTACCACGTGCGGCGGAACGTCAGAAGTCCCCACGACTCTTTCGGGCAACGCTGCGCCTTTTGATAATTCTGTTCCCTCGACTCAGGCTTTGCCGTGTTCTTTTTTCCTGCAAGGATATTCGTCGACGAACTGTACTCCTCATCCCAGTGGAGGCACAGGTCTCAGTTGGTGGAAAGTTTGCATGGGCTGGAGTACTTTCCCGACGAACTGCAGCGCCACCCAAATCCCTGCGTTCCCTGCGGCCGGCCCTGACGTGAGCGGCGGCCAGAATATTGGTGGCTATGCTTACAACATTCCCGCCGCGCTTGCTTATCAAAGTCTTCCCATAGACACTTCCTATCAAAATTCGTATAGCATCACGGGATCAAGTTGGTCTGGCGGCACGGAGACCCTCACCATAAGCGGTCTCCCCGGCGGCACTCACATCATGGGCGGTTTCCAGGTGAGCGGCAGCAACTGCGCAACCGCTGGCGCGGGAACGGCCACAGGTGCCGAGGTTCTGATGACCGGATCAAACAATTCCGGAGCAGGGACCGTGAGTTATGCTCTGGCTTCGAACCCAGGTTCTTGCAGTGGAGGAACCTTCAAGTTTCCTGACATCCGCGAGTTCAACGAGGCGGTCTATGAGAATGATCCATCAAGCGGCGGAGGAGGCGACACCACCCCACCCACGATCTCGATATCTTCTCCTTCTAATGGTGCCACCGTCTCTTCGACCATCACCGTCTCTGGTATTGCGTCAGACAATGTTGCCGTCTCATCCGTATCCCTCTCAATTGACGGAGGGTCATATCAATCGGTATCCGGCACCACAAACTGGAATTACTCTCTGAATACCGCATCTCTCTCCAATGGCTCCCATACCCTGGTTGCAAAAGCCACCGATTCATCAGGCAACACGGGTATCTCAGGAACCGTCACGATCACCGTGAACAACGCCTCCCCCGACGTGACCCCTCCCTCTGTCCCCACCGGCCTTGCCGCATCAAACATCACGACCTCCACGATCTCTCTTGCATGGACCCAAAGCACCGATCCCACCGTGAATGGCCAGACGACCTCAGGCCTCGCAGGATACAGGATATATAGAGGGGGCGTGCAGGTGGGGACAAGCACCACAAATTCCTTCACGAACACCGGCCTCACCCCCAGCACCACCTACTCATACACTATTTCTGCATATGACAACGCAGGGAATGCCTCTGCCCAGTCATCAGGCATCAATGCCACCACAGGAAACCCCGCAGATACGACCCCTCCTACGACAAGCATCACCTCCCCTCTGAACAACGCCACGGTATCAAGCACGATCACCGTTACTGCCTCTGCCTCAGACAACGTAGGCGTGGTCAAAGTTGAGTTCTACGTGGACAATGTTCTTCAATCAAACGATACCGTATCTCCCTACACTTTCTCCCTCAATACGAACTCCCTTACGAATGGCACCCATTCCCTCATGACGAAAGCATATGATGCCGCAGGGAATATCGGCAGCTCGGGCAATGTATCCGTTACGGTAGCCAACGTTCCCCAGACCCTGACCGCGTCTCTCCTTGCAACGCCTCTTACCGGCACTGCCCCCGTAACTGTTTCGCTTACGGCATCAGCACTCGGCACCGCACAAGGTACCATCAATTACATCTTCTATTGCAACCGATCTGACACTGGCACCAATGTCACTTCTCCCGCAGACCTCACCGTGAATGCCACCAATCAGAATCCGTATGTCGCCACAAACCTGTGCAGTTACCAAACTGCAGGCACTTACACGACCAAGGTGATCGTCGAGCGGGGGAGTGCCCCGCCTGCAGAGGCGCAACAGGTCATCGTCGTCTCCGCGCCGATCACCTCGACATCGACCCCTCCGCTCATCTCGAGCGTCACCGTGAGCCAGATCACCGACACATCCGCACAGGTCGTCATTGTAACGACCGGGACATCTTCGCTTCAGCTCAACTACGGAACGAATACGAGTTATGGCATGACCACGTCTGCCTCTCCCGAACTCACGACCACCTTCGTGAACCTCACGGGACTTACCCAAAGCACGATATACCACTTTGATGTCGCGGCAACCGTGCTTGGATCAAGCACCCCCATCACGTCAGGAGACTTTTCCTTCACGACCCAGGCAACCCAGACGTCGGGCGGGGGAGGGGGTGGCACTTCTGGTGGCGGCGGTTCCGGCGGAGGTGGATCATCAGGTGGTGGTGGCGGTGGCGGTGGATACACCGCTCCCTTCACGGTCGGCATGGTCATCGTGACTTCCACTCCCACAACGGCAAAGATCATGGTCACGAACTCTCTCCCTGCCCTCACTCAGGTCTTCTATGGAACCTCTCTCTTCTATGGGTCTTCCACCCAGCAGTCTCCCATCCTTGCAACTTCCTACTTCAATCTTGCTGGCCTCACTCCTGGCAAGACCTATGATGTAAAAGCCGTTTCTCTTGGTGCCGGTACCACGATCTCTTCCCCGAACCTCACCTTCATCCCTGGGGGAACGGTGAGCACCCCTCCCATCACAACGCCTCCTCCATCATCTGGCTCTTCTCTCCCCCTCTTCACAAGAAATCTCACGATCGGCTCCGTCGGCTCAGATGTAAAAGAATTGCAGATCCTTCTCAATCAGTGGGGATTCACAATCGCAAAGACAGGATCCGGTTCTCCCGGCAATGAATCCACCTACTTTGGATCGCTTACCGCAAAAGCAGTCGCAGAGTATCAGGCGGCGAATGGCATCTCTCCCACCTCTGGATTCGTAGGATCCCTTACAAGGGCATCGCTCAACCAAAAGATCGGAGGGGGGACGACGACCCCTGTCGTGACGACACCATCTCCCACGACCACCAGTGGATCCATCACGACGAACCTCGCTCCCGGTGATGCAGGACCACAGGTAGACACCCTCCAAAGCATCCTTGTCACGGACGGTTACCTTGCTCCCCAGTATGTCACCGGATACTATGGATCCCTTACCGAGCAAGCAGTCGAAGCATTCCAGACTAAAGAAGGCATTGTCTCCTATGGGACGCCAAGCACGACTGGCTATGGTGCGGTGGGACCGAAGACGAGAGGGGAGCTCACCAGTTTATAGAGGAAGAGAAAGGGCCGCTATAATAGCGACCCTCCGAATTTCTTAGTTCGTTATATTTCTCGCGAAGTTCCAGATATCGCTTTCGTTCCAAGAAGAATTGTTTTCCGAGCTCACAGCCGGAATGTTCATCGCGGGCATCATCCTTCATCTTGGTGCTGATGAATCTGATGAGCACCGAATCCTGCCTGCCCGTCGCCCTCACTTCAATGGTATCTCCGAGGAGCAGGGAACAATTGGCCAATTCAGGATTTTTCAGGCTGGCCGGGCTGACTTCAATCGATTGCCGCGCTTCACATTCGCATATAAAAACACGAGTAAGGGGACTCAAGTTATTACCCAATCTTGCACAGGCGTTTGCACTCCGAGCGTCCAGGTTGGAACAACGGGGAATACCGCATACACGGATACGGGACTCACTGCATCCACTACATATTCATATGCGGTTGCCGCATATGACACGAACGGCAATACGTCGTCAGAGTCATCAGCCGTGAGCGCGATCACTTCAGGAAATCAAGATACCCAGCCTCCCACCGTCTCCATCACCTCGCCGCTCTCAGGAGCCACCGTCTCATCCACTATCACGGTCGCAGCCACCGCCTCTGACAATGTCGGCGTCACCTCCGTCCAGTTCTATCTCGACAATGTCCTTGTTGCCACCGACTCATCATCGCCCTTCACCTGGAGTTGGAACACAACGACGGCATCGAATGGAACGCATGTGCTATCGGCGAAGGCCTACGATGCGGCAGGAAATGTGGGCACCTCCGCAAGCGTCACGGTCACCGTCACGAATCCTGACACCCAACCGCCAACCGTCCCCACCAATCTTGCGGTCACGGGAACCACGACCTCAACCATCTCGCTCAGCTGGACCGCATCCGTCGACAACGTCGGTGTCACGGGCTACAAGATCTACCGCTGTGCTGGCGTCTGTACCCCGAGCGTCCAGATCGGCACAACCGCGAATACGAGTTTCAATGACACAGGGCTCACCCCATCAAGCACGTATTCGTATGCCGTCTCCGCCTACGATGCCGCGGGCAACAACTCTGCCGCATCTTCCCCGGTCCAAGGATCAACCAAGTTTGTGGACACGCAACCGCCCACGGTCAGCATGACCGCACCCGTGAATGGCGCGACCGTCTCGGGAACCGTCGCCCTCGCCGCAACCGCATCAGACAATGTGGCCGTCGCATCCGTACAGTTCAGGATTGACGGAACCTTGATTGGCTCTCCCATCACCACCCCGCCATATACGTATGCTTGGAACTCGAACAGCGTCGCGAATGGATCTCACGCAATCACGGCACTGGCGAAAGACACCTCAAACAATCAGACGATCTCCTCAGCCGTGAATGTGACCGTGCAGAATGCTTCATCCTCTGACACCCAACCCCCCACGACCCCAACCAATCTCCAAGTGATCGGCGTCACCACCTCAACCATCTCCCTTACCTGGAGTCCAAGCTCAGACAACGTGGGCGTCACAGGATACAAGGTGATCCGCAATGGCACCCAAGCAGGGACGACTCCTACCACGAACTTCACGGACACCGGCCTCACCCCCTCAACCACCTACACGTACACCGTCTCCGCCTATGATGCCGCTGGCAACAACAGCTCATCGTCATCTCCCGTATCAGGTACGACCCAAGCAGGAGGCGATACCATTCCTCCCTCCATTGCGATCACAAGTCCCACAAACAACGCAACCGTCTCGGGTGTGATCACGATCTCCGGTGCTGCCTCAGACAATGTGGCTGTCGCGAGTGTTGGCATCTCAATTGACGGAGGAAGCTATGCATCAGCGAATGGCACAAGTTCATGGACTGAGTCGCTTGATACAACGGCACTTGCGAATGGGAATCATACGATCACTGCCCTTTCCACGGACACTTCGGACAATACCAACTCAACCGCTATTACTGTGAACGTGGAGAACCAGGCACAAGGTGGTGGCGGTGGTGGTGGCGGGGGGGGCGGTGGATCAGGCTCTGGCTCTGGTGGCTCTGGCTCTTCATCGTCTTCAACCTCATCCTCAACCCAGTCAGTTCCTCCAGGATCAACCGATCTTGAAGCCCTCTTACAGACCCTGCTTGCCGAGCTTGAGTCCCTCATCACGCAGTTGAACACCCAGCTTGTCGCAACCTTCACCCGAAACCTCACGATCGGATCCTCGGGGCAAGACGTAAAGAATCTGCAGATGTTCCTGAATGACAACGGGTATACCGTGGCAGCAACCGGTGCAGGATCTCCCGGCAATGAAGCCATCTATTTCGGCGCAAAGACCGCCGCTGCCTTAGCCAAGTGGCAGAAAGCCAATGGGATATCGCCCGCGACTGGATTCTTTGGAGCACTGACCCGAGGGGTGATGGAGAAGAAGTATTAGGGGAGAAAGAAAAAAATTCGTACCATATTTGCGTTCGAATCTTTTTTTTGTATAGTAAGTGTGCAATTGCCGACGTAGCTCAGTGGTAGAGCAGGGCTTTCATAAGGCCAAGGTCGCAGGTTCGATCCCTGCCGTCGGCACCACTCAATCCAATAACCGCTCCTCGCCTCGTGATAGGAATAATTGCCCTTCGGCATCCTTTTTGATACCATCAGCATTATGGAATATACGATCCCGGTTGAGGAGCAGATGAGGATCTTGGAATCGCTCAAGGTGCGCACCGATGCGGAGGCGGAGCGGATCCGGCGCTATCTCGGGATGCCGGATCTTTCGCGCACGCCGGGCAGTCCGCTCTATGAGATCGTCGAACGCGCGTGTGCCGTACCGGCGCTCGCGGGATTCGATAATGTTGTGATACCGCAAGTGGTGCCGGCCGCGATCAGCTTCGACCTTTTTAACTTTGCCGCCGACCATCCGGCGCGGAGCAAGTCGGACACATATTATTTAGACGAGAAAAATATTTTACGCACGCATGACACTGTCATGTGGTACTACTATTTGCAGTTGCCGGAAGTGAAAGAGCGCATCGCGCGCGGCGAATCGTTCGGCGTCACCTGCTATGGAAAAGTATTTCGCAAGGACGAGATCGACCGGCGCCACATGAACATCTTCCATCAGTTCGGGGGATTGTACATGGTGCCGGATTCGGAAAAAACATTGACGCTCGACGACCTTCGCAATGCGTTGAGCCAGATCGTAAAAAGTTTGTTCGGGGCGGATACGAAATACCGTTTTCTCGACGACACATTTCCGTACACCGACCCGTCGCTCCAGGTGGAGGTTGACGTGAACGGACAGTGGATCGAGATTCTCGGCGGCGGCATGCCAAAGAAGAGCGTGATGAAGAACTTTGGTTTGGAGGGATATAATGGCTGGGCCTTCGGCTTTGGCCTCGAGCGCCTTGCCATCATCAGCATGGAGTTGCCTGATATCCGATTACTATGGTCTGCGGACGAACGTGTCAAGAAGCAATTGCATATGGGCGTGAAGTTCGTCGAGGTCAGCAAATATCCGCCGGTCGTCCGCGATATTTCTTTTATCGTGCCCAAAACATTCGCGCCGAACGATTACTTTGACCTTGTGCGCGACATCGCGGGCGATCTTGTGGAGCAGGTGGCGCTTATTGACGAGTATGCGAACGACGAAAAGTTCGGCGTGGATAAAAAGAGCTACGCCTACCGCGTGACGTACCGCGCGAACGACCGGACGCTTACGAACGAGGAGGTGGACGTATTGCATCACACATTGGAGAAAAAGACCGCGGAGGAATTCGGCGCGACCGTGCGGTAGCTCGTTAGGGTACAATGAAAGAATGAAGAAGAGCGAGGTTCCGGTGGAGGTCATAGCGATTTCAAAGACGCTTGCGGAAGCGGGATTTGAGGCGTACCTGGTGGGAGGGTGTGTACGCGATATGCTGATTGGCCGCGCGCCGAAAGATTGGGATGTGGCGACGGACGCGAAGCCGGCGGAGATCCAGAGATTATTTCCCGACAGCGTGTACGAGAATGATTTTGGCACCGTGGGTATCAAAACCGAATCCGCAGATCCCGCGCTCGCCATCATTCAGGTCACGACCTATCGCATTGAAGGGAAATACACGGACAAGCGGCATCCGGACGAAGTGAAGTTTGCCTCTAATATAGAGGACGATCTTTCGCGCCGCGACTTCACCGTGAACGCGCTTGCGATGAATTTGAAGGGCGACGTGATCGACCCGTTCGGCGGCGAGCGCGACATCAAAGACCGCGTGATCCGCACCGTGGGCGCCCCGGAAGAACGGTTTTCGGAAGATGCATTGCGCTTGATGCGTGCGGTGCGATTTTCTGTGGAACTGGATTTTGAGATCGAGATGAACACGCGCCGCGCGATCGTCAAACTCGCGGGCGGATTGGAGTCGATTGCAAAAGAGCGTGTGCGCGATGAACTCGTGAAGATTTTGATGACGCCGAACGCGGGGAAAGGCATCATCTTATTGGAAGAGCTCGACCTGCTTCGCTACGTTTTGCCGGAACTGCGCGAGGGGCTCGGCGTCGGGCAGAACAAGCATCACATTTACACCGTGTTCGAGCACAACGTCCGCGCGCTCGAGTACACCGCGCGCGAGAATTACTCGCTCGTGGTGCGTATGGCGGCGTTGCTCCACGACGTGGGGAAGCCGAAGGTGAAAGGTGGTGACGGACCCGATTCGACGTTCTACCAGCATGAGTACGTCGGTGCGCGCATGGCGGTCAAAGCGCTTGACCGACTGCGCTTCCCAAAAGATTTTGTGGAGGCTGTCGGACATCTCATCCGCTCGCACATGTTTTATTACGACACGGGCGTCATCTCGCCTGCCGGCGTGCGGCGGTTCGTGGTTCGCGTCGGTCCGGAGAACATCGACGATCTATTAAAAGTTCGTGAAGCGGACCGGATCGGCTCCGGCGTCAAAAAAGCGATGCCGTACCGTCTGCGCCATTTGCTCTTTATGATAGAGAAGGTAAAGCGTGATCCGCTTTCGCCGAAGATGCTCGCGCTCGGCGGCGATGAGCTGATGCCGCTCCTCGGCCTGCCCCAGTCCATGCGCGTCGGTTGGATCCTGAACGCACTTATGGAAGAAGTGATCGATGATCCGGCGAAAAACGAGAAAAAATATTTGCAAAAGCGGGCGAAGGAGTTCAATAAGTTGGATGATGCGGAATTGCGCGGACTCTTTGCGCAAGCGCAGAAAAAAAAGCGTGAGGCGGAAATGGAAATGGATAATGATATAAAAGAGAAGCATCACGTGAAGTAATTACCACAAACACCATCATGAACATAAAAATAAAACGATTCGACAAAGACCTGCCATTGCCCAAGCGCCAGACCGAGGGCGCGGCGGCATTCGACCTGACCGCGCGTGAGGCGGTGACAATCGAGCCGGGGAAGATCGGCTATGTTCCGCTGAATGTAGCGATCGAAGCGCCCGCCGACCATTTTTTGTTGGTTGCGGCCCGGAGCGGCACGCATAAAAAAGGTTTGATGATGGCGAACGGCATCGGCATCATCGATCCGGATTTTTCCGGCAACGAGGACGAGATCAAAGCGGCATACTATAATTTTTCCCCCGCGCCGGTCGTGATCGAAAAAGGGGAACGCATCGCGCAGGGTACGTTCGTAAATATCTCCCATCCCGAATGGAGCGAAGTGGACGAGATGCCGAACAAGACACGCGGCGGATTTGGAACAACGGGGAGTAAATAAATACTTTCCGCGCTGTGGACCTGACCTGACCGGAGTCGGACCGGCTTCTTCACTTGTTAAAGGTAATGTTCTAACCTGGGAGGATTGGTTGAATTCTTTTCCAAAACGCGCTTAAATACCTTGGTATCTACGGGCCGTAGTATACCGGTAGTACGTGCGATTCGGGTGCGTAAAGACCGGGTTCGATTCCCGGCGGCCCGACCAGAGAAAACAAACACCCCTTTGCCTCGTGATAAGAATAATTCGGCAAAGGGGTGTTTGTTTTCTCTGATTTTTTTACCCCCCCTTGACACCGTCCGCGGGCCGAGTATACTTATCCCTAAGATACGAATGGTAAAGACACTAAATCTTTCACAGCAAGACGGCTGACCCCGCGTATTTTGCGCGATGGAACGGCCGCCAGGCGGCTGATTTTTTTTCTGACTATTTGGTAGCTTACGCGGTCTCGCGACCGTGGAGAAGTTACTTAATATCATCCACCAGTTTTTGGCGGAACTCCGAATTGTAGAGTCGGAGGACATAATATGGAGACCCTGTGTCACTATTAGGTCGGGCGTAAGCCCGATCGCTGCATACGCATATGTAGTCAATTTCTCGTGACGGACAGGGTCAAGACGTTGGTGATAATTTCTTTATCACTAACGGCGAGTGATGTACACCCCTTTGAAGGGTGTCGCGGAGGCACGAAGGTGCCGAGCGCCAAGGCGGCTGGTCAGCAGACCAGAACGCCGTCCCTGCAAAGGGGTGTACATCACAAGCAAGTCAGCATTGGGATGGTTGGCAAATAAGGGCGAACGGTGGATGCCTAGACTAGAAAAGGCGATGAAGGACGCGGCGTAGCAACGATATGCCTCGGGGAGGTGCGTAGCAACCTATGATCCGGGGATCTCCGAATGGGGAAACCTAGTTGAGTAACCCTCAATTGTTTCGAGCAATCGATTCGCGTACCCACTGAAGTAAAACATTCCAGTAAGTGGAGGAAAAAAGAACAAATCAGTTATTCCCCAAGTATCGGCGAGAGAACAGGGAACAGCCCAAACTAAGGTTGTGATTTATCACAGCCTTGGGGTTTAGTAGAAAACGCTCTCCAGTGAATAACGCAGGGCGCGCTATAAAACCACCTCTTGGGTGGTGGCGTACTCTTCGTTATTCATACGGAGGTGGAGGAGTAAAAAAATCTTTTGTTAGCCAAAGCCGTCTGGAAAGCGGCGCCAGAGCGGGTGATAGCCCCCTAGGC